>NZ_ASYA01000022.1:0-43753 GCF_001526585.1 Agrobacterium sp. LY4 | reverse complement strand
TATCACATCGTCTGCGCCATATATGAGGCAGAGGCTATGCTGGCGGCGGCCAGCTAATATTGGACCGCCGGCGAGCGGCATCGCCGCTCGCCGGTTTTCGGCGTCGATCAGGCCTTGGCCGGGCGCACGACGCGCCAGTCCGGTCTGCCGAGATTGTGCGGCCAGGCATGAACATCCTTGTCGTTGAAATAGACGACCTCTTCCAGCTTCGGAAAATCCGCCTGTTTCAGCGTCACGTCATTCATCCACGGGCGAACATAGGAATCGCCGCCTTCATAACCCAGTTCGGCAACCCAGACCGGCTTGTTGAAGGTTTCGACAAGTCCATAGCCCTTGCGCAGCAGATCGGTGAAGGTCTTCGGTCCGCCATATTCGATCTTGTCGTATTCCTCGAGACCGAAGACCGAGAGGCCGACCAGATCGGCGTAGCTGTCACCTGGGTAGTAGGCCTGCAGACCGTCCAGACCTTTCGGCGACCACATCACCTTGACGCTGGGAACCGCCTTGCGGGTCATGTCCACCATGCGTTTATACGCCGTGATGTAATCACGCGGGTTCCAGCCCGACCAAGAGAAGCGGCCGGACGTGTCTTCCATTTCCTGTCCCCAGCGCAGGATCAACGGACTTTTCATCGCCGACATGCGTGCGGCGATCGCCTGCATGTTCTGGTCATAGTCGCCTCTCATCACCTTGCGGCGCAACTCGTCGGAGGTGAGCCGCCAGTTAACGTCCCAGGACCAGGGCTCGACCGTGATCAGCACGTTGCGCTTGCGCTCCAGAGCGTAGGCATCCGCAAGTGCGAGACTGTCGAGATCCACGTCTTCCCAGGGCAGGAACAGATGTTCCGACGCCACCCCGGTCTGGGCCGTGAAATCGCCGTGCGGATCGTAGGCACCGAAACGGATGCCGTCCGCATGCAATGTCGGTCTTTTGTCGGCAAGTGTCTTCATGCCCGTCGACGTCATGGGGGCGACACCCTGTGCGTCGAGCTTGAGCACCGGATACATGCCGGCGGTAAAGGCTGCGGCGGCACCACCTGCGAACAGAAGTTTTCTTCTTGTTATCTGCATGACACCTTACTCCCTACCTTGTTGCCGTCATCGCCTTGTCGTAAGCGGCGATCTGCGGCGTGACATCGTCCTTGCGGACGAGCTTGAGGAATTCATCGCCAGGGCGTGGCGGGTTGTGCCGGAACACGTACCATGGCCCGCCCTGCTTGCGCTGGTAGAGCACCTTGCCAATGCGGCCATGGTCGAAGCAGGTATCGGCCTTGCCGTTTCCTGCAGCGCTTTTCCAGGTGGCGCGCATGCACAGGGTGCCGTTGGCATCGACGGTCCAGCGGCCTTCACCGATGGACTTCTTGCCCTTTTCTTCCGTTGCGGCGATGAATTTGCGGTCTTGGGCGATGAAGCGTCCACCGCCCGTTTCCCATTTCCAGGTCTTGTCGAAGTACATGTCCACGACTTCGCTGGTTCTGAGCGGTTTCGGCGTCTTCGTGCCGCCTGCAGCGTGGACCGCGCTTGGCACGACCACCGCAAGACAGAGTACGAAAGCGGAGAATCCGCATTTGCTTATTGTTGTTTTCATCACAGCCTCCTCCTTCATTGTCCGACCCTATTGTCGGCCAGCATGATCTCTCCGGTCGCCACCGCCGGCGGCGGCGCCACGATGGGTTCCGCCTGCATTTCCTGCGGTCCGCGCAATCCCGGTACGGTAATGCGCAGTTTCAGACGCACCGATCTCGCACCTTCCACGCCCGCACCGGCGACCGTGAACCGCGTTTCGGTAAAACTGACATAGGGCTGCCCGTGCGACAGGGCCTCCAGCCCGCCGATCGCATGGGAGCTGAGCTGTACGGCACTGCCTGCCACCAGCAGCAACGAACAGGCGGCGGCGGTCGCTCCCCCGCGCAATGCCGGCAGCTTTGGCAAGCCGTTTTCCATCGCATGGCGGATGAGCAGAAACACCGAAAGACCCGCATAGATCGCCACATTGATGGCGGCGAAGACGAAGAAGCCCTCCGCCCCGTTTTCCCGCGGCGCCAGAACCATGGCCACGAGGCTGAGCGCCGCCAGAAGAATGTAAGGCGCGACGACCCTCAGCGGCAGCGGCGGTTTTGCCTGCGTGCCCTTGGGGGTGATGCGGAAATCGACGAAATCGCCACGGATCGTGTCGCGTATCGCCGCCAGCACGCCCATCAGCGACCAGGGCCAGCGCAGGAACAGAAATACCATGGCCTCCCAGCTGAAGAGCTTCGCATCATGCGGACGGAATGCGCCCGTGGCCCGCCAGAAGAAGGCAAATACGATCATGATCAGCGAAACCGGCAGGAAATGCGCCAGAAACGCCGGATAGGATGCGTTGACCAGCACATCGCCGCGCATCAGCGCAACGGCGGGAAGCACGAACATCAGCGCCATGAAGCCTGAAAACAGCGGATACCAGAGCTGCGAAAACAGGAACTGGAACTTCAGCCGCGGCGGCAGCTTCGGCACGTAGTGCCTTGAATATTGCAGCAGAATGGTCATCAGGCTGCGCGACCACTGGAACTCCTGCACGATGAGATCGGCAAAGGTCACCGGCCCGTCGCCATGGGCGATGGCGTTGACGGCGTGAACGCCGCGCCAGCCGCCGGCGTTCATCAGAAGCGTGGTGGAATGATCCTCGGCAAGCTCCGGCCCAAGGCCGCCGACCTCCCGCAGGGCTTTCGTGCGCACGGCATAATGAGAACCGATGCATAGAGGCGCCCAGCCATTATTGTAACCCAGTTGCAGCGCGCCATGCAGGCTCGCCTCGGCATAAAGCCTGCCGCGCGCGGCCCAGCTCTCACCGGCATTGGCGTCGCAGATGCTCGGGGCCGAAACATATCCAACCTTCGGATCGGCAAAGGGACGGACGATCTCGCGCAGATAATCCGGTTCCGGCACATGATCCGCATCGAACTGGGCGACGAAATCATAACGCTCGTAACCGTGGTGATCGTAGAAATAAGCGAGATTGCCTTCCTTGCAGCGTGTGCGCCGCGGCCAGGTCTTGCGATGATACTCCGCAACACCCTGTCGGGTGGAAACGAAAACGCCGTGCGCGCCACACCATTTCAGCGTTTCCGCATCCGGAGCCTCGTCGGCAAGCCAGACGTCGAATTCCAGGCCCTTCTGTTCGAGCATGGCCAGCAGCGTCTTCTGCACCACCGCGAAAGGTTCCGACGGCGCCTTGGTGACGACCATCGCCACCCTGCCCCGTGGCAGAGGGGAGCGCCGGTCGACAACCTTCGCGTTCAGAAAGATGAAGATGAAATAGGATGGCAGAAGCGTGATCCACGCGAGCGTCATCGTAACGACGGTATAATAGGGCCAGTCGATGACACGATCGCGATCGAGCCACCAGATCCAGAAATAAGCGAGCGTCACCAGCCAGCCGCCAATGCCGAGAAGATAGGCCGTGCGGTTCCAGCCGGCAAAGACCGGTAGCATCCGCAAATCGCTGGCGACTGCGACCGCACGGGCCGATGGAACGGAAGGGGTGGAATGGGCTTTCATGACCGCACCTCCAGTCCGAAACCGGGACCTGCCGTCCGGATGATGGTGTCGATATCCGAACGCTTCGGGATAAAACCGAGCGTCTCTTCCGCACGTTTGATATCCGCAAACAGGGCTGGCGGATCGCCGGCGCGCCTTGCGCCGAAATGGACCGGAACTTCCTGCCCCGTTACGCGGTGGATCGCCCGGATGATATCGCCGACCGACGTACCGTGACCGGAACCGAGATTGACGCGCAGCGTCTCTCCGCCCTCGGCAAGATAATTGACGGCAGCCACATGGGCATCGGCCAGATCGCTGACATGGATGTAATCGCGAATGCAAGTGCCGTCGCTGGTGTCGTAATCCGCCCCGAAGACATCCAGTTGCGGCAGCCTTGCGGCAGCCGCCATCAGTGCCCTCGGGATCAGATGGGTTTCAGGCTCATGGCGCTCGTAAAGCTCACCGTCCGGGTCGGCCCCGGCGGCATTGAAATAACGCAGCGCCACGAAACGCAGACCGTAGGCGGCGGCATAATCATCGAGCGCCATTTCGAATATCAGCTTCGTGCGCCCGTAAGGATTGACCGGCATTTGCGCCGTTTCCTCACGGATGGGCAATTGCGGCGGCACGCCATAGGTGGCGCAGCTGGAAGAAAACACCAGCCCGCCGATATTCTGGTCGAGACAGGCATCCAGCAGCGCGAGACTGCCGCCGACATTGTTGCGGTAATATTTGCGCGGATCCTCGACGGACTCACCGACATAGGCGTTGGCGGCGCAGTGGATGACGAAGGCCGGCGAGAACTCCTTCAGCGTGGCTTTCAAAAGGCCACGATCCAAAATGTCGCCCTCGATGAAGGGACCCCAGCGAACCGAATCCGCGTGACCCGTCGAGAGATTGTCGTAAGCGATGGGCTTGAAGCCGGATTGGGCCAGCGCCTTGCAGATGTGGCTGCCTATGAATCCGGCCCCGCCCGTGACGAGGATTGTGCGGGGCATCTCATACGGCCTCCGCCACAGTCTTGCCGGCCAGCAACGCATCGAAATAGACGATGGTTTTTTCCAGGCCGATTTCGAGCGGCACGCGCGGCTGCCATCTCAACAGTTCCTTTGCCCGCGAAATATCGGGGCGGCGCTGCTGCGGATCGTCGATCGCGGCGGGCAGATGCACGATGCGCGAACGGGAACCCGTCATGCGGATCACGATATCGGCGAGCTGCCGCACCGGAATTTCGCTCGGGTTGCCGAGATTGATAGGCCCGGTGCAATCCTTCGGCTTGGCCGAGAAGCGCAGGAAACCGTCGATCAGGTCATCGACATAGCAGAAGGAACGGGTCTGGCTGCCATCGCCGTAAATGGTGATGTCGGCGCCCTTCAGAGCCTGGACGATGAAGTTCGAAACCACACGTCCGTCATCGGGTCGCATGCGCGGCCCATAGGTGTTGAAGATGCGTCCCACCTTGATATCGACACCGAAGCTACGGTGATAATCGAAAAACAGCGTTTCGGCGCTGCGTTTCCCTTCATCGTAACAAGCTCGCGGCCCGATTGTATTTACATTGCCGAAATAGGTTTCCGGCTGCGGATTGACGTGCGGATCGCCATAGACTTCCGATGTCGATGACTGCACGACGGTTGCACCGCATCTGCGTGCCACTTCCAGTACATTGACCGCACCCAGTACATTGGTGAGCAGCGTACCGACCGGGTCGCGCTGATAGTCTGGCGGCGAAGCCGGCGAGGCGAAGTTGAAGATCAGCGAGACATCGATGTCATAGGGTTTGCGCACATCGTGCTCAACCAGCAAAAACCGCTTATTGTCCCGCAAATGCGCCACATTCGCGGTGCGTCCGGTCGAAAGATCGTCGAGACAGATCACCTCGTGACCGCAGCTCAACAGGCGCTCGCAAAGATGGGAACCGAGAAAACCGGCGCCGCCATTAACGAGAACGCGTTGGCCAGGTCTCCATTCGGAGTAGATGGTGACGCCGTTGTCGTGGTCGTTGGGAACGAAATTACGCATTACACAATCCTCCCCATGAGGAATCAGCGCAGCTGATTCACCTAAACTGGATCAAACTCCCGATTGTACGATATCTTGAATATCATCCTCCGGTTTTTACTTCTTCTGGAGGTTTAATATTTCGATCGGATAAATTTCAACTTTCATGATAGGCGCAGCAGAAAACAGGTCAACTTCATTTTATCAAAATATTACAATTGATTACCCAAAATTACTCAAAATAGCCCCTTGATTTAATACTTTTTAACTATGCCTCTATTATGCCTTTCTTATTGAGCATTAGCGCAAGCTTCGCTCAACCAGTCGGGGCTATCCTGGTTTTGTAAGGCTCGGTCCACCGGGAACAAAACCGCCCGGCGAGATGCGACAGACAGTCGATTTCAGGGGACACACATGACGAATGAAATGCCTTATTCCCATAGCGGCAAAGCAGCCCGCCATTGTCGCTTCGCGCTTGTTGCCGCAGCACTTGTAACTTTCACCTTCGCGACGGCTTCATGCTCCGTGGTCGAAGACGCCGTTCTCATCAAGACCGCGTCGGCCAATACCGCCACGACCAAGAGCAGGGTCGTTCCGGCAAAGGCGTCCTACGGTTATCAAAAAACCGGCAACGCGGCCGTTACGCTTGTTGCCGATGCCTCGGGCACACCCGCGGTATCGCGGCAGTCCTACTCGGGCTCCTCTCCCTATATCTGCTCACCGAGCGGATTCGGGCAGAAATCCCGCTGCTTCCTGAGGCCCTGAGCCTCCTGGAGAAATACCGGAGGGAACTGGCGTCCGGACGGCTCTAGCCGCCCTGACGCTCAGTTCTTCCAGCCGCCGGAGAACGTCGTGTCTTCATCTTTGTTGAAGAAGCGCGACGCCGCCTCCGTGCGGTTGCGCACGTTCATTTTCTTATAGATATTGCGAACGTGAACCTTGACGGTGTTCTCGGACAGATGCAGCCGATCAGCGATGATCTTGTTTTGCGTTCCCTTGCAAAGCAGGTCGAGGATTTGCACCTCGCGTGTCGTCAGCGCCGCCACGTCGCTCCTGCTTGCGGCAAGGGCATCGGCGCGGTTGGCGATCACGGCATTGCTTTGAACGCTCTTGCTGTTGACCGAAGGCGAATAGGGCGTGAGCTTGCCGAGAAGAGCAGCAGGAAAATGTTCCCCGCCCTTCATGAGCAGATCCACAGCCGCCATGAAGACATCGAGCCTGAGGTTGAGCGGCAGCACGCCATCGATGACGCGCATTCCCACCAGCCTTTTCAGCGGCTCCTCGAATTTATCGATGGTTTCGACGACGAGCGCGATCGGCGCATCGGGATGTTTTTCCCGAACCTCCGAAAGAACGGCATGAAGACGATCCCCCGACATCCGGTAAGGCAAAACCAGCCGTACATTGTTACCGTAGTCGTCCTCGATGCCCGCCGACGACCTTACGCTCACCACCGCGAATGTGGGGAACTTTTTGCCCAGCGCCTCCATGAGGCACTCGGAAAACAGGTCCGGATCCGCTATGACCAATAAAGTTCCATTTATAGGAGCAACGGCGTTTTTTTGTTTTGCCGCATAATCTGACGTTCCCATGAACATTGACGCCTCCCTCAAGCGCTTACGCATTACTTTCTTTTGGTTGTGCAGTCTGTTGTCCGCCGGCTATCTTTCCCATGAATACTTGGGGGCGATTCTCCGCTTTAGGCCATGTCAACTATCATTAATTACCCGTTAATTAACACACGCTAATACGAAAAGCTGTGTAAATAAATGGCCCAAACGGGTTATTTTTTACAATTGACATACAAAATAGGTTACGCCGAGATAGAATCGTTCATTCTGTAACCGCTGCAAAAACAATCACATCGGAAAAGCTTTCGCTGTGGTTTTGCCTTCCGGGAAAATATAACTTTTAGTTGATATCCCTTTACATAGCTCGCCGGCGAAGCACGCTGGAGCCTGTTCCTTTTCGGGATAAAGGCCCTTTTCCACCGAAATAAACCATGTTTCTCGAAAAAGCCGCCCTGCCCGGACGAAGCGCCGTTTTTTTAAGACCAAACCGGCCAAACGACCCGCCGGACAACCGCCTGAGACATATATATTCGGGTAAAGCGCCGATATGTTTAGCCCGAATTGATATCTAGGAAGCGCGATTTTTCTGCGGCACAGTCTGACCGTCGCTGAACGGCGGCCGATGGAAAGACACCTCCGGCCTTGACGTGTGTTTGAAAAACGCCGGTCCCTTTTCAAGAAAACATGCAAGCGAAAAGACGAAGCCACCGCGCTCCCCTGCTGGAGCGAGGAACGGATTTGTGCGCCGTTTTACCGAGTAGCGCACAAGGGCTGAACGAAAAGAGCCCGCTCACGGGCCACTACCGAACCGCAGATGATGCGTACCGAGTGCATCTGCAAAACATCAATCTTCATGCTACCCGGGGCAAGCGCGAAAAAATCCCGTTTGAGATGAGAGGGATTTCGAAAGCTGCTCCGAGCTTTTTCGGAGGAAATCGAAATGGGTTATGATCACAAGGCATCCGGCAGCGACGACGATATCACCAAGATCGGCGCGCTTTCCGATGGTTTCGCCAACACGTCGACCAATGACGCCAAGGTGGAAGACAGCAATGTCGGCACCGCAAACGGTGAAAACCGCAACAACGATAACAGCGACAACAGCACCAATGTGGATGTTGACGCCAAGATCGATGTTGAAGCCAATAACGGTGACAATCGCGACAACGACTATGACTGGAGCTATGACAGCAAGTCCTATAGCGACAACGACACGACCACCAAGACCAGCACCGAAACCAATACCGACATCAAGGTCGACTACGACTGGAGCTATGAAAGCAAGTCGTACAGCGACAACGACACCAATGTGAAAACGATCACGGATACGGACACAAAGACGTCCAACTATTCCGACAACGACACCTCCACCAAGACCACGACGACCTCCGACAGCTTCAACTCCGCAGACAGTTTCTACAAGTCGGATGACGACTTCGGCAACATCACGGGCGTCAAGGATGTCGGCAATCTCGGCATCGCCGGCGGAGACCTCACCTTCAATCTGGGTGACGACTTCTCCTTCACTCTCGACGTCGACAACATCCTCAACGGCTCGCTCAATGGCGATGGCAACGACACCGGCTTCAGCATGGTGCAGGCCAACCACCTGGCGGATCAGGATGAGGCCTACGACATCAAGATGCAGAATGGCGGTGCGGAAAACCACCTGAGCGCCAATGCCGGTGACGCCTTCGGCGCCGAAGGCATCGACGGCAAGGGATGGGACCTCAAGGCCGGCGACGACGCAGCAGGTACCAGCACTGCGGATGCATCGGCAATCCTTGCAAATTCCGGCTTCCATCTGGAACTGGTGCAGGGCGCCAACATGCTCTCCAACGCAGTTGATGTCACGATCACAGGCGGTAACTCGCATGTGTCTGATGTCGGTGAGGATCACTCCTGATAACCACCTCTTGACGAAAAGAGCTGCACCGGCACCCGCCGGTGCAGTTCGCGGTTGAAGGACCGGGGTTGCGTAAAACGAAGCACCGCCTCCAGGACGTGTGCCCTCCGCAGCCTTAAGGCTCTGCCGCGATGATCAGGGAGGGACCTCCAATGCATATCGACAAGATTTCGGACATGATTGCGCATTTCATCGGCCTGTTCGACACGGTGATCGAGGAAGCGCGTCTGAGAACCAACTACAGCGAAGGCCCGGCGCATTCCGATCCGGACCGTTTGCCGGACGATGAAGCAGCAAAGCTGCTCGACAAGAACTATGACGTTCCGCTCGACGACTACGATCCCGGCGTCAACTACCGCGCCGGCTATTATGATTTCGATTATCTGCAGCCGCATTTCGCGCGCATGGTCGAACACGACATGCAGCGGCTCGCAGATGCCATCCCTGTCGATATTTCCGGCGTCAATTTCCGTTTTCCCGGCCGGCTTTCCTTTGAGGAGGAATATGAGCTGGTGGTTCACACCGGTCCCGGTTCGGTCATCGCGCATGTGGCGCAGGTCAATATTCTTCAGGACGACGACTATCTGAACATGACGGACGGCCCCTATGTGTGGCGCGACACCAGCTTCGTCACAGAGCGCACCGTCGAGTTCTACAATGAAGCGTCCGTCTTCACGCCTTTCGCCGGTTTCCAGCGCACCGACAGCTACGACGCCCTGCAGGCGCTCGCCAAATCCGCGCACGACTATATCGACCATGCCCGCGAAAACGACGTGACGTCGCTCGGCACCGGTGCGGATCAGGATTTCGTTCTGGCCGGCAATGACATCCACGGGCTTTACATCAATGGCTCGATAGCCAGCGAAAAGCCGATGCTCGACGACTACATGCCTGATCGCGGGATCGCCAAGCCGACGGAAGAGCCCGAAAAGAGCGATGTTTCGCTGCATGAGGACAGCCCTGCCGGCAACAGCCTCGACGTCGCCGCAGGCGCCAATGTCGTCGCCAACATCGCTACGCTGGTCAATACCGGCGTCATGACATCGGTAACCGCCGTCATGGGCGACTATCACCAGATCGACGCGATCACCCAGGCCTATATCTATAGCGACCGGGACGAGATCGACTCCGTTTTCACACGGTCGGAAGATCAGGCGGCGACGGCAGCCTTCAATATCGCCAGCTTCGAGCGCAGCGTCTATCCGGGCGCCGAAAGCACGGAGAACAGCAGCCAGGAAAACGGCGAACCGCCGATATTTCCGACCGCCTGGCGCGTCAGTGTGCTGGAAGGCGACGTTTCGTTCGTGCACTGGATCGAGCAATACCAGTTCGTCAGCGACAACGACACGATGACGATAACGACCTCGGGCGCGACCGTCAGCCTGCTGACCGGCGGCAACGCCGCGCTCAACATTGCGAATTTCCTCGGCATCGGCATGCAATACGACCTGATCATCGTCGGCGGCAATGTGCTGGACATGAACATCATCAGCCAGATCGCCGTGCTCTACGACAATGACTGGGCGCGCGCCAATCCCGATGCGCCGGACGGCGCCACCATCCAGTCCGGCAACAACCTGCTGTGGAACGACGCCGCCATTCACAATGTCGGCAGCAACGATCGTTTCGAAACCATGCCGGACTATATGAACCAGACGGTGAACGCCATAAACGAGCGCGATCCCAACATGCCGGATGCGCTTGCCCATGACGTCAATTTCGCCGGCTATGAGGGTCTGAACGTCCTCTATATCACCGGCAATCTCTACGATGTCAGCATCATAAAACAGGTGAGCGTGCTCGGCGATTCCGACGATGTGACGCAGGCCGCCGCCAAGGTTCTCGAAAATAACGAGGACGCCACGGTTCATATCGATACCGGCAGCAACGCCGTGGTCAATCTGGCGCAGATCGTCGACTACGACAGCTTCGGCTCCACCACCTATGTCGCCGGCGGCGTTTATTCCGATGCCATCCTGATACAGGGCGGCATCACGAAAACGACACGTCGCAACCCCAGCAAGGCCAACTGGCGAACGAGGTCATCGCCTTTCTTCACGACGATCCCGCCACCATCGAAAACGAATCCAATGGCGTCATCAATGCCGGTCACGACCTGTCATGGTCGAATGCCCATCCGGCCGACGTCATGCAGACGGTCGTTGCGTAACCTCTGGCAGGCGGGGCTGCAAACGCACCCCGCCGCAGCCGGAACCGCAAACACCGCTAGATCACCGAGGGGACCGATATAAAATGGATCATATTTCTAGAAAAACCATTGCCGACGGACGCTCGCTGGACTTGCCGCTGGATCAGGACGCGGAAGACAGCAAACTGACGGACGCCTGTATTTCAGCAATCAATGAAGCCGTCGAAAACCTGCGCCAATTGTCCGGCGCGGAACAGACGGCAAAAGAAGTTTCCTCCCCTGCACAGACCGCCTCCCCACAAGTTCTCTCCCAACCACATGCAAAAACGGAGCAGGCGGAACAATTGCGGGATGTTCCCGCAGAAAGGCCGGCACCTCAACGGGACCGGCAACCCGCCTCCCCGCCGGAACCGCAGGCCAAGATCGACAATGCCGACCTGCCTTTCGTTAAAACCATCGACAATAATGACGGACCGATCCGTGAAAACGAACGCCGACCGGTGACGGGCGGCGGCGGCAAGGAGCCGACGGACAATGGTGGCGGCGGCGGTGGTGGCGGCGGCGGCGGTGGAAGCCAGAGCGGTTTTCACAAACGCAGCGAGCCGATCAATTTCGCCGCAAGCCTTGCCAAGGGCATCGCCGCCGTGCGGCGCAACATGGTGGTGGTGATGCTGTTCACGGTCGCCATCAACGTCCTGCTGCTCGCCATTCCGCTTTATCTGTTCCAGATATCAGACCGGGTGCTGACCAGCCGCTCGATGGATACGCTGGTGATGCTGACGGTCGCCGTCCTTGGCGCGGTTCTGCTGCAGGCCTTCATGGACGCCATCCGCCGCTTCATCCTGATGCGCACCGCCGTCGAACTCGAGGTGCAGCTTGGCGCGCCGATCCTGTCCGCCGCCGCCCGCGCCTCCCTGCATGGCAGCGGCAAGGACTACCAGACCTTGCAGGATTTGCAGCAATTGCGCTCCTTCCTAACCTCCGGCACGCTCATCGCCTTTCTCGATGCGCCGCTGATGCCGCTCTTCATCGTGGTGGTCTATCTCGTCCATCCCCACCTCGGCATCATCATCATGGTCTGCTGCGTCGTGCTGTTCGGCATCGCCTGGCTGAACCAGCGCTTTACCGCAAGACAGTTCTCCGAGGCTTCCGGTTATTTGAGCCGCGCCAATTTCCACCTCGATTCCATGTCGCGCAATTCGCAGATCATCAATGCGCTCGCCATGATTCCCGAAGCGGTGAAGATGTGGGGCCGCGAAACCGCCGGTTCGTTGAAATCGCATGTGGCCGCGCAGGATCGCAACATCATGTTCTCCGGCGTTTCCAAGGCGGCGCGCATGATTACCCAGGTGGCGCTGCTCGGCTGGGGCGCGCATCTGTCACTATCCGGCGAACTGACCGGCGGCATGGTGATTGCAGCCTCCATCATTTCCGGCCGGGCGCTGGCGCCCATCGAAGGCGCGATAGAAGGCTGGCACCAGTTCAATAAATCTGCCGCCTCCTATGGCCGCATCAAGCAGCTTCTCATCAATTCGCCACTGAATTTCCCCCGCCTGCGCCTGCCCAATCCGGAAGGGCGTCTCGACGTCGAGCGCATCCTCTTCGTGCCGCCGCCGCAGAAGAAAGTGATCCTGAACGGCATTTCCTTTTCGCTGAAAAAGGGGGAGTCGCTCGCCATCATCGGCAATTCCGGCTCCGGCAAGACGACGCTCGGCAAGATGCTGGTGGGCTCCATTCTACCGACGTCAGGCAATGTGCGCCTCGATCTCATGGATCTGCGCAACTGGGACCAGCGGCAATTCGGTGAAAGCATCGGTTATCTGCCGCAGGACGTGCAGCTTTTCCCCGGCACCATCAAGGCCAATATCTGCCGCATGCGCGACGATATCGAGGACCGGCAGATTTACGAGGCGGCGGTGCTGGCCGATGTGCACGAGCTGATCGCCGGTTTCCCGCAGGGTTATGAAACCGTGGTCGCAGCCGATGGCGCACCGCTTTCCGGCGGCCAGAAACAGCGCATCGCGCTTGCCCGCGCCTTTTTCGGCGATCCGAAATTCGTGGTGCTGGATGAGCCCAACTCCAATCTGGATACGCAGGGCGAACAGGCGCTGGCCAAGGCGCTGCTGCACGCCAAAAGACAGGGCATTACCACCGTCACCATCACCCAGCGGCCGGCGCTGCTTCAATGCGTCGACAAGATCATGGTGCTGAAGGACGGATCGGTCGCCATGTTCGGCGAAAGAATGGACGTGCTGAAGGCGCTTTCCGGCAATGGCCGCCAGGCCAACCAGTCCCCGCAGATCGAGGGTTGAGAACCATCATGTTCAAGAAGAAAAACGCCATTGCCGAAGTCAAACCCCAGGGCCAGCTCGAATGGTACAGCGAGGTGCCGCGCTCGATCCGCCTGCACAGCTCGATCGGTCTTGCCGTGCTGCTCGCCTCCTTCGGCGGTTTCGGATTCTGGGCCGGCACCGCGCCGCTCTCCTCCGCCATCATCGCCCAGGGCAGTTTCGTCGCCACCGGCAACAACAAGGTGGTCCAGCATCTGGAAGGCGGCATCATCAAGGAAATGATGGTCAGCGAAGGCGACACGGTCAAGGAAGGCGACGTTCTTCTGACGCTGGACAAAACGACGGCGCTTGCCAACGAGCGCATGTTGCAGCTGCGGCGGCTTCGCCTCGAAACCATCGTGGTGCGCCTGCGCGCCGAGGCCCAGGGCGCAAAAAGCTTCAAGGTGCCGGATATCGTCATGAAGGAAGCCGGCGATCCGGATATCAATTCCATCATCCAGAGCCAGAACATCGTGTTCCACAGCAAGCTCATCAAGCTTGAGGAACAGATGAATTTGATCGACAAGAATATCCGGTCGCTGGAGTTCCGCTATGCGGGCTATGACGGCCAAAAACAGTCCTTCGACCGGCAATTGGCGCTTTTGACACAGGAGCGCGATTCCAAGGAGCGGCTCGCCAAGGACGGCGTCATCCGCAAGACCGACATGCTGGCGCTGGAGCGCGCCATCGCCGACGCCATGGGCGATATCGCCCGGCTGAGCGGCGAAATGAACCAGAGCGAGGCGGAAATCGCCAAGTTCCGGCAGGAAGCGGTCATTGCCGTCAACGCCAACAAGCAGGCGGCACTCGATGCGCTGGAAACCGCCGAATCCGATCTGGACAGCGTGCGTGAACAGGTGCGTGGCGCCGCCGAAGTGCTGGAACGCACCGTCATCCGCTCCCCCGTCAACGGAACCGTGGTGCGCGCCTATTACCACACGCCGGGCGGTGTCATCACCACCGGCAAGCCGATCATGGAAATCCTGCCCGCTCATGTGCCCCTTATTCTGGAGGCGCAGGTGCTCAGGACCTCCATCGACCAGCTGCATGAGGGCCAGACGGCCGCGATCCGCCTGTCGGCGCTCAACCGCCGCACCACACCGGTTCTGAACGGTAAGGTCTTTTACGTTTCAGCCGACAGCATCGAGGAAAATGCGGGCCTTCAGGTCAAGGACGTCTATATTGTGCGGGTGCAGATACCCGACGAGGAAATCGCCAAGGTTCACAATTTCCACCCCGTGCCCGGCATGCCGGCCGACGTGCTGATCCAGACTTCGGAGCGCACTTTCTTCGAATATCTGACCAAGCCGATCTCCGACAGCATGTCCCGTGCTTTCAAGGAAAGATGAAGAAATATCAGTAACCTACACTGTCTTTTCCGCAGCGGTCGGCATATAATATCCAAATATGTTTCGTCGGGGCGGGAGAAGCAGCATGGCGGCGATGTCGGATGTATTGCTGCTGGTCGGCAGGCTGAATTACGTGTGGACCAACACGGAAAGCCTGATGATCTATCTGATCGTCCATCTCCTGAAAGTGGAAAAGGAAGCGGCCATCGTCGTGTTCCTGACGCTCAACACCACGCGGGCGCGCATGGATCTGATCGAGCGCCTGGCGAAGCTTCCTTCCACCGATGCAAAGGACCGCAAGACCATCCTCTCCATCATGGCGCGGCTGAAGAAGGAAGCGAAGACGCGCAACAAATACAATCACTGCATCTATTCCTTCGACGAAAAAGGCGAAATCGCCAGCACGCAGCTCATGCGGCTGGTGGAGGATGACAGCCAGGTGCGCTACGGCAAGGTGGAGCGCATGGACGAGAAGGAAATCGGGCAGCTCGAAAAATCGATCGCCGACATCGTCGAGGTCAGCAAGGACATGTGGAGTTTCATCCATGCCAGTCCGCATGTCTCTGCGGATTATCTTTAGAACCACCTCGCCTACGTCATTCCGGCCTTGAGCCGGAATTCAGCCGACGCGGCTCTCGCGCGGCGAAGACGGGTTCTTTCAGCCCAAGGACTTGGGCTGGCTGGATTCCGGCTCAAGGCCGGAATGACGGAGAGAGAAACCGCCACGAACTCCAGTCAGGTGAACGCTGCCCTCCGCAGCCCTTGCCGGAAGGCACAGTTTACCGGCTGCGAAGTAAAGCAGGAACGAGCCGATCTGGTAGGGGAAGATGATGTCGATCTCCACGAAGGAACGCACCACAAACAGGGCGCAGATCGCAAACAGGATGACGCCCTGCGGATCGCTCTTGCGCATCAGCACCGAGCGCAGATGCCCGAGCAGCGTTCCGTAAAGCACCATGCCAAGCAGCAGCATGCCGACGAAGCCGTTTTCCACCACGGTTTCGATATAGGTATTATGGAAATGGAAGCCGCTGCGGCCGGTAATGAAGAAATCGTTCCACAGCCGTTCGGCATCGGGAAAACCCGCGACCCAGAACCCCTGATAACCGACGCCGAGGATCGGCGTCTGTTTCGCCGCCTCGATGCCCTGCTGCCAGAGGTAAGTTCGGCCGGTCAGCGTCGAATCCTTGCCGAAAATGCCGAGAATTGCGTCCAGCAGGCCGAATTGCAGGGATGCGACAGCCAGCAATGCGCCGAGACCACCGAGCACAAAAAACGTCATCTTTCGGTTCGCCGGCGAAAGCATGCCGATGGGAATGAAACCGATGATGAGCGCGACCACCGCCGCCGTGGTAATAGTGGATGTGGCCGATTGGGACGCAAGGAGGCTATAGGCCGACAGGAGCCCGGTGACGCCGGCAATCGGCAACCAGATGCCCCTTTGCTTGAGCACCAGCACCGATGCGGCGGCAAAAATGACGCCGAGCGAGGCATAAAAACCGAGCTGGTTTTTGGAAGAGAAAGCGCCGACGAAACTATAGGTGCCATCCAGCGCATCGAAGAGATAAATGCCGAATAGCAGCGAATAGAGCAGAACGACGGCGATGCCGATCAGCGCACCGCGCGTCAGCGTCCGAATCGAGATCACCCGCATGGCGATCAGCGCGCAGACGATATGCGTCATATACTGGATGGAGGCGCGCATGGTCACCGACGCCGCTTCCGACCAGAAGCTGGACAGAACCGTCAAGATGCCGAAGGCGAATATCCAGAGATAGCGCGGATAATTGCCGAGCACGCGCCGATAATCGACCACCACCAGCGGCAGCCACGTGCCATAATAGGCCAGAACCGAGATTTGCCCGAAACGCGACGAGTAAGCGAAGACGAAGAATGACAGCGCAACCGCCGCCATTCCGTAAATCTCATTGCGTTCGGGATCGATCAACGCCGATTTGGCGATCCGCATTGAAACCTCACTGCATCAGGATTTCAGACGAGACCTTGATGACGTCGCCGGGCTGGAGCATGGCGTTTTCATCCACCTTCAGCTCCTTCGGCTTGCCGTTTTCCTCGCGCACCACGACATAGCCGATCGTCGCGGACTTGCCCGACGGGTCGAAACGGATCGCTTCGGCCGATTGCGCCAGCGCTTCCGACATCAATTCGCGGCTGGTGGTGAGCTGCAGATTGAGCTTGTCCAGCTCCGCTTCCGTGTCCTGCAATTCCTTGGAGCGCTGCGCCACCCAGTCGTTACGCAGGTTGATCTCGTCCTGGGTCGCCTTGTTGATATCCTGTTTGGCGCGCAGCGACTGCGTATCGATATCGAGCAGGTTGGATTCCACTTCCGCCGCGCGTTCTTCCGCGGAAATACGCCGTTGCGACAGCGCAAGCCCCTGCTCGTTCAGCCGGTTGACGCGGTCGCGGTCCTCGTTGGCAAGCTGGAGCTGACGATTCTGCGTTTCCGATTTCTTCTTCAGGGATTCGACTTCGCTCTGCAGAAGGGCGTGCAGGTCCGTCAGCGCCTTGAGCTGCAGGGTGTAACGTTCGGTGCGCGATTTCATCAGCGCGCTTTCGCTGGCCAGCAGCACATCAATCTCGCCGATCTTTTCCATTTCAGGCGTCTTGGCGATGGTCGCGTCACCCTTGACCTCTGCGACCAGCCGCGCCTGACGGGCAAGCAGTCTTGCACGCTGGTTGTCATAGACGGCGGCGTCACCGCGGGCATTGATGAAGTCGCGGGCAAAACGCTGCCCGGCATCCGAGCGCCGCAGGCCCCCGGCAAGGCTGACCGCCTTCAGCACCGTGAGATTGGCGGCATAGGGATATTCGCCCGGCGTCTGCACGTCGCCACTCAAGAAGATCGGCCGGAACTGCGCGATCTCGACGGAGGCCGAAGGCAGGTTGCGAAGGGCGAACTTGCTCTGAAGCTGGGCTCCAATCTCTTCGCTGACCTCCGATGGGGTCTTGCCCGCAACATCCAGCTGGCCGATGAAAGGCAGGGAAAGCGCCCCCGACGGACCGACGGAATAATCGCCGTTGATCACATCCCAGTTGCGGATACTGCCATCCGCCGGCTGCCACTCGGCAACGCGGATACGCAGCTTGTCAGCGGTACCGAGCTTATATTGAGCGCCATCCGCAGCCATGGCGGAGAGCGGCGCGGAAAGGGCGACGGAAGCGGCAAATACGAAGGCCACAAACGGGCGGCGGGCGGCAGACAAGCCGTTCATCGGGAAACTCCCTGTTAGCGGATCGCCACACGGGCGATCCGGCCGTCGCGCAACTGGGCAAGGCCGGCTGCACAGTGCCGCGAAAAGCGGCCGGTATGATTAGCACCAATGACGCACCCAAAGACCGGACTTGGGATCCCGGTCGGGGTGCGTGTCGAAACGAAGATCGATAAAGCCGAACTCAATATCGGTTTTCAGTAGCTTCCGCGTGAAAGGCACACGGCGGGAATGGTCTTGACGATGATGAAGACATCCTGCCGCATCGACCAGTTCTGCACATAGTGCGTGTCGAAAGCGACGCGGGTCTTGTAGGATACGTCGTTGCGGCCGCTGATCTGCCACAGGCCGGTCAGGCCAGGACGGGTGCTGAGATAATAAGCGGCAGCGCTTTCATAGTAGCTCAGTTCCTCATCGACGACCGGGCGTGGGCCAACCACGCTCATTTCGCCGCGGATGATGTTGAGAAGCTGCGGCAGTTCGTCGAGCGAGAGCTTGCGCAGCACGGCGCCGACAGCCGTAACACGCGGGTCGTTCTTGAGCTTGCGGGTGGCGCGCCATTCTTCGGCGGCTTCCGGATTGGCGGCAAGATATTGCCGCAGAATCTCATCGCCATTCATCGCCATCGTCCTGAATTTCAGGCAATGGAAATAGCGGCCATTATGTCCCACACGCCGGTGGCCATAAAAGATCGGGCCAGGATCGGACAATTTCACCAGCGCGGCGATCAACAGGAATATCGGGCTGAAGATGAGCAGCGCAAGCGCAGCCGATGTCATATCGAAACTGCGTTTTGCGATGCCCCCGATAGGGAAACTGACATCGAAGTCTTCGGAGCTGCTGAGTGTCTGTTCAGCCGATTGGGTCGCGGACTTCATAGAGAGAACTCCATTTATGTTTTGCGATTGGTCGGTGCCCGGAGGCGCGTCTTTCCGTCTAAAAGAGATAACAAGTCTGTGTTCGGAATTTGATGCTAATGGATTTTTTGTAAGGCACATTGGCCATAACCGTCTATGCGATTTCTTGCGCGAGCGGCCGATCAACGTCCGGGCAATATTAACGGTTGCATAAAAAAGCAACAAATGTGCCGACGGCCATGTGTTGAGAGCATGGGTACCACCCCGGCATGTATTGGGTTTTGTGCCAGCGACAGTCTTTTCTTATGTGTTTCTTATGACTTGGCGAGATGAGACAGGAACGTTAAGAACAGCCCCGTCTGTAACAGAATATAAAAATTTTTTGCATCGCAGCAAGATTGTGGCAATGCATATAAAATTTGACATATCCGTAGGGATTTTTTTGCCTGACATTGCCAGGCCGCCAAGAAAAAGCGATGGAAAAATTGCTAAAAGGGCGCAAACACGGCAAAAGAGTGGCAAGAAACTGCATTCTAGTCATGGCAGCCACGCAAAATTGCCGTGGCTCACGGCCATTTTTTACCGAATTGCTCCGACTTGGCCGTTTTACGAGCGTTACGAAGCTCAAAAACCGCTGGAATCAGAAGGTTGGCGGTGTGCAGGCGCTGATGACCTCACAGGGCACGGGACCGACGCAACGGAAACGATGCGGCCTGCGGCTTTCGAAATAATAGGCATCCCCCGGCCCGAGCACCCGCCTCTCTTCATCGACCGTCACTTCCAGCCGTCCGGAAAGGATGATTCCTCCTTCCTCGCCATCGTGAACCAGCGGCACCTTGCCGGTATCGGCGCCCGGCTGGTAACATTCCTTGAGGATTTGCAGGCTTCGGCCGAAGACATTCTCACCCACCTGCCGGAAGGAGATCGGCCCCTTGCCGATTTCAACCAGTTCATCCGCCCGGTAAAAAGCCTTACGGCTCGTCTCCGGCTCGAAAGCGAAAAACTCCGCAAGGCCGATCGGTATGCCGTCGAGAATGCGCTTCAGCGCGCCGACGGAGGGGTTCGAGGTGTTGGATTCGATCAGAGAAATCGTCGAATTGGTGACACCGGCACGCCTTGCCAGTTCCCGCTGGGAAATATTGTGGCGCAGCCGCAAATGGCGCAAACGCCCGCCTATATCCACCGACATGCCTGAGCCCCCGTTGCCCTTGTTCGAAATATCGAAAACCCGAGTTCAGGCCTATAGCATTTTCAATGGCTTGGCCACAGAGAGAAAAGGGCTTGTTCAGTCGCGAAAATAGCATTCAATCACCGGCAACGAACAGGAGATCACCATGGACAACCCGAGCCGATCCAATTCCACCTCGCTTGATAGCTACTGGATGCCGTTTACCGCCAACCGGCAGTTCAAGGCCAATCCCCGCCTGCTGACGAGCGCCGAGGGCATGTATTACACCAGCAATGACGGTCGCCAGGTTCTCGACGGCACGGCTGGCCTTTGGTGCGTCAATGCCGGCCACGGCCGCCAGCAGATCGCATCTGCCGTCAAGCACCAGCTTTCGACGATGGATTACGCGCCCTCCTTCCAGATGGGCCACCCGGTTGCCTTTGAATTCGCCGAGCGGCTGGTGGAAATTGCGCCCGGCCCGGAAGGCGCGAAACTGGACCGTGTCTTCTATACCGGCTCCGGGTCGGAATCGGTCGATACGGCGCTGAAGATCGCCATCGCCTATCAGCGCGCCATCGGCCAGGGCACCCGCAGCCGCTTGATCGGTCGTGAGCGCGGTTATCATGGCGTCGGTTTCGGCGGCATCTCCGTGGGCGGCCTCGTCAACAACCGTCGCGTTTTCCCGCAAATTCCCGCAGACCACCTGCGTCATACCCATGATCCGGCGAAGAACAGCTTCGTGAAGGGCCAGCCCGAGCACGGCGCCGAACTTGCGGACGATCTGGAACGTCTGGTCGCCCTGCATGGCGCGGAAACCATCGCAGCCTGCATCGTCGAACCGGTCGCCGGCTCCACCGGCGTGCTGGTGCCGCCGAAGGGTTATCTGGAGCGCCTGCGCGCCATCTGCGACAAGCACGGCATCCTCTTGATCTTCGATGAGGTCATCACCGGTTTCGGCCGCATGGGCTCCACCTTCGCCACCAATTATTTCGGCGTTACGCCCGATATCGTCACCACCGCCAAGGGACTGACTAACGGCGCGATCCCGATGGGTGCGGTCTTCACCAGCCGCAAGGTGCACGATGCGCTGATGCATGGGCCGGAAAACCAGATCGAGCTGTTCCACGGCTATACCTATTCCGGCCACCCCGTCGCCTGCGCCGCCGGCATCGCGACGCTTGATATCTATCGCGATGAGGGCCTTTTCACCCGCGCGGCCGAATTGCAGGATGTCTGGCACGACGCCATCCATTCCCTGAAGGGCCTGCCGAATGTCATCGACATCCGCACCATCGGCTTCATCGCCGGCATCGAGCTGCAATCGCGCGACGGTGCCGCTGGCGCACGCGCCTATGATGTCTTCGTGGATTGCTTCGAGCGCGGCCTGCTCATTCGCGTCACCGGCGACATCATCGCCCTTTCGCCGCCGCTGATCGCCGAAAAATCCCATTTCGACGATATCGTCTCGATCCTCGGCGATGCGCTGAAGCGCGCGCAGTAAAAACCATGCAAACAAAAAGGCCGCGCCTGAAAGCGCGGCCTTTTTGTGCCTTTTCAGTAAGTCTGCATCGGTTGCGACAGGCCGTCGCCGATCACGCCGTTACCATATTGCGCCACGGGCACACCTTCCTGGCCGATCGGCACGCCCTGCTGTGCGGGGCCGAGCGCCGTCACCACGATCGGCGTGCCATCGGGCACGCGATTATAAAGGTCGATGATATCCTGGTTCAGCAGGCGCACGCAGCCGGAGGATACCGACTTGCCGATGGTCCACCATTCCGGCGAGCCGTGCAGGCGGTAGATCGTGTCCTTGCCATCCTTGAAGATATAGAGCGCGCGTGCGCCGAGCGGGTTCTTGAGGCCCGGCTCCATGCCGCCATTGCGGCTGCTATAGGGTTCCAGTTCCGGCTGGCGCGCAATCATCTCATCGGGCGGCGTCCAGCGCGGCCATTGCCGCTTGTACTGAATGACGCCGCGACCGGCCCATTCAAAGCCCGCGCGGCCGAGGCCGACGCCATAACGCATGGCCTGATTGTTCTCATAGGTGAGATAGAGGAAATGATTGGCGGTATCGACGACGATAACGCCGGGGCGCTCACCCGTCGGGTTCGCCACCATCTGCCGCAGGAACTGACGCGGAATCCGCTTGTAGGGGATTTCCGGCAGCGGGAACTGCTCGTCCGGCTTGGGGCCGTACATCAGGGCATACATCGGATCGTCAGCGGGCGCTGCAGGCCGGGCGGCCTCACGCGCGGTTGTGTTGCAGCCCGCAAGGCCGGCAAGCGCCAGTCCACCTGCTCCAAGCAGGAAACCCCGCCGGGTCGTCGTCGTCTCGTTCAATTGAAAAACCTCATTTACGTCATCTCACGCCGGCAAAGGGATCTGCCAGCGCCGCCTCTGGGCGGCTGATAGGGTACTTCGTGCCGGAAACCTGCGATGCCATGGCCTTGGCGCCGTTCGATTTCAAAATGGCCCGGAAGCTCGGATGCATGCCGCCATCTACATACGCGCTGAGCGGGCTGGAAGTTCCCTCACTCATGGCGGCGGCAAATTTTTGTTGCTCTTCGGCCAGTTTCGAAGCCACCAGCGGATCCTGCTGGTTGATGGCCGGTGGGCAGGCCGCCAGCGGATCGGCAGGTTCGCCTTCGGCAAATTCACTGTTGAAGACATAACGACGGCCGCAGACGGAAACCTTGGGCTGCCGGCGCGTCACCTCGAAATAGTCGTAGCCTTCCTTCAACGTCTTCCAGAACGGCATGTTGGGGTCGTCCCGATGCGCCACCATGTTCCTTGCGCTCATGCGGAAGGGATAGGCCTGTACCTGAAAGCGGTCCTGCCCGCCCTGAAGCGCACGCGCAACGATGGCGTAAATCTCGCCCACCTGGGCATCCGTCATGGCGTAGCAGCCGGAAGAGGAGCACGCGCCATGCACCATCAGCGCCTCACCGGTGTAACCGAGCGCCGATTCCAGCCGGTTGGGATAACCGAGATTGAAGGAGACGTAATATTGTGAGTTCGGGTTCAGCATGCCGGCGGAGACATGATAAAAACCTTCCGGCGCCTGCCGGTCGCCCGTTTTCATCTTGGGGCCGAGCTTTCCGGACCAGCGGCACATGGGATAGGCCTTGAGCAAGGCGTAATTTCCGGTCTTGTCGACCTTCCAGACCTCAAGCTCGCTTTCCTGCTTGAAAATGCGAACGAGGACAGGGCTTTCCGGGCGCATGCTCTTGGCCGACATCTGCGCCATCATCTTGGACGACAGTTTCGGCGGGTCTTTCTTGACGCTATCGAGCCCCATGGAAGTGCACGCGGCAAGGCCGCCACCGATCGCAACGATCGCAGCCATTCTTGCCCCTGCCCTTACCTTTTGCCGCAACCCCGCAACCGCGAAATCCAGCAATGCCTGCATGCCCATGGATTGTTCTGCCCGCCTGATTTGCCCGCCTTTCCGGCAGACGCTTAACTATCGAAGGTGGCCACAACACGGCAACCTCGCCCATGGACAAAGTCTCGTGAACAGACGTTACCCATTCGTTAATCATAAGGACACAAGCCCGTGATGGTGTGGGCAGTGACAGTACCGGCCGCGATTATCGAAGCAGGCCCTGACCGCCATCGATCCATACCGGCGTGCCGGTAATGTGGCGGGACGCATCCGACGCCAGGAAACCGATCAGCGCGGCGACATCCTCGCTCGTTCCGGCCATGCCGCCGGTTACCGGAATATCCCCAGCCGGAAAACGAACTGGAACCTCCGTTTTTTCCCGCCCGCGTATATCGGTATTTTCATCGATTGCCGTTTCGATTTCGCCCGGACACACCGCATTGACGCGAATACGATGACGCCCCAGTTCCAGCGCCAGTTGCTGCGCCATGGCGAATTGGCCGGCCTTCGTCACGGAATAGGCCGTAGCACCGGGCGATGTGAAGGTGCGGGTGCCATTGATCGACGAAATGATGACGATGGACCCGCCGCCGGCCGCTTTCAGATGCGGCACGCTGGCATGGACGGTGAGATAGGTGCCGCGCAGGTTGATGCGGATCGTATCGTCCCATTCGGACGGTTTCAGCTCATCGATGGGCGCCCAGACGCCGTTGACGCCGGCATTGGCCACCACGACATCAAGCCGGCCGAAATCTTCAACCAGCGCTGCGACCGCGTGACGCATGGCCGCTTCATCCGCCACATCGGCCAAAAGCACCTTCGAACAACCGGATGCTGCGCCGATTTCCCGGGCGACATCGTTCAATTCGGATTTGGTGCGGCCCAACAGACCCACCGAGAAACCCTGCGCCGACAGATGAAGGGCGGCGGCGCGCCCAATGCCGGAGCCAGCGCCGGTTACCAGAGCGACTTTGCGAACAACCAATGTCACCGCCCCCCTTTTCGGGAAGCAATGGACGTGACCGTCGCCGAAACGGGATCACTCGCCGGAAAGCTGTCCTCCAGCCCCTCTTCCAACTCCTCCTCCAGAATGTCGCGATCCTTCGATGTGCGGGCGCTCGCCTGTCCGTGCGGAGCTTCATCCTGCGCCGTACCCAGAGCGGAAAATTGCGAAGGCGCATCCGCACCATGACGCGTTCCGAACGCGGTCAGTTGCACCATTACCGCGCTCGCCCGCTTGATGGCCTCGGCATCGTCGATCCCTTCAAGACCGTCGGCGAGGCGAACCGAGACCTGATCGCCGTCGTTGCCGACGAACTCGACGGAGATAACCCCGTTATTGCGTTTTACATAGGTCGTCGAAAGTTGCATGACATGCCCTCCGGCTTGGAAAGCACCGGTACGAATCCGATGCTGGAAAACGGTTAGAACCTGAATTCACAACGACGGCAGAGCGGAAGGGTTCCAGATGGATCAGGCCTTTGGCCCGGAAATGCAGGAGAGTTTCTTCCTGCGCGATGCGCTGGATGTGGCCCGCGCCCTCATCGGCGCGGAGTTCCGCATCGGCAATACCGGCGGCATCATCGTGGAGACCGAAGCCTATCATCCGGACGACCCGGCATCCCACAGTTTTAACGGGCAGACCCCGCGCAACAGGGCAATGTTCGGCCCGGCCGGCCGTCTTTATGTCTACCGGTCCTATGGCATTCACTGGTGCGCCAACTTTGTCTGCGCCCCGGGTTCCGCCGTGCTTCTGCGCGCCATCGAACCCCTGACCGGCATAGACATGATGAAACTGCGACGGGGAACTGACAAGCCGAAACTTCTCTGCTCAGGTCCGGGCAGGCTCTGTCAGGCGCTGGCGATTACGGGGGAGATGGACGGCGCGCCGTTGAACGCAGCGCCGTTTTTTCTGCGGTTGCCGAAAGAAGCCGCCGCCGTCACCAGCGGCAGACGAATCGGCATCAGCCGCGCGACGGAATATCCGTGGCGCTTCGGGCTCAAGGGCTCGGCTTTCGTCAGCAAGAAATTCGAGAACGGAGAGGCGTGAAAGACGAGAGAACCTTTGGCGGCCCGTCATTTTCGTCGGGGTTGGGTGTCGGCGCCTCGTCCGGCAACCGGTCAGGTTCCGGTTCTTCCACCGGCGGAATATCCGGCTGCGGCGGCACGGGCATCGGCGGTTCGGGATAGGGTTCGACGGGAACGGCTGGCATCGCGGCCTCCTGATAAACACGCTTTGCCACAATGGGCACAAGCTGCGTTTTTATCTCGTGGGACAGCGCCTTTGCGCTGTCGCCAATCAGGCGGCGCAACATCCAATTCGCCCATCGGTCAAATGCCGGTCAGGTCCCTTCGGTCCGGTTGCGCCGCCCTGCGGGTCGTACAGGGAAAACGCAGGCACGACCTGTCCGTTCCGTTTTTAAGGAAGGTTTTTGCGATGGCTCAGGCGAAACCGAGCGCGCTGCGGGAAATGTCGCGATTTTCGCAATAGTCGCGGGAATGGGCTTCATGACCATGCTCGCGAGCGGTCGAACGGTTCAATTCCGGGCTCGGAACGTTGAGCAGCGCATCGGCATAGGTGCCGGTCGCCTCGACATCATCGATCACAGTCTGCTGTTGCGGTTTTAAAAATTCAAACATCCGTCCACCTCCTTCGACACGTCCCCTCAACGCGCCGGCCCGGGTCCTGTTCCATAACGCCCGTAACTGTTCCGATTATACATGAGACGGCGCGGACGTATAGATGACGAAAGGCGAACGTTATCAACTGACGTTCACAAAATGGAGTGGAATCAGTGAGCTATGGCAACAAGTTCAGGCAGGGCCGACCGATTCCCGCAAGATCAGTTCGACCGGCCACAATTCCTGAACCTCGCGGACGGGACGGCCGCCGATGATCTGCAAAAGCAGGTCCGTCACCCGCATGCCCGCCATGCGCATGGGCGAGCGGGTGGTGGAAAGCGGCGGCATCATGCTTTCCGGCGTAAGGTAAGGAAACACGTCGTCATGGGCGATGACGGAGACATCCCTGCCAATCGTCAACCCCATCTGCGTCGCGGCGCGATAGACACCCTGCGCCGTCATCATCGCACCCGCCACAAAGGCCGTTGGGCGCGGCGTCTGTTCCAGCAGCGAGCGGGCGAAGCGAAAGGCCGTCTCTTCGCTGAAGTGCTCATTCATCATGAAGCGCGGGTCCGGCGTAATGCCGTGCGTCGCCAGCGCCTCGCGAAAACCCTGCTCGCGGTCCTGCACGAAGGTGCGGCCGACCGGACCATTGATAAGGGCGATGCGCCTGTGTCCGCGCTCCAGAAAATGGATCGTCGGGCGATAGGTGACGTCGTGATTGTCGATATCGAGCCAGGCATGTTCGAAAGGCGTCTTTGAGCGGCCATGCACGATGAAGGGCACACCCAGCCGGTTGAGCAGTGCGATGCGCTCATCTTCCGGGCGGGGTGAATGCACGATGATGCCATCCACCCGGCCGCTCGACGCCAGCCGGCTGAAAATCGCCAGTTCCTCATCGAGATTATTGTCGACAGTAACGCTGACGAGAATATCGGTCTCCTCCCGTTCCAGACGCGTCGCCATGCCGCCCATGAATTCGGAAAAGAAGTGCCCGCCGCCCGAACGGCCCATGACGACACCGATGGCGCCTGCCCTGCCCGTCGCCAGCCTGACAGCATTGGCATTCGGCCGGTAGCCGTATTTCAGCGCAGCCTCCATCACCCGCTGGCGCGTTTCCTCGCGCACCTCGGGGTAGCCGCCCAGCGCCCGGCTGACGGTGGTGGGCGAGAGCCCGACTTTCTCTGCGAATTCCTTGAGCTTCATAATTTTTTGCCAATTTGCCCCTGCATGCGTCGCCGCCGCGGATTTTTCAAGCCGACAAAAATTGAAAACGATTTCAATTTTCCTCCACCTGAAACCTTACAGTTGATCATTCCCAAAGGCAAACGCCGAAAAATTGCAGGCGAAAACAGCCGATTTCCGGGGAATTAGAAAGAGTATTGACAGATTGCTCGGCTTTTGAGAGCCTCGCGTCGGTCAAAAGCGCTTTCAATTTTGAGGACAATCGGAAGCGTCAACGGAGGAGTTTGACAATGAATATTTCCATGAAGACTTTGTTCCTGTGCGGAGCCGCGTTTTCCGCCGCCGTTTCAGCTGAGGCGGCCGAGCTTTCCATCGCCGCCAATTCGACCGGCAAGAACGTCGCGTTCTTCCGCGAACGGATCGCCGCTTTCGAGAAAGAGACCGGTCACAAGGTCAATCTCGTCACCATGCCGTCATCGTCCAGCGAACAGTTCAGCCAGTATCGGCTGTGGCTTGCCGCCGGCAACAAGGATGTCGACGTCTACCAGACGGACGTGATCTGGGCGCCGCAACTGGCCGACCAGTTCGTGGATCTGACCGCAGCGACAAAGGATGTCATCGGCGATCATTTCCCTTCCATCGTCGCCTCGCAGACGGTTGACGGCAAGCTCGTTGCCATGCCGATGTTCACCGACGCGCCGGCGCTTTTCTACCGCAAGGACCTTCTGGAAAAATATGGCAAGCAGCCGCCGAAGACCTGGAAGGAACTGAGCGAGACCGCCAAGGAAATCCAGGACAAGGAGCGCGAAGGCGGACAGAAGGACCTCTGGGGCTTCGTTTTCCAGGGCAGCGCCTATGAGGGCCTGACCTGCAACGCGCTGGAATGGATCGCTTCCGCCGGCGGCGGCCACATTGTCGAGACCAACGGCGATATCTCCGTCAACAATGAGAAGGCCGCAGCCGCCATCGAAACCGCCAAGGGCTGGGTCGGCACCATCGCGCCGCAGGGCGTGCTCGCTTATAAGGAAGAGGAAGCGCGCGGCGTCTGGCAGACCGGCAATTCCGTCTTCATGCGCAACTGGCCCTATGCCTATGCACTGGGCAATGGCGACGACAGCGCCATCAAGGGCAAGTTCGGCGTCACCCCGCTGCCGGCTGGCGCGGAAGGCGAAGCCCCTGCTTCGACACTCGGCGGCTGGAACCTCGCCGTTTCGAAATACTCCGACGATCAGGACGCGGCCATTCAGCTCGTGAAATTCCTGGCATCGAAAGACACCCAGAAAATGCGCGCGATCCAGCTCTCCAACATGCCGACGATCGCATCCCTCTACGACGACAAGGATGTCGCCGCCGCGCAGCCCTTCATGCCGACATGGAAACCGATCTTCCAGACCGCCGTTCCGCGTCCTTCCGCCTCGGCGAAGGTGAAATATAACGAGGTTTCCGCCAAGTTCTGGGGCGCCGTGCACAACACGCTCTCCGGCAACGGCACGGCGGCGGAAAATCTCGAACTTCTCGAGGTTGAACTGACCGATCTCAAAGGCAACGGCTGGTAATCCGGCCCGCGCGGGAGGCGGTCTCGCCTGATCGTCTCCCGCGCCCCAACCGCGAGATATCCCCATGAACAACATTGCCCTTCAAAGACCGGTCGCGGCATCCGGCACCGGCTCCGACCTGCAGTCGGAACGACTGAAATCCGCCTGGCTGTTTCTTGCCCCCACATTTCTGGTGCTGGCGCTGGTGGCGGGCTGGCCGCTGGTGCGCACCGTCTGGTTCAGCCTCACTGACGCCTCACTCACCAATCTCGACGGGGCGCAGTTCGTCGGCCTCAAGAACTACCTCACCTGGATCACGCTCAGCAGCGGCCGCACCATCTATCGCGGCCTGCTTGCCGATCCCGCATGGTGGGGCGCGGTTCTCAACACGCTCAAATTCACCATCCTTTCCGTCAGCTTCGAAACCGTGCTCGGCCTCATCGTCGCGCTGGTGCTGAATGCCGAATTCAAGGGACGTGGCCTCGTGCGTGCCGCAATCCTCGTGCCCTGGGCCATTCCCACCATCGTCTCGGCGCAGATGTGGGCGTGGATGCTGAACGACCAGTTCGGCATATTGAACGACCTGTTCCTCAATCTCGGGCTGATCTCCAGCAAGATCGCCTGGACGGCCAATCCCGAGACCGCGATGATCGCCGTGCTGATCGTCGATATCTGGAAGACCACGCCTTTCATGGCGCTGCTCATTCTCGCCGGCCTGCAAATGGTGCCGAAGGACATGTATGAGGCGGCAAAGGTGGATGGCATTCATCCCGTCAAGGTGTTCTTCCGCGTCACGTTGCCGATGATCCGCCCGGCCCTCATGGTCGCCGTCATCTTTCGCATGCTGGATGCGATGCGCGTCTTCGACCTCATCTATATCCTGACGCCCAACAACGCCCAGACCCGCACCATGTCGGTGCTGGCGCGCGAGAACCTGTTCGATTTCGACAAGTTCTCCTACGGTGCTGCAGCCTCCACCATGCTGTTCCTCATCATCGCCTCGATCACCGTCATCTACATGTGGCTCGGGCGCGTCAACACCGATGGAGCCGCGCGATGACCCTGCCAAGCATCCTGAAAACCACCGCTTTTTATGCGCTGGTCGCCGTCATCATGGTGATTTCGGTATTCCCGTTCTATTATGCGATCCTGACGAGCCTGAAATCCGGCTCGGCGCTGTTCCAGGTCAATTATTGGCCGCGTGACTTCTCGCTGACCAATTACAGCTTCGTCATCGGCAACGGCACTTTCCTGCGCAATCTCGGCAATTCGCTGTTCGTTGCATCTTCCGTCGTCATATTGTCGCTGTTCCTTGCGGTCACGGCGTCCTATGCTCTCGCCCGCGTCCGCTTCCGGGGTCGTGCGCTGCTTCTGCTCACCATCCTGTCGGTTTCGATGTTCCCGCAGATCGCCGTTCTCGCCGGCCTGTTCGAACTGATCCGCTGGGCGGGCATCTTCAACACGCCGCTCGCGCTGATCTTTTCCTACATGATCTTCACCCTGCCCTTCACGGTCTGGGTGCTGACAACCTTCATGCGCGACCTGCCGATAGAGATCGAGGAAGCGGCTATCGTCGATGGTGCAACGCCGTGGGTCATCATCACCCAGGTGTTCATGCCGCTGATGTGGCCGGCGCTCGTCACCACAGGGCTTCTCGCCTTCATCGCGGCCTGGAACGAGTTCCTCTTCGCGCTCACCTTCACCTCATCGAACGAACAGCGCACGGTGCCTGTCGCCATCGCGCTCCTGTCGGGCGGCTCGCAGTTCGAAATCCCCTGGGGAACGATCATGGCCGCGTCCGTCATCGTCACCGCCCCGCTCGTCGTCCTCGTTCTGATCTTCCAGCGACGCATCATCTCCGGCCTCACCGCCGGCGGCGTCAAAGGCTAGGAGAAACCAAATGACCACCATTCAACTGCGCGATCTTCGCAAATCCTTCGGCGCCTTCGATGTCATCAAGGGCATCGACATGGACATCCGCTCCGGCGAATTCATGGTTTTTGTCGGCCCTTCCGGCTGCGGCAAGTCCACGCTTTTGCGCCTCATCTGCGGGCTGGAGGAAATTACCAGTGGCACGCTCTCTTTCGACAGCGAGACGGTGAACCGCCTGCCGCCCGCCAAGCGTGGCGTCGCCATGGTCTTCCAGTCCTATGCGCTTTATCCGCACATGACCGTGTTCGAAAACATGGCCTTCGGCATGAAACTGTCAGGCGCGGACAAGGAACAGCGCAGGAAGCGCGTCGAAGCCGCCGCCGAGATGCTGCAGCTCACGCCCTATCTGGAACGTCTGCCGAAGCAGCTTTCCGGCGGCCAGCGCCAGCGTGTCGCCATCGGCCGCGCCATCGTGCGCGATCCGAAGGTCTTCCTCTTCGACGAACCGCTCTCCAACCTCGATGCCGCGCTGCGCGTCGCCACGCGTCTCGAAATCGCCAAGCTGCATCGCTCGATGCATGACACGACGATGATCTACGTCACCCACGACCAGGTGGAGGCGATGACGCTCGCCGACCGTATCTGTGTGCTGCGTGACGGCCGGGTCGAGCAGATCGGCACGCCGCTGGAGCTTTACGAAAGCCCGGTCAACACCTTCGTCGCCGGCTTCATCGGCTCACCGAAGATGAACTTCCTCACCGGCAAATATGCGGAAGCCGAAGGGGCGAAAACCATCGGCATCCGCCCCGAACACATCGCCATCGCCACCGATGGCAGCGGCTGGAGCGGCGAGATCGTGCATTCGGAAATGCTGGGATCGGACAGCTATATCTATGTCGAGATCGGCGCGGATGAACCCGTCGTCGTTCGTGAAGAGGGCGTGACCGGCCGCACGGCCGGTGAACGCATCGCCATAGCGCCGGATGCGGCGCAGATACATCGTTTCGATGCCGAGGGCCGGGCGCTTGCCCGCAACCCTGCCCGGGGTGCCGCCTGAACATTCAACTTTCGCCGGGCTCACCCAAGGTCCCGGCTTTCACCGAGGAGCATGACAATGACCATCAACACCGTTGTATGGGGCGAAAATATCCACGAACACATCAATGAGACGGTGCGTTCGATCTATCCGAACGGCATGCACAACACCATTGCCGACGCGCTGAACCAGAATCCTGAGATCAACGCCACTACCGCCACGCTGCAGGAGCCGGAACACGGGCTTTCGCAGGAGCGCCTCGACAAGACCGACGTTCTCGTCTGGTGGGGTCACAAGGACCATGGTGCGGTTCAGGATGAAATCGTCGAGCGTGTCGCCAAGCGCGTCTGGGAAGGCATGGGCCTTATCGTCCTGCATTCCGGCCACTTCTCCAAGCCGTTCAAGCGCCTGATGGGCACGCCCTGCGCGCTGAAATGGCGTGAGGCGGGCGAACGCGAGCGCCTGTGGACCATCAATCCGCGCCACCCGATCGCCGCCGGCCTGCCGGAACATTTCGAGCTGGAAAACGAGGAAATGTATGGCGAGCAGTTCTCCGTGCCGGAGCCGCTGGAAACCGTCTTCATCTCCTGGTTCCAGGGCGGCGAGGTCTTCCGGTCCGGTCTTACCTGGCGCCGTGGTGCAGGCAATATCTTCTATTTCCGCCCCGGCCACGAGACCTATCCGACCTATCACGACGCCAATGTGCAGAAGGTCATCAGCAACTCTGTGAAATGGGCCTATAATCCCGTTGGCGCACTGAAAAGCATTCACGACGCCCCCAATGTTCCCGTCGACAAGGCTCTGGAGCCCATCGAAGAACGCGGCCCCAAGCTGCACAAGGCAGGCGAAGTAGGTTACAGGTAAACAGCCATGAGACTTCTCATTCTCGGAACCGGCGGCATGGCCAACAACCATGCCACATATTTCTCTGAAATCCCCGGCGTCGAACTCGTCGCAGCGGTGGATGTGGACGATGTGGTGGTGCGCGGCTTTGCGCTTCGCCACAACATTCCGCTCTCCTTCACCTCGCTGGATGATGCGATTGCCTGGGGTGAATTCGACGCGGCGGCCAATGTCACGCCGGACGCGATCCACCATCCCACCAGCCTGAAGCTTCTGGCGGCCGGCAAACATGTCTTCTGCGAAAAACCGCTGGCGGAAAACTACGCCAAGGCCGCCGAAATGGCCGATGCCGCTGAAAAGGCCGGCCTCGTCGCCATGGTCAACCTCACCTATCGCAACGTCGCACCCTTGCAGGCGGCGCGCGAGATGGTGCTTTCAGGCAAGATCGGCAAGGTGCGGCATCTCGAAGCCTCCTATCTCCAGAGCTGGCTCGTTTCCAAGGCCTGGGGCGACTGGATGACGGAGAGCAAGTGGCTGTGGCGGCTTTCCACCAAGCATGGCTCGAACGGCGTGCTGGGCGATGTCGGCATCCACATTCTCGACTTCGCCTCCTATGGCGCGGGCAGCGATGTGGAGCGCATCTTCACGCGGCTGAAGACCTTCGACAAATATGAAGGCAATAAAATTGGCGTCTACGACCTCGACGCCAATGACAGCTTCACCATGACCGCCGAGCTTGAAAACGGCGCCATGGGCGTCATCCATGCCAGCCGCTGGGCGACGGGGCATCTGAACGAACTTCGCCTGCGCATCCATGGCGACAAGGGCGCATTGGAAGTGATCCACACGCCGGATTATTCCAGCCTGCGCGCCTGCATCGGCGAGGATGTGGAAAAGGCGATCTGGAAGACCATCGATGTCGACCCGGTGCCGACGAATTACGAAAAATTCGCCAGGGCCGTCATGGAAGGCGGCCCCGCCGATCCGGATTTCCGTCATGCGGCCAATCTGCAGAAGGTGCTCGATCTGTCGATCATTGCGGATCGGGAACGGCGCGAACTGGCCGTTTCGGCCTGATGTGAAAGACAATATGCGGCACGACGTTGCCGCGTATTCTTCTCCCCGAGGGGGAGAAGGTGGCCCGAAGGGTCGGATGAGGGGGCAAGCTCTCCGAATATCGCTGACGTTGCCCCCTCATCCCGCTGCCGCGACCTTCTCCCCGGCGGGGAGAAGAAGCAAGTGGCACCCGCTCGCTCAATCCGCTATGCGCTTTCTCAAAGACGTGGACTACGACGTGGAATTTTAATCCTTCCGCACAATCTACACCCCCCGCTTATTCCCCCACAACAGCACATGCAGCTGCGGCAGCACCCGGGCGGAAAACCAGCGATCTTCGCTCACCTTCTCCACCAGCCACAACATCCGGTCCATCACCCCATCGATATCCACACGTGCATCGTCGTCATCGGGCGGCGGCGGGGTATGGTTGCCGGTCTGGAGATAGACCGGCAGATGCGGGAAACGCGCGGATGCCGCCTTGGCATAGGCATAATCCGCATCGTCGAACACCACGATCTTCAGCGCCACCTGCGGTCCGTCGCCGGCGGCGGCAAGACAATCTTCGAAGGCCCGCCAGTCCGTTTCCATGCCGCTCGATGGCGGCTTGGGGCTCAGCACCAGATGGTCGAGAGCAGCAAACCAGTCTTTGGCGATGCTGCCCTGCGTTTCCAGCGCGAAGCGATACCCCTCGCCCTGCCCCTTCGCGATCAAGGCCCCGAGCGGCTGGATGGCCGGGTTGCCGCCTGAAAGCGAGACCGTCAGCGGCACGCCGCCGGAAAGCCGCCGCACCTCCTGCCAGATCGCCTCGACCGGCATCGGCTTCCACGTGTCGCGGTACTCGCTGTCAACGGCATGCAGCGTATCGCACCAGGAGCAGCGGTAATCGCAGCCGCCAGTGCGCACGAAAACGGTCGGCAGACCGATCAGCACGCCTTCGCCCTGAATGGTCGGACCGAAGATTTCGCTGATGCGGATCGTGGTTTCCTTCGCTGCAATCTTGTGTGCAGCCGCCGTCATGGCCGGTATTCCGCCCAGGTCTTGGCGGTTTCGCTGACGCGCACGGCGCTCGTTTCCGGCAGGCGATCCTTGCACCAGTCATAAAAATGCTTCGCCAGGCATTCCGCCGTCACCCGGTCATGGCCGAGAACGTCGTTCAGGTGGCGGTGGTCGAAATGATCGTCGATATAGCGCTTCAGCGGTGCAAGTTCGTGATAGTCGCGCACGAAACCGTGCTCGTTCAGCGCTTCGCCTGCCAGCTCGATCTCAACAATGTAATTATGCCCGTGGAGGCGATTGCACTGATGATCCGACGGCAGGCTTTTCAGCTGGTGCGAGGCGGAGAAGTGAAATTCCTTGGTGATGCGGAACATCAGCTCACCTCCTGCGCCGCATAGGCATGGGTGGCCGCCACCCAGAAATCCGGGTCCTCATAGTCGGTCGGATCGGTGACACCAGCCAGATGAAAGGCCTCACGCCGTTCCACGCAGGTGCCGCAGCGGCCGCAGTGGCGCAAGCCGCCCTTGTAACAGGACCATGTTTCGCCAAACGGCGTGCCGTATTTCACGCCGTCGGTCACGATCGCCGCCTTGGAAACGGTGACATAGGGAGCAAAGAGCTTGACGTTCGCATAACCTTCAAGCGCATGCGCCTGCATCGCGTTGAAGCTGTCGATGAAGCCCGGCCGGCAATCGGGGTAGATGAAGTGATCGCCGCCATGCACGGCAATCGCCACGGCATCCGCCTGCTGCGCGGCGGCCAACCCGAAAGCGATGGTGAGCATGATGGCGTTGCGGTTCGGCACCACGGTGGAGCGCATGGTCTCTTCCGCATAGTGCCCATCCGGCACCTCCACGTCATCGGTCAGCGCCGAACCGGTGAGATGGGCACCGATGGTTCTGATATCGATGACATGATGCGGCACGCCGAGACGCCGCGCGCAATCGGCCGCGTATTCCAGTTCCTTCCTGTGGCGCTGGCCATAATCGAAGGAGACGAGAGCGAGAAGTTCGTGTTCCGCCGCGATTTTATGCGCAAGCGAAACGGAGTCCAGTCCGCCGGAGCAGATGACGATGGTTTTCATAATTTGGGATCCCTTGTTTTGACCGGGTGGGCTGCGACCGGATTACGGGGAGCGGCTTTAAACCAAACCGACGGGCTTGTGAAGGGCCTTGCGGAAATCGCGCAAAGCCGCGCCATCACGAAAATGCCCCGCGGCAGCAACAAGACGAAACAAACGGGACATATGCGGGAAACCGGCACGATCTAGAACGATGCGAAATCTGCTGTTCTTGAAGGGTCTTGCCAATGGTGGCGGCTGATACATTTATGTTTTCGCTGAGCAACCTCAGCTCTCTCGGCACCGGCCTGCTGATGGCGATGGCGGGCATGCTTTATGTCACGCTCACCATTCGCGGGCTGATTGCCGCTCTGCGCCATGGATAGAGCACTCGAGCCGAAACGTCACCGGTTCAGGCGCAATCTCACAACCGGCCTCCTCGTCGCTTCTGCAGCGCTCGTCACCGCCACCGGCATAGCTTCGTTCGTGTTCCTGATCTGGATGGTCAGGACCGTTGCGCGCTGGCTGGGTCTTTTTGTCGGCCTATGAAAATCTGATGAACACGCGACGCTCGCCACTACATGGCTGAGCGGAAAAGGCCCGGCGAACTGGCAGTGCGCCGGGCCTTTTTTAAACTCGACAGGCTCAGCGCAATAGCGCCTGCGCCTCCTCGATCCCGAGTGCAGCCGGCTGGGTGCAGGTCGTCGTCATTTCGATGAAACGGCCCTCTTCCCCGGATTTGAGGATCGAGGTCATCACATCGATACCGTGCAGGGAGCGATCCAGCGAGCAACGGGCATCACGCCCCTCCAGAATCGCAATCGCCATATCGGCAAGGCCCGCCGTGCGGTAATTGGCGCGCGGGCCATTGGGGCTTTCCTGATTGGCAATGCCGAAAGGATGCGCCCAGTCTTCCAGCGGCTGGATATTCTTGTCGCGACCGCTCGCTTCCACCACGCCGCCGAAGAAGTTCGGGTCCGGCACATAGATCGAGCCTTCCGTGCCGTAAAGCTCCATATTGGCGTGGCGATGCGACCAGACATCCCAGCTGGCCGAAAGCGTGATCGTCGCGCCATTCACGAATTCCAGCAGGGCATGGATATTGGTCGGCGTTTCGACCGGGATGATTTCGCCGTTCAGCGGTTGGCTGGTCACCGTACGGGTGGGGTTCGCCATGCTGGTCAACGCACCGACGCGCTTCACCGGACCGATGAGGTTGATGAGGTTGGCAACGTAATAGGGACCGAGATCGAGGATCGGCCCGCCGCCCTTCAGGAAGAAGAAGCCCGGGTTCGGGTGCCACATCTCCATGCCGGGGCTCATTACATGGCAGGTGCCTGATGTGATGCGCCCGACCTTGCCGTCATCGATATATTGCCGGGCAAGCTGATGCGCGCCGCCGAGGAAGGTATCCGGCGCGCAGCCGACGGAGAGGTTCTTCTCGCGGGCGATGCGCCGCAGCTCCTCGCCTTCCTCCAGCGAAAGCACCAGCGGCTTTTCCGAATAGACGTGCTTGCCCGCCTCAAGGGCGGCTTTCGACACCGGAAAATGCGCGGCGGGAATGGTGAGATTCACCACCACATCGATATCCCTGTTGGCGAGCAGGTCCTCGATGGACTGCGCGACAACACCGAATTCTTCCGCCCTCAGCTCCGCCGCATTGCGGTTGAGGTCGGCGCAGGCAAGCACCTTGATGCCCTTGAAGAGCGGTGCCAGCGAGAAATAAGCAGACGAGATATTGCCGCATCCGATGATGCCGACGCCAAGATCCCTGGCCATGATGCAAACTCCGAAATTGAAACTTAGTAGGTTTTGAAAGATACGATCGAGCGGGTGATCAGCCGGTCAATGTCCTTGGGATTGTCGTGCTCGACCACGAAATGTTTCGTGGCGGATTTCGCCTTCAGCGCCGCGACGAGGCCTTTCCAGTCCACTGTACCGTGGCCGACATCGGCCCAGCCATCCTCATCCGCATTCTCGCCTGCTGGTGCGATATCCTTCACATGTACCGCAGTAATGCGTTTGCCATAGCTTTCGATCCAGGCGAGCGGATCGGCATTGCCGCGAATGATCCAGGCGATATCCGCCTCCCATTTCAAATCCGGGCCGCCGGCAAAAATCTGCTCCTGTGGGGTGGAACCGTCACCAAGCGTCTTGAACTCGAAATCGTGGTTATGCCAGCCGAAGGTCAGCCCGGCATCGACGAAAGGCTTGCCAGCCTCCTGCAGGCGCTTGCCGAAAGCGAACCAGCCTGCCGCATCTGTCGGGCGCTGGTCGGGCATCAGGTAGGGGCAATAGATCGCCTCCACACCCAGAACTTTCGCGATGTTCAGCGCCTTTTTCGGATCGCCTTCCAGAAGGTCGAGGCCGAAATGGCCGGTCGGCATGGCAAGGCCATTGGCGTCGAGTTCGGCGCGCAGGCCTTTCAAACCGGCGTCATCCAGCGAAGCGTACATCGCGCCATAACCTTCGACATGTTTATAACCCGCCGCCGAAAGCTTCTTCAGAATATTGGAAAAAGGCTGGAAATTACGGGCGCTGTAAAGCTGGAAACCGAGTTCTGTCATTGTCTCCTCCATAGAGATCTGGGTCTTGGGATTGTGTGGGGGTAAATCGAAGCTGTTCTAGAGCCGGTCCTCGCTTTGCGCGTCGAACAGCGAGGCCATCGTCATGTCGAGGCCGAGGCGCACCTTGGTGCCCGGCGAAAACCGCCTGTGGCCGCCGACACGCACGGACATGGTATGCCCGGCATGTTTCAGCCAGATCAGATTGTCCGCACCCATCGGCTCCTCGATATCGACCACCGCCTCATGCACTTCGCCGCCAACGATATCGGCATCGACGCGCACATGTTCGGGGCGAACGCCCAGAACCACGGCACGGCCGGCTGCGAGCGGCGTTTCCGCATGATAGCCATCCAGCGCGAAAGTCACGCCATTGGTGGTGAAGACCACCTTGCCGTCCTTTTCGATCAATTCGCCGCGCAGGAAATTCATCGACGGTGAGCCGATGAAACCGGCGACGAAGAGGTTTCGCGGCTTGTTGTAGATGGTGACGGGATCGGCGAGCTGCTGGATGACACCGCTTTTCATGATGGCGATGCGGTCCGCCAGCGTCAGCGCCTCGATCTGGTCATGCGTCACATAGATCATGGTATTCTTCAGCGACTGGTGCAGCCGCTTGATTTCGACGCGCAGTTCCGAGCGCAGCTTAGCGTCGAGGTTGGAGAGCGGCTCGTCGAACAGGAACACATCCACATCCCGCACCAGCGCCCGGCCGATGGCCACACGCTGGCGCTGGCCGCCGGAAAGCTCGGCGGGCTTGCGCTTCAGCAGCGGCTCGATCTGTAATATGCCGGCCGCCCTTTTGACGCGGCGGTCAATCTCCTCTTTCGGCACCTTGGCGACCTGGAGGCCGAAGGACAGGTTCTTCTCCACCGTCATCTGCGGATAAAGCGCATAGGACTGGAACACCATGCCAATGCCGCGATCCTTCGGTTCTTCCCAGGTGACGTTGCGGTCCTTGATGAAGATTTGCCCGTCGGTCGGCTCCAGAAGGCCGGCGATGCAATTGAGAAGGGTCGACTTGCCACAGCCGGAAGAGCCGAGCAGCACGAGGAATTCGCCGTCGTAAATATCGAGATTGAGATCTTTCAGCACGGTAACGGCGCCGAAGGACAGGGAAAGATCGCGAATGGAAACGCTTTTGTTCATATAGCTCAACCTTTTACTGCGCCGGCAGCAATGCCGCGGACGAAAAGCCTGCCGGAGACGAAATAGACGATCAGCGGCACGGCCCCGGTCAGAAGCGTGGCGGCCATGTTAACGTTGTATTCCTTCACGCCCTGCACGGAGTTGACGATGTTATTGAGCTGCACCGTCATCGGGTAATATTCCGGCCGCGTGAACACCACGCCGAACAGGAAGTCGTTCCAGATGCCGGTCACCTGCAGGATCATCGCCACGACGAAGATCGGCAGCGACATGGGCAGCATGATGCGGAAATAGATCTGCCAGAAATTGGCGCCATCGATGCGCGCCGCCTTGAAAAGTTCCTCCGGCAGCGAGGCGAAATAATTGCGGAACAGCAGCGTCAGGATCGGCATGCCGAAGATGGTGTGCACGATGACGAGGCCGGTCAGCGTGCCATAAACGCCCATTTCCCGCAGCACGATGACGATCGGATAGATCATCACCTGATAGGGAATGAAGGCGCCGATGATGAGGATCGAGAAGAACAGCTCCGATCCCTTGAACTTCCAGTTGGCCATGGCGTAGCCGCTGACGGAAGCGACGACGATCGAGATCACCACCGAAGGCACGAGGATGCGCACCGAATTCCAGAAGCCGCGTGAAAGCCCATCGCAGTTCAGGCCCGTGCAGGCATTGGCCCAGGCCTTCACCCAGGGTTCGAAAGTGATTTCCACCGGCGGCGCGAAGATGTTGCCGAGACGGATTTCCGGCATGCCCTTCAGCGAGGTGACGACCATCACGTAAAGCGGCAGCAGGTAATAAGCGGCAGCCACGAACAGCGTGCCGTAAAGAATGATGTTGCGGCGGGAAAAGGTTTTCCTCGGTTTCCTGCCGCGCGGGCCGGAAAGGTCCTGGGCAACCACATCGCTGGTGGCGACAACCGTGTTCAATGTGCTGATATTAGCCACGCTTCTTGCCTCCGAATTCGAGGTAGGCCCATGGAATGACGATGATAGCGACAGTCAGAAGCATCATGGTCGAGGCGGCAAAGCCCTGCCCCAGATTCTGCGCCTGAAACATGTAGTCATAGACATATTTCGCCGGCACTTCGGACGCGATGCCGGGCCCGCCGCTGGTCTGCGCCACCACCAGATCGTAGACCTTGACGATGCCGCTGGCGATGATGACGAGGGTGGTGATGAACACCGGCCGCATCATGGGAATGATGATGAGAATATAGGTCTTCCACATCGGAATGCCGTCAACACGCGTCGCTTTCCAGATGTCCTCGTCGATGCCACGAAGACCGGCCAGCATCAGGCACATAACGAGCCCCGTGCCCTGCCAGAGCGCCGCAATCAGAATGCCGTAGATGACGATCTGGGAGTTATAGAGCGGATCGAAGGTGAAGCTTTCCCATCCCATCGAACGCACCACCGACTGGATGCCGAATTCCGGGTTCAGCAGCCATTGCCAGACGAGGCCTGTGACAATGAAGGACAGGGCGAAAGGATAGAGGAAAATGGTGCGGAAGGTGTTTTCGAAACGAATTTTCTGATCCATCAGCGCCGCCAGCACAAAGCCGATGACGAGGCTGAAGATCAGCGACAGCACACCGTAGATCGCCAGATTCTGGATGGACACGATCCAGCGTGGTGCTGCCCACAAACGCTCATATTGATCGAAACCGATGAAGCTCGCGCGCGGCAGAAGCTTTGAATTGGTGAAGGAATAAACCACGGTCCAGATCGTTCCGCCGAGGAAGATCACCATGGCGGTCAGTATCATGGGAATGGAGGCAATCTTGGAATTGAGATTGCGAAAAAGCTGGTTGGGGCGCCCCGAGCGCGCTTGACCTGCCATGTTACCTCCTCCTGTAACGTTACAGTCAACAGTCAGGCAAAGGCCTTACCGCATGAAACCCCTGCCCGTGCTGATGATTGTTGCACAGGCAGGACGCTGGAAAGGAAAGCGGCGAACCGCTTTCCACCCGGAGAGATCACACTCAGTCCGCCGAACCGATAATGTCCGCGAAGCGCTTCTGCCCGTCTTCCGCCGACATCGAGCCCGCGAAGAATTCCGCCATCAGGTCTTCCTTCTGTTTCTGCGTATCGGCGGAAATCAGCTGGTCGGTGCTGGTCAGCGCATTGCCCTTGGCCAGAATTTCGAGACCCTTCTTCATGCAGTCATTGGCGGCGTTGAGATCGACGTCGCCACGGATCGGCAGCGAACCTTTCTTCAGGTTGAAAGCAACCTGGGTTTTCGGATCGACAATGGTTTGCGCCAGCACATCCTGCGCCTTGGATTTCGCCTCATCCTTCAGGAGCGGGAAATAGAAAGCGTCGCCGCCCGTGGTGATATAGTCGTTGAGGCCGAGACCCGGCAGGCAGGTGTAATCCGTGCCGGCCTTCTGGTTGGCAAGCTGGAATTCACCCTGCGCCCAGTCACCCATGATCTGGCCGCCAGCCTTGCCGGTGATGACCATGTTGGTGGCCTGGTTCCAGTCCTGAACATTGGTGCCCTTGGCCATATCGCGCGCCTCGACGGCAGCCGCGAAAATCTTCGCCATCTCAGGCCCGGCTGCCGCCTCGGCATCCTTGTCGCCATAGACTTTCTGGTAGAGATCTTTGCCGCCAATCGAAAGCGTCAGCGTGTCGAACAGGCCGTTGGCCTGCCATGCCTGCCCGCCAAGGGCGAGCGGCTGGATGCCGGCCTTTTTCAGCGCCGGCGCGGCGGCAACGAATTCCGTCCAGTTCTTCGGAACTTCGACGCCCGCCTTCTTGAAGGCTTCATTGGAAAGCCACAGCCATTGCCAGGAATGGATGTTGACCGGCGCGCAGTAAATCTTGCCGTCGATGGTGCAGCTGTCGAGCAGGCTTGCCGGCTTGATGACGTCTTTCCAGTTGCCCTTTGCGGCAACATCGGACAGGTCGCGCATCAGGCCTGCCTGGACAAGCTCTTCCGCCTGCCGGCCGTGGTTGAACTGGGTCGCGCCCATCGGGTCGCCGCCGGTGATACGGCTGATCATGATCGGACGGGCCGTGCCGCCCGAACCGGCAATCGCGCCATCCACCCATTTGTTACCGGTGGCGTCGAAAGCCTTGGCCAGTTCGGCGACCGCGGCGGCTTCGCCGCCCGATGTCCACCAATGGGTCACCTCAAGATCGGTGGCCCCGGCGATACCCGCCGGAATCATGACGCTGGCCAGAAAAGCCGCAGAAATAACACGCATTCTCATGAGTCTCCTCCCTCACTGAAACGTTGCAGTTGGAACGTATGCGAAGATTTTTGATTAGGCAACCGCCTAAAATACGAATCTCACAGCGCCCTCAGGAGGCATTTCGAACGATTGGAAAATGCGCCGGATAAGCTTGCGACACAGGGGATTGCGCTGCGTAATCCACACGCAATGCCAGTCGCTTATAAAACTTCGCAGCGAGGAAAACAGGTGAAGAGACCATGAAGCGCTGGCATATTCTTTTGGTCATCGGACTAGCCGGCGTCGCATCGCTTTTATTGGCGACATTTGAGCAGCTTGTACCGGAAGAGCAACTTTCATTCGGAATGCGCCTGCTGATCCTCATCCAGCCGGCAATGCTGACCGTTGCGGCGGTTGCAACCGGTCAGGCTCTGGCCACAAAACTCGGACTTGGCGCGCCCTTGGTCGATAGCTGGCTGACGGGTGGCAACCCGCGAGCGGTGCTGCGAACACAGGTGCCGCCCGCACTGGCGTTGGGCATTGCCGTCGGCCTGCTGATGATCGCCTATTCATCGGCGATCCTGCCATCGGTCGCGGATGCGACCGAAGTAGCAAAAATGACCGCTTTTAATGTCCCGCTGGCGACCCGGATTCTCTATGGCGGAATCACGGAAGAGCTATTGACCCGATGGGGCTTGATGTCGTTTTTCGCCTGGGTGCTCTGGCGCATGACAGGAAGAGGACAGATTCGACCGGTGATTTTGTGGGCCGCCATCCTTATGGCGGCGGCACTCTTCGCCTCAGGTCATCTGCCGTTTCTGTTTGCGATTGTCGCTCAGCCGCAAGCGGCGCTGATCCTTGCAGTCCTGCTCACCAATTTCATTCCCGGCCTGCTGTTCGGATGGCTGTTCTGGCGTCGTGGGCTGGAGGCGGCGATGCTTTCCCATGCCCTTGCCCATTGCGTGAACGCGCTGATCGCCTGAGCCGAAAAGGCGAGCCGAACAACTATCCGCCTCACCTTCTCCAAACCTTAAGCGCTGGCGGCAATTCTATTGCCTTTTATAATCGTCCTCGATGCGGATGACATCGTCCTCGCCGATATAGGCTCCGGTCTGGATTTCGACCAGTTCGAGCGGAATCTGCCCCTCATTGGCCAGACGGTGCGGCTGGCCGATCGGGATATAGAC
>NZ_ASYA01000021.1:0-44903 GCF_001526585.1 Agrobacterium sp. LY4 | reverse complement strand
CGGCATTGCCGCTGGAGCCAATGCCGGCGCGTGTCGAACCCGCCCTTGCGCTGCTGAAGCAAAAGCCGCCCTCGGGCGATAAGTGGGGATGGGAAATAAAATGGGACGGCTATCGCCTCGCAGTGCACGCCGGCGCGGACGGTGTCCGGATATTGACGCGCGGCGGTTATGATTGGGCTGCACGGTTCCCCGCTATCGAGCAAGCGGCGCGCGACCTCGGGCCGGCTTCTTTCATCATTGACGGCGAAGCGGTCGTCCTGGACGAACAAGGGCGCTCGGATTTTAATGCGCTACAGAACAGCTTGGGTGCCGTGGGTGCGCGTAGTGGCAAGAAGACGGCCGGCAATGCCCTGCTATACGCCTTCGATCTTCTTTACCTCGACGGGCGCGATCTGCGCGAGCTGCCGTATAGGAGCCGCCGCCACCTGCTTGAAGAAATGCTGGCCGGTTTTGAGGGTGCTATCCGAATTTCGGAAGAAGTGGAAACAGACGATCCCGGTTTGATGCTCGACCATGCCTGCCGCCTCGGGCTGGAAGGCATCATCGGCAAGGATCGAAATAGCCCCTACCGGAGCGGAAGAACTGGCGACTGGATCAAGGTGAAATGCGTCCAGTCCGAACCGTTCATGATCGTGGGATATGAACCCTCCCTGTCGGCAAGCGGCGGCTTTGCCTCGCTCTTGCTGGCCGCCTATGACGGCGACGAGCTGCGCTACGTTGGAAGCGTCGGCACGGGATTTAAAGAGCGCGCCGCAAACGAGCTGCGCCGGATGCTCGATAAATTAGCTTGGCGGAAGAAAAAGCCACCTGTGACCTATTCGGGCCGGCGCGAGGTCGTTTGGGTGCAGCCGACGCTTATTGCGGAAATAGAGTTCCGCCAGACGACGCCGGATCGCAAGCTACGTCATGCGGCTTACAAAGGCCTCAGGGAGCGGCAGGATAACGCGGACGTCTACCGGCTTGATTAAATGCCGCCGCTTTTAGTGTAAGCTCCCCTGATGAGCGAATTCAGGATAGAACCGATCACGGTCAATTGGGGTGATTTCGAAACCTATGAAACGGTAACGGACTTGGCCCGCTGCCTGCTCGACAAATGGCCGGCAAGCACGGATGGGCAAGCTTATGTCACTGCGCTCATGGTCTGCTCGGCCGTGCTGGAAAACGGCTTGGATGATCGACCGGAAGATGCCCGCGCGGCGTTTGTTGAGGCCGCCCATGAAGCGCTCCTGTCTGTTTCGCCAGATGATGACCTAGATTTCTAGCGACTATTTTTCTTCATCGGATCGCCGCACTATTCGGCCCCCATGTCGCAGCCGCACGATGCCGTTTATATTTTGCTTGTAGACCTGGTAGGCGGCATTAGCCGCCATGATGTTGCCAGCGCCGGCAAGCTCCATGCATCGAAAGCCCTCGTCTGTGATTTCATCAACGGTGAAGGGAAAGTTTGTGTCGAAGAAAGGCACCTTTTTAGGGTCCGGCAGGTCCACCACATGTTGCTCCTGCCCCACTTCGCAGAAGAAAATGCTTTCCCGGCCGTAGACCCACGCGGTGATCGTTCGCCAGTCAAGCTTTCCCTTCGCCTTGTAGCAAACCTGCCATTCACCTTGATGGCAAATCAGCATAGGCCAGCTTAGCGGCTTCCTGATTGTCGTTTGAATTTCGGGTGATTTAAGGAGCGGCGCGGGCATTGATCCTTCCTTTTTGTTCTATGAATGTTCTCATATGCAAAAAGTGTCAAGCAATCGCCGGTAGACTCCAAGATACAAAAAAGCCGCTCATGAGGGTGAGCGGCTTTCTTGTTGGTCATGGGCTCCGCGTCAGGCAACTTCTAAAGTGGGTACGTCCTTCAGGTCCACGTTATGTTCTGCCTGCCAAGCATCGTAAGCTGCCTGCATCCTGAGCCAGATAGCGGCTCCATCTCCAAACAGCTTGCCTAACCTCGCCGCAATGTTGGGCGATACGGGCTTCTTCTCGTTAACAATATCGTACAGCTGCTGCCGGGAAATTCCCAGCATGTTTGCTATCTCTACCTTCGTCTTCCCAGTCTCCGGGATGATATCATTGAGTAATGCGCCCGGATGAGATGGGCACCGTTTCAGGGGCCTCTCTACCTCATAAGCCATTCTCGTCTCCTATTAGCGGAACAACCAGCACTCTCCATCGTGCTCGTCGTTCGTGTGGCGTTGTTACTTCTGTGGGTTTTTTTTATTTTTAAGCGCCAGCCAGACAAGCGGCGTCTGGCTGGCACTGGTTTCGCTAGTGGTATTGTTCGAAGTCAACATTGTATGCATCGCCATTCAGAAACTCAAATGTGATGCACCATGGGCCGTTGACGTGAACTGTATATCTAGTGGGGTTGAACCCACTTAGAGGGTGAAAATTGAAGCCCGGCAGCCTCATGTCGCTTGGGGATGCTGCTTGCTCCAGGCGGTCTAATCGAACTTTAATGCGTTGATGCATTTTCTGATCGATCTTTGAAGTTTTGCCTGTCTCAAATAGCTCGCTTAACCCCTTGTCCTTGAAATCCTTAATCACTTGCCATCTCCGTCATGTCCTAAATCACCATCTTGAACCCTTTCTCTTGTTGTTGATCACAAGGTCAATGTAAGCTTTTTGCTTACACTATGCAAGGGGTGATGTAAGTTTTTTGCTGACAAAGATTTTTATACGACCGCTATGCGGGTTCGTCTGGATAGGTTGCGCCTTTGCGGCGTTCGCCTGTGGTATTGTGCATCCATGCTATCGGGTGGTCCACTTCGTGCCAGAAGACTGGCGACCACTCCATTCCGCAATTGGATAAGTCGTATTTGACCTCCATACCGCTCGCCAGAGATTGGAGCTTGATACGCTCTAGAACTTTCGGCCACTCGCTATCTGCGATTTCTTGGAGCCGCCTAATGGCGTCTTGGTCGATTTGGAATGAACCTTTGAATTCCACGCTGCGCCTCTCCCAATACGGCCTATCAACCGCCCTGTTTTGTGAAAAATACGTCACCATACCTACGAATAGCTCCCCATCGTTGAAGCATGGTGCGCTGCCGCCACTCGCCATACAGAAGCGAAAGCGAAATTGGCCGCGTCATTGCAAGATGTAGTAGCCGCCGCATTCCTGCCGAGGAAACACGATGGCTGCGACCGGTCAGAACCTGACACTCTCTCACCATCTGTTCAAAAGTGTTTTCGTATCGGGGTGTTCCAAGCATAGCGCTCGGCAGCGCGTTTGCTGCCATTGCCGCCCAAAGAAAATAGCTTTTAGGCTTTTCTGGATCGACCATTCTTCACTCTCTCCTAGCTTTGTAGAGTGCCCATGCTTCTTCTATGATTACGCCCTGCACCACGCCTCGACGAGCCGCTTCCTCGGCGATCTCGTCCGAAACGTGAGGCAGTACCTTAGCATGCACCTGGCCGGTGCGCTCGCTCTTCCTTCGGCCGGGCTTGCCGCGTGGTGATCGGTCAACAAACCCCCTCGCCTCACCTGCTGCGTCGGCTTTGGCGATGGCCGCTTCGGTTGCTGCCTTTGGGGTGCGCTTCAGTGCGCCTAGATCAAGTTTGAAATCGGTCATTTCAGTGCCTCCGTCAGACGTTTGTAAACAGCCATGGCGAATGCCTCGGCGTTCTCGATTGCAGATGACATGTTGCCTTGCTTTGTTTCCATCGAATGCAGGTCACCGCCGAACTCGAACAAAGCCGAGAATGCGGCGCGTTCCATGAGGGGCGGTTCCACGATGTCTATTCCCCCTTCCTTCAAAGAGGCTTCAATCCCGTTTTGCTGCTTCGAACGAATGGCGCGTGTCATTGTGAAAACAACCGCATGCGCTATCTCCCGGTTTATGGCTTCTTCCTCTTCCGCGATGAGCTGGAGCGATTGCGCACCGATAGTGGCGTCTAGGATGGTGGCTCGCATAGGGATTAACACCAGGTCGGCTTGCGATATAGCGCGCGAAACCATGCGCGAGGCAACGCCTTCAAGGTCAACAATGACAACCGCGCCATCGACGTCGTGTTGTTTGATCGTCTTCACGATGCTTGATTCCGTGACATCGGTCAGCGCTTGAATGTTACTGGGCAAGGTTCCCTTCCCTGCCCATATGCTCAATGAGTGATTGGGGTCGCAGTCCAGCATTGTGACGGGCACGCCTTTGCGGGCAAGCTCGGTGCCCAGCAGGACAGCGGTGGTTGATTTTCCTGCGCCGCCTTTAGATGAGGCGATAACGACAACGGGCATGGTAGAACTCCGGTTTAAATAATTATCTGGTTTATTCAGATACCCGGTAAAAGTTGATATCGGATTAATTTTTAAATCCGGTAACTGAACTAACCGGATATAATTATGAATCCGGTTTGTACGTCAATCGGGTATTTAAACTAATCCGATTTAAAAATTAATCAGATTAAGAGTTGAACCCGGTTAAAATTCGAACCGGGTATGCGCCTAAATCCGATATGCCAAGTGATGAAAGTAAACAGAGACTTAATTTTCAACCTGACGAAAGCGCCACGCATTAACAATGCTTTGACCCCTCGCGCTCGCCGCTCGCAGGATGCTCAAAACCGTCCGGTTATAGACAGGGCAGGGCGGTTCTGCTCAAAAGTGCCTATCCCGACTTTCTTGCATGCTCAAAAAGAACGGGACACTTTTGAACAGGGAAACAGCTATGTCGCGCACGTTCGCTTATGTCAGAGTGTCAACCACGGGACAGACGGTCGAAAACCAGATTACAGAAATCTCGGCCGCTGGCTTTTCGGTCGAGCCGCGCCGGATCATATCCGAAACGATTTCGGGCAGTACGCCGGCTGCTAAACGACCTGGCTTTATGAAGTTGCTCGACCGGATGGAACCGGGCGACGTGTTGATCGTCACGAAGCTGGATCGCCTCGGCCGTGACGCCATCGATGTCAGCAGCACGGTCAAGATGCTCGCCGAAAACGGGGTGAGGGTGCATTGCCTCCAGTTGGGCGGCCTCGATCTCACCAGCTCGGCCGGCACCATGACAATGAACGTTCTAAACGCCGTCGCGCAATTCGAGCGGGATTTGAATATTGAACGCACGCAAGCAGGCGTGGCGAGGGCGCGCGAAAAGGGAAAACGTTTCGGCCGGCCGCCCGCCCTGACGGATCGGCAAAAACAGGTGGCGCTTGCCGATCTGGCGGCCGGAACCAGCATAGCCGCAGTGGCCCGAAAATTCGGCACCAGCCGCCTGACAATCTCTCGCCTTAAAGGTGCATCGCAAGACGCTGCTCCGGGCGATTTGGAATAATATTCCCTTCAAGATTTCCCCTTGCGACCTCTCATAAGCCAAGAAGCCTATCCGGGCGTCTGAACGGTCCTGAAACTGCGTATAGGTTGCCGCCGAACCGCACTTTAACGCGGTTCGGAACCGCCGCAGGGCCGCGATAGCGGACCGAACAAGCGGCGTCCGCTTACTAATCCGCAGGATTATAAAAATCAGGACCGGATTCAGTTCTTTCAGTGAACTCACGCTCATTCAAAAGCTTTTCGGCCTTTCGTGCCTCCAAATTTTTGCGGATGCGCTCGATGGCAGGGTTCGCGGTAGCCGGCTGGGTGTAGTGAAACTGCATCTGCTTTGCTGCCGGCGTCTGGCGGCCTTCCTCGGCCCGTTCTGCGCGGTTCTTTGCTGCCCGCTCCACATAACCCGCCAACTGCTCGGCGCGTACCCGGTCCTCTACAGTCTCCCTTAGGCGATCTGCCGGCGAAAGGCTGTCCATGTGCGCCTTGATGGCGTCTTGGCGTTCCTGACGGGCCTGTGCAGCGTCATCGGGCAGGGGCGCGGCCTTCCTCGCATACTTGCCAAGAAGCGCCTTGGCGCGCGCCGGCAGGCTCAAGCGGTAGGCGTTGCTTGTCTGCTGCACCTGCGGGCCTGCGCCCTCGTTGCCGGTTGGGATATAGCGACGCAACCAATCAACAAAGCCGTGGGTGCGAAGTGCATCGAGCGCGCGGCATACCGCAGCTCGGGCGCGGCCGATTTTTTCCATGATAGTGCTGATGGACGGATCAAGCCGGCCGTTCCCGAAATCAACCAGATTGGTGAGGTAGTCCAGCACTTCAAGCGCGACATGACCGAGCGGGCCGGTGCGCTTACCTGGCTGTTTCATTGCCAGCTCATACTTGCGCGCGGCAAGCAGGATTTCGCGGGCTTCGTGTCGGGGCAGGGGCTTCCAGAATACCGCCTCGCACTTGCCCTTCAGGCGGGAATTTCTGCGCACAGGTGCGCCGGTTCGTCTGGTGCCGGATTTCGCCTGCACCGCGCCAATCTGCTGGAACATGGTTCCTTTGTCCTCTCTCAAGAGGGCATGGACAGCAGACAAAAAATCAGCGCTCCCGCAAGCGCTAACATCTTGCGAGTTCGTTAATTCTGAACTATCTTGAGACTGTTCGACGGTTCTCAAGATCGTTTTGTCTACTTATCCAAAAAGCCCCCGCCTCGCCAAAGGTGGGGCTTTTTATTTTATGCCCTTGTTTGTTCTAAATAAAACCTGACGGCCTCTTCCAATATCGGGGCGCGGGACGATGCCCCGCGTTCCTGTTTGATCCTGTCGATTGCTGCAACCAGCTCGGCGGGCATGTAGGCACTAACCTCCGCGCGACCTGCGGCGGCTTGTCTTTCCCGATGAGCTGCAACTCGTTTACTGATGGGTGCGCGTGTTTTTTGCATGATGGTTACAGGTAACAGTGATTCCGTGTGATTCTGCAAGCGGCGTCACAAAGTTTCCTCGGTGATGGCGTTCGACGCTGGCAACACCCGGCATCTTTAATTAGGGCGCGGGTCGCCTTTGGTCGGTGACAAGGCCTGTGTTACCAGTGCCTCGATCTTCGTAAGGGGTACTCTGCCGCTGGCGATGCTGGTAAGCTTGGCGACGAACCACATGCGTTGGTCTTGGTAGCTCGTCGCGAGCGCGGCCATTGCTGGATGTTCAGCAATCAGGTTTTTCAGATGCGCCTCAAGCGTGGCAATGTCCTGCTCTATGTAAGCTGCCGGAAGCTTGGCATTAGCGAGGGCAGCTCTGAACGCTGTGAGCGCGCTCATGTCACTTTCGCCATGGCCAAGTTCGGTCCCCCGATTGTCGGTGATAATCGCCCCATATAGTGGTTCGCCTGCACTGACTTTCCCCTTGGCAACGTGCCAATATAGTTCGGGATAATCCCGCTCAAACCCGGCGATGGTTGGCGCCAATTCATGTGCTTTTGAAAGCTGTATGTACCCTTCCTGAATATCGAGCGCGATAGTGCGCATGCGATGTGCCTCAGCACTATCAAGCGTACGCTCGGCGACGAGAGATTCGAGGTACTCAATTCGGGCAATCATCATGCCGACAGTGTCAGGGTTGGCGGCGGCTATGAAGTCGGCAAGCGTCCCCACGTAATTCTTGGAGACGTGATTGACGCGGGCAATCCACTGGCGGCCGAAGCCGTGACCATCATCTCCCACAACATCGGTCGGCTCCACTCGCACTGACTTGTTGCCGAAGTGCGGGCGCTCATCGGCCTTCCACTGATACTTCAGCAGATGGGGCGGAATGCCCGCAAGCGCGGCCTTCAGGTTGTTAAGTCGATCCGGAAGTGTTCTCGACTTCTCAACCACAATGCTCGCCATATGATCATGAAACCGGGGGAAAGGTTTCCAAGCGGCGTTTCTGATTTGCTCCATGAGCGCATCAAACTCGCGGCGGATTTCTTCACGACCTTCCGGTGTGTCGATCTCGGGCCAGCGCTGGGCAATGAACTCATCTGTAACAGGGTGATTAGTCATTGGGTGGCTTCCTTGTTGCGAGCGACATCGCACTTTCTCAAATGCTCGACAGCGGCGGTGCGATAATCGTCACCGTGCTTTAGGAGAAGCTTGATAAGCCAATGTAGAACATGGGCTTGCTCGTCTTCAGCTCGATGTGGAATCGCCTCGCCGCCAGCGCGCAGCAATTCGGCTATCTGGCCGGTTTCCCAAAGCATCTTGGACAGCACCGTTTTAAGATCGCCCGTCAGCTCATCAGGGTACGTCAGGGGCGTGCCGTTGTTCCTCGGGTTCGGTCGGCTCAAGATAGCTTGCACTTCATGGGCTGCGCGCAAGGTCGTATCTGAAAGCAGGCCGCCATTCCCGCCCTTTCCCATGGTGCCGTTCATGTCATGCTCGACGGCTTTGGCGAGTTTGCGGGCGGCGGCTTCGAGTTCCTGCGCGAAGTTCTTCATTCGAACCTCACGCCGGTTACGGCGAACGCACCGTCTTCGTTAGCATTTGTTGTTTCGTAAACTGGTTGACCGTCCACGCCGGCTTCATCGGCCTTTTTCAGCCAGAAATGGGCAAGGCCCGCGCCGCCGGCGTTGTCCAGATATTCCGTGATGGTGCTGCCGTGGCAGGGAAACGCCTCGCAAATTTGCTTCTCTGCGGTAGGTGCCAAAGCGAACAGGTCGTGATGGCCTTCAACGTAGGCCATCCAAGGCTCGCCCTCGCCGCCATCGCTGTAGAGGGCGTGCCATTGAAGTTTTTTAGTCGTGGTCGCTTCCATCATCGGATCGCCTTTCAGGCTGCTGAGGTTTTCGGGGTGAGGGCAGGGGCGACGGGGCGGGCGTTATGCTCGATGCTGTCCAGAAAGCGGCCGGTCTTGCGTTTGCCGGCTCGGATCATGCTGTGGTCGGGGTCCAGCTCGTCGCACCACATGGGCTTATGCCAGTGCTCCCATTCCTCGCCAGTCCACTCCATCCAATCATACCGGCTGATTTCCGGGTCATCATCGAGTGTGACCGAGCCGAGCTGGGGCACGTACTCGCCCCATTGCTTGAAATGGAAGGCAACGCCGGCTTCCGCGCACTGGTCGCGCAGGCCGCGAACCCAATCCGGATGCGCCGGCCGCGCCTTGTGTTCGCCTTGGTCGGTTTCGCCGCCGGCAATTACCCACTGAATGCTGTGGCAAAGGCCGACATAGTCTCGGCCGTTGTGGACATTGGATGTGCTGGGCATGTCGTTGTCTTCCGGCCGCATCCAGACTTTGCCGCGCAAAGCGTCGGTATGATATTTGGATGCCTGGTATTCCTTGAACGCCGTCAGATCGACGGGGCCAATAAGCGGCTCGCATGACAGGAACAGGAAGAGCGGGCGCGTCTTGGCGTGCCATAGATCGACGCTCGCCTGCAGCAATGCCGGCACGTTGATATTCGCCCGCGGTTGATCCTCAACCGTGGTTCCGATCGCTGCATTTTCCGGCAGTCCACCGGCCTTTTCGGCCATCTTGGCAATGTTCATCGGACGCTTCGTCAGCAACAGCCAGACGAGGTGAGGCGTGGCGCGGATAAGATCGAATAGATCCCGGCGCCATTCATCCGGGACGGCGTTATCGAACACGTCAGCGAGCGAAGCGCAGAACACAAATGGGCGCGTGCCTTCCTTTGCGGCCTTGGCGTTCCATGCAAGCGGCTTGCGCCAGTTAGTGGCGCTGGTGCGGACGCGGGTGCCGTTGCCTTTGCCCGGCCCGCCCCACTCGGCGCGGTGCATGCGGGTTTCCATCAGGTGGGCAGCGTAACAGCCATCACAAGCCGGCGCGATCCGCGTGCAGCCAATCCAAGGATTGAACGTCATGTCTGCCCACGAAATGTTCGTTGTTTCAGCCATGGGAAACCTTCTTCAAAAACTTGATGCTCTTGATCGCGCCGGGGCGTTGTCGCTCGGCCTGTGCGCCTGCCAGAACCGAAGTGGCGGCTGTTGTCGTCAACGTCGCGCCGTCGCGATAGGTGACGCGGAAAAGCGATCTTGGCTTCCGGCTGGGGCTGGCATTCATTTGGAAGTCGCTCGGTGCTGGGGTTTTGGGCATGGCCTGTCCGTCTATTCGGGAAACCGCACCTGCCTGCGCAGGCGAAGGTGCGGAAACCGGAAGGGGCGTTAGGCCGCTTCGCGACGGGCGAGGCGGCCGGCCAGCTCGCGGGCCTCCTCGCCGTACTTTTTGATCTGTTCGCGGGTGAATCGGTCGGCGATATCGTTCTCGGTGCAACCTTCGCCAAGGCCCAAAATTGCATCCGCCATCTTGTTGATGATCTTGTTCTCTTCCTGCGAGCGCTGTTTCATGCCTGGTTCTCCATCCTGTTGAGGTGGATGGGCGGCATGACATTTCGAGGAAAGCCGCCCATCCGGGAACCCTTCTGCCGTGAGGGGGCTCAACGGTTCGGGATGGCGGGAATATGTCGATAAACGACAATCAAAGTCAAGCAACCGAATGTCGATTTTCGACAATACATAAGGAGAACAAAAAAAGACCTATGTCGATCAATGACATAGGTCTTTGAAAAATTCGGGTGCTGTGGTTGGTTGCTTTACGTCTCGCGTTGTACCGAGAACGTCACTCTACCTACGATCCTCACGATGTCGTTATCGCCGCCGCTCAAGTCGATGGGCTGCTGGTGACGGGGATCATTCGATTCCGGCAGCAACCAGAATTTCCCTTCGTCATCCTTGAACAGCGTTTTCACCGTGGCTTCGCGCAAGCCGTCTGCACGCTCTCGCTCCACGATGTATCTTTTGCCGGGGATAGGGGATTCTCCCGTTTCCATCAGGCTGGTGTAAATGACTGCCGAACCTTCGGCATAACGCTTATTCATAGACGGTCCGCGCGTTTCCGCGCCATAAAGCATGACATTCTGAAACTCTGGATCATTTGGAACGATTACGTCATAGCAATCGTCTTCATGCCAGAGCAGTGATTCTGCCCATTCCCCCGCCTGCACATGCTGACGCACCCTAACCGTCCGCACATTGCCGTGGCTGGCGATCAGTTCGGCCGGCTGCCTGTGGAAAAACTCGGCCAGCTTTTCTATCTTGGAAAGGGTTAACTGCGTCTTGCCCGTTTCCAGCCGGTTGTAATTTTCAGTAGTGATATCAAGCACCGCAGCCGCTTCCGCCTGCGTCTTGCCACTCATTTCCCGGATTTTTCTGATCTGATTTGTCATGGTTTCTTTATAGCGATTTTCGACAAATGCGGTATGTCGGTTTTCGACAAGTATTTTGATTGACATTTATTGTCGTTTATCGACATATTCCCGGCCATGCGATTGAAAGAGTGGCGACTGACGCGCGGAAAGACCCTGGCTGACATGGCGGCGCTTCTCGGTATCGAGAGGGCGCGCACCTATCAGCGTTACGAGGACGGGGAAAATCGCGCCGATGCTCACTTGGTCGAGCGCATCCGTGATGTGACCAACAATGACGTTGCCGTCATCGACATGCACAACCAGCGTCTTGAATGGTTGAAAGCCAATCGCTCGGACCTGTTTTCTGAACCGGCAGGTGCCGCAAATGAATAGAGCGGGCACCACCATAGTTTCCAATCGCGCGGCCTTTCCTCCCGGCCTGCTGCGGCCCGCGCCGGGGCGCAATCTCACTGATGCTCTGGCGCGGGTTTCTAACTTTGTTTCGCATCGGGTGATCTCCAAAACTCTGTAGCTGTCACCTGAATACGCCGCCTGCGAACGGCATTCACGGAATCATTTCCAGATTTTTTTTCCTTGCTTTTGTGGGGTCTCTAAGTGCGTCAGAATTCCAAGATTTTTGAAAGTGCTCTCAAGGCTAATACGCAGGCAGCATATGATGCGGTCGGCGGAACATCTTCCGCCTCCGGGTTGCTCGGCGTCGGCATTTCCGCGTTGTCGAAATACGCATCGCAAGACGAGCAGTGGAAAGAGAATTTCATTCGAGTTGATCTTGCTGTCGATCTGGATCGCAGATCGCCGCACCCGTTCATCGTCACCACGATGGCAAGGGAGCTGGGCTTTGCGCTGGTCCGTGACGATCTGCCGGAAGGGGATGATGTCAAGCTCTGCCCGCTGAGCCTGCTCAAGCTTGATCGCGTACTCGACGATGTGGTCGATGAGGTTGCGAACGCACTGTCGGACGGCCATGCGGATGCTTACGAGCGGAAGGAAATCCGCAAGCGAATTGCGTCCGCAAAGATCGCTTTGGCCCGCCTCGACGCGATGATGATCGGCGGTGACGAATGAAGCCCGCTCGCAACTCACCGGCCACCCGGATTTTCCAGAAGCCACTTAGCAGGCTGGATCGGCAGTTTCTTTTCATGCTGCGCGATGTGGCGGGCGGAAAGATGAGCCTCATTCGCATCTATGATCGCGACCGTGCCAAGGCGTGCACGAGGCCGGATATTGCCGGATCGAAGAACCGAAGACCGGGCCAGCCCGCGTCTATCTGAAGGATAGCGGCCGGCGATATCTCGATGTCATCGTGAGGGCTGACTGATGGACGGTCCAGATCGGCTTCCTCCCCCAAATCCAGAAAAGGCCGCGACGATGCGGCGCTTCGATGCTCTCCCGGTCGATGCTCGCCGCGCCATTTCTGGTGCGGCTTTCCAGTTTCATCCGCAGGCGGCCGAAAAGATGCTCGCGCGCGGAATGAGTGGCAAGCGCGTCGCCGAAAAGCTGAAGGCGTCGGATCACGGGAACTATGTTCGGACGGAGCCTAGCCGATGATCCTCGAACCAAAGAAGAAGATTGCCGTCGCCCGGCACATTGAAAAGATCATCATCGGAACCCGGCTGCGCAATCTGGATGAAGCCAAAGTGCTTTCGTTCATGGATTCAATCAAAGCGGTTGGTCTTAAAACCCCTATCACGGTGTATGGCGATGAGGCGGATGCGACGGTTCGCCTTAGCGCCGGCGGTCATCGTCTGGAAGCGTGCACCAGGTTGGGCATGTCAACCATTCTTTGCTTTCATGAGCAGGGCGACGACACGGATCGCGAGCTATGGGAAATTGACGAGAACCTCATCCGCTCCGATTTGAGTGTCGCCGAGCGCGCTTTGTTCATGGCTCGGCGCAAAGAGCTGCATCTCATCAAATACCCGGAAACGGCCAAAGGGGTTGCGCAGGCTCTGGCCTCAAACGCAGCGCAGGGACGTGGCGGACAAGTTGTCCGTGACGCCAAGTCGTTTGCCGCCGCAACTGCCGAGGCGACTGGTAGGGATGAACGTTCCATCCGGCGCGATGTCGAGCGTGGCGAAAAGATTTCCAAGTCCGCAATTCAGCAGCTCATCGGCACCCGACACAACAACGGGGTGACGCTCGATCATCTTAAAAAGATTGAGACGCCCGAAGCGCAGGAAAGCTATGTCCGCGCGCTACTCGCTGCTGACAGGGCGGTGAAGGCGGAAAACAAGGTCGTTCGCAATGCCGAGCGCGCAAGTAGTCGGGCGTCACGCCTTCGGATGATCAGCCTGATTGCTGAGCAGGGCCGCAGGTCCACGGCCGAAATGCCGCGTGCGGCGTATTCGGTTGGTTATGCTGATCCGCCATGGAAGCAAGAGGCTTGGAGCGACGAAACCGGGCAGGACAAGGGGCTTCCTTATCCTCCTATGCCGGTAGAGGAAATCAAGGCGCTCTGCGCTGGCGACAAGTCGCCGTTTACACGCGATGCGGTGCTTTATCTTTGGGTGACCGCCAATCGCCTGCCTGACGGCATCGCCGTGCTTGAAGCTTGGGGCTTTGAGTACGTCACCTGCATGGCTTGGGACAAGGTCAACATCGGCATGGGTCGATGGGTTCGGGATCGTCACGAGCTGCTGTTGATAGGAAAGCGCGGCTCCATTTCGATGGCTCCTTTAGAGGGCACCCAGCCAGCCAGCCTACACTGTGAGGCCAAGACCGAGCATAGCCGCAAACCGGTATGGTTCGCCGAGCAGATTGACCGGCTGTGGCCTAATCTGCGCAAGCTTGAACTTTTTCAGCGCAAAGACAGTCTGGCCGAAAGCGATATTCGACTCAACGGCCTATGGGATTTTTGGGGCAATCAAGCCGGCGCGCCGGAAGGCGGTGCGGCATGAACGCTCATGTTGGTGCACTTTTCGCAAGCACGCTTTTGGCGGCGACGCCTGCCATCGGCCCAAATGGACCGTACATCATAGACAGCTTCGCGGGTGGCGGCGGCGCTTCGACGGGCATTGAGCAAGCGCTTGGCCGGTCGCCAGACTATGCCATCAATCACAATGCTCTGGCGCTTAGGCTGCATGAGGAAAATCACCCGGACACAATTCACCTTTCGGAAAACGTCTACAAGGTCGATCCGCTAGACCATCTGCGCGGCAAGCATATTGGACTGGCGTGGTTCTCGCCTGACTGCAAGCACTTCAGCAAAGCCAAGGGCGGCAAGCCTGTAGAGCGGAATATCCGTGACCTTTGCTGGATCATTCCCGGCTGGATTGAACGCATCCAGAAAAGCGGCGGCAAGGTCGATGTCGTCATGATGGAGAATGTCGAGGAATTTAAGGATTACGGCCCGCTCATCATGACCCCGCGCGGCCTAATGCCTGATCCTGAAAAGAAAGGGCAAAGCTATCGGAAGTGGTGCAAGGCCATCCGCAAGCTTGGCGGCAAAATGGAAAGCCGCGAGCTGCGCGGGTGCGACTATGGCGCGCCGACGATCCGTAAGCGGTTGTTCATCATCATTCGTTTTGACGGCCAGCCCATTGTATGGCCGGTGCCAACGCATGGCCGTCCGGATGATCCGGAAGTAATTGCCGGCCGCAAGCTCCCGTGGCCTATCGTGGGTGACTGCATCGACTACAGCATTCCTTGCCCTTCAATCTTCGACACGACTGCAGAAATCAAGGAAAAGCACGGCGTGCAAGCCAAGCGGCCCCTTGCTGACAATTCCTTGGCTCGGGTGGCGCGCGGCTTTGACAGGTTTGTGTTGCGTGCCGGTCGGCCATACCTGGTGCAGGTCGGATACGGTGAGCGGGCAGGGCAAGCGCCACGCTGCATGTCAGCTGATCAACCATTAGGAACCGTTGTTGCCGGTAGCGGCAAGCATGCCTTGGTCGCGCCTGTGCTGACTTACGCCCAGCAGGGAGGGGCAAACCGTTCTGTTCGGACGCCCGCGCATACCATCACTGCCAGCGATAAGGATCAAAACGCCGTCATTTGCGCGTTCATGGCCCAGCACAATAACGATAGCCGACGCATCGGCGGAGTAAATCCGGGCCGTCCGGCGTCCGCGCCTTTGTCGGCCGTCACCCAAACTGGAAGCCATCAACAACTCGTTGCCGCTTACGTGGCGCGGGATTTCGGAACCTCTACCGGCCACAGCATGAAACAGCCTTGCGGCACTGTAATGCCGGAAGGGCAGGGCAAAAGCCGTCTGATACTGCCGTTCCTTCAATCCTATTACGAGACTGGCGAAGGTTCGCGCGGCGATGAGCCGATGCGGACCGCGACTTGTAAGGCGCGCCACGCTCATCTTGAGGCAGAAATTGGCATTCCGCCATTCACGGAGGCGCAAGCAGCTCGCGCGCGGCAGGTGGCGGATTTCATGCGGTCCCATGGCCTTTGGGATGATCGCGAGTTCGTCACGCTGGATATCGACGGCCTGACATTTGTTGTTGTCGATATCGGCATGCGTATGCTCACGCCCCGCGAGCTTTACACGGCGCAGGGCTTCCCGGCTGATTACAAGATCGATGGTTACTACGATCGCTCGCAGATAGGCCATAATGGCGGCCCGGCGTGGGTTCCATTCACGAAGGAAGTGCAGATTTCCTGTGTTGGAAATAGCGTTTGCCCGCCCGTGGCAAAAGCACTCGCGGCGGCAAACTGCAATCACCTCGCGGTCAAGGCGGTCGCCGCATGAGGGATCATCAAGCCGAACAACGGAAGGTTGATCGGGTTCGCTACCTCGCGGACCGGCTGGCCGGCGATAAATGGGTTGTCGAAACCGACGATGACCGGGTGCACCTGGTCTCGTTTCGCCACATGGACGAAGCGACCATTATCGCAACCTTCAGCAAGGATGCCTTGTCACACGAAATCGAGCTGGTCGCGCTCGGCCTCGATGTCGCTCGACTGCTTCTCGATGTTGGTGAAAGGGCCGGCAAGATCATCGCCGCCCTGCGCCGCGCCTTGGGCCATGAGGACCGCAAGGAACGCGAAAAGAACTACGCGGCCAATGCAGCCATTACGGCGAAAGAACCATCGTTCTGGCGCTTCCTAGAGGCCACCACGGCGGGCGGTCAGGTCCGAACGCAAACGGCGGCCGATACGCGGCTGAAAAGCGTTCTCGCGATCAGTTCCAAAAATCAACTCAACGAAGACACGCAAGCGGCCCGCAGATGGCTCGATCTGCGCCGCGCTTACGAAAACTGGAAAGGGTGAAATCGAGCATATGTCGGGGATTAAGGACAGAAAATGAGCGAAAACAGAACACGAAAGGAGCAATCGCGGATGTGGCGGTGGCGTTGGGCAATCGGTAATTCCGATCTGCCGGCGACGACGCGCGACGTTCTGCGCGTGCTCTCCGAATTCATGAACCGCGAGGGCGACCGTTGCTTTCCTCCCATTGGCGACCTGGTCGAAAAAAGCGGGCGTGACCGCAAGACAATCCGGATTCATCTGCGTGCTGCCGAAGAAAAAGGCTGGTTGCGGGTGGAAAGCGCTGGGATGAAGGGTCAAAAATGGCGTCAAAAGAAGTACGTTGCACGCTGGCCAGACGGCTACAGCCATCCAGAATTGTTGCAGCAAGGTGGCGGCGTCATGCCCTCACCTTATGACGATGCCAGCACTGGCGAGGTGGGGGAATTGCGCCCCGAAGCTGGGGGCGCTGCGCCCCATAAGCTGGGGGCAGAGCGCCCCCTCTATAATAACTCTCCACTTACCTCTCCAATTAACTCTCCAGAAAGAGGCGCGGGCGAGCGCGCACTGACGCCGACAGAGCGAAAGCGGATAAACCGCGAGTTTGAGCGGTGGAAACCGACTTGGCCGCGCCACGAAGATTACAGCCGTGACGAGGCGAAAGCGGAATGGGACAAGCTGGCTGACGCGGATCGGCGTGACTGCATCCGTTTGACGCCATCGTATCTCAGGTGGATTGAGGGCAGGGTGAAGCCCTACAGCCCAGCCATCTACTTGCGGAAAAAGGCATGGAAAGAGCTGCCACCCGCGAGTGGTCCGGTCGCGAAAGTGCCGGCAAAATCATTTTCCAATCTCTGGATGGCGACATGGCTCGAAATGCTTTTGACGGCCTCAAACCAGCCAATCCGGTTAGCGCCTATCGAAAAGATCATGGTCGATTCCGGCCAAAAGTCTTTTGAGGAAATCAGCCGCAATAAGCTGATTGACTACTGCGCAAGCGTTGTCGAGGGGATGCTTTTTGCGGCCAGACGGCGCGAGCCTTGGCGATGCTCCACGTTTTTGGAGCCGGTTTCCGAACGGTTCCAATGGGTCGCGCCTGATAGCGAGCTGCTGGCGGCGTGGAAGCGTCTGCACGAACGTCGATGCTGGCCATGGTTCTCATGGGTGCCGCCTATGGGAATGCGCTTTCCGCCCGTCGATCCGGACGAAACCAATCTCGATACGGCTGTTGAGGCCGCTATCACCGAATTTGAAACACAGATTAGCAAGGTTTGACGCGGATGCGGGGAAAGAAATCAGGGGCGCAAGTGGACGTTTGCGCACAAAACGAGCCATCGGAATGGCAAAAAAGGCGCATGACGCGACGGCTGCGACTTGCAATCCAGCAACTCAGCGCCGCCGCCATGGCGCGTTTCGAGGATGAGCCGACAAGGGCAAAATGGTTCTGCATGGCGGTCTTTGGAGGCCGGGAACTGACGCTTGAACAAAACCTCAAAGATGCCGGCGTTGACGTTTTCGTGCCACGCGAGCGTTGGACGGCTGTGAAAAAAGGGGTGAAGGTCGAAGGCGAAAGCGCGCTTCTGCCCGGTTACATGCTGGTTAGGGTGCTGCCCTCGGCCGAAGCGTTCTTTGGGCTGAAACTGCAAGAGGGCGTGGTGGATTTCGTGGGCGGTTCCACGGGCTATTACGAAGTCCGGCTGGCTGATGTTACGAAGCTGAAGGCCATCTGCGACACGAACGATGTAAGCCGCATGGCCGTTGATCGTTCGATAGGGCAGGGCAGCAAAGTTCAAATCACCCACGGGCCTTTTGCCGGTCATGATTGCGTCGTGGTGCAGGTAACAGCCGCCAGAAACGCCAGAGCAACCGTTTGGATTGAGGCTTTTGGGGATCGTTTAAAGCCCGTCACACTGCCGCTTGCATTTCTGAAAAAGGTGTGAGAGTCATTTGGGCAACGGATATTTCGGATTCGCCACCCTCATATGCCAGCGCTAGACGCTGCCAAAGCTAACCAGACGGTTACAGGGAACAGGCGATCCGGAACCCAGCCTTGCCGGCCTCGCTTCTGAGGCATCGAGTCAGGGTCGGTGCGATAGCTATGTTTTCAGAAGGCGACCTTAACCGGTCGCCTTTTGCGTTTGTATAGGGGTAATTTCCCGGAGGCACGGCCATGTCTGGTGTTTTGACGATCAAATGGGCCGACAGAAACCTTGCCAAGTACGGCAAGCGCCTTCAGGCGCTGAATGCGCAATTCCCGAAAGTCTTGCCGCGCATCGTCAACCAGGTGGGCAACCGCTCGAAAACGGTTGTCATCCGTGAGCTGACGAAACAGACCGGCTTGCCAAGGCAGGTTATCGTCAAGGCTATTGGCAATCCTGCGGCAGCTCGGCCCGGTCGGTATGTCTACGATATGACGACGCGGGGCGGAAACATTCGCCTCAAGTATCTTCGGCCGAAGGAAACGCCGGCTGGCGTGGTGGCAAGGCCATTCGGCAAGGCAACGCTTTACCCCGGCACTTTCATGCGGGGCGGCTTGTTCCCGGATCGCAAAGAGGTTCCGAAGTTCAACGGGCACGTTTACTACCGGCTGAATTCGTCGGGCAGTAAAATCACCTTCGCGCGGTCGGGTGTCTTCATTCCCGTGGAAATGTCCACGGGCGCAACAGCCGCCGCCTTCCATCGGATCGCCGCGCCGCTCCTCGATCAACGTGTCTCGGCGGTGCTTGATAAGCTGGTCCCGTGACCCTTCGACCCTGCCCCCTTTGAGGGGCGGCACCCCCCACCCCCCCCCATTTAGGGACCGTATTCGAAGAAAATCGACCATACGGGACAGGGGTACTGCGGGATTTCACTAGTTGCACTTTCGAAAAGCGGTACACGCATACACGCACGATGCACGCACGCTTGCACGGATGGATTTGATGGACGAAGACTGGATTTCCATCACCGAAGCGGCGGCGCGATTGACGCAATCCGGCGACAAGGTGGACCGCTCGACGCTCTCCCGTTACCTCAAGCAGCACGCGGAAGCGTTGCCGCTTCGCGAAGACGGAAAGTCGAACAAGGTTGATTACATCGCCCTGGTCGAACATCGGTCTGGCAACATCCGCATCCGCTCTGCCCCGGCCGGGACGCTTTTCAGTAGCGTGGCCAGTCCGGCACCTGCCTCGGGCAGCATCCAAAGCCGCAACAAAACGCAAGCCGATGGCAGCGCGCGCAAGGCGCTCGCCGAAGCGGAGCTGAAAGAAATGGACCTCGCCAAACGGCGGGGTGAACTCACCACCGTCGATGAAGTCGATCAGGCCGGGCGCGATGCGGTTGCCCTGATGCAAAGCGCATTCGAGCGCGCCATCGAGCCGGAAGCCGCAACGCTCTCCCTCAAATTCGGCTGGGACGAACGAACCGTTCGCCTCGCCCTGAAGGGCTTCGCGAAACTCGGTCTGGCGACCTTCAATGAGCAGGTGACAAAGCAGCTTGAAGCGCTGAAGCGCCAAGCCGAAGGCGGTGAACTCGTTCAGCAAGAGTAATCAGGGCGGGCTTAACAGTGACCATTCACAATGCGCGCGCACGATTTCCAGAGCTTACCCATGGCGCATTGGTCCTCTTTCGCGGAATGGCCGCCGCCAGCCGGCCGACTGAAGACCTGACGATCAGCGAATTTTCTGACGCTTATCGCAAGGTGTCGCCGGAATCGGGTTCCCCGTGGCCGGGTGACTTCCTGACGGACCGCGTTCCATATCTGCGCGAGCCTCAAGATTGCCTGCATCCGGATCATCCGGCGCGGCGCGTGACGTGCCGCTGGGCCGCCCAGCTCGGCAAATCGACCGCAATTGAAAACTGGTTTTGCTTCATCGTGGATCAAGCGCCCGGCTCGATGATGATCGTGCTGCCGACGCTGGAAGAAGCGACGAAGTTCAACCGCATCAAATTGCAGCCGACAATCGAGGTATCGCCCCGCATCGCTCACAAGGTGTTGCCGGTCAACAGCCGCGACGAACAGGGCAGCACGTCAGCGTTCAAGCGTTACGCCGGCGGCTTCTGTCAGATCGTCAATGCAGGTTCTTCCAAGGGCTTGCAGATGGTGTCCATCAAGTATCTGGCGATGGACGAAGTCACGGGCTACCCGGCCGATGTTGACGGTCGCGGTAGTCCTCGCGATCAGGCGCGGGCGCGTCAGAAGATGTACGGCGATCTTGCCAAGGAATGGCAGGGATCAACGCCGGGCATCGCTGGCGAATGCGCCATTACCGAAGACTTCGAGGCTGGCGACCAGCGTTACCGCTACATGCCCTGTCCTCATTGCGGCACCTATCAGGCGCTCGAATTCGATCAGATGCGCGGTCCCGATGCGGAGCGCGGCTTGCCGGTCCACATTCGTTGCCTCGGGTGTAACGAACCGATCCTTGACGGCCACAAGCGCCAGATGGAAGAACAGGCGCACTGGATCGCGCGGCGTGTTCAGGAGGATGAAAATCCCGTGCCGTTCGCGATAGCGCCGGCCGATCTGCCGAAATGGCTATGCCCTCCGCTAGAGGGCAGGTGCCGAGACTGGCAACCGAGCTATCACCTTTGGGCGGCTTATGCGCCGCGCGAAAAGTGGTCCGAAATCTGGAAGCGCTGGAAAGACGCCGAAGGCAACACCACAAAGCTGAAGACGTTCTATCAGCAGGATTTGGCGTTGCCATATGATCCGGGCGGCGAGGAAATCGATCACGAAAAGATCGTTCAGGCGGCCCGCGACGAGGCCATACCGAATAACGTCATACCCGAATGGGCGGCTCTGCTGGTCTCGGCGGCTGACGTTCAAGGCTACGGCATCAAGTGGGGTGTCTACGCCATCGGCCCGCGTGGGCAACATTGCCTTATCGACCGTGAGGTTTTCGAGGGATCGCCCGACAAGTCGGACGAACCTTGGATCAAGCTTTCGGATGCGCTCTCGCGGACCTATGTCACGGCGAGCGGTAATGAAAAGAGTATCGACATTTCCGGTGTCGATACCGGTTGGGCAACGGATCGCGTTTACCGGTTCTGCGCCGGCCGGCCGAATGTGCTTGCCCTCGACGGTCGCGAACCCATCGGCCTGCCATGGCTCGGAACGCCGAAAAAGAAGGATATCAAGGACCATCGCAACCGCGTGATTGCGAAAGTCCTACTATATCCGGTCGGCCTCTACGATGTGAAAACTGCCGTTACCGCCGCTCTCGCCAACCTGGTGCAAGGCGTCGGCGAGGATAAACAGTGGCCACGGGGCACCATCCATTTCGCCGCCAACCTTTGCGACAGTGAATTCGCTCAGGAGCTAACGGCCGAACGGCTGGTCGATGAGGCCGAAGAGGCGCGAACCAGCCTCAAGCGCAGCTCTAAAAAGCTGGTCAGTCCAAAAGCCGGGCGCAAATGGAAAAAGATCAACGGTCGCCAGAACGACTGGTTTGACGTGACTGTTTACGCCTACGCACTGGCTTGGCACCTCGAAAACAAGCGCCGGCTGACCACGGATCGCTGGGCCGATTTGCTCCGTGATCTTCACGGCACACCGGAACAGATAAACGACTTGTTTGACCTGGCCGACGAAAGCCCCTTCAGCAAGCAAAAACCGAAACCAGCGCCAGCAACCGGCAAAAAGTCGCGTCAGCGCAAACGTTGGGGGTCATACTCTTGAGCGAAAAACCTCGCCATCGCGTCAAGGCGAATTCGGTTCGGGTAACTGCCCCGGCCGCAAACAAGCCGATGGCGCGAAAGATGACTGCGCGATATCTGCGCGGCGACACGGCAGGAACCCTTGCCATGCGCCGCGCCGTCACGCGCGATGCCCGGCTCGATGTTCGCGAGTCGGCCGAACGCGCCTCGGCGCTTGCCTTCGACTTCATGCAGAACAGCGGCTGGATATCGGGCGCGGTTGAACAGATCATCACCGACACCATCGGCGACGAACTGAAACTCAATCTGCGCTCCCAGCTCGAAGCCTTCGGCTACACCAAAAAGCAGGCCTCGGCGTGGTGCCGTAAGGTTGAACGGGCATGGCGGCGCTTTGCGTGGAACCCGAAGGAATGCGATCTCGCTGGCAAGGCGACGATAGCGGATATGGCGGAAGCGCTTCTGCGCAGCTTCCTTGCCACGGGCGAAGGCTTTGCGGTTCTCGATCAACTGCCGCTCGACGTACAGCGCCGCCTTGGCCTGAACGTCGGCCTGAAGGTTTCCGTTCTCGCCTCGCATCGTTGCCCGCGCACGACAAACGAAAGCGAGGGGCTTGATCAGGGCGTCTACCATGACGAACATAACCGGGCGATTGGCTACAAGTTCCGCGTCCGCAAAAACGGTATCGAGACCGATCGGACTATTGATGGCGCTGACGTTATCCACGTCATGGACCGTGCCGCGAACCTCAACAGCCCGCGCGGGATTTCGGTCATTGCGCCGGCGCTGAAGGTCATCGCACAATCCGACCAGCTCGCGGATGCAACGCTGGCCACGGCGCTGATGCAAACCATCTTCGCGGCGACGATCAAAAGTCCCGAACCCAGCGAAACCGCCTTCGACGCCATCCGGACGCTTTCCGAAATGGAACCGCCCGAAGGTTATGAGGGTGATTGGGGCGCATTCATCGGCGGCCTGCAGGAAGACTTGATGGACGTTTGGGGCAATCGCATTGATGCCCTGAAGAACAAGGGCATTTCGATGTCAGAGTCCGGCCGGATCAACCATCTTGGGCCGGGCGAAACTTTCGAGATGCACACGGCGGCGACGCCGGGCGCGCAATATCTGCCGTTCTTCCAAAGTCTCCTGAAGGAAATCGCCCGCTGCCTCGGCATCACATACGAGGCGCTGGCGATGGATCATTCCAACGCCTCTTATTCGTCGGTTCGCATGGCCGTTGCCACCATCTGGCCTATCGTCATGCGCCGCCGCTCGCGGATCGTTGCCCCGTTCCTTCAGGGTGTTTTCGAGCGCTGGCTTGATGAAATGATCTTTCGCAAGGTCATTCCGTTCAAGGGCGGATATGCAGCCTTCAGCCGGGACCGCGAAAGCGTTTACCAGTCTGAATGGAGCGGACCGGCTGCACCATCTGCCGATGACTACAAGGCGGCGCTCGCCGTCAAAATTCGTCTGGAAACTGGTATTTCCACATTCCATGACGAATGCGCTCAGGCCGGCAAAAACGGCGAAGAACAGATCGAGCAGCTTGGCATCGAAAAGAAGATGTTTGAGGCCGCAGGCGTTCCCCATCCGTTTGGCCGCTCGCAGGGCGGGGGTGGCGGGCCGCTTGGGGCTGCTGCTGTAGGCAACCGCGATCCAGCAAAGGAGGCCGCTTAATGGCCGACAATGACGATCCCCTAAAGATCGATTGGTGCGCGCGCGCAGCCAAACTGCGCCGCGTCGAGGAAGCGTTGCTGACCGGCGAGATGCTGACGGAAGGCCGGTTCGGCGAAGACATGATGCGCTATTCCACTGCCTCGCTCGACCAGGTGCAGCGCGCTTTGAATGAAGCCCTCCGCAATTGCCAGATTGCGCGCGGCGAGAAACCCAAAATTCGGCGGCACGCAATCAGCGGTCGTTTCCGGCCCTACTGAGGTAATCCCAAATGGCTGCAATTCTTGAAGACGGAAAGCTTCGGCTTTCCGGCTATGTCGGCGAGTATTACTATGATGACGGTTTTACCGCCGCTGATGTGATCGTTGCGCTCTCGCAGATCGACAGCGAGTCCGACCTCGATGTTCATCTGAATTCGGGGGGCGGCGTTGCGACCGAAGGCGCTGCAATCCACGCGCTGTTGTCGGCTCGCCCCGGCATCACGAACATTGTCATCGAAGGCATCGCCGCGTCGGCCGCCTCGCTGATTGCCATGGCCGGCGCAACCGTCACCATGACGGCCGGCTCCGTGATGATGATCCATGACCCGAGCGGTTTCACCTTCGGAAATTCCAGCGAACACAGCAAGACAATCGAGGCGCTGGAAGCCTTGGCGACCTCTTATGCGCGCGTCTACGCCGCAAAGTCCGGCAAGAGCGCTGAAGACTGCCGCGAAATCATGAAGGCAGAACGCTGGTTTACCCCCGATGAGGCGGTTGCCGAAGGCTTCGCCGATGCGACGGCCACCACAAAGGCAAAGCCGGTTGCGGCCTTCGATTACAGCCTGTTTGCGCACGCGCCCAAAAAACTGGTCGCGCTGGCGAAAACGAAGAAATGGTCGATGGCATCCAGCCATCCGCCGAAGACCCAAACGCCAAACCCTCCAAAGGAAACCACCATGACCGACGCAGAGCGCGCCGCGCTGCTTGAAACGGAAAACAATGGCCTGAAAGAACAGGTTGCGAGACTGACGGCCTCCGCGAACGACGCCGTTAAAGAGGCCCTTGATCGCCGCGCCGCCATCATGGCGCTGGATGAAGCCAAGGGCCGCGAGGCGCTTGCCGAGCATCTGTTCAACGCCGGCAACACTGTCGAGGCCGCCAAGGCTACACTTTCCGTCGCGCCGAAAGCGGACGCCGGCGAGGAAGAATACCAGCCGCCGCGCCGCATGATGAATGCGGAAAACCTCAACCGCGAGCCGAACGGCAAGCCGCAAGCCAAGGGCGGTCTATCCGCTCGCATGGATGCCCGCGCCGCCAAGATGAAACAGAGCTGATCGGCTCCGTGCGCCACCCCTGAAACTCCAATTCCTTTCGAAAGGAAAGAACCATGGGCACTTTGCCTGTCATGAAATTCCAGCAGACCCCCGGCATGTCCACGCTGCTGAAGAAGGAAGTAGATCCCGAAATCTCGCGTGCCGTTGGCACCCTGCTCGGCGGCACTGGCGGTAAAGCCCGCCTGGTCAAGCTCGGCCAGCTCGTCGGCCGGATCGCCGGAACCGAAGAAGCGCCGGCCGGCGACAAGCTCGGCAAGCTGGTCGCATGGGACCCGACCGCGACGGACGGTAGCCAGATCGTGCACGGCGTTTGCCTGAAGGACTGCGAAGCGCCGGACGGCGTGGACCGCGTTGACGGTCTGCTTTATTCTCGTCGCTTCTCGGTTCTCAACCGCGCCTCTGTCGTCTGGCCTGAAGGCGCGACCGACGCGCAAAAGGCCGCTGCCATCGCAGATATCGAAGACCGCCTCGGCCTGATCCTGCGCGCCTGATCCCCCCTTTCCATCAATAGCCGGCCTTTCAGCCTGCGCGCGCGGGACGCGATGTCCTGCGCCTTTTTCTTCACAAGGAACAATCGGCAATGCCTGAAATCTTGCTGCCTTACTCCAACGTTGAACTCACTGACGAGGTCAACAAACTGCCGAATACCTTCGGCCTCCTGAACGCGCTCAACATCGCGCCGAGCGAACCGAAGCGTTCGCGCATGGTTCGCATCGACTTCCGCGACGGCCAGATCGTGGTTCTTTCGCATCAGGAGCCGGGTGCACCTGGTGAGGTTGCCGGCGATGATGACCAGAACGGCATGATCATTGCGATCCCCCATTTCACCCACTTCGAAAACATCCTTGTCGGCGATATCGACGGCATGCTCGAAGTGGTCAACGGCGAAATCACCGAGCGCTCGCTCGACGCCGAGCTTGAACGCAAGCTTGTCATCATCCGTAAGAACCACGCGATTACCCGCGAGTTCCTGCGGCTGGGCATGCTCCGCGGCGAAATCAAGGACGGCAAGCTTCGCACGCTCTACAATCTTTACGACACGTTCGGCGTCGAAAAGAAGGAAATCGATTTCGCGCTCGGCACGGCCGCTACCGATGTCCGCGCCAAGTGCGAGGAAGCAAGCGACCACATCATCAGCAATGCCAGAGGCGAAACGGTCGGCGCGGTGGAAGCCGTGGTCGATACGAAATTCTTCTCCAAGCTGATCTCGCATGCCAAGGTCGAAAAGTTTTGGGTGCAGGCGAATAATTCAGGCCTTCACACAACGCTCGAACGCCAGCGCCTCGGCGGCAATTGGGGCCGAGTCTTCGAATTCGGCGACATTCTCTTCCGCGAGTACAAGGGCGGTCTGCCGGTCAAGGCGAACGATGGCGCTATCTCGACGGTCAAGAATGTGGATGACAACAGCGGCACGGCCTATCCGACCGGCACGCAATCCATGTTCCGCACCTATGACGGCCCCGCCTATCATATCGACCGCGTCAATCAGGCGCCTACGGAAGGTGAAGACGGTTCGATCTTCATCTCGACCAAGGTTCTCGATCACGGAACCGGCCTCGAAATGAAATCTCAGTCCAACATGCTGGCCATCTGCAAGCAGCCTGACTGCCTGGTGCAGCTCAAAACCAGCAACTGATCATCAACAATCGTCCGGTCGCCAGCTCGGCGGCCGGGCGCACTCCATGGGGATTGCCATGCCGATTGCTTCTTCCTTTCGGGCCGCGCGCGATGCGGTTGTGTCCGGAGTCGACCAAAGGTTTGCGGAGCGCATTCGACTGTCGCCCATGAAAAACGAGAAAGCCGATCCGGACCGGCCGCAAGTCGTCATCATGGCGGTTCTGCGGACTGGCGACGAAACGGCCGGGCCGCTCGATGTCAGCGGCGGCCGCTCCCTGCACTCGCGGATCGCGGCGGGAAAGGCGGCTCTCTACATCGACCGCACCGAATATCCCGATATCGTCCTTCGCAAGAAAGACAAGCTGCGCGCCTTGGATCGGCCGGGCGAACCCCTCTTTGAAATTTCCACGGTCGATGACCGAAATCACACCCGGTTGATCGCCGGGCTTAATCAAGCCTGACGCTGGTAGGTGCCATGTCCCTTGTCTGTATCGCCCTTCGCATCTGCGCCGTTCAAGCCGTGAAAGGCCGGACGCTGGTTGGCGACAATGTTCTCGATAGCGAAATTGGCGCTCTGGAAACCAGCTCTGCCGGCGAGCTTAATACCCCGGAGGAAAAGCAATTCGTGTCGGTCTATACCGACGAAGGGAGGCAGATGACCGGCCTTGAATTGCGCTCTCTGATCGCCAGCGGAGAAATCGACCTTGTCTTTGAGGCCGGCGTAGCAACGCCGCATTTGGTTTCCGATCCCGAAACCGACGAAAAGGTGATTATGGCCGGCCTGCCGGCAACCGACGCCAACTTCGAGTTCTATCTTAACATGACGCTTCGGCAGATTGCCGACGCTCTGGCCGATCCCAAAAACGAGTGGGCAGCGATCTTCAATCGTCTGGTTTTGAAATTCGTGAAATCCCAACGTTCGCGGATTAGTGGCGACACGAACGGCGTTCGTTTGGCGGCGCACCAGATCAAGATTACGGTCGAACCCGTCGCGGAGCCGGTCGCCGGCCACCCCCTGAAGCCGGGAACGCCGATGGCCGCATTCTTCGCCAAATGCGAGAGCGACCTGGTGCACCGCGAGCCGGACATGGTCAAAAAGATCGCACTCATGAAAGCGCAGATCGCCGGCAATGACGAAGAGCTGGCGGCGGCGATGCGGCGCTACGGTATGACGCATAGCGAGGCCGACGCCATGTTGCTGACGCTTCCGGATGGGGGTGCGCCATGAAAGGTGCCGAGTGGCTGGCCCACCATATTGAGGAACTGAATTACCGAATTGCCGATATCGAACGGCGCGAGCGCAACCGTCGCCGCAAGGGCAAGATTGCCGAAATCAGCGACGACAAGAGCAGGTATCGCGTCGAGCTGTCTCGGCAGGGTGAGGAACCTTACCTGACGCCATGGATCAAGGCCCGCACGCTTTCTGCCGGTGGCGTCAAGGTCGATGTGCTTTACAGCGTCGGCGAGCAAGTGGACGTGGTGTCAGAAAGCGGCGATCTCGCAGACGCGCAGATCGACTTCTCGACCTATAGCGACGAGAACGCCCGCGAAAACAGCGACACGCCGTTTCACGTAAAGATCGGCGACACCGTCATCGAGGCGACGGGCGGCCTTGTGAAAGTGACCGCCGACAAGGTCATTGTGCAATCCGACAACGTGCAGCTCGGCGGCGACGGCGGCAAAAAGGTCGCGCGGATCGGCGACCTGGTGCACGTCATGTCCGGCTCTTCTTCCGGAAAATGGCCGATTGTCGAAGGCTCGGGAAAAGTCTTCGCGATAGACTGAGGAACCCCCATGAAAAATTACAAGGTTCGTACCGGCTGCGAGATTGCCGGGCGCTGGCGTGATGCCGGCGAACCCATCCAACTGTCTGCCGATCAGGCCCGCGAGCTTGCGCCGCCCTTCGGCGATGTCGTTTCGCCAATCGATGAAAAGGGGAAAGAGGATGCCAAGCTCAACCGGCGTCAACGCCGCAACCGGCGCGCCCCTGACTGATTGGGATCATACCCAGCAGTCAATTGCCAAAATCCTCAACACCCCGATTGGCGCGCGCGTCATGCGGCGTGATTTCGGCTCGGAGCTGCCGGACCTGGTCGATGCGAAGATGACGCGCCGCAACGTGCTGGCGCTCTATTCCTCGGCCGCAATCGCAATCCAGAAATGGGAACCGCGTTTCCGGATGCGGTTCGGAAAAGTCAGCCGTGCCGACGCGAGCGGCAAAATCTCGCTGGAAATCTTCGGCGTCTATTATCCTCTCGGCCATCGCGGCGATTATTCCATTGCGGAAGATCAAAGCACGCGGGTCGTCATAGTGGGCAGATCATCATGACACTTGCTGTTTACGCGCCGGCCGCCATCGACGTTTCGCGCCTGCCGGCTCCGGATGCCATCGAGGCACTGGATTTCGAAACCCTCTATTCGGCCTTCAAGGTCCGGTTTCTCGAATTCTGGAATCAGATGCGCGCCATCAATCCGGCCCTGCCGGTCTATGACGTGCAAAACCTTGAAACCGATCCTGCCGGCATTGTCGGCGAAGCGTGGTCTTATCTGCGCCTGATGGATCGCCAGCGCGTCAACGATGCTTTCCGGTCGCTGCTGGCGGCTTATGCCAAGGGCGGCAATCTGGAAGCCATCACAGCCGGCCGCAATATTGTCCGTCTGGTCGTTTCCCCTGCCACGCCCAGCTCGCCCGCCATCATGGAAAGCGATGACGCCTTGCTTCGCCGCTATCTCCTGTCCTTCGATTTGCCGGCTGCTGGTTCGGCCGGTCGCTATCTCTTCGATGCCTGGACGGCGTGGCCGCAATCCGCTGACAAGTCGTTAGGGCTTTGGGATGCGCGGGTGAATGGCCGGGCGGTCCACGGCCGGCGCGGTGATACGGATGTTGTCATCGCTGGCCCGATGGGCAGGCTTCCGACAGATGCCGAGCTGGCCATTATCCGGGCTGCTGTGACGCATCCGGACCGCGCGCCTGAAGCCGTTGCCATTTCGGTCATGGCGGCCGGCCGCATCGAATATGCGGTTTCGCTCTCGCTCGAAATCGTGGCCGCGAGCGCCAGCGCCGCCATCATCAAGGCCGAAGCGGAAAAGCGCATCATCGCAGCGGCAACCTCCCGCATCCTGATTGGCGGCGAAATCCCGGAAGCCCTCCTTTCGGGCGCTGCCTTCGGCGATGGCGTAATCCGGGTTCGCGATCTCGCCCCCGTTGTCATCGAGCCTGACCCGTACAAGGTTCCCGTCATGGCCAGCCTTGATGTTCAGATCGAGGTGCGGGCATGAGCGATGTAGGCGTTTTGCTTCCGCCATCGTCGGAAGAATTCGAGAAGGCGCTTGCCGCCGCAATGTCGGATGACTTGCCGATCCCTTACGCCGTGCTGATGGACCCATACCGGACGCCGGCGCGGTTCCTGCCTTGGCTTGCCGTGCATCATTCGGTCGATCTCTGGTTTGACGATTGGACCGAAGAGCGAAAGCGGGAAATGATCGCGCAATGCGCCGGCGTTTCCACGGTCTACCCTGCGTCACCCTTGGCGGCGCTGAAGGGCACACTTGCCGGGCTGAAACGCTACCTTGCCTTTGTCGATGCGGTCATTGTGGATCGCATCGCGCACCCAAACCGCTTCACCTTCGGGCGGGCGGTTATCGGGCGAACGCCAATAGCGCATCGGCCGTTCGTTGCGCACTACCTGGTGCGCGTCACGCTGACGGCTCCAAAGAACCGTTTTCAGATCGGCCGCAGCGCCTTCGGGCGCGCGGCTATGACCACGGTTGACCTTGAACCCATCCGCCGCGCCAAGCGCGCCATGACGACCGCCAAGACACCGGAAACGCTTTACTCGGTTTCCTTCGCATGGCGGCGCGGCATCACCTTTAACGACAACATCTTCATCGATGGAAGCCATGCCTTCGGCGGTTACATGGACCGCAAGCGGCTGGATTGAGGAAATAGACATGCAACGCACTTCCTTTGCAGACGCGGAAATCGCAGATTACGCGGACTTTGACGCCATCGGCCAGCAGGCGCAGGACGCCACGGACCAGCTCTGGCATGATGCGATTGGATATCCCGCCCATTGGGCGGCCTTCACGGTGGCGAAGAAATCGGCGCAGGAAATTACGGTTTCGGCCGGCCGTTATGTTGCCGGGCAAATCGTCTACGCGCACGAAGCGCCAAAGGATATGAACCTCCAGATTCATATTCCCGTCGCCGCATCTGACCAGCGTTGGGTCGCTATCCTGCTGCGCGGCAAGGAAGTCATCGACACGGCAACCCGCCCGTTCGAAACCTCGGACGATCCGGAAACCAGCGTCATCGTCAACCGCACCACGCCGAAGACGATCCGCCGCGTTGTCGAGCTGATCGTGCAGCCGGGCGAAGCGAACCCGGTTCCGGCCAAGCCGGTCGTAGACTCCACCGACGCCTGCATTGCATTCGTGCTGCTGAAGTCGACCGGCATTGACGCCATTGAACCGGGCAACGGCGACCGCGTAAAAACCCTCTTCGAAGTGGAAGGTCGCGTTGCCGCGCTGGAAGTCGATCTGGACGGCCTGTTTATGCGAACCGAGACGATCGAGACGCAGATCGTCAATATCACGGCCAAGCTGACCGAAATCCCGCGTCGTGAAGTCATCCGCCAGATGCAGCGAGATATCGGTGCGGCCCGGCTGAAAGTTGATCTGCCGGACGAGGCGCGCGCCTACGTTTTCGATGACGGGCTTATCCTCGACCGGTGGGATATGACGCATGTGGACTGGCTGGCGCGCATCGAAGAGGGTGTGCGTTTTGGCTTTGCCGCCGAAGCGCAGGCAAGACTCGAGGTGCAGGCGGAAGACGATCCGAAGATCTACTTCCGTGGCCGGCGCATGGTGCCTGCCTTTGACGAGGTGACGCGTATTGCGAACACGTCACTGGATGCCACGCTCAACATTTCGCAGCTGGTGCACACGGAAACCACGCTGGTTCGCAAGGAAGCCTCTCGCGTGCGCCTCACTTATGGCCCGACAATGGGCGCATGCGAAAACGCGGCGGGGTGGGCTGGTCTCGGCGGCGATTCCAGGGTGGGACAGATGCTCAATGTCGGTGGCGAGACCTTCGAAGTGGTCTATGTCGGCGGCAACTATGGCCCCGGTCACCAGACCTACGGCGTTCGCCAGCTTCGCTATGAAATCTACAGCGAACCTTATTGGGAGTACGTCACCGAAGAGGTTGGCATCAACGGCTCAATTTGCGCGCAGTCTTTTCTGGTTGCCCAGCCTATGCAGGTCACAAGTCTGGACCTGTCATTTGCTCGCGTTGGTATCGACGGCGATGTTCATGTGTTCATCGTGGAAACCACGACCGGTGGCGTGCCGCGTTTTGATGCGGTGCTGGCGCAAGGCATGCTGAAACATGCGGAGCTTACCGTCGGCTGGAACAAGGTGGAATTGCCCATCACATTGCTGGAAAGCGGAAAGCGGTATGCTTTCGTGACTGTGACGACCGGCGCACACGCGCTGCATATTTCCGGGTCGAACAAGTACACGGGCGGGACGCAGTTCCTGACGACAGACGGCGCGTTCGCGCAAGGATCGACGGAAACGGATATTTGCTTCCGGCTGAACGCCGCCCGCTATCGCAGCCCGCGCACGGTTATTCCGATGCAGGCGCTGAACCTCGCGGACGGCATGACGCAGATTGATATGCTGTTTGCCGGCTGGGTGCCGGGCGGCTGCTCGCTCGGCTGGGAAATCCGGCCATCCGGTTCGACCGTCTGGACTGAACTGGATGATGGTGACCCGACGACGAACCCGCTTGTCGGGCTTCCCGCTTCGGTGGAATTGCGGATGGTGATGATGGGTACGGCTGACTTGCAACCGATGATCCAGCTTGACCAGAAAGCGGTTTCCCGTGTTGCCCGCAATCGCAACAGCATGCGAGCCGTCACGAAGAGCTTTCAATTCGGCTTTGCGACCACAAGCATCCAGACGCAATACACGCTGGATAGCTTCGATCCCGACCGTCACACGTTCACCCCGGCCATCATGGTCGGAAACACGGTTGTCAATCCGAACACGACCGAAATCACAATCGATCCGCAGAGGCCTGCGCGTCGAACCTATCTTTCAACCTACACGCTCGGCGCTGCGGCAAATGCCGCTCGCATGCGTCCGGCCGCCACTACCGACAATGTTGCCTCCGTGCCGTTCGTGCAGGACGCTTTTATTGCCGCACTCTAAGGGGTTCTCATGGCTTTCCAGATCAACGCTGAAAAATCCTATCAGGTGAAGCTCGCTCGCCCCGTCAAGCTCGGGGCGTTCACATACAAGCCACTGAACGAAATCACGATGCGCGGTACGGTCGTAGAGGCCATTATCGAGCAGGAAGGCGACGAGGTGCTTGATTATGCCAGAGAGGTCTGACGCCTATCAGCTTCCATCGTGGCCAAAGACGCTCATCGACCGGCCCTTGTGGAATTCTACGATGGCGGACATTCATGCTCGGCTTGAAGCCCGCGAGCAGCTGGAAGCATCGTTTGAACGCCTCATGGAAGAGGGCGTGCAGGCGTCACTTGATTACATTCAGGTCAATGTTGCGCCGCAAATCGCAACCCTGCAGCAATCGATTTCGCTTGCGCAGGAGCAAATTGACCAGATCATTGTCGGCGGTACAGCGCCGAACGCCCTCAAGCTCGGCGGAAAAGAAGCTGCATGGTATGCGTCAGCGCAGGCCGTGCAGGACGCGATGCAGGGCGCTTCGGAGGCTGTTGATACCAAGCTCGCCGACTACCTGCGCGCCGATCAGAAAAACGTTGCTGATGGCATTGCTCCGCTAGGCCCAGACAGCAAGGTTCCGCTGGCCAATCTTCCGGCACTGACCACGACCGCCACGGTCGGCGCAGCCATCGCAGGAGCGAATGGCCTTGCAACGCCGGATGACGGCGATGCATTGGCGGGCACGAAATCCGGCACGGGCACCATGTTCAGGTGGACGTGGGGGAATATCAAGGCCGCGCTTACGGCTCTTTTCGACGGCAGATATTTGAAGCTGGCCGGTGGTACCCTCACAGGGGATATCACCATCAACAAGGCCTATCCGTCTGTGCGCTTGCTTTACCCCGGCATTAGGGACTGGACGTTGCAGGTTCGTGAAGAAGGCGGCTTCCATGTTTGGGACAACTCGGGCGGCGGCAGACGCTTCTCGGTCAACTTTGACGGGGCTGTATGGACGTCACAGTTTGGCGACTTGAACAACCGCATCGAGGACCGCGCCGCCGCCCACGCCGATTCCCGCGCTTGGGCTGTCGCCAATGACCGTGTGGCTAACCTGAACACCCGATGGGTGTCCCGTGGCACGGTGAATGCCTATCAAGCGAATACGTGGTGGGAAGCTCCGGCTGGAGCAGCGCTCACTGGTGGCTACACAGTTAACACCACCCAAATCCAATACTTCTATTTCCGCTACTTCCAACTATTTGACCCAGTGCGCGGCTGGATCACAGCACACAACGCTTGAGGTAAACACATGGAAATCGTTGACTTCGGGCACTTCAAGCTTACCAGCACGACCGGCATCCAGTTCTTTGCAAATGAGGACGGCCAAGACTGGTACGACCTGCGGCGCGGCCTCACAACGTGGGACGAGCAGGGTAACTTCCTCACTGCGATCTATGGTGCTTGGGCGATGGTCGATCCGGTAACCCTCAAAGTTACCAACGTCGAACAGGACCCGTCCCGCATGGTGCCGAATGACAAGATCGTTTTGGGCATTGACGCTGATGCGGGCGATATCGCGGAGGGGATGCTTTATCAGGGAGGCGGCCTTGTAGCGGCTCCACCCGAGCCTCTTATCTTCAATCCCATCACCCGTCGCCAGTTGCGGCTTACACTGGTTCGAAACGGCATATCCCTTGCCGCTGTAGAAACAGCTATCAGCACGATGCCCGATGGGTTGGAAAAGGAAGAAGCTCAGATCGAATGGGCTGACGCGACCGAATTTGAGCGCACCCACCCAACGCTAATGCTGATTGCCGCCGCGCTCGATCTGGCTGAACAGCAGGTTGACGCAATGTGGCGACAGGCCGAAATCGCTTAGCAGAAACTCTTCCTGATCTCTAAGACCGCGCTTCGCCTTCGGGCGGAGCGTTTCCGCATTTCCGGGCATGAGCCGGAACCCTCCCTTCACAATCTGGAAACTTCAAAGGAGTCCATAATGGCTGACCTGGCCTATGCGCATGGCGTGACCTTGACCGAAAGCACGGAAACCCCGTCGCTTCTCCGTGTCCAGCGCCAAGGCATCACTTTCATCAACGGTACGGCACCTGACGCCGATCCGGCTGCTTTCCCGCTGAATACCCCGACGCTTATTACGTCTCTGACGCAAGCGACCGGCCTCGGCGCTGACGGCACCTTGCTCGAAGACGTTAAGACGGTTTTCGGCGAAGGCGGATCGTGGTGCATCATCAACCGCGTGGAACACAGCGCCGATCCTGCGGAACTGCAAGCGAACCTGATCGGCGATGCTGTTGCCCGTACTGGTCTATATGCGGCGCTGCGGGCCAAGGGTATCACAAGCTACCAGCCGCGCGTCATCGTTACGGCCGGCAACACTGGCGCTTGGGTGGAAGCCGGCGTCGTGTCTGTTTCCGTTGTCGCTGAAGGTTCCAAGCTGACCGAGCCGCCAATCGTGAAGGCCACGGGCGGCGGGAATGATCAGGGCAAGGAGCTGCCGACGCTTGAAGCCGTCATGGGTGAAGGCACCAACGCGGATAAGGTTGTGGCCGTTCGCGTCGTCAAGCCCGGCAAGAAGCTTTCGGAACCGCCTGTCATCACCTTCGAGGGTGGCGGCGCTGATGCCGCCAAGGTGCTACCGGAAGCGACGGCCAATGTCGGTGACGTTGCAAACCCGTTTGTTTCGGCGCTGAATGCCATCACCCCGAAAATCCGCGCTCGCGCCTATATCAGCGGCCCGAACACGACAAATGCCGAAGCCCTGCGCTTCCGTCGCACCATCAACGGTGGTCGCATTCTGGTCATTGATCCGAAGGTCATCAAGAACGTGGATGGCGTTCCGGTGACAAAGCCCGTTGCGGCTGTGTTTGCCGGCGTGCGCTCTCGCGTCGTGGCATCCAGCGAGGGCGTGTCGGGTTCGGTTTCGAACAAGGTCATCCGCACCATCGACGGCGTTGCCCGCACGATCATGTACCCCGATGATTCCAACTACCTGAACGAAAATCAGGTGGCGACGATCATCAACGAGCGTGGCGGCTTCCGCACCTGGGGTAGCCGTCTCGCGATTGATGATCCCATCTGGCAGTTCGATAACGTCCGCGCGACGGCCGACATGATCAACGAGTCGCTGGAAGATATCTATTTCGCATACGTGGATCGCAAATTCACGAAGGCGAATATGAAGATGATGATTGAGGACGGGAACGCCGCCCTTCGTGTCTTCAAGAACAATGATGACATTCTCGGCGGCCGGTGCTGGTTCCCGGCGCTGAATGATCCAACCTTGATGGCAAACGGCAAAATCTTCCTGCACGTCGAGTTCGAGCCTGTTGCCATCATGGAGCAAATCCACATCACCACTCACCGCAACATTCTCTACTACCGGCTTCTGCTGGATGAAGTGAATGGGCTTATCGAAACCGGCCCGCTCTCGGTTGCCGCATAAGGAGTAGCCAGACATGGCAGAAAAATCCCTACCCCGTTACATCCTTCGCGATTGCATGCTGTGGGCAGATCGCCAGAGCCAGCTTGGTCAGATCGGCGAAATCACGCCGCCCGTGCCGGAAGCCAAGCGCGAGGGGATGCGCAACGCTGGCATGATCAAGGAACGCAACGTGCACCTTGGTTACAATGCGCTCGAATTCAGCTTCAAGATGCCGGGCCTCGATCCGGACATTCTGAAGCTCTTCGGCCTGAAGCCCGGCGCTGACACGCCTTTCCTCGTGACCGGCGCGCATGTCGATGAAGATGGCACCACGCACAGCGCCGTCATGTCCATTCGTGGCAAGCTCTACAAGCCCGATCCGGGCACCTGGAAGGGTGGCGATCTGGCCGCAAACGACTACGCCGTGGACGTGAATTACTACAAGCTCGAAATCGACGGCGACGAAATCTACGAAATGGATGATTTCGAATTCAAGGTCGGTGGCGTTTCGCAGAACGCCGACATTCGGAGCGCGCTCTTGATCTAAGGGCGCGTCACGCCTCCCAAATTTTCCTTTCATCCGGCCCGCTTTAATGCGGGCCATTTCTTTGAGGTTCTACTATGACCGAGACTGTAACTGTTGCCCTCGCCAAGCCCGTCACCAATGGCGAAACCACAATCACCGAGCTGACCTTCCGCGAGCCGACCGTGGGTGATCTGATCATCGGCGACCAGATGAACGGCCAGCTTTCCAAGATGACCGCGATCCTCGCATCAATCTCTGACACCCCCCTGCCGGCGTTCAAGAAGATTGGTGCGAAGGACTTTTCCAAGATCGTCACCGCGACGGCCGGCCTCTTGGGAAACGAGAAGAAGAAGGACACGACTGGCGGCTAATCGCCGTCTTCGTCTCCGAACGTCACTCCACATCGCTTGAAGCAATCGAGCGATGGTCTCCTAAAAAGCTGCTGGCCTACTTCGAAAAGTCCTGTGAGCTTTCCAAGATCATGAGGCAATAAATGTCTGTCGTGCAAAGCACCCTGCGCATCTCCCTTCTGGAAGATGTCGTCGCAAAATCCGCGCCTATCTTCCGCACTCTCGACCGGCTGCAAGGCCAGCAGATGAAGGCGTTCGCGCCGATGCGCGGGCTGATGGGGCAGGCCATCGCGCTGGGTGCCGGCTACCTCGGCGCGACCGAAGGTATCTCGGCGACGGCCGGCGCTGCCATCGAGTTCGAAACCGCTTTCGCTGACGTGAAAAAGGTTGTCGAGGCGACTGACGAGCAGTTTGAAAACATGCGCCGTAGCATCCGGCGCATGTCGGGCGAAATCCCTCTGGCCGCAACCGACATTGCAGCCCTGTTCGCGGCGGCCGGCGAGTCCGGCGTGGCAACGGAGGATCTACAAAGTTTTGCCGAAATGGCCGCGCGTGTCGGCGTTGCCTTCGACATGACGGCAGCCGACGCCGGCGAAAGCCTAGCCAAGCTCAAAACCCAGCTCGGATTGAATGTCGCTGAAACGGGCGATATGGCCGACGCCATCAACCATCTGTCAAACAACATGGCGTCCAAGGCCAAGGACGTCACCGAATTCATGCTGCGCGTTGGCGCCATCGGTGAGATGAGCGGCTTTGTGAAAGAAGACGTCGCGGCCATGGGTAGCGCCATGATCGCGGCCGGCTCGGATGCCAGCACGGCCGGCACGGCGATGAAGAACGTTATCCGCGCTTTGGCACGGGGCGACTTTGCAAAGAAGTCGCAGCGTGACGCGGCAAAAGCCCTCGGCCTGCATTTGCCCACCATCGCAAAGGATATGCAGAAAGATGCCAAGGGCACCTTGCGCAAGGTTCTTACAGCCATCGCCAAGGCTCCGAAGCATCAGCAAACTTCGCTCCTGTCTGAATTCTTCGGTGATGAAGCCAGCGCCTTCATGCCGCTGGTGGGCAACATTCAGTTGCTCGACCAGGCGCTCGCATCCGTGGCCGACCGGACGAAATATTCCGGATCGGCTTTTGCCGAGTATGTCCAGCGCGCAAACACCACGCGCAACGTCCTCGATCTCTTGGGCAACAAGATTTCGAACGTGTTCTCGGAAATGGGTGACGACATGCTGCCGGCGATCCGAGAGGGTGCGGCAGGTATCGGCTATGTGATCGATACGCTCGGAAATCGCGTGACGATCCTCGATAAGGCCACGGCGACCATGAAGGGGTTCATGCAGGGGCTGGGCTACGAAGGCGGCATTCGCGAGCTGACGGAAGATTTAGGTGACTTGCTTTTCGGTGAAATCGACGCGAACGCGGCAGATCGCATCGGCAGCATTTTTATGAAAGCCAAAGAGTGGGGTGCGGCGCTCCGCGAGCTGAATGATGCAATCAAGGATAATCCGATTGCCAAGTTCCTAGCGGAAATGTCCGGCTACGGCTTTCAGCTCTTCTTGTACGCATCAGGCATTGCGATGCTGGCCGGCACTGTCCGCAAGCTTGCGGGAGCGCTGATGCTTCTTTCGGGCGCGAGTACAGCGCTTTCAATCCTGAAGACTATAGGAACCTTGAGCGAGTTTCCGGGGCTGGGTGGCGACGGTGGAAAACCGGGCGGGAAATCGCCCAAAGGCGGGGGCGGCAATGTTCCAGAGGTTTTGCCCTGGTATAGCCAAGCTGGTCAATGGCTGAAGGGTTTCGGTTCGCAGCTCGCGTTCGGTCTATCCGTCCAAAGCCTCGGCGATACACCCGGCGATACGTTTCAAGACCAGGTCAATAACCAGCAGAAATACAAGGAAGGTCTGCAAAAGCTGTTCGGCCTCGACAAGGACGCTTCGGGCGTCTCGGGTTGGGACCGCTTCTGGTATGGCGATGCGGCCAAACCGGATTTCAGCTTTCGCGAACATGCCGGTATCTCGGGCGTCGGTGGACCAGCGAGCGGTGCGCCGGTCACGGCAAGTGCCGCCTCCGGTCAGCCCGTTTTGGCTCGCATCGACGCTGGCTCGATTGCTGAAATGGTGAAGCCGAACGGCACGCAAGATGTCAGGGTGACAAACCGTGAGCCTGTTAGCGTCACGGTTCACAACCAGATCAGCATCACGGGCGTTTCCGATCCGGAGGCGGCCGGCAATGCGGCCGCTGCACAAGTCGGCGAAAAAGTGCGGCAGGGTGTTGAAAGCTCTTATAGCGATTAGCGAATAAAGCCATTCGCCTTGGCAACCCTGCTTATTTGAGCGCAATGGGCGGCCTTGGCGGATGGCGTCATTCTCTTTTGCTTTGCCTTCCTGCCTGATGTCATCAGCTCAAGGAATGATGGGAAACCCATGTCGTCGGCCGGCACGTTTTTCTCGATGTACGCCTCGATCATCTTATGATCGTAGGTTAGGCCGCAAAAATCCTCAGCAGCCAAAACCGTCCCGAGCTGGACTGCAATCTGGCCGGAAACCTTGTCAGGCGCGGCATAAACTGCCGTCGCGAACATCAGCAGCGGTGCAAGTATCAGCGTTGGCTTCACCGCTGTTCCCCCTCTTATTCATCATGCTTCGCCAGAGGTAAAATATGTCCGGTTACACGTCAATGATGCTCGGCGGCTTCGGTTTCGAGGCGCTGGGCTTCGGCTATCAGGGTGTCAAACGCTCCCTAAATACCCAATGGACTGAAGTGGCCGTGGGGCAAACCCTCAACCCCCAGCAATGGACCGGCCCAACGTCAGACGAAATCACCATCGCCGGCGTGATCTTCACCGAAGAATTCGGCGGGCAATCGCAGCTCGATGGGATCGCCGCTGAAGCGCTCGCCGGCGTGCCCATGATGCTGGTGACGGGTGATGCGGTCGAGGGTGTCATTCGAGGCATTTTCACGGTGCAGGGCATTGAGGAAGATAAGTCCCACCACAACGCGCGTGGCGAGGCTGCGCGCAACGCCTACACCATCAAGCTCAAGCGCCAGCCGGACACAATGCCTCTGCCCGGTGGCTCCATTCTGGATCGCGCCACAAGCTTTCTTTCCAATCTCTTCCGGTGATTATCCATGTCGAACACATACATCACGCGGCAGGGTGAAACCGTCGATCTCGCCTGCCTCGCACATTACGGCCGGACTGAAAAAGTCGTCGAGGCCGTGCTTGAAGCAAATCCGGGCCTCGCGGCGCTGGGCGTGGTGCTGCCGCTCGGCACCACGATCATCATGCCGGCCATGCCGTCCACCACAACGCAACCGCGTCTTGTCAGCCTTTGGGATTGAGCCATGCATCCGCGCGTCGAAGTCACCATTGACGGCCAGCCCGTGGCCGGCACGTTCTATGAACGTCTGAAGTCCATCACCGTGACCGATAAGGAAGGCTTGAAGTCCGACACGGTCGATATCGAGCTTAACGATGGCTCGCCCGATTTTCTGGCCCTGCCCCGCAAGGGTGCCATCATTGCGGTCCGGATGGGCTACGGCCAGAACCTCGGTTCGCTCGGCACTTTCACGGCCGACAAGATCAACGGCTCTTGTCTGCCTTATGGCTTGTCGATCTCCGGAAAGGCCGTGGACTTCCGAAGCGGCAAGCTGAAGGAACGGCAGGAGCGGGCATGGGACAAAAAATCCCTTGGCGATATCGTCTCGCAGATCGCCGATGAAAGCGGGCTGACGCCGGCGATTGATTCCGACCTATCGAAGTTCGTTTATGACTGGATCGGCCAGCAGGACGAAAGCAATCTGCATTTCCTGCGCCGGCTCGCCCAGCGCCATAACGGGCTTTTCTCGATCAAGCAGGGCCGGTTGCTATTCTCAAGGCTGGGATCGGGCAGATCGGCGAGCGGCAACAATATCGGTAGCGTCATCGTCACCCGTGAAATGGTGCAGCTCGGTAGCCTGAAATTCGATATCGGCGACCGCACCAAGTACAGCAAGGTGGTTGCCTACTATCAGGACAGCGACAAGGCGCAGCGCGTCGAAATTGAAGCGGACGCGGATGCGGACGGCGAAAGCGTCTACCGCATTCCGGAGCCGTTTTCCTCGCCTGATGAAGCCGACAGGGCGGCGCAGGCGAAAGCCAAAAGCCTGAAGCGTGGCGAGGGTAGCACATCGGTCACGGTGATTGGCGATACCTCGATCTGCGCCGGCGCTCCCCTGCTCTACGCCGGCATTCGGCCGGGCCTTGATGGGGTGCCCTACATCATCGACACGGCCACGCACAAATATGTCGCGAAAGGCACCTTCACCACCGACATTTCCGGCAAGCTCTACGATGGCAAATCATCGACGGAAGGCGACGATGACGAGGGCGGCGGTTCCTCTGGCGGCGCTGGCGGTTCAAAGGGCGGAACGGAAGGCGGCGGCAAGGTCGCGCCGAACAGCGCACCTGGTACACCTGCAACGCCGGCACACTTCCTGACGCCTCGGCTGGGGCGCACAGACGAAAACTAAATCACTGATCGCCGGCGCAATGCGTCGGCCTTTCCTGTCTGGTCGCATCGCGTGACTTGGCAAAGTCCGGCCTCGCCGGGCGCTTGAACCACAAGGTTCAATCTCTCCCCTCGCCTCCGGGCAATCCTCATCAAAATCGGAGTTATCCTTATGGATGCGACAACGTTTTTCGCATATGCGAGGCGCGCGCCTTTTGGCGGCCGTCTCACGCAGGGCCAGATTGATGGCATGAATGCACTGTTCCGGTGCTGGGAATCTCACAAAATCCCCGGTCCGGACAATCGCCACCTCGCCTACATTCTGGCGTCGGTGTTTCACGAAACGGGCGGCACGATGTTACCGGTGCGCGAAACCTTCGCCTCGACCGACGCCGGCGCTATCGCTGCTCTCGATAAGGCATTTAAGGCCGGCCGGCTGGGGCAGGTGTCCGAAGCCTACTGGCGCAAGGATGCAGACAAAAAGAGCTGGTTCGGACGTGGCCAAATCCAGCTCACACATAAGGTCAACTACGATGCCCTTGGCAAGCGGATCGATGTTGACCTGGTCGGCAATCCTTCGCTCGCCCTTAATCTCGATATCAGCGCAGAAATTGCCATCGTGGGCATGCTGGAAGGCCTGTTTACCGGCAAAAAGCTGCTGGCATATTTCAATCTCAAAAAAGATGATCCGGTCGGTGCGCGCGCCGTCGTCAACGGCCGGGACAAAGCAAAGCTGATCGCTGGTTACTACAAATCGTTCCTTGATGCTTTGGAGGCCGCCGCCCTCGCCTACCATCAGGGCCAGCCCGATGATGTTGCCGAGCGCGATGCGCAGCCGGACAATGTTCCGGCCATGAAAAGCAAGTCGCTCTTGACGATCATCGGCAGCTTCCTCGGCGCTATCGGCCTCGGCGCGGTGGACGATCTGAAGGGCGTTGTTGAAAGCGGCGCAACCCTGTTCGGCGCGATCTCAAATCCGTGGGCCTTCGGAAGCCTGGTCTTTGCCACAACCGGAGCGGTGGTTCTGACGTGGCTTGTCAGTTCCGGCCGGATCACGATCAACCGGAGTGCCGCGCGCTAATGTTCGGACTGGATGCCGGATGGCTGAAAATGGCGGCTGGGGGGCTTTTCTGCGCGTTCGCCCTCACCGCTGGCTCCTATCACCTCGGAAAGCACGAAGGGCGCTCCATCGAGCGCGCAGAGGGCGAGGCGAAGGCCGCAAAAAACGCGCTCCAACGCATCACCAACATGGAGAAAAACAATGCATCGTTCCGCGATCTTTCGCCTCGCCATCGTTGCCTCGCTCTCATGCGCTCTAGCGGGTTGCCTGACAGCGCCTGCGACGACTGAAGGCAGCGGATATCAGATTACGCGCTTTTCAAGTGCGAAGGCGGCCCGGCTGGCTTCGCAGGATGCAACGGCTGGCCCTGCCATCCACTCAAACAACCAGCAGTGCATGAAAGACCCTGCCTGCCGCAAATAGAAATCGTAAGGCTTCAGGGAAGCCAAGGGGCTGAAGGTGGACAAGTTCAACTCGTTCAACGAAATGCTGACCGCATGGGGCGGCGGGGCATTCACAACTATCATTGGCGCACTTGCCGGCCGCTTCATGTGGCACGGCAACGAAGCCAGAAAGGGCAACAGGAAGTTTTTCGGGCGCGAGCTGCTTTGGGAATTTCCGGTGGCCGTGGGTATGGCGCTAATCGGTGAAGGCGTTGCGTCATACCTCGGCATGAGCCAGCCCGCATCAACCGGGCTTATTGCCGCGCTCGCCTATCTCGGGCCGCGCGGAACGGAAGTTCTCTTCCAACGCTGGTTTAGCAAAAAGGTCGCCTGACCTTGCAAGAACAACGGGCCGGCAGGAATCCCCCGCCCGGCCCGTTTCTATAGCTGCCCTCGGGTGGCCGCAGCCTCACGGCTGCAACAGCGGGTGCAGATTGGCGTCATACCCCGCCCGACAACATCAAAGATCATTGCCGCACCCTTCGCCTGCGCAGGCCGGTGCGGTTTGTCAGAAAAGATGGTCTTAGACAAATGCAAAATCTCTTTCAGTTTTCTGAAGTGCGGCCGGTGTCTCCCCCTGCCGCCTATCTCGGCGGCAAAAAGCAGCTCGCCGGCCGGATCGCTGCATTGCTCGAACAAATCCCGCATGATCTCTATGTGGAACCATTCACGGGCATGGGCGGGGTATTCTTCCGCCGTCGCCTTGTGCCTCGCGCGGAAGTCATCAACGATATTTCCGGCGACGTGACGACGCTGTTTCGCATTCTGCAGCGTCACTTGCCCCAGCTGCTGGAGGTGATGAAATTCCAGATTACGTCACGGCGGGAGTTCGAGCGGCTGGCCGCGTGCGATCCCTCGACCTTGACCGATCTCGATAGATCGGCCCGGTTCCTCTATCTCCAGAAGCTGGCCTTTGGTGGCAAAATTTCCGGCCGGACCTTTGGTGTCGATACCACGGGCGGCGCTCGGTTCAATGTCACGCGGCTTACGCCGATCTTGGAGGAAGTCCACGAACGTCTCGCCGGCGTCGTGATTGAATGCCTCGACTGGCGTACGCTCATCGAGCGGTATGACCGGCCGGGCGCAATGTTCTACCTCGATCCGCCTTACTATGGCTGCGAGAACGACTATGGAAAGAACGTCTTCAAGCGGGACGATTTCGCGGAAATGGCCGAACGTCTCGGCACGATCAAGGGCCGCTTCATGATCTCGCTCAATGACCGGCCGGAAGTGCGTGAAATCTTCGGCCGTTATCCAATGACGCCGGTTTCGCTCACCTACACCATCCGGGGCGGCGAAGGCAAAGAAGTTGGCGAAGTCGTCATTCTTGACGGCAAAGAGCCTGCAATCCCAAACCTGCCGTTGCTATGAACAAAAAAAGCCGCTCGGTTACGCCGGGCGGCTTTTTGCGTTTCTGGCGCTGGCTTCGGGAATGACATTCTAATTTCTAGCGTCGATCGCGCGCTCGAGCGGATCCGCGGCAGCAATAAAATTACAAGATTGCGAACGAATGTTTCATGCCGGCGTCTCGGCCGCCGGCGAATGCTGAAATGATTTTCCTTCAGGGCTTTCGTGGCGGCTGATTGATCGGCAACCCATTGAGCGCTGCAATCTGCTCGTATGTGTCCTCGACCTTTGCCGCCGCGACCCGTGGATAATCCGCCCAGCCATTATGCGGCAAGATGGTCTGTTTTACGCCGTCAATATGACTGATAGACCAGCGCCACTTTGTCCTCATGGTGCCGGTGACTTCAAGCATAATGCGGCCGAATGACCGGTCGCCGTCCCATGCACGATAATCTTCATGACCCTCGTTTGGCCACGTTTCGCGCCAGCGGTAGCGCGGTTCCGGTCCGGGATCGTCGGGATATTTCTTCATGCCTCCTGACATGGGTGCCTGACAAATAATTGTAAAGGTTTCGGGCGCAGGCTGGTGTTATGACAAAGCCCCCTCGCCCTCGATCAAAGCCGCTGCTGCGCGATGATGGAAAGCCCATCCAATCGCGCCCGATCCGCAAGCGAAACAAGGCCCAG
>NZ_ASYA01000020.1:0-62845 GCF_001526585.1 Agrobacterium sp. LY4 | reverse complement strand
GATAGGTAACTGATTGTAAAAGGGAATTTGAAAATTATCGTATAGATTAACGACTTTTAACGGTTTTCCCGTCCGTGACTGCCAAGCTTGATGGGCCTTCCCCTATATAGGGCCTTAGTATCGCAATAACAGGGGCGAAGGCCTTGCGGATATCAGTCGGAAGACGGGCTGAAGCGGGCGACCAGCGCATGCGCATTGCCGGGATAGGTGAAGCGTACATAGGTGACAGCGCCCGAATTGCTCCAGGTGCGGCGCTCCACCACAAGACACGCCTGCCTGTCGGAAATGCCGAGCAGGCGCACGATCTCTTTCGACGGTGTTTCGGCGCTGATCCGGTGTTCGGCAGTGCTCCAGGGAACATGGCCGAGCAGCCAGGGGCCTGGCGCAATTTCGGTAAAGTCGGTTTCAGCCGCTTCCGGCACGGCCGTCAGATTGATGAGGCGCTGTTCGACACAGAACTCGCGCGCACTGGCAAAATGGATGCAGAGAATGTCGAGCAAGGGTGTCCCGACGGAAACGTCGAGCCGCTCACGATCCGCGCTTTTCGCGCTGCGCCTTTCGCGCTCCAGGATTTTGAAGCCATAGTCGAGGCCAAGGGATTCGACTTCGGCCCCGATATCGTGAATTTGAAGAACGGCGGACTGGATCTGCGGCTGGCGAACGAAACTGCCGGATTTCTTGCGGCGTTCGATCAAACCAGCCTTGGCGAGCTGGCCCATGACCTTGTTCACGGTCATGCGCGAACAATGATATTGATCGGCGAGGTCGACCTCGAAAGGCAACCGATGACCCGGCGGCCATTCTCCCGAAACGATCCGCCCCTCGATCTCACTGAGGATACGCTGGTGCAGGGTCTGCCCGGCTGCTGCTTTCGTCACGTCCGCAATGCCTTTCCCCGCTGGCTTTTTCCTGTTTCCGCCGAGCCCATATCAGCTATCGAGAAGTTCAGCCATGACCTTGTTGAAACGATCGGATATTTCGCGGCGATGGATATGCCGGCCGGCCTGCACGCGCTTTTTGCCGCGCACCCAAACGGAATCGACAGAAACGCCGCCCGCGAATATCCACTGATCGAGAATCTGGGATATCGGAAGATAAGAAACGGCCGAAACACCAAGAGCGACGAAATCGGCGCTTTTTCCACTTTCCAGACCGTTTCGCGACGCCAGAGCCCTGCCGCCGCCTTCGAGCGCCTGCCGGAAGAGTTTTTCTCCCGTGGAATGGCCGGCATCGGCGATGACATTGCGTGCCCGATGCGAGAGACGTTGCGAATATTCGAGCGTTCGCAATTCTTCCGGCACGGAAATCAGAATGTTGGAATCGGATCCGACGCCATAGTGGCCGTTTTCAGCGAGAAAAGCCGGAGCCGGGAAGATGCCGTCGCCGAGATTGGCTTCCGTGATCGGGCAGAGACCGGCAACAGCGCCGCTTTTTGCCATGCCGCGCGTTTCGGTTTCCGTCATGTGTGTCGCATGGATAAGGCACCAGCGGCCATCGACCGGCGCGTTTTCAAGCAGCCATTCCACCGGCCTCGCACCGGAAAAGGCGAGCGAATCTTCCACTTCTTTCGTCTGTTCCGCCACATGAATATGGATCGGCCCGCCTTTTGCCAGCGGCTCGATGGCTGCCAGCTCGTCGCCGGTCACCGCGCGCAGGCTGTGCGGCGCTATGCCGAGGGTGGCGCCCGGCAGCCTGTCCACCACGGCCTGCGCGCCCTGCATCAGCTTTCCGTAACTGTCGAGCGAATGGATGAAGCGCTTCTGCCCGTCGATTGGCGCCTGGCCGCCGAAACCGGAATGGGCGTAAAAGACCGGCAGCAATGTGAGGCCGATGCCCGTCTGCGAGGCGGCCGCGCCGATACGTTCGGCCATTTCGGCGATATTGCCGTAATGCGAGCCATCCCTGTCATTATGCAGATAGTGAAATTCTCCAACCCGCCCGAAACCAGCCTCGAGCATTTCCATATAAAGCTGGGCAGCAACGGCCTCGACATGGTCAGGCGTCATGGAGAGTGCGAATTTATACATGACGGTGCGCCAGCTCCAGAAACTGTCATCGCCGGGACCACGGATTTCGGCAAGCCCGGCCATGGCGCGCTGAAAGGCGTGGCTGTGAAGATTGGGCATGGCCGGGACGATGACGGCGTGTCGCTCATCCTGCGGTTGCGGGGAAACGCCGGTTTCCACGGATAAGATGACGCCGCCATCGCAGACGATGCGAACATCCTTCGCCCATCCATCCGCCAGAAGCGCTGCGCCCGCGTGAATTGCCGTCATGCCACCCTCTCCTTTGGTTCTGTCCGGCAAGGCCATTTCAAACACGAAATTGCAGCTTGCCAAGCCGATTATTATGTATATACATTTAACTCACAAAGGAAAGGCGAAAAGCAAATGCCAGGGAACAAATCTGCAAACGGAACGGCGACGGGGAACGCCACGGCTTTGTGGCGCAACGCCCGGCTGGCAACCTTCAATCCCGCCATGGAAGGCATCGGCACCGTCGAAAACGCCGTCATTGCCGTGCGTAACGGCCGCATCGCCTTTACCGGCCCTGAAAGCGATCTGCCCGCCGATCTGGCAGCGGCCGATGAGACCAACGATTGCGGCGGCCGCTGGATCACCCCTGCCCTGATCGACTGCCACACCCATCTTGTCTTCGGCGGCAACCGCGCCATGGAATTCGAGATGCGGCTGAATGGGGCGACCTATGAAGAGATCGCCAAAGCGGGCGGCGGCATTGTTTCTTCGGTGCGCGACACGCGCGCGCTTTCGGAAGATGCTCTGGTGGCGCAGGCTTTGCCGCGTCTCGACACGCTTCTTTCCGAAGGCGTTTCCACGGTTGAAATCAAATCCGGTTACGGTCTCGATATTGAAACCGAGCTGAAAATGCTGCGCGTCGCCCGCAGGCTCGAGACATTGCGGCCGGTGCGCATCATCACCAGCTATCTCGCCGCGCATGCGACACCTGCAGATTATAAGGGGCGCAACGCTGATTATATTGGCGATGTCGTTCTGCCGGGGCTGGCAAAAGCCCATGTGGAAGGGCTGGCGGATGCGGTTGACGGTTTTTGCGAAGGCATCGCCTTTTCCGTCGAGGAGATCGACCGCGTTTTCAAGGCTGCAAAACAGTATGGCCTTCCGGTCAAACTGCATGCCGAGCAGCTTTCCAACCTTGGCGGTTCCGAGCTTGCGGCATCCTATAACGCCCTTTCGGCCGATCATCTGGAATATCTTGATGAGGCCGGTGCGACGGCGCTGGCGAAAGCAGGAACCGTGGCCGTGCTTCTTCCCGGCGCCTTCTACGCGCTCAGGGAAAAACAACTGCCGCCGGTGCAGGCCCTGCGCGATGCCGGAGCCGACATTGCGCTGGCAACGGACTGCAACCCCGGCACTTCGCCGCTCACCTCCCTGCTGCTGACCATGAATATGGGCGCAACGCTTTTCCGCATGACCGTGGAAGAGTGCCTGACGGCGACGACACGCAACGCGGCAAAGGCGCTCGGCCTGCTTAGCGAAACCGGCACGCTGGAGGCTGGAAAATCCGCTGATTTCGCCATCTGGGACATCGAGCGTCCGGCAGAACTCGTCTACCGCATCGGTTTCAATCCGCTCCACGCCCGCATTTTTAAGGGACAGAAGGTTTGCCAATGACCATGAAGACCATCACGCTTCACCCCGGCAATGTGACCTTAGCCGATCTCGCCGAGATATACTGGGAGAACGGCAGCGCCAAACTCGACCGCAGCTTCGATAAAGGCATTGAAAAGGCGGCGGCCCGCATCGCCGAGATCGCTGCCGGCAATGCGCCGGTCTATGGCATCAATACCGGTTTCGGCAAGCTCGCTTCCATCAAGATCGACGCGGCGGATGTGGCGACGCTGCAGCGCAATCTCATCCTGTCGCATTGCTGCGGGGTCGGCGCACCGCTTCCTGAAAATGTCGTGCGGCTGATCATGGCGCTGAAGCTGGTTTCGCTCGGTCGCGGCGCATCCGGCGTGCGGCTGCAGCTTGTGCGGCTGATCGAAGCCATGCTGGAGAAGGGCGTCATCCCCGTCATTCCCGAAAAGGGTTCGGTTGGGGCTTCCGGCGATCTCGCGCCGCTTGCCCATATGGCGGCGGTGATGATGGGCGAAGGCGAGGCCTTTTATGCGGGCGCGCTTCTGCCGGCCGGCGAAGCGCTTGCGAAAGCCGGACTGACCCCGGTGGTGCTTGCCGCCAAGGAGGGGCTGGCGCTGATCAACGGCACGCAGACTTCGACGGCGCTGGCGCTCGCCGGTCTTTTCCGCGCCCATCGCGCGGCGCAGGCGGCGCTGATTACCGGTGCGCTTTCCACAGATGCCGCCATGGGGTCTTCCGCACCTTTCCATCCCGATATTCACAGCCTGCGCGGCCATAAGGGCCAGATCGACGCGGGAGCGGCGCTTCGTAATCTGCTGGAAGGTTCGGAAATCCGCGTCAGCCATATCGAGGGCGATGAGCGGGTGCAGGATCCCTATTGCATTCGTTGCCAGCCGCAGGTGGATGGCGCCTGCCTCGATCTTCTGCGGCAGGTGGCCCGCACGCTGGAAATCGAAGCCAATGCCGTGACCGACAATCCGCTGGTGCTTTCAGACAATTCCGTCGTCTCCGGCGGCAATTTCCACGCCGAACCGGTGGCCTTTGCCGCCGACCAGACGGCGCTCGCCATTTGCGAGATCGGCGCAATCGCCCAGCGCCGCGTGGCGCTGCTGGTCGATCCGGCCCTCTCCTATGGTCTGCCGGCCTTTCTTTCCAAAAAGCCCGGGCTGAATTCCGGCCTGATGATCGCCGAAGTCACCTCCGCCGCGCTGATGAGCGAGAACAAGCAGATGGCGCATCCAGCCTCGGTGGATTCCACACCGACCTCCGCCAATCAGGAAGACCATGTCTCCATGGCCTGCCATGGCGCGCGCCGCCTGCTGCCGATGACGGACAATCTTTTCGCCATTCTCGGCATCGAGGCGCTTTCGGCCGTACAGGGCGTGGAACTGCGTGGGCCGTTGAAAACCAGCCCCGAACTGCAAAAGGTAATCGCGGCATTGCGCGCGGCGGTCCCTTCGCTGGAGGAAGACCGCTATATGGCGCCGGACCTGAAGGCTGCGTCGGAATTGATTGCCTCCGGCGCGCTGGTCGCGGCAATTTCAGACGGCATTCTGCCGAAGCTGGAGGTTTGAGATGATGAGTACTTTATCCTCCACTGCCATGGGGTTACCCCCCTCTGCCCTGCCGGGCATCTCCCCCTCAAGGGGGGAGATCAGATGCCGCACCCGCTCGTTCCCAGATATTGTGGCGCAAGGTATTCGCCGCTTGCCGATCTCCCCCCTTGAGGGGGAGATGCCCGGCAGGGCAGAGGGGGGTAACCCCACGGCAGAAGAGGCCGATCGATGAACAGACCCTTCACGCTTCACCAGGGCGCCTCGCCCATCATCCTCGGACTACCTCACACCGGCACGGATGTTCCGGCTGAGATTTGGGATCGTCTCAACGATAACGGCAAGATTCTCGCCGATACGGACTGGCATATCCATGAGCTCTATGCCGGCCTTCTTGAGAATGCGACAACCGTAAGGGCGACCTTCCACCGTTATGTGATCGACGCCAACCGCGACCCGGCCGGGGTCAGCCTTTATCCGGGCCAGAACACAACCGGGCTTGTTCCGGAGACCGATTTCGACGGCGAGCCGATCTGGAATGAAGGACAGGAACCCGCAGCGGACGATATTGCGTACCGTCTGGAAAACTTCCACGCGCCCTATCACGCGGCCCTTGCGGCGGAAATCGAGCGGGTCAAATCCATCCACGGCATCGCCATTCTCTATGATTGCCATTCTATCCGTTCGCATATTCCCTTCCTGTTCGAAGGCAAGCTGCCGGATTTCAACATCGGCACGGATATGGGCAAGACCTGCGATCCGGCCATCGAAAAAATCGCCGTCGAGGTGACCGCCGCAGCGGAGGGTTACGACAGCATTCTGAACAGTCGTTTCAAGGGCGGCTGGACGACGCGCCATTACGGAAAACCGCAGAGCGACGTGCACGCCATTCAGATGGAGCTGGCGCAATCCACCCATCTTCAAAGCGAGACGCCGCCTTTTGCCTATGACACGGGCAAGGCCGAACGGCTTCGCTCCCATCTCAAAACCATTCTCACGCGCATGGAAAAATTTGCGCTCGACACGAAACGATAAGGGGAAAACACATGAACAATCCACGCCACAATATTCGCGATGTCCGCTCGCCGCAGGGCACTGACCTCAATGCCAAAAGCTGGATGACGGAAGCGCCGCTGCGCATGCTGATGAACAATCTCGACCCTGACGTGGCCGAGCGCCCGCATGAGCTGGTGGTTTATGGCGGTATCGGCCGCGCCGCCCGCACCTGGGACGATTTCGACCGTATCGTCGCGACGCTGAAGGATCTGAACGAGGATGAAACCCTCATCGTGCAGTCTGGCAAGCCGGTCGGCGTGTTCCGCACCCACAAGGACGCGCCGCGCGTGCTGATCGCCAATTCCAACCTCGTGCCGCACTGGGCGAACTGGGATCATTTCAACGAGCTGGATAAGAAGGGCCTTGCCATGTACGGCCAGATGACGGCCGGTTCGTGGATCTATATCGGCACGCAGGGTATCGTACAGGGCACCTATGAAACCTTTGTCGAGGCCGGCCGCCAGCATTATGACGGCAACCTGAAGGGCAAGTGGATTCTCACCGGCGGTCTCGGCGGCATGGGCGGCGCACAGCCGCTCGCCGCCGTCATGGCCGGCGCCTGCTGCCTCGCCGTCGAATGCGATGAAACCCGCGTCGATTTCCGCCTGCGCACCCGTTATGTCGATGCGAAGGCGCATACGCTCGATGAGGCGCTGGCGCTGATCGACCAATGGACCAAGGCGGGCGAGGCGAAATCCGTCGGCCTGATCGGCAATGCGGCGGAAATCTTCCCGGAACTCGTCCGTCGCGGCGTTCGTCCCGATATCGTTACTGACCAGACCTCGGCGCACGATCCCGTCCATGGTTACCTTCCGGCCGGATGGACCGTTGCCGAATGGCGCGCCAAGCAGGAAAGCGACCCGAAGGCCGTTGCGGCTGCCGCTCGCGCCTCCATGAAGGTGCATGTGCAGGCCATGGTCGATTTCTGGAACGCCGGCGTTCCGACGCTCGATTACGGCAATAATATCCGCCAGGTCGCCAAGGATGAGGGCCTGGAAAACGCCTTCGCCTTTCCGGGCTTCGTACCGGCCTATATCCGCCCGCTATTTTGCCGCGGCATCGGTCCGTTCCGCTGGGCGGCCCTTTCCGGCGATCCGGAAGACATCTACAAGACCGACGCCAAGGTGAAGGAACTGCTGCCTGACAACAAGCACCTGCATAACTGGCTGGACATGGCGCGCGAGCGCATCGCGTTCCAGGGCCTGCCGGCGCGTATTTGCTGGGTCGGCCTTGGCGACCGCCACCGTCTCGGCCTCGCCTTCAACGAAATGGTCAGGAACGGTGAGCTGAAGGCGCCGATCGTCATCGGACGCGACCATCTGGATTCCGGCTCCGTCGCCTCGCCCAACCGCGAGACCGAGGCCATGAAGGATGGCTCGGACGCCGTTTCCGACTGGCCGCTTCTCAATGCGCTGCTCAACACCGCATCCGGCGCGACCTGGGTGTCGTTGCACCACGGCGGCGGCGTCGGCATGGGCTTCTCGCAGCATTCCGGCATGGTCATCTGCGCCGATGGCACCGACGATGCCGCTCGCCGGCTGGAACGCGTGCTATGGAATGACCCGGCAACCGGCGTCATGCGCCATGCCGATGCCGGTTACGACATCGCCGTGGAATGCGCAAAGGAACAGGGCCTGCGCCTGCCCGGCATTCTCGGCAATTGATCCTCTTTCGGCCGGAAAGAGAAACACCTCTTTCCGGCCGATCCCTCTCAAAAGTGGAAAACCATGACCCTGCTGCGCGCAAGCGACTACAAGCGAATGCCCTGGAAAAACGGCGGCGGCGAGACGGTGGAAATCGCCATCTTTCCACCCGCGTCTTCCGTCGAGAATTTCGACTGGCGCATCAGCATGGCGACGGTGGCGAGCGACGGGCCGTTTTCGATCTTCCCCGGCATAGACCGCACCCTCTCTATTCTTGAGGGAAACGGCATGGCGCTGGCAATTGCGGCGGGCGATCCGCTGTTGCTGACAATGGAAAGCCCACCCCTGCCCTTTCCGGCCGATGTTCCCGTGAATGCGACCCTGCCCGATGGCGCGATCACCGATTTGAACGTCATGACCCGCCGCTCGCGCTTTCGTCATGTCGTTAAAAGGCATTCCGGCCCGTTTTCGGGAAAAGCCGCCGGAAACACGACGCTTGTGCTGGCACTCGACCCGCTGACGATTTTAACCGGTGAAGGCAAGGACCGATTGGGGAAGCTGGACGGTCTGCTGATCGAAGGCGGTTTACCGTTCACCGTCGAAGGAGATCGAAGCGAAAGCACGTTTTTCCTGATCACCCTCGAGCGTCTCTGAAGCCTCCGGAAAAGGCTTCACAAGTTCCGTCCAGATAATGCTCAAACCGCTTCCGCCTCAGTCCAGGCCCAGCGGATCGGCCACCCGTGGCCAAAGCTCAAGGCTCGCCTTGCGATAGGGCGTTTTCGCCGGATCGGTCGGATAAGACGTCGGGGCCGCGATATAAACGATCTCGGAGGCGACCGGCGCAAACCCCGCATGGAAATGGTTGGTGGACTTGACCAGCAGCACGTCTTTTTTTGCGAAATCGACGCCGAGATTGGAAAAGATATCCGGCTCATAAGTTTGCGTACGGCTGGTGATGAGGATGATATCGATCTGCGTACCGAGCGGCCGAACGACAGCGGCGCGGCCGAGCGTTACGCGGCTGTTGCGGAAACTCTGCCAGCCGGCCTCGGCCGTGCGCATCACCTTTATGCGGAAATCGAGCGGCTCGCCGCCTTCCGGGCTGGATTTGCCGCCGATGCGCAGATCGATCTCGGCCCCCTCGCCCGCCGCGTGACAGAAAGACACCGCAATCGGGTCCCAGATCGTCGCGACGGCGATGTTGTCCATGCCGCGCTCCACCATGCGCCGCAGAATATGGGTGGCGTCACCGGCGACACCGCCGCCCGGATTGTCCCAGATATCCGATACGACGACCGGCCTGTCTGGATTGTTGCTGCGAATGGCAAGAACCTGGTCGAGACCGGATTCCGTATCGAGCATCGGCATGGCGGTCAGCTTGCGCATGGCGTAAAGCTCATGGCCGAGCTTTTCGGCCAACGCATCGCCCTTTGCCCTGTCATTATCGGTCACGACAACGATGCGCGTTCCCATATCCGGCACATCGCCCGCCATGAAACCGTGAATGACGGAAATCGACAGGATGCCATCCTTACCTTCCATCGCCTTCAGCCGGTCGACGTAAGAGCGCATCGGCTCGCGGCTGGTGGGATAAATGGTGATCATGCGGCAATCGAAAGTGGAGATGACTGGCTTGATCTCCCCCCGAAGCGTGCGCAGCGCCATTTCCACCACATGCTCGCCGCGCTCTTCGAAGTCCGTATGCGGAAACTCCAGAAACGTCGCCATAATATCGAGATTTTTGACCCGAAGCGCAGTCAGATGGCTGTGCGGATCGAATTCCGCCGCGACCAGTACATCCGGTCCAACCAACGCGCGGACGCGTGACAGGAAATCCCCCTCCGGATCGTCATAACCCTGCGCCACCATCGCGCCGTGCAGACCGAGCACCACGGCATCGACCGGCAGGGCGGCACTGAGTTCGGCAAGAATGGTGTCCCGCAGCGTTTCATAGGTCTGGCGCTGGATGAGGCCCGCCGGTTCCGCCCAACAGGAAGTTCCCTCTATTACCGTGAACCCTTCCGCCTTACCGCGACGGCGCAAGATCGGCACTGGCGACGAGCAGAGCGTCGGCGTTTCGGGATGCTCCCCCGGCCCGGCATAAAAAGCCGCGCGAAAGGCGTCCATATCCGTCGGGACGGGTGAAAACGTGTTGGTTTCGGTGGCGAGTGACGCCGTGAAGATGCGCATGTCTCTAGATTCTCGTTACCGCAGTCTGCCCTTCGGCAGCTTTATTTCAGAATTTAATTAGCCGGGTAATTTTACCAGACCGTACCGCGCGCCGCGACCTGCTCAACCCGCGTTACAACGCCGTTTCGATGGAAAACCATCCTGTCGAAAAGATTGCTGACGACGCAGGTGTGGTTCGGAACGACCTTGACCACATCGCCGATTTCAGGCCGGCCCGAGGCGCAGCCGGATAGATCGACAACGGCGTGTTCTTCCGAAAGCGAGATGATTTTCGCACCTTCGTAGCCTTCGAGCAGCCCGTAATCGCTGAAACCCAGAAGATCCGAGGTTAGGGCCTTGGAACCGCAATCCAGCACAGCCCGATCGGCTGTCGGTCGCGATACGACGGTGGCAAGAACATGCATGGCGAGATCGCCCGCCGTGCAATGTCCGGCGCGCAGCATCGCGCGATCATTATAGACATAGGTGCCGGCCCGATGTTCGGTGGCGGAAGGAACGAGATGCGCGGCGTAAAAATCCGGAGAACCGCCGCTGGATCGCACCGGGCAATCCATGCCCTTTGCCGCCAGCAATGCCATGGTCTCGCGAAGGAAGTTTTCCACCGTCGCGGCTCCGCCCGGTGCCGGATAGGTCAAAATGCCCTTGAATGTGAGGCCCGGTGCCGCCGCGATCTTTTCCGCAAGCGCCAGCGCCGCTTCCGGCGTCTGCACACCGCAGCGCTTGCCGCCCGTGTCGCATTCGACCAGTACGGCAAGCGGCCTCGCCGCATCGAATGTATCGGCAAGACCGGCAATCGTGACCGCGCTATCGGCAACCACGCTCAACCGACCGATGCGCGCATTCAGCGCTTTCAGCCGCGACAGCTTTGCTGCACCGAGAATATTATAGGTGATCAGAATGTCGTCGAAACCGGCATCCGCAAAAACCTCCGCCTCACTGACTTTCTGGCAATTAATGCCGATAGCGCCGGCCTGAAGCTGCTGCTTTGCGACAGCGGGTATCTTGTGCGTCTTGATATGCGGCCGAAAGGCCTTGCCGTGATCATTCAGATAGGATTGCGCCCTGAGGATATTGGCGGCGAGCCTGTCCTCGTCGATGACAGGCATCGGCGTCGAAATCGCATTGAGGGGTGTGCCCGCATCAGGCCAGGGATAGGTCATCATCTACTCTCAAACATCGGCAAATTGGGCTTCAGGCCAGCGGCTTATAGGCGATAACGTCCATTTCCACCTTGGCATCGACCATCAACGGAGATTGCACGGTGGAGCGTGCCGGCGGATGATCGATGAAATATTTCTGGAAGACAGCGTTGAAGCTCGAAAAATCCCGGGCATCGTCCAGCCAGACATTGACCTTGACCACATCCGCAAGCGTACAATCGGCAAGCGCCAGAACATCCTTGATATTCGCAACCACCTGCTCGGTCTGCGCCACGATTCCGCAGGTCACCACCTCGCCATCGACGGTCGGCACCTGCCCGGACACATAAACGAAATCGCCGGCCCGGACGGCCTTGGCAAATGGTCGCCGCTGTCCACCAGCCTGATTGTCCGCCGCCTCATAACGTATCATTTTCGGCTTTTGCATGAATCCTCGCAAATTATTTTCATAATTTCAGAAATTTTCGCGATTTGTAGCCGATTTCATGGCGCATTTCCATAAGCAATGTAAATTATTTAGCAATCGCACACATTACGTGCGAAATCCGCCGCCATGCTTACCGCTGATGATTATTGGGAAATGTACGGCTTATGGTCGGCATATGCCATGATTCACGGAGGAACAGCACGCTTATCATGCGGTTCCCGTCGGCATTCGCGCTGCATTCCACTCGCCAAATTCGGCATCCATGGAATTTCCAGCACATTATTCAGAGAACAAGTTTGCCGCGGCTAACCTCTTAGGAGAGGTACTGTACACGTCTCGCTTCGGCCGGTCCTTCAACCAGCTCACCCCCGTGCGGAAACCCGATCGCTCGCTGTCACTCTGCCCGTGATCTCTTGCGCGATCTTCTGCGCCTGCACGCGAATATCCGGAACAGCGGTAATTTCCCAGAAGCGGCCCGCCGTCAGCGCACCGGCGGCGAAAAGACCGGGCCAGCTTCGTCCGTCCGTCCGAAGCAAACGGGACTGGCCATCGACTTCCACCCCGAGCCCGAAGGGATCGAGTAAAATAACGCCATCGCCGCGCATCGTTTCAAGAAGCCGCGAATGGCCGATGCCGGCCCGCTCCATCCCCGTACAATTGACGACCCAATCGACCTGCAGTTCCTTCAATATCTGCGTATGCCTGCGGCGGTAACGCACGGCGATCCCCTCCTCTCCTTCTTCTATGGAACGAAGGTAACCCGCATGAATTTCAAGAACACCATCTGAAAGCAACTTCCCGAAAGCACCAGACACTTCAGGCGCGATACGGTGCCGATGGATGTTCCACCACGGCAAGGCATGCCGAAGAAACCGGCTGCGTTGCGCAGGTGTAAGACGTTGCCAAAGCGACTGAGTTTGCGGCCGCAAACCATCCATGACGGTGCGCCACGGCGCCCCATCGCGCACCTGCCTGCGCAGAGAGTGCAGCAACCGGCTAATCTCCATCGAGTCTTCAGGTAAATTCGGCTCCACGGGCGATGACGGCGGGCTGACATGCGGATGCGGCACCAGACCACGACGGGACAGGACATGGATTGGCCCTTGATGTCCTTTTCCCCTCAGAGTCAAAACCTGATCGATCATCGTCAGGCCCGACCCCAGAATACAGATGCGATCCCCGGCTTTAATTTTGGACAACCATCCCGGCTGCCAGCAGTGGCCAATGATACGTTGCGGGCCCTCTTCTTCCTTTGCGACAGTTTGCACCGGCAAACTCGCAGCGCCAACACCCAGACACAGAACGACATTCTGCGCGCGCAGCTGCTCACCATTTTCCAGTGTAAAAGAAAATCCGCCTGCACCATCCGGCCGACAGGCCGAAGCCTTGGCCCGAACGAAGTCTACTCGGGCCCGTTGCTCCCTGCTTCTAAGCAGGCCGGCCAGTCTGTCGCGAAGATAAAGACCATAGTCACCGCGCGAGGCGAACAGCAGGGGATTGTCCGCGATCCCGTTTTCCGCCAACCAGTCGACAAAGTCATCAGGCCTGTCAGGGAAGACACTCATTCGCCCGGCCGGCACATTCAGACGATGATAAGGCAGTTCCGTACGATAGGCGGTGCCGCGCCCAAAATCCGACTCATCGCCGACGATAGCGATAGAGGCTTCCGCCGGCAGGGACGATAAAAGATGGGCGGCGGTACAGATGGCCGAAAAACCCGACCCGACGAGAGCGACATCATAGGACATTCATTCCTCCAACCTGCGACAGCTTGAACAGCCAGACGACGGGTGTCGAACCCAACGATACTCTAGTCAACGAGTAGAGATTAAACAGATGCGAATGTCTACCCTTCACTTTCTGGTGCCGGGATTAGCGGAGGCATAGGGGATCAAACCCAAAAGTTAGCCGCGGCAAACTTCCGCACAGGGCGGATATTCGGGGCACCAAAAGACGCGACAACGCCCTTCATTATGATCGACAACGAGAAGTTAGCCGCGGCTAACCGTCAAACCGTCACAAAAAGCAAATGTGATTCTTCCACAATGCTTTAGCGGCACTTTTCAACCTGAGAAAAAAGCCTATTGCGCCAAAAAGAGAATCGGCGCTTATATCTCAGTTGCGGAAAAAACCGCCTTTTTCGAAAAAAACCGCTACTGCAATTTCGAGCGAAAGAAGACCGATGACACAGAGTGCCGACTTAAGACGTGCCGCAGGAGCACCCGACCTGACGAGTCTTATACAACAGCATTCGGCTGCGTTGTCAGCCCAATTGCAGGCTCATAATGCAAATACATTTTCCCCGCACACCGAAAAGAGCATGCGCCATTTTTCGCCGGCGGAAACAGCACGGTTGATCGGCATCGGCGAAGCCTATCTTCGCCAGATCGCCGCCGAGCGTCCGGAGCTCGACGCGGCGCAGGCTTCCGGTCGTCGTTCCTATTCCGTCGAGGATATGGACGAAATCAGAAAATTCCTCGATCAGGGCGCGCGTGGCACACGCCGCTATCTGCCGCATCGCCGTGACGGCGAAGAGTTGCAGGTCATCGCGGTCATGAACTTCAAGGGCGGCTCGGGAAAAACCACGACATCGGCGCATCTGGCGCAATATCTGGCGCTGCGCGGTTACCGGGTACTTGCCATCGATCTCGATCCGCAGGCCAGTCTGTCCGCTCTTTTCGGTCATCAGCCGGAGATCGATGTCGGTCCGAATGAAACGCTTTATGGCGCGATCCGTTACGACGATGAACGCCGGCCGATCGCCGAGATCGTTCGTGGCACCTATATTCCCAATCTCCATATCGTTCCGGGCAATCTGGAGCTTATGGAATTCGAACACGACACGCCCCGCGCCCTGATGCGTCGCGCGCCGGGCGATACGTTGTTTTTTGCCCGCATCGGCCAGGCGATAGCCCAGGCGCAGAACTTTTATGACGTTGTGGTGATCGATTGCCCGCCGCAGCTTGGTTACCTGACGCTTTCGGCGCTGACGGCCGCCACATCGGTTCTCGTCACCGTTCATCCGCAAATGCTTGATGTGATGTCGATGAACCAGTTCCTTGCCATGACCGGCGATCTTCTCGCTGAAATCGGCAGGGCGGGAGCGCGTTCCGACTATAACTGGATGCGTTACCTGATCACCCGTTTTGAACCGAGCGATGGACCGCAAAACCAGATGGTCGCGTTCCTGCGCTCAATTTTCGGTGAAAACGTCCTCATCCACCCGATGCTGAAGAGTACGGCCGTCTCGGATGCCGGACTGACCAACCAGACACTTTTCGAAGTGGAAAGAACCCAGTTCACCCGGTCCACCTATGACCGCGCGCTGGAGGCCATGAACAACGTAAACGCTGAAATCGAAGGACTGATTAAAAAAGCGTGGGGTAGGGCAGCATGAGCAGAAAACAGATCTTCGCCAATCTCGGTACGCCGGGCACCGACAGCAACGAGACTGCCACCGAGCGGTCGCGTCCGCGTATCCGGCCTATCCTCGGTTCTCCGGGACTCGTAACGGATGTTCTGAATTCCCCGGTCGGCATGATCGGCCAGTCGCTCAATGAAGTATCGGAACGCGCCAAGCGCGCAGAAGAGATCGAAAAGCAGCTCGCGGAAGGTCTTACGATCGTTTCGCTCAGCCCTGCCGATATCGATCCCTCTTTCATACCGGATCGTATGCCAGCCTCTGAAGAGGCGGATGCTGGCCTGGTAGAGGCCATTCGTGAACAGGGCCAGCAGGTTCCCATTCTGGTGCGCCCGCATCCCGAATTCCCCGGCCGTTATCAGGTCGCCTTCGGCCATCGCCGCCTGCGCGCCGTTTCCAGCCTCGGTATTCCGGTCAAGGCTGTCGTTCGCGATCTCAGCGATGAGCAGCTCGTCGTTGCCCAGGGACAGGAAAACAACGAGCGTCGCGACCTCACCTATATCGAAAAGGCACGTTTTGCCCAGAAACTGCAGATGCGGTTTCCTCGGGATACGATCATGGCCGCCATGTCGCTGCACAAGGGCGATCTCTCCAACATGCTTTCGGTTGTCGGCCGCATTCCCGAAGATCTGGTCGATCTGATTGGCCCGGCTCCGACTGTCGGCCGTCGTAACTGGATGGATCTTGCCGATCAGCTTTCCTCCTCGCAGGTCAAGGAAGCAGCCCGCGCCTATGTCAAGGATGCATCGGTTGCCGCCCTGCCATCGGAAGAACGTTTCAAGTCGCTTCTGGATTTTCTGAAGCCCAAGGCGCAGGCGAAAAAAACCGGCGTCTGGTCATCGCAAACCGGCGGCCGGCTGGCAAAGGTGGTCGAGAGCGACCGCAAGCTGGATATCTCTATCGACAAGAACGAAGCCCCGGAATTTGCCGAGTTCGTTCTCGAACATCTTCAGACGCTGTTTGCCGAATACCGGTCCAAGCAGTGATTTTTAACTCGAACGACTAACAGGAGACGCATCACAAAAGAAAAAAGCCCCCGAACGTTGCCGCGCGGAAGCCTTTCTTTGATTTAAGCACCCGAAGAATCTCATTTCCGCGAATCATAGTCAAGAGTCTTGGCATCGAATTTTTCGGTGAGCGATTTTCTTTTGCCTTGTGAAAGGTGAAAGACATGGACAGCACATGTGTAACGACGCCCTTTGGGCGGCGAGCGATGTCGTTTGGCGTCCTCGCGACCCAGTTCGCCACCCAGAAAAACAAGAAAGTCGAAGCGGTCGATAAATGGAAACTCTATCGTTCGGTCTGCGAAGCCAGGCCATTGCTCGGCGTAACTGATCGCTCGCTTGCGGTCCTGAACGCGCTTTTGAGTTTTTATCCGAAAAACGAGCTTTCCAGCGAAGCCGGATTGGTCGTCTTCCCGTCGAATACGCAATTGTCACTCAGGGCCCATGGCATGGCCGAGCAGACATTGCGCCGGCATCTCTCGGCTCTTGTCGAAGCCGGTCTCATCATTCGCAAGGACAGCCCGAACGGAAAACGATACGCCCGCAAGCATAGGGGAGGGGAAATCAGCGAGGCTTACGGTTTTTCGCTGGCGCCGCTTCTTGCCCGCAAAGCGGAAATCGAGGAACTGGCCGAACGCATCGTCAGCGAGCGGCTCGATCTTCAGCGGCTTCGTGAAAATATCAGCCTTTGCCGCCGCGATATCCAGAAACTCTGCGAGATGATTGCCGCGAGCGGTGAAGTCGAAACCTTCGAAGGGTTTCAGACCCGCTACAATGCCATTGCCGGCTCTCTCGGCCGCAATTCCAAGCCTGCTGAGCTTCGGGAAATCGCCGGATTTTTGGCCTCTTTGCGCGCAGAAGTGACCAACTATCTGGAAAATATTGAAAAATCGGAAAAAATGGGCGGCAATGACTGCCAAAATGAGCGCCTCATAAAGAATTCAGAATCCGAATCCATATCTGAACGGCAAGATTTGCGCGAACCGGTAACCGTTGCACCTGCCAGCACGGCAAGCACCCAGCCGGCATATGTGGCACCCGTCAGTGCAAAAGCTCCACCGCAGTCAGCAAAGCCTGTTCTTCATAAGCAATTTTTTGTTCCTGATATTGTTTTGGTTTTGAAGGCTTGCCCGGATATCTCGCTCTATGCCCCAGGCGGAGCGGTTACCGGATGGCGCGATCTCGAAGTGGCGACATCTGTTATCAAAACCATGTTCAACATCAGCCAGTCGGCGTATCAGGATGCGCTTGTCACATTCGGCCGACAGGGAACGGCAGCCATTCTCGCATGCCTTTTGCAGAAAGCGGACCAGATAAGCTCGCTCGGCGGATATCTGCGTAATCTGACCCGTAAGGCGCAGGAAGGCGGCTTCGATGTGCAGACTATGCTTCTGGCGCAGTTGCGAGGGCGCAAGGACACCATGGAGGCGAACATGCTTTCATGAGTTCACATGGGCCTCGGGAAATGGTCATCGCTTGCGGAAAAAGCAGACGGAAGTTACATTAACGCCGTTTCCGCAAGTAGAAAGAGATTCGCATGAGGCTGCTGTAGCAACAGTGCAGCCGGTGGATTTCTATGGTTAGTGCAAGGTAATGAAAACTAAGTTCTGTTTAGCTTTCGTTTGCGTTTTTCCGTGATTGGTTTCAATCGCTTGAGTCGAGGGTGTTTTTCGTCGAAATTGCGACGAGAAGAGCGGAAAAGCGCAATCTGTATGCGCGGAGCACCTGGCAAAACAGGCGTGTGGTACTGAATAGAAGTGCATGCCCGAGCACCACAGAACCGGGATCCATCGGAAGTGACTGGACGGTGAACTGACGAAACTTTGCGCCGAGGCGACGAAGTTGAACTTTCTGCAAGGTCCTGCGTTTGCGCTTGATTGCTGGAACGGATGGCTGAGCTGATGAATTTTCCGGATGACATGGAACTGGCCGTCGCCCTCTACATGGCGGATAACGCCTTGCCCCGGGAAAGGGCTATCGAAAAGCTCCTGAGGGCGGAACTCGAAAACACTGGCCATCTGCCCGGTGGCGAAGGGCGGCCGCCGGAGATCGTCGGTGGGCAACCGAGCGCGGACTATGTTCAATATAGCTCCTATCTTGATGGGGATAGCTGACGAGCGGCGGAACCAAAGCGGGCGAGGGCTGTTTATGGCGCAGATAATTGTGCCAGGTATGCGTCCCATGTTTCCAAGATCATTTCTTCTCTCAGCCGCACTCGCCGCGATGACGAGCCTGCCGGCAATTGCCCAGCCTCTCGAGGTCAGCACGCTTGCGGTTTCCAGTGCCGACAGCATTCCACTTTCGCCAGAGGCCGCGACCCCGAACTACATTACCGACGTGTCTGGGAAGAAAGTCCGTCTGATTGGGCCGCGCTTTTATCCCGACAGTGCGCGGGCGCTGGAGTTTCCCGGCCGAAGGTCGAACCCGGTTGCATCGGGCAGCGAAGAGGCTTTGTCGCAACGGTGAGGGGGCATGGTGAGAAGACCGGTCGAAATATTGCGGCGGAGGTGGAATGAGAACCGGGGGTGAGCTTCAAGGACGCAAAGCGGATGCGGAAAGCTGGATAAGGCAGGAGGGCCAGGACGCCGGCAAGGCCAGTTTCCCCGAATTATTCTTCGATCTGGTCTTTGTTTTCGCGCTGATCCAGCTCTCCCACGCGCTCGCCAAGGATTTTGGGCCGACGGCGGCGATTGAGGCCGGCATCCTGATATTGTCGCTCTGGTGGCTATGGATACACACCACCTGGATCACAAACCTGCTGAACACGGAAAAGGAGCCGGTCAGGATTCTGCTGTTTGTACTGATGTTCGGCGGCGTTCTGCTGGCCATCGCGCTGCCGGAGGCTTTTGCGGAACAGGGCCTTGTTTTCGCCCTGATCTACAGCGTGATGCAGGTCGGCCGAAGCCTGTTCGCCCTCTATGCGTTCAGGGGTGAAGACCGGCAGTCTTTTCTGGTCTTCGTGCGCGTGACGATCTGGCTCGTGGTATCGAGCCTGTTCTGGCTGGCCGGTGGGCTCGTCGATCTGGCGGATCGCATTCTCCTGTGGGGCATCGCACTTGCAATCGAATATGCCGGCCCCGCCTGCCGTTATGTCGTGCCGGGCGTAGCCTCGAGCGACGAGGACAGGCTGCATCTTTCCGGTGAGCATCTGGCGGAGCGATGTGCGCTTTTCGTCATCATCTGCCTTGGCGAAACGATCCTGACCACGGGACGCACGGCCACCGAATATATGAATTCGGGCCTGACATTCATCGTCTTCTGCTCCGCTTTCGTCAGTACCGTGGCGATGTGGTGGATTTATTTCCATCACGGGCAGGAGGAGGCTTCGAGAAAAGCCGAGAATGCCGAAGAAAAAGCGAAGATCGCCCATAATCTTTTTAACTACGGGCATCTGCCTATCGTGGCCGGTATCATCCTGACGGCGGTGGGTGAGGATTTCAGCCTCTCCCATGCGCGAGAAGGCGCAACGATGCGCGAGGCGCTCGCCATTCTCGGCGGTCCGGTCCTGTTTCTGGCCGGCAATATCGGCGTCAAGATCGCCGTCGCCTATCAGCGACCGGTGTCGCACTTTGCCGGCGTGGCGGCGCTCTGCCTGCTTTTGCCGGTGCCGGGTGTTCCCCTTTTCGTGCTGCAACTGGCGAGCACGGCAATTCTTCTGCTTGTCGCCCTTTGGGAATATCTGGCGCTGAAAAGGGCGGTCGCCAATGCCTGACCCTTGATCAGGCGTTGACGAGATTGCGCGCCCTGTCGTTCCAGAGCCGAAGGCTGCGGGCATAGGCTTCCTCGAAGGGCAGAGCCATATCGTTGACCAGCATCAGCGCGATGGCGGTCGTGGAGATGATAATGGTTTCTGCCCTTTCGTCCCTTGCGGCACCCGTCCAGACCGCCCGCCAATATTCGAAGGTTGTGAACATGGTCGGCATTTCGGCGGGCGGCGTTTCGCGTGCGGGAACGATGAATTCTACATCCCTGCCCTTCGAAAGACCGAAAATCCGGGTGCTGCGAAACGGCGTGAATTGCGCGAAATCCCGCGTATTGCCGAGAATGGCGAGGTTTTCCACCGAAAGCAGCCGCGCCGTGTCCCGATGAAGTTCCTGATAGGACGGGCGGGCGACGCCGATGATCGTGCTTCTGGCGCGAAGCGGATTGAGAAGATGCACGACCGTGTTGAGCGGCAGGCGCATCTCCAGAATGCCGTACAGGCCGAGAAGGCTTTGAAACTGCAGGGACAGACCACCGATCGGCAGGTAGGCGATGCGTTCCGAGGCTGTGGCTTTCGCCGCCTGCGAAAGCGAGTGGCAAAGGGGGATGCCGCAGGCCTGTGCTGCAAGTTCAAGCTTGCCGCCGTTTTCTCCCTGCCCCACATGCCCGTGCAGCAGAACGCTGTACCCCGCCATGGCGACAAGACGGGCGGAATGGAGGAACCATGGCGCATCGCGATGTTTCGGCGACATATAAGCGGGCCAGTCGAGATCCGCCGATGCAGGCCCTTGCTGGTTCCTCTCTATATGTCGCCACATGGCTTCGATGAAACCGGCAAGCTCCGCCGCGGTCACGCCGCGATAATGCATGGTGGCGAGCAGCGCGCCTATCTGTATAGGGTCGGCGTCGCCATCGAGAATGATCGAGAGCGCATCCATCGCTTCCACCTGGCTGAGCGGGCGGCTGTTGCCGATGCCCATCGCCGAGGTTGCAATATATTTGGCAAGCCTCTGCTGCGGATCGGCATTGTGGCCGATACGCGCGAGACGGTCGGCGATGTTTTCCGGTGTCGGCTGACCTTCCAGAAGAACGCTGGGGCGAAGCGAAAGCGGCGGCGCCTTCATCAGCACAGGCCGCTCCCAGCCGCTTGCACTGGCGTTGGCCGGGGCGGCGGGTTTTTCCTGCGAATAGTCGATCAGGTTCTCGGCCTCCGCCGCCAGCGAACGAATGCGCAGCCGCATGTTTTCGGCAAAGGGGGTGGGACGCAGGCCCTGACCGGTGCGCAGAAAAAGCTGGTCGCCGTATCTTTCGCGCAGCTGCTGCAATATCCGGCTCATGGAAGATGTCGGCAGTCCCATGCCCGCCGCCGCGCGGCTGACGCTGCCTTCCCGCAACAACGCATCGAAAGCGACAAGTAGTTTCAGCAGCCCAAGCCTGTCTGGCCTTGTCGTGGAAGCGGGTTCATCTTTTCTCTTGCCGGTTGTCATCTTGCGATTTTTTTACTCCGCCGCTCGTCCGGGGAGCCCTTTTTGCAATTTCTGGAATTTAGAACTGTTCGAAAACAAACGCGTTGCGCCCGCACTCCCTCCTAAATAAGTGGGGTTAAATTCTCAAGTTAAATGCGGGGGCATAACATGGAATTGAAGTACCGCGGCCACGAAAAGTCCGCGACGATAATAAAGGCCGGTCTTTCGGCAGCAATGGCGGGAACGGCCCTTAGCATTGCTCTGCCCGTTTTTGCGCAGCAGGCGTCTGAGGGGAACACGGTTCTTCAGCAGATCGTCGTCACCGCATCCGGTTTCGAGCAGAATGTGAAGGACGCTCCGGCCAGCATCACGGTTGTGACGCGGGAAGATCTGGAAAAGGGGTCTTATCGCGATCTGACCGATGCCCTGCGGGAAGTTCAGGGTGTATCCGTCACCGGCATTGCCAATGAAAAGGATATTTTCATTCGCGGTTTGCCTGGTGCTTACACGCTGGTTCTGGTTGACGGCAAGCGGCAGAGTACGCGCGATGCCCGCACCAACGGCAATTCCGGCTTCGAACAGAGTTTCGTGCCGCCGGTTTCGGCGATCGAGCGTATCGAAGTGGTGCGCGGGCCGATGTCCTCGCTTTACGGTTCGGATGCCATGGGCGGTGTCATCAACATCATCACCCGCAAGGTCGGCGATGTCTGGTCAGGTTCCGTCACCACCGAGGGCACGGTTCAACAGCATTCCAAATTCGGCAATAGCGGCCAGGTCTCCTGGTACGCCAACGGACCGATCCTGAAGGACCAGCTCGGTCTGCAGCTCTGGGGCAGGGGTTTCACACGCGGCGAAGACCGTATTTTGAGCGGCACCACGGGCGCCAAGGAATATGATTTCAACGGTCGTCTGACGTTTACGCCGAACGAAGATCACGACATCTATCTCGAAGGCGGCAAGACGCGGCTGCGCCGCAGCGCCGAGCCCGGCGACACGCTGGCGGCGACGGACGCCAACGGCACCTACAATACCAATACGCGCGACCATTGGTCTTTGTCGCATACCGGCCGCTGGGGGCCGACCACATCCGAATTCTCGTTCCAGCAGGAATGGGCGGAGCGTACCAACTTCACCAGAAATATCCGCACCGGCCGCGTGACAGAAAACCCGCGCTCGCCGGAAGTGCGCAACACCGTTCTCGATGGCAAGTTCACGACGCCGTTCGAATTGTTCGGCAACCACACGCTGGTCACAGGCGGACAATATTTCGAGGCGCGGCTGACCGACCAGAACCCGGGACGCCGCACCGGCCGCGACGAGACATTTTCGGCGACGCAATGGGCGCTCTTCCTTGAGGATGAATGGCGCATTGTCGATAATTTTGCGCTGACGGGCGGTCTTCGTCTCGATAATCACGAGAAATACGGCAATCATTTCAGCCCGCGCCTTTATGGCGTCTGGAGCGCGACCGAGGAACTGACCATCAAGGGCGGCATCTCTACCGGTTTCCGCGCCCCGGAAATCCGCCAGATCGCACCGGGTTACGCCTATACGACGGGTGGTGGCGGTTGCACCTATGGCCCGAGCGGCACCTGCGGCGTGATCATCGGCGATCCCAACCTCGAGGCGGAAAAGAGCACGAGCTATGAAGTGGCTGCGCTTTGGGACAATGGCGACGTCGCTCTCGGCGCTACCTATTTCTATACCGATTTCAAGGACAAGATTTCCAACGCGCTGGTGCTCAATCCGGATGGAACGCCTGCCCGCTGGAGCGAAGACCGCAACTATCGTCTCTGGTACAATTACAACATCGATGATGCGGTCATTCAGGGCGTGGAACTGACGGCGACATGGTATGCGACGCCGGACCTGACGCTGCGCGGCAACTATACCTATACCCATTCCGAACAGAAAACCGGCGATTATGAAGGCTTCCCGCTGGCGCGCACGCCGGAACATATGGCCAATCTGCGCGGCGACTGGGTGACCCCAATCGACGGTCTGGAAGCCTGGGCCTCGCTGAATTACCACGGATCGGAAATCAATGCCGGCCCACGCATCGGCACCAACGGCACGCCTGTGACGATCAACGGCAAGGCCGGGCGTAAATATGACGCCTACACGACCCTCGATATCGGCGCGAAATATGCGGTTGCCGAAAATGTCGATCTCAATGCCGCCATTTATAATGTCTTCGACAAGGATGTCGGCACCGACGATTTCAACACCGTCATGGAAGGCCGCCGTTTCTGGATCAGCATGACAGCGAAGTTCTGATCCGTGGCCACATTCACGAAATTTGGAGGCGCCTTTGGGCGCCTCTTTTTTTTGGGCTATCGCCTATTGACCTCAACTATGGTTGAGGAATTATACCGGCTGCTCTTTACTATGTTTCCGCGTTTCCGAGCGGAAATCGTGACGGAAGCAGGAGCCAGAATGGAAAATACCGTATTCAAGCACAGCCTGACGGTTGGGGAGGTTGCCCGCCGCAGCGGCATCGCCGTGTCCACCATCCATTTTTATGAGGCGAAGGGGCTGATTGAAGGTTGGCGAACCGCCGGTAACCAGCGTCGTTATCATCGCGCGGTCCTGCGGCGTATCGCCATCATCCGCATCGCGCAGCGGGCGGGTATACAGCTCAGCATCATCAGGGATGCGATGGCCGATCTGCCGCAGGATCGGGTGGCAACGACGGCCGATTGGCGCAGGTTTTCCCAATCCTGGCGGGAAATGCTGCAGCTTCGCATCAACAGCCTGATCATGCTGCGCGATCAGCTTACCGGCTGTATCGGTTGCGGGTGTCTTTCGCTGGATGATTGTCCGTTGCGCAATCCGAACGATGTTCTGGCCGATGACGGCGCAGGTCCGCGCCGCCTCGTTTCTGCGGAATGAACGGGATTTCCGAACCGGAACGGTTGTTCCTCACTCGGAATCGGCGGCAACCCAGACGCTGACGCTGCCGCCATTGGTGGGAAAGACGCCCTTGCCGCTCTCATCGAGGGTAATCCGTTCTTCACGGTGCCCGAGAAAGTCATGCCAGACCGCCCTGGCGTGATCGGGACCGAGATCGATCTGCTTTTCCGCCGGCTCGCCGTTCGACATCACCACCACGCAGCCCGGCGCATCGGCAGTGCCGTGGCGAATAAAGGCGATGCAGCTTGCATCGTCGAGAATATCCGTCTGGGCTCCGTTGGCGAAACGGCTGCGGGCTTCGATGAGCTTCGGCAGGCATTCAATGGCGGGCATATCGATTTTATATTCGTTGCCGTCATTGCCGGTGTCGGTATAGCTCGTGCCGAACAGATCGGGATAAAAGACACAGGGCACACCTTCTTCGCGCAGCAGGATGATCGCATAGGCAAGAGGTTTGAACCAGGGTTCCACCGGCGCTTCCAGCGATTGCAGCGGCTGCGTGTCGTGATTGTCGACCAGCGTGACGGCATGGTCGGGAACGGCGGACACAAGCGAACCATCGAAGATGCTGCGCATATCGAAATCGCCGCCCTGTTTCGAGGCGTCGTGGAAGCTGTGATGAAGCGCGACATCGAAAAGCATCAGCTGCTTATCGACGAGTTCGAGATAGCTTCTCAGCGCCTCGAGATCGGGGTGCCAATATTCCGCCACGACGAAAAGATCGGGATCGACCGTTTCGCGCATATGGCCGACCCAGTCGCGGAAGAACCAGGCCGGAATATGTTTGGCGGCATCGAGACGGAAGCCATCGACCTGCACCTGCTCGGAGAGCCAGCGGCCCCAATATTTGAGCTCTTCGTAAACCGCCCGGTTCCTGAACTCGACATCGGCACCCATCAGATAATCGAAATTGCCGTTTTCCTGATCGACTTCCTCATTCCATTCCCCATCGCCATACTCATTGACGAGGCGGAATATACCGTCTTCGGTCGGCTCTTCGATGTGGTCGACACCGCTGAAGCACTTCAGGTCCCAGATGAATTTGGAGTGTTTGCCGTTGCGGCCGGGAAAGGTGAAGCGGGTAAAGGCCAGCGCCTGAAAGTCCTCATCGTCGATTTCGGTACGGTCTTCGGGATTGACGCGGCGAACCCGTACCTTTTCCTTTTCATCCGCACCCATCTTGTGATTGAGAACCACGTCATGAATGACGCGGATGCCGTTTTCCTTCAGCGTCCGGCCCGCATGTTCGAGGGCGGCGCGATCGCCATATTTGGTGGCGACGGTGCCCTTCTGGTCGAATTCACCGAGATCGAAAAGATCGTAGGTATCGTAACCGACCGAATAACCGCCGGCAGCACCCTTATAGGCGGGCGGCAGCCAGATATCGGTGATGCCCATTTTCGCAAGGCTTTCGGCCTTTTCGGCTACCTCGCTCCATAATTTCCCTCCGTCCGGATAATACCAATGGAAGAACTGAAGCAAGGTGCGTCCGGCCATATTTCCCTCACAGTCGTTAGCAGGTCGCGCCATAAACGGCCCGGCGGCGAAAGGGTTCCGCCGCCGGCCATGCGCGATCTGCAATTGTGAGGCCGGTGGCCTGTCCGTATATTAGCCGGCTATCTCGAGAAGGGCTGCGCCCGCCTGCAGATAGTCGCCTTCCTTGACAATGAGGCGGACTTTGCCCGCCTTGGTGGCGACAATCTGCGTCTCCATCTTCATGGCTTCCATGACGGCCAGAAGATCGCCTTGCGACACCGCATCACCGTCTTTTACCTTGAAGGATTGCAGGGTGCCGGAAACCGGGGCGGTGATTTCGCCTTCCTTTTCCTTGGGGGCGGCGGTGCCGGGAACAGCCCCGCTGTTGCCGCTAACCGCACCGAGGCTGGAGAGCAGTAGGCTGGGCAGACCGACCGATACACGCTTGCCGTCGATTTCCAGAAAAGTGCGGGTGACGGAAGGGTCGTCGGCCGGTGCCGGGCGCTCCATGGCATCCGGCATGGCGGCGAAATCGGTCTCGATCCAGCGGGTGTGAACCTTGAAACCGTCGGTGCCGACGAAGTCTTCGGTTTCGATTGCGGCCCGATGGAAGGGCAGCACCGTGGCGATGCCTTCGATACGGAATTCCTTCAGCGCGCGGCGGGCGCGGCGCAGAACCTGATCGCGGTCGGCACCGGTTACGATCAGCTTCGCCATCAGCGAGTCGAACACACCCGGCACGCTGGAGCCGCTGACGACGCCGCTATCCACGCGAATGCCGGGACCGGAGGGTGCGTCGAAAAGCGAGATTGAGCCGGGGGTCGGCAGGAAGCCTCGGCCGGAATCTTCGGCATTGATGCGGAATTCCATCGAATGGCCACGCGGTTCCGGCGTTTCGAGAACCCGCAGCTTTTGGCCTTCAGCAATACGGAACTGCTCGATGACGAGATCGATACCGGTGGTTTCTTCGGTAACGGGATGTTCCACCTGCAGGCGCGTATTGACCTCGAGGAAAGAAATCGTGCCATCGACGCCGAGCAGGAATTCGACCGTGCCGGCGCCGGAATAACCGGCAGCGGCGCAGATAGCTTTTGCAGCCGCATGGATTTTCTGCCGCTGTTCGGCGGAGAGGAACGGGGCGGGAGCCTCTTCGATCAGCTTCTGGTTCCGGCGCTGCAGCGAACAATCGCGGGTGCCAAGGACGAGCACATTGCCATGCTTGTCGGCCAGAACCTGCGCCTCGATATGGCGCGGCCGGTCGAGGAAGCGCTCAAGGAAACACTCGCCGCGGCCAAAGGCGGCCGTTGCCTCGCGCACGGCGGATTCGTAGAGATCGGCGATCTCTTCCATCTTCCACGCAACCTTCAGACCGCGACCGCCGCCGCCATGGGCCGCCTTGATGGCGACGGGCAGGCCGTGTTCTTCGGCGAAGGCCGTGACTTCGGCAGCGGAAGAAACCGGGCCGTCACTGCCGGCGACCAGCGGTGCGCCGACGCCGGTGGCAATGCGCCGTGCCTCTACCTTGTCGCCCAGTGCCTCGATGACGTGCGGGTCGGGGCCGATCCAGATGAGGCCGGCATCGAGAACGGCACGCGCAAATTCGGCGCGTTCGGACAGGAAACCGTAACCGGGATGAATGGCATCCGCGCCGGCGCGTTTGGCAATCGCAATCAGCTTGGCGATATCGAGATAGGTCTCGGCCGGCCGCACGCCCTCCAGCGCATAGGCCTCATCCGCGAGCCGGACGAAGAGCGCATCCTGATCGGGATCGGCATAAACGGCGACCGATTGCAGGCCGTAATCGCGACATGCGCGGATGATGCGCACCGCGATCTCGCCGCGATTGGCAATCAGCACTTTTTTCATCGCTCTTCTCCTCGGAATTATGTGTTCTTGGCCGCGATTTCGGCGAAGGGGCCGATCGGGCGGAATTTGATTTTGGCGTTCACCGGGATCTGCCCGGCAAGATCGAGATGATATTCGGCGACAGCGCCGATGACGGGATAACCGCCCGTCAGCGGATGGTCGGCAAGGAAGAGAACCGGCTGGCCGCTATGGGGAATCTGGATCGCCCCGGTCGCCGTGCCTTCGCTCGGCAATTCGGCGCTGTCCTTGCGCTCCACCGGCACGTCGCCGGCAAGGCGGATGCCGACCCGGTTCGATTGCGGGGTGACCTGCCAGAGCTGGCCGGTCAGCGTCTCGATGCCCTTTTGCGTGAACCAGTCCGTTCGCGGTCCGAGAACGACGTCCAGCGTGACGACCTCGCCGGTTGCCGGCGCTTCGAAGGCCTGAACCTCATCGATCGATACGCTGGAAAGGCCGCTCTTCTCGCCCTTAAGCGGCAGGATGGCGCCTCCACCCACCGGCTCTGGGCCGACGACAGCCAGTGTATCCGTTGCGAAACTGCCCAGCACGGGCTCGACATCGAAGCCGCCGCGCACCGCAAGATAACAGCGCATGCCCTTCGGCGGCTGGCCGAAAGTGACCACATCACCGGGTTCGAGCGACACCGGGCCATGGGTCTTTGCTGCGAAGCTGCGATCCGTTGTGGTGATGGTGACGGGGCAGGGCGCTCCTGCAACGCCGATGACGGCACGGCTCGTGCTCCGGAAGGAAAATCCGCCGAGCGTCAGTTCGAGACAGGGCGTGTTGACGGGGTTGCCGACTATGCGGTTTGCGGCATTGAACGCGCCGCGATCCAGTGCGCCGGAGGCCGAAACGCCCTGACCGGTCTGGCCGAAGCGGCCGAGATCCTGGAAGATGGCGGGCATGGGGGCTGCGAGCACCTCGAAATGCGGTCCTGCTTTTGCCCGGTCTTTCCCGGCGCTGCGCGGTGCCGAGACGGGGATGTCGACCGTTTTGCCGGCCTTGTCCATGTCGAAGAAACGCACCCGGTAACCCGGCTGAAAAAGTGCACCGGGATCGCGGTCTATATCCCACATCTTGACCGGCGTGGTGCCGATGATCTGCCAGCCGCCGGGGCTGTTTTGCGGATAGACGCCGCTGAAGGCGCCGGCCAGCGCCACTGAACCAGCCGGAATGCGGGTGCGCGGGCTTTGCCGGCGCGGCACATGCAGCGCCGGATCGCCGCCGACCAGATAACCGAAGCCGGGAGCGAAACCGCAAAAGGCCACGGTGAATTCGCTTTCGGTGTGGCGGCGGATGACCTCTTCGACGCTCATGCCGGTCAGTTCGGCAACATCGGCGAGGTCCTCACCATTGTAGTGGACGGGGATTTCCACGAGATTGTCCGAAGGCGCTATTTTCGCGGAAAGATCACGGCTTGCCAGCCGCGCGGCCAGCGCTTCGGCACCGATCTTTTCAGGGCGAAAGCGGATCATCAGGGTGCGGGCAGCCGGCACCGTCTCTTCGATACCTTCCACCGGATCGTTCTGAAGCGAGGCGAAAAGCGCCAGCGTTTCATCGAGATCGGCGAGTTCGACAAGAATGGTGGTGAGGCTGACGGGGAGAAAACGCATCATGTCCTCACGCGTGATAGGCTGAATCGGGAATATCGGTGATGAACATGTGCCCCGGTGCATGGGTGATCGCAAAGGGCACGCCAGACGCCATCACGGCGGCCTGGGGTGTGACGCCGCAGGCCCAGAACACCGGAACCTCGCCCGGCTCGATCCGTACCGCGTCACCGAAGTCGGGTTTTGCAAGATCGGTAATGCCGATCTCCTCCGGTGCGCCGACATGCACGGGTGACCCGTGCACGGCCGGAAAACGCCCGGAAATCGTCGCGGCATCGGCGACGCGCGACGCCGGGATCGGTCGCATGGAAACGACCATATTGCCCTTCAGTCGACCGGCCGGGCGGCAGGGCCGGTTGGTGAGATACATCGGCACATTGCTCTTGTCGGTCATGTGGCGGATTTCGATGCCCGCTTCCACCATCGGCGTTTCGAAGGTGAAACTGCAGCCGATCAGGAAGGCGACAAGATCGTCACGCTCCGCCCAGGCGGCGGTGGCGTCAGCCGTTTCCTCGACGAGCTTGCCGTCCCGCCAGATGCGGTAGAGCGGCAGGTCGGTTCTGAGATCGGCGCCGGGTGCCAGAAGCGTGGTGGGCGAACCGGGATCGGAGACATCCAGCACCGGGCAAGGTTTGGGATTGCGCTGCGCGTAAAGCAGGAAATCGAAGGCCCAGTCGCGCGGCAGCACAATCATGTTCGCCTGCGTGAAGCCGGGTGCAATGCCGGAAGTTGGGGCGACGAGGCCGTCGCGATAGGTCGCACGGGCCTGGCGCGCGGCTTCGGCGTCCGTGTGGTTGAGATAGGATGTCGGTATCGTCATCGGCTATCCTTTCAGCGATCGGATGCGAAAGAGCGGATGTCGATACCATCAGCCTCGAAACGGCGGCGGATTTCCTGGGCAATGGCGACGGCACCGGGGCTGTCGCCGTGCACGCAGATGGATTGCGCTTCGATCTTTATGATGCTGCCATCGATGGCCTCAGCGTGCCTTCGCGGGCAAGCTGCACCATACGGTCGGCGATTTTGGCCGCGTCGTGCAGCACGGCACCGGCTTCGCGGCGGGAGACGAGCTGGCCCTGAGGCGTATAGGCGCGATCCGCGAAAGCTTCTGCGACAACGGCAAGGCCTGCTTTACGAGCAAGATCGAGGATAGGCGCGTTCGCAAGACCCATCAGCACCAGCGAAGGATCGATGGCCTTGATGCCGTCAATGACCGCCTGCCCCTGTTTCGCGTCATTGGCGATGCGGTTGTAAAGCGCGCCATGCGGCTTGACGTAACGCACCGTTGTGCCGGCAGAGGCGGCGACGCCTTTCAGTGCGCCGATCTGGTAGATGACATCGGCGATCAGTTCTTCCGAGGTCGTGTCCAGATCGCGGCGGCCGAAGCCGACGCGGTCCGGATAGGAGACATGGGCGCCGACGATCACGCCCTTCTCGGCGGCGGCCTTGACGGTGCGGTAGATACCGGCCGGATCGCCGGCATGAAATCCGCAGGCGATGTTTGCGCTGGAAACGATGGCGAGCATCGCCTCGTCGTCTCCCATGCGCCATGCGCCGTAACTTTCGCCAAGATCGCTGTTGAGATCGATAGCGGCCATGTTTGCCTCCCTTTAGAGCATTTCCAGCAAAAGTGCGTAGCGGTTTTGCGTCCGGAAAATGCGTAAAAACACTAGTTTATTACAGGCCGAGCAGGCCGAAGATGGTGCCGGCGGACTTGTAGCCCATGTACCATGTCAATGCGCAGGTCAGAACGCCAAGCACAAGCAGGATGCGCGGGTAACGATAGCCGCCCATCAGATCTTCGCGTTTCCATGCGGCGAACAGGAAGATGCTGAGGCCGATGGGCAGGATGAGGCCGTTCAGGCCGCCGACGAAGACCAGCATGGCGGCGGGCGGTGTGGTGATCAGCAGGTAGCAGACGAGCGAGACGGCGATGAAAACGATCGTCGCCATGTTGCGGGCGCGTTCGGTCATGTCCTGCTTGAAGACGGGCAGGAATGAAACGGAAGTATAGGCCGCGCCGATGACGCTGGTGATAGCCGCGGCCCAGAAGATGATGCCGAAGAGCCGGAAGCCGAGATCGCCTGCAGCCGAACGGAAGGCCTGTGCGGCAGGGTTGGCGGCCTGGCCCGACGTATCGATGATGACGCCGCTGGCGACGACGCCGAGAATGGCGAGGAACAGCACGTAGCGCATGACGCCGGTGACAGCGATGCCGGTTAGCGCCGCGCGGTTGACGGCAGGCAGGTTTTCGATGCCGACCATGCCCCGGTCCAGCAGCCGATGAGCGCCGGAATAGGTGATGTAGCCGCCGACCGTGCCGCCGACGATGGTGGTGATGGTTGCGAAATTGATCGTGTCCGGCAGGAAGGTCTGGCGGAAGGCGTCACCCACCGGCGGTGCGGAAACGAAGGCCACATAAAGCGTCAGCACGATCATCAGGATACCGGCGAAGATGATGAACCGGTCGACGGCAAGGCCTGCGCGTTTGGAAACGAAGATGGCGATGGAAAAGATCGCGCTGATGGCGCCGCCGATTTTCGGGTCCAGCCCGAAAATGGCGTTCAGGCCAAGGCCGGTGCCGCCAATATTGCCGATGTTGAAGAACAGGCCGCCGATGATGACGAGAATGGCCAGAAGATAACCGGAGCCGGGAATGGCGGCATTGGCAATATCGGATGCGCGCATGCGCGTCAGTGTCACGATACGCCAGATGTTGAGCTGGACGACGAAGTCGATGAGGATGGAGGCGAGGATGCCGAAGGCAAAGGCGGCACCGAGCTGGGTGGTGAATGTCGCCGTCTGCGTGATGAAGCCGGGACCGATGGCGGATGTCGCCATCAGGAAGATCGCACCCATCAGGGATGCGCGTTTTGACATTTTCATATCGGCAGTCGGGGTGAGCTTTTTCTGCTCCATGGATTTTCTCCGCTCCTGTCGCAATCCGCCCCTCGCGGATGCTTTATGCCGCCGATCTTGTCGTGTTCTGCGAAATTGTCAACTTTGTTCAACAATATAAAGTTATCGTTCTTTCATTTTGTCCATTTGTTGGACGTAATGAGCAGGATTTAATCACGTTTTTTTCGTGCTTTGCTAATGCTTTGTGCTATGGGCAATCATGCCGTGTCCGAACATGCCTGTCACGGAATTCCCGATGCTGCATTGCTCTTAAGGAAAGGAGCGCCATGACCGAAACGATAGAGGGTCTGCCGCTTGCGGATCGATTGGCCAAGGGTATTCGCACCCTGCTGATCTCCGGCGAGTTGATGCCGGGACAGCGTTTATCGGAGGCAGCCTTCAGCGAGCGCTTTGATGTCTCTCGCAATTCCCTGCGCGAAGCCTTCCGTCTGCTGACAAAGGATGGACTCTTGCGCCACGAGGCCAATCGCGGGGTTTTCGTTGCTGTTCCCACGATGGCATCCGTGATCGACATCTATCGCGTGCGACGCATGGTGGAATGCGGCGCACTTCGCCAGGCCTGGCACAAGCATCCCGCAATCAAGACGATGCGGGCAGCGGTCGAGGATGCCAAGGTCAAGCGTGAAGATGCCGACTGGCTGGGTGTGGGCAGCGCCAACATGAAATTTCACGCCGCCGTCGTCGATCTTCTCGACAGCGCCCGCCTCAGCGATTTTTACGAGCGTATCGCCGCTGAACTCAGGCTTTGTTTCGGCTTGCTGAAAGATCCCGAACAGCTTCATTCCCCCTTCGTGGACATGAACAGCAAGATCCTGTCGCTGATGGAAGAAGGTAAGGCGCAAGAGGCCGGCGACGAGATGGAAATTTATCTCAATCTGTCCGAGCGGACGGTTCTGAAGGCGCTTGAACGCGCTGTCGAGCACGCTTCCTGACATGACGGGCGGCAGGGCAGGAAACGACCCTTGCCGCTCCCGCCATTTTTTGCAGCCGCAGCCGATTGCCAAGTTTGCTGCGCTGCGTCATCAATGCTGACATGACGCTTCGCGACCTGACCATTCTCGTTATCGACGAAAACGCGATCCGCGCCTCCATCATCGAGGAGGGGCTGCGCGAGGCCGGCTATCATCGTGTCACCGTCATCCATGAGGTGAACGGGGTGGCGCGCACCATCGAGACGCTGCAGCCCGATGTCATCTTCATCGATCTCGAAAACCCCAACCGTGACATGATGGAGCATCTGTTCCAGCTTACCCGCACGGTCGGGCGGCCGATCGCCATGTTTGTCGATCGTTCCGATACCGCGTCCATTGAGGCGGCCGTCGAGGCGGGCGTTTCCGCCTATGTGGTGGACGGGCTGAAGAAGGAGCGGGTCAAGCCCATTCTCGATATGGCGGTCAGCCGCTTCAATGCCTTCAGCCGTCTGCAGCAGGAACTTGCCGAAGCGAAATCGGCGCTTGAGGAACGCAAGGTCATCGAGCGTGCCAAGGGCATTCTGATGAAGATGCGCGGCCTTTCCGAAGAGGAGGCCTTTGCGCTTTTGCGGCAAACGGCGATGAACGAGAAGAAGAAGATTTCCGAGATCGCGCAAAGCGTGGTCACCGCGGCCGGTTTGTTGATGTGACGAACCGCCGGTCGGACAGTGTGGAGTGAATGATATGGCGGCACCGGAAAAAACGGCCGGATCAGACAGCGGAGTAACGCAAGCACCGGCAATCGTCGGCAGCGACCGGCAGAAAATCCTGCGCGCTGGCTTTATTCCCCTTGTCGACGCATCCGTCCTGATTGCTGCGGCCGAATTCGGTTTCGCAGAACGCGAAGGCCTTTCGCTCGATCTCGTCAAGGATGTTTCCTGGGCGAATGTGCGCGACCGCCTGGCGTTTCGGCAATTCGATATCGCCCACATGCTGTCGCCAATGCCCGTCGCCTCCATGCTCGGGCTTGGCTCAAATCCGTCGCCGACCATCACGCCTTTTTCACTCGGACGCGGCGGCAATGCGATCACGCTTTCGACCCGGCTGTTTGCACGGATGAAGGCTTTGACCGGGCTTTCCGAAACGGCGGGAGCGCTCGAAAATGCCGAGGCGTTGAAGCGGGTGCTCGATGATATGCGCGCCCGCGGCGAACCGCCGCCGACGCTTGGCATGACCTATCCGTTTTCATCGCATAATTACGAGTTTCGCTACTGGCTTGCCGCCGGCGGCATTCACCCCGATCACGATGTCAAGCTTGTGGTGGTGCCGCCGCCATTGACCTCGGATGCGCTTGCCGCAGGGGCCATTGACGGTTTCTGCGTCGGAGCGCCGTGGAACATCGTCGCCGCCGAGCGCGGTGTCGGTCGCATCGTTGCGGCCAAGCAGGATTTGTGGCCTTCCGCACCGGAAAAGGTCATCGGCATGCGACCCGACTGGGCGGAAAACCAGCAGGAAACGGTCGGACGGCTGCTGACGGCGCTCGATGCCGCCGCGCGCTGGTGCGACCTTGCCGAAAATCACGATGATCTCAGCGCAGCCCTTGCCGATCCCCGCTATATCGGCGCACCGGAAGGCATCATCCGCCGTGTGCTTGCTGGTGAATTCAGTATCGACAGCCAGGGCAACCGCCGGGTGATCGACAATTATTTCATCTTCCACGGCGGTCACGCCAATTATCCGCGCCAGAGCCAGGCATTGTGGATTTACAGCCAGATGATCCGCTGGGGGCAGGCCGAGTTTTCACAGGCCGGTGTGGAGGCCGCCCTGTCTGCCTACCGGCCGGATATTTATCGGGCGGCGCTGGGCGACGCCAATGCACCTGATGATGCCGATATCCGCATCGAAGGGCAGGAAGAGCAGGACCGTTTCGTGGATGGCCTCGTATTCGATCCCGCCGACATTACAGGCTACGTAAACGCCTTTTCCGTGCGCACCGCCGCACCGTTTTCTCCGACTTCAGGCGAGACGTAAGCGGCGTCATGCTTTACAGGCTGCGCAAATTTCAAGCGCAGGATTCTTCTCTTTGCACAAATGGAAGACAGAAAACGCGCTGGTTAAAATTTAATCAGTAGATCGATTTTCAAAAATACTCTTTTATTTTCAATAATATAATCTTTCTTTTATAAACTGGCACGCCTCTTGCTTCTTGTTTTTTGCACCGGTCAACGGCGATCGGGGCAAGCAAGGCGCGGCATAGGCGCTTTCACAAGACACAGACGTCGCAAGGTTTTGCTGCCCGGAACACCTCCCGTTCCGCAGGCGCAAGCACCGAGCGGCGTTTTTTTATTTTCAGGTTTTTTCGCAAGCGAAAACGTCACCCGCCGAGGTGGCCCAATAAGGGGAACATGCGAATGAAAAAGATATTCTCCGGCGATGTCAGCCGCCGCACGATACTGAAGACGACAGCCACCGCCGCCCTTGTCAGCGCCGTGCGCGTGGCCTTTCCGTCCGGTGCTTTCGCAGCCACCGCTGAGCCAGAAGTGAAAGGCGCGAAAATCGGTTTTATCGCGCTCACCGATGCCGCCCCGCTCATCATTGCGGCGGAAAAGGGCCTGTTCGCCAAACACGGCATGCCGGATGTCGAGGTTCTGAAACAGGCCTCCTGGGGTGCGACGCGCGACAATCTCGTGCTTGGCGGCGCATCGAACGGCATCGATGGCGCACACATCCTGACGCCGATGCCCTATCTCATGCATACCGGCAAGGTGACCCAGAACAATGTGCCGGTGCCGATGACCATCCTCGCCCGCCTCAACCTCGACAGTCAGGGCATTTCCGTCGCCAAGGAATATGCCGAAACCGGCGTTCAGCTGGATGCCTCCAAGCTGAAGGCGGCTTTCGAGAAAAAGAAGGCCGAAGGCAAGGAAATCAAGGCCGCCATGACCTTCCCCGGCGGCACGCATGATCTCTGGATTCGCTACTGGCTTGCCGCCGGCGGCATCGATCCGGACAAGGACGTCTCCACCATCGTCGTTCCGCCGCCGCAGATGGTCGCCAATATGAAGGTCGGCAATATGGACGTCTTCTGTGTGGGCGAACCCTGGAACGAGCAGCTCGTCAATCAGGGCATCGGTTTCACCGCCTGTACCACTGGCGAACTCTGGAAGGGCCATCCGGAAAAGGCGCTCGGCATGCGTGCGGACTGGGTGGAGAAGAACCCCAACGCCACCAAGGCGCTGCTGATGGCCGTGATGGAGGCGCAGCAATGGTGCGATGAAATGGCGAACAAGGAAGAAATGTCCACCATCCTCGGCAAACGCCAATGGTTCAACGTGCCGCCGAAGGACGTGCTTGGTCGCCTGAAGGGCAATATCAATTACGGCAACGGGCGTGTGCTCGAAAATACCGGCCTGCAGATGAAGTTCTGGCAGGACCATGCCTCCTATCCCTTCCGCAGCCACGACAGCTGGTTCATCGCGGAAAATATCCGCTGGGGCAAATTCGCGCCCGATACGGATGTGAAGGCGCTGGTGGAGAAGGTGAACCGCGAGGATATCTGGCGCGCGGCGGCCAAGGATCTCGGCGTCGCCGATCTTCCCGCCTCCACCTCGCGTGGCAAGGAAACCTTCTTCGACGGCAAGGTCTTCGACCCGGAAAATCCGTCGGCCTATCTCGAAAGCCTGTCCATCAAGGCGGCCTCCTGAGGAGGAGACCCGGGGTGTCGCCCCTCATCTGCCAGATGCGCTGCCCAACCGGCGCGACTGAAGACCGGATGAGGGGCGAACCCCAGACCGCAACCGAAATCAAGAGGAAACGCCCATGTCCGCATTGGCCCGAAAATTCAACGAAGAGCCGCAGCAGCCGGTAGCGCAGAAGGCAAACGTCGTGTCGCTTGCGCCGAAACAGTCGCCGCGGATCGATCTGCGCAAATGGGGTGCGGCGGCGGCCCGCAACATCGTACCGCCGTTCATCGTTCTCGCCATTCTGCTGGGCGTCTGGCAATTGCTCTGTTCCGCCCCCGGCTCATCGCTGCCGCCCCCGAGCCAGGTTTTCGAGGAGAGCTACGATCTCATCGTATCGCCGTTCTTCCATAACGGTTCGCAGGATATCGGCCTTGGCTGGCGCGTTCTGGTCTCGCTGGAGCGTGTGGCTTACGGTTTCGGCCTCGCCGCCATTGCCGGCATCATTCTCGGCGCTGTCATCGGTCAGTCGGTCTGGGCCATGCGCGGTCTCGATCCGATCTTCCAGGTGCTGCGCACCGTACCGCCGCTTGCCTGGCTGCCGCTTTCGCTGGCCGCCTTTCAGGACAGCAATCCTTCGGCCATTTTCGTGATCTTCATCACCTCCATTTGGCCGGTCATCATCAATACCGCAGTCGGCGTGCGCAATATTCCGCAGGATTACCGCAACGTGGCGCAGGTGCTGCGGCTCAACCAGCTGGAATTCTTCTTCAAGATCATGCTGCCTTCGGCGGCACCCTACATCTTCACCGGCCTGCGTATCGGTGTCGGCCTTTCTTGGCTCGCAATCGTCGCGGCGGAAATGCTGACCGGCGGCGTCGGTATCGGTTTCTTCATCTGGGATGCGTGGAACTCTTCGCGCCTGCCCGACATCATCGTGGCGCTCGTCTACATCGGCGTCGTCGGCTTCGTGCTCGACAAGCTGGTGGCGGCGCTCGGCAAGGTCATCACCCGCGGCGCTGCGGCGAACTGAAAGGGCGAACCATTATGAACGCTTATCTGAAGCTCGATCACATCGACAAATATTTCGACAAGGGCGGTTCGCGCGCCGAGGTGCTGAAAGGCATCAACCTCACCATCGAAAAAGGCGAATTCGTCTCCGTCATCGGCCATTCCGGTTGCGGCAAATCCACCATGCTCAATCTCATCGCCGGATTGACGAAAGTGTCTGCCGGCGCCGTTCTGCTCGAAAACCGCGAGGTCAACGAGCCGGGTCCGGAGCGTGCCGTCGTTTTCCAGAACCACAGCCTGCTGCCCTGGCTTTCGGTTTATGAAAACGTCAACCTCGCCGTCGAGAAGGTCTTCCGCAATAGCAAGACGCGGGCCGAGCGGCATGACTGGGTCATGCGCAATCTCGATCTCGTGCAGATGGCCCATGCCAAGGACAAGAAGCCTTCCGAAATTTCCGGCGGCATGAAGCAGCGTGTCGGCATTGCCCGCGCACTTGCCATGGAGCCGAAGATCCTGCTGCTGGACGAGCCCTTCGGTGCGCTGGACGCGCTGACCCGCGCCCATCTCCAGGATGCGGTGATGGAAATCCACGCCCGGCTCGGCAACACCATGGTCATGATCACCCATGATGTCGACGAGGCGGTGCTGCTCTCCGACCGTATCGTGATGATGACCAACGGTCCCGCCGCCCATATCGGCGAAGTGCTGGAGGTGCCGCTGGCACGCCCGCGCAACCGCATCGAGCTCGCATCCGATAAGACCTACCTCAAATGCCGCGAGGCCGTGCTGAAGTTCCTCTACGAACGTCACCGCTTCGTCGAAGCTGCGGAGTAACGCCCATGACGCAAAAACTCGTCATCATCGGCAATGGCATGGCGCCGGGGCGCATGCTGGAAAACCTGTTCGAAACCGCTCCCGGCCTTTACGACGTCACCATTTTCAACGCCGAGCCGCGCGTCAATTACGACCGCATCATGCTCTCGCCGGTGCTTTCTGGCGAAAAGAGCTATGAAGACATCGTCATCCACAATGACGAATGGTATGCGGCTAACAATGTCACGCTGCACAAGGGCGCGAAGGTCACCGGCATCGACCGCGACAGAAAGACCGTGACCAGCGAAAACGGCATCACGGTTTCCTACGACAAGCTGGTGATCGCCACCGGTTCGTTGCCCTTTATCATTCCCGTCCCCGGCCATCAATTGCCAGGCGTGCTCGCCTACCGCGATCTCGACGATGTGACGAAGATGCTGGCGATCGCCGAGGGCAAGGGCCGCGCCATCGTCATCGGCGCCGGTCTTCTCGGGCTGGAAGCCGCTTATGGCCTCAAGCGCCAGGGCATGGATGTCACCGTCATCCACCTGATGCCGACGATCATGGAGCGTCAGCTCGATCCGGCAGCGGCCTATCTTCTGGAAAAAGCGCTCAATGAGCGCGGCATCGACATCATCACCAAGGCCAATACCAAATGCATTCTGGGTGAGGAGAAGGTCGAGGGCATCGAGCTGGAAGATGGTCGGGTCATCACGGGCGACATGGTGGTGATGGCGGTCGGCATCCGTCCTGCCTCGGGTCTTGCCAAGGAGGCCGGCATCGCTGTCAATCGTGGCATCGTGGTGGATGACGGCATGATGACGTCGGACGCCTCGATCTACGCGCTTGGCGAATGCGCCGAACATCGCGGCATGTGCTACGGACTGGTCGCGCCGCTTTATGAATCGGCGCGGGTGCTGGCGGACCGGCTGTGCGGCGGTTCGGCCGAATATCACGGCTCCGTCACCAATACCAAGCTGAAGGTCACCGGCATCAACCTGTTTTCCGCCGGCGATTTCGCCGAAGGCGACGACCGCGAGGAAATCGTGCTGCGCGATGCCACCGCCGGCGTCTACAAGCGCCTGATCCTCAAGGAAAACCGCATCATCGGCGCGGTGCTTTACGGCGAGACGGCGGACGGCTCGTGGTTCTTCGATCTGATGAAGAAATCGACCGATATTTCCGCCATGCGCGAAACCCTGATCTTCGGCCAGGCCTATCAGGGAGGGTCGCCGCTGGACCCTATGGCGGCCGTTGCAGCCTTGCCGGATGATGCGGAAATCTGCGGCTGCAACGGCGTCTGCAAGGGCAAGATCACCTCGGCAATCACCTCCAAGGGGCTGACATCGCTGGACGATGTGCGCGCCCACACGAAGGCGTCGGCCTCCTGCGGCAATTGCACCGGCCTTGTCGAGCAGCTGATGACGATAACGCTCGGCGACAGCTATAACCCCGCTGCCGTGCAGCCCATGTGCAAATGCACCGATCTCGGCCACGACGATGTGCGCCGTCTCATCAAGGCGAAGGGGCTGAAGACCATTCCCGCCGTGATGCAGGAACTGGAATGGAAGACCTCCTGCGGCTGCGCCAAGTGCCGGCCGGCCCTCAATTATTACCTCGTCTGCGACTGGCCGGATGAATATGCCGACGATTACCAGTCGCGTTTCATCAATGAGCGCGTCCACGCCAATATCCAGAAGGACGGCACCTATTCCGTCGTGCCGCGCATGTGGGGCGGCGTTACCTCTTCCTCCGAACTGAGGGCTATTGCGGATGTGGTCGACAAATTCGAAATCCCGATGGTGAAGGTGACAGGCGGCCAGCGCATCGACCTTCTCGGCATCGAGAAGGAGGATCTGCCGGCGGTCTGGGCCGATCTGGGCAAGGCCGGTTTCATTTCCGGCCAGGCCTACGCCAAAGGTTTGCGCACGGTCAAAACCTGCGTCGGCCAGCAATGGTGCCGCTTCGGCACGCAGGATTCCACCGGACTTGGCATCCGCATCGAAAAATTCATGTGGGGCTCATGGACACCGGCCAAGCTCAAGCTCGCCGTCTCGGGCTGTCCGCGCAACTGCGCGGAGGCCACCTGCAAGGATATCGGCGTCATCTGCGTCGATTCCGGTTTCGAGATCCATTTTGCCGGTGCCGCCGGTCTCGATATCAAGGGCACGGAAGTTCTGGGTCTCGTCAAAGCCGAGGATGAGGCGCTGGAACATATCGTGGCGCTGACGCAGATGTATCGCGAACAGGCGCGCTATCTCGAGCGTATCTACAAATGGGCAAAGCGCATCGGTTACGACGAAATCCGCCGCCAGATCATGGACGATGCGGAAAAGCGCAAGGCCTATTTCGACCGCTTCGTCTTCAGCCAGAAATTCGCGCAGGTCGATCCCTGGTCGGAACGCGTATCCGGCCACGACAAGCACGAATTCAGGCCCATGGCGGCAATCGGTTTCAGTGAGGCGGCGGAGTGAGAACGATGGACAGCAACTGGATCGATATTGGCGATATCTCCGACATTCCCCTGCGCGGCGCGCGTTGCGTAAAAACGCCGATGGGCAAGATCGCCGTGTTCCGCACGGCGGAAAATCAGGTCTTCGCGATTGAGGACCATTGCCCGCACAAGGGCGGACCGCTGAGCCAGGGCATCGTGCATGGGGCTTCGGTGACGTGTCCGCTGCATAATTGGGTCATTTCGCTGGAAACCGGCAAGGCGCTGGGGGCGGATGAGGGCGAGGTGCGGACTATTCCGGTGCGCAATCTGGATGGGAGGCTTTCGATAGCGCTCAAAACCTTGATGATTGCGGCGGAGTGAATTGCGATGGCGGTGGCGTTACCCCCCTCTGTCCTGCCGGACATCTCCCCCTCAAGGGGGGAGATCACTCGCGGCGCGAATTTCTATTCACGGCTTGCGTCGCCGGTCGCAGAGATGAAGCGGCAAGCCTTCCGCTTGTCGATCTCCCTCCTTGAGGGGGAGATGTCCGGCAGGACAGAGGGGGGTAAACGCCACGCACCGAGAGGGCAAACCCATGCCCACTGAAACAAAAACCACCTGTCCCTATTGCGGCGTCGGCTGCGGCGTCATCGCCACCGTCAACGACGATGGCGCGGTGTCCGTCAGGGGTGATCAAGATCACCCCGCCAATTTTGGCCGGCTGTGTTCCAAAGGTTCGGCTCTGGCCGAAACCATCGATCTCGACGGTCGCCTGCTCCACCCCGAAATCGCCGGCAGGCGGGCGGCATGGGACGAAGCACTCGATCTCGTCGCTTCCCGGTTCTCTCAAGCCATCGCCGAACACGGCCCGGATTCGGTCGCCTTTTACGTCTCCGGCCAATTGCTGACCGAGGATTATTACCTCGCCAACAAGCTGATGAAGGGTTTCATCGGCTCGGCCAATATCGATACCAATTCAAGGCTCTGCATGTCGTCTTCCGTCGCCGGCCATCGCCGCGCCTTCGGGGCCGATACGGTGCCGGGCACCTATGAGGATATGGAGCTTGCCGATCTGGTGATCCTCACGGGTTCCAATCTCGCCTGGTGCCATCCGGTACTTTATCAGCGCCTTGCCGCCGCAAAGGCGGCGCGGCCGGCTATGAAAGTTGTTGTCATCGATCCGCGCCGGACGATGAGCGCCGATATTGCCGATATGCACCTCGCCATCCGCCCGGATGGAGATGTGGCGCTGTTTACCGGTCTGCTGGCGCATCTTTCCGATAGTCCTGCAATCGATCGCAGTTATGTGGAAAGTCACACGGTTGGTTTTGATGCTGCGATGCAGGCAGCAAGCGCGCATAGCCTGCCGGAGATCACCGAGGCCACCGGCCTGACAGTCGCCGAACTGATTTCCTTTTACGAATTGTTCGAACGCACCGAAAAAACCGTCACCTGTTACAGTCAGGGCGTCAACCAGTCGCAAAGCGGCACGGACAAGGTCAACGCGATCATCAACTGCCACCTCGCCACGGGTCGCATCGGCAGACCGGGCATGGGGCCGTTTTCGCTAACTGGCCAGCCGAACGCCATGGGCGGGCGCGAGGTCGGCGGGCTGGCCAATATGCTGGCCGCCCATATGGCTATCGAAAATGCCGAGGATCGCGACCGCGTGCGGCGTTTCTGGGCCGCGCCCGCCATTGCGGAAAAACCCGGCCTGAAGGCGGTGGACATGTTCAGGGCGGTGGCTGACGGCCGCATCAAGGCGCTGTGGATCATGGCGACCAATCCGGTGGTTTCCATGCCGGATGCCGGCGCCGTCGAGGCGGCCATCAAGGCCTGTCCTTTCGTCGTGGTGTCCGATGTCATGGCGAGTACCGATACGGCCCGCCATGCCCATGTGCTTCTGCCATCGCTTGGCTGGGGTGAAAAGGACGGCACCGTCACCAATTCCGAGCGGCGCATTTCCCGTCAGCGCGGTTTTCTCGATGCGCCCGGCGAAGCGAAAGCGGACTGGTGGCAAATGGCGGAAGTGGGCCGGCGCATGGGTTTCGGCACGGCCTTCGCCTATGGCCAGCCATCGGAGATTTTTGCCGAACATGCCGCTCTTTCCGGTTTCGAGAATGTGGGCAGTCGCGATTTCGATATCAGCGGTGTCGAACGGAATTCCTATGATGCGATGACGCCCTTTCAATGGCCGAAGGCTGGGTCGGGCGATGCTGTCGTTACCCGCTTTTTCGCGGATGGCCGGTTTTACCATGCCGATGGCAAGGCGCGGTTCATCGCCACCGCCCTGCCGGAGACCGGCAGGACATCGGCGGATTATCCGCTGACACTGAATACCGGCCGTATCCGCGATCAATGGCACACCATGACCCGCACCGGCAAAAGTGCGCGCCTTACTGCCCATATCGCCGAACCCTTCGCCGAGCTTCACCCGCGCGATGCGCAGGCGCTGGGAATAGAAAGCGCCGATCTGGTGGAGCTGGAAAGTCCCCATGGCAAGGTTCTGCTGCGGGCGCTGGTGAGCGAAAGGCAGGCGCGCGGCTCGGTGTTTGCGCCGATGCACTGGAACGACCAGTTCGCCTCGCAGGCGCGCATCGATGTCGTGGTTGCCCCGGTGACGGACCCGCATTCCGGTCAGCCCGCTTCGAAAAATGTGGCGGTAAGGGCAAGGCGGTTCGAAGCGAAGGCCTATGGTTTCGCCATCTCCCGCATCCGGCCGGATGCGCCGGACTGTGCTTACTGGGCCACGGCCAAAGCGGATGGCGGCTATCGTATGGAGCTTGCCTTTGCCGAGGAGCCGCAGGACTGGACACTCTGGGCGCGGCAGGTCTTCGGCATCGAGGCCAGGGTTGAGCCGCTGGGTTACAGCGACCGGCAGACGGGTGACCTGCGCCTCGCCTTCTTCGACGGCGATATCCTGCTGGCGGCGCTGTTCATCGCCAGGCAGCCGGTTGCCGTTGCCCGCAACTGGGCGATCTCGCAATTGACCGAACGTCATGAGGATCTGCGCATGCGTTTTGCGCTGGTTGCCGGTCGCCCCGGCGCCGGCCGCGCCGATCCGGGCGCCACCGTCTGCTCCTGCTTTAACGTCGGGGTGAACCAGATCACAGCCGCCATCCGCGAAGGCTGCCACAGCGTCGAAGCCATCGGCAAGGCGTTGAATGCCGGAACCAATTGCGGCTCCTGCCGCGCTGAAATCAGGGGGATCATCGATGGATGCCTTAAAACCGCAGCGGAATGAACCGGCCCGCATGGAAAGATTAGCCAAGTTGCCGGTCTTCTGGGGGCTTGAGGGCAAGCGCGTGGTGCTGGCGGGCGGATCGGATGGAGCCGCCTGGAAAGCGGAACTGCTGCTCGCCTGCGGGGCGGAATTGCATCTTTATTGCGAGGCAAGCGAGCTTTCGGAAAGCTTTGCAGCGCTTGTCGCAAAAAGCCCGATGCTGAGATGGCATGACCGTCCGTGGGGTCCGGATATCTTCGAGGGCGCGGAACTGGCGCTGGCGGATTGCGAGAGCGATGCGGAAGCCGAGAGCTTCTACGATGCCGCAAGGGCGGCCGGCGTTCCCGTCAATGTCATCGACAAGCCGGAATTCTGCCAGTTCCAGTTCGGCTCCATCGTCAATCGCTCGCCGGTGGTGGTGTCGATCTCCACCGATGGCGCAGCACCCATTCTGGCGCAGGCCATCCGCCGGCGCATCGAAACCTTGTTGCCGCTTTCGCTGAAGGACTGGGGCGCGCTTGCCCAGACAATCCGAGAGCGCGTCAATTTGCGGCTCGCTCCCGGTGCGTCGCGGCGTTCTTTCTGGGAAAAATTCGTCGATCGGGCTTTTACCGAAAGGCTGGGTGAGGGCAGCGAGGAACGGCTGCTTGCGGATATCGGAATGCAGGCTGCGCGGGCAGGATCGGGGCGCGGCCTTGTAACGCTTGTGGGTGCCGGACCGGGCGATGCCGAACTGCTGACGCTGAAAGCGGTGCGCGCTTTGCAGGCGGCCGATGTCATCCTGTTCGATGATCTCGTTTCAGCCGAGGTGCTGGAACTGGCGCGGCGGGAGGCGAAGCGCATGCTGGTCGGCAAGCGCGGCGGCCGGGAAAGCTGCAGGCAGGAAGACATCAATGACATGATGATCCGTCTCGCCAAGGCCGGCAAACGGGTGGTGCGGTTGAAATCCGGCGATCCGATGATTTTCGGGCGCGCCGGCGAGGAGATCGCCGCGCTGGAGGCTGAAAATATCCCGGTCGAGATCGTGCCCGGCATTACCGCCGCAAGCGCCATGGCCTCGCGCCTGGGTGTTTCCCTGACCCATCGCGACCATGCCCAGTCGGTACGCTTCATCACCGGCCATTCCAGGCAGGGAAAGCTGCCGGAGAATATCGACTGGCAATCCCTGTCGAACCCCTCCGTGACCACCGTTTTTTATATGGGCGGGCGAACCGCAGCCAGCATAGAGGCTTGCCTGCTCGCTCACGGCATGCCCGCTTCAACGCCCGTTGCGGTCATGATTTCCGTCAGCCGTGCGAATGAGCAGCGTTGGTGCGGCCCCCTGATGGAACTCGGTGCCGCCGTTGAGAGACTGGGCGTGAACGAACCTGTGCTGATCGGTATCGGCGATGTGTTCAGCGCCGCATCCTCGAAAGCTCTTGAATGGCAGCCTGCACGAACCGCAATCTAAGACAGGCAGGGCGCAAAACCCCGTTCTAGCCTACGGGCATCGTGGCACGATGCCGTAAAAGCTCGTCCGCCTCTTCGCGCGGTCCGGGCAAAGCCATCCAAATCACAGATCGATATCGCGGTCCTCCATGGTTCTGGCCATGGAGGTTTTCGTGCAATGCTTTTTGATGTTGCATTCAGTGCAATATATTTTACTGTACGTAATAAGAAGTGGATAGGGCGATGGCTATACTGGGATGAGGCGATGCTCCCGACCTGAAGCGCCGCCGCAGAAGACGACAGGGAGGAACGAAACCGTGCAGAGCGAGACGAAAAGCAACATGATGGTGCCGGACGACACGCCGGAACTTCGCCAGCTTTATGCGGATTTCGAAGCGGAACATCTAAAACCGCTCTGGACTCAGATAGACGACCTGATGCCGGTGGTGCCCAATCCCAAGGCCGTGGCGCATGTCTGGAAGTGGTCCAGGCTCTATCCGCTTGCGAAACGGTCGGGCGATCTCGTTCCGGTCGGGCGTGGCGGGGAGCGGCGGGCGATCGGGCTTGCCAATCCGGGTCTTGGCGGCAGGGCCTATATCAGTCCCACGCTCTGGGCCGCGATCCAGTATCTCGGCCCGCGTGAGACGGCGCCCGAACATCGCCACGCACAGAATGCCTTCCGCTTCGTCGTCGAAGGCGAAGGGGTCTGGACCGTGGTGAATGGCGACCCGGTGCGGATGAGCCGGGGTGATTTTCTGCTGACGCCGGGCTGGCATTTTCATGGCCATCACAACGATACCGACCACCCCATGGCCTGGATCGACGGGCTCGACATCCCCTTTTCCTACCAGAACGATGTCGGCTTTTTCGAATTCGGGTCGGACCGCGTCACCGACTATGCGACGCCGAAATTTTCGCGCGGCGAAAGGCTCTGGTGTCACCCGGGCCTGCGGCCGCTTTCCGGCCTTGCGGCAACCGTATCCTCGCCGATCGGCGCCTATCGCTGGGAACATACCGACCGCGCCCTGACAGAGCAGCTTCTGCTGGAGGAGGAGGGGCAGCCGGCCACCATGGGGCCGGGGCACGCGGCGGTGCGCTACATCAACCCCACCACCGGCGGTGACGTCATGCCAACCATCCGGGCGGAATTTCATCGCCTGCGGGAAGGTGCCGTCACGCCCGGCCGGCGCGAGGTGGGCTCATCGGTTTTTCAGGTATTCGATGGCAGGGGCTCCGTCGTGCTCAACGGCAAGGAACACAGGCTCGAAAAGGGCGATATGTTCGTCGTGCCGTCCTGGGTGCAATGGTCACTGCGGGCGGAAAGCCAGTTCGATCTTTTCCGTTTTTCGGACGCGCCGATCATGGAGCGGCTTCATTTCGCCCGCACCCATGTGGAAGAGCGGGACCGGTGACGCGACCGGGAGGGGATGGACGATGTCTTCTGATCTCACCGATGCCCGTTTGGAATTGCGCCAACGTCTGGGGGCTGGCGCCCGTTACGATTCGTCTGCGGCGCCGGCCGCCGAATTGCGATATGCACGGCTGGGGACCGCTTATTTCGCGAGAAAACTGAACGAACTCTCCGATGGCGAACTCGCTCTTCCTTCGCTCGTTCCCGGCTGGACCAGGCGACACGTGATCGCCCATGTCGGTTTTCAGGCACGGGCGCTTGCCCGATTGGTCGAGGCGGCGCGCCTTGGGCGGCGAGGGGAAATGCTGGAAGAGCCGGAAGCGCAGAACGAGGATATCGCCTTCGGCGCAAGCCTGCCGGCCCATGCGCTGCGCTATCTTTTCAAACATTCGCAGGTGCATCTGGATGTCGAGTGGCGCGATCTCGATGAGGTGGGGTGGCGGGCGCAGGTGGAGCCGCTGAATGGCGGTCTTGTCGAGATCGCTCAGACACCCTGGCTGCGGACTAGGGAAATATGGCTCCGCGCCGTCGATCTCGACAATGGGGCCTCCCTGCTGGATGTTCCGTCCGAAGTGGTGGATCGCCTTCTTCGAGAGGCGGCGCAGGCGCTGGACATGCGCGGCCAGCCGTTCTCATTGATGCTGAAGCCGACGGACGGGGTGGGGTCCACCATCATCGGCTCCGGCAAAAACACGGTCAGCGGGCCAGCCGCCGACCTGCTTCGCTGGCTGACGGGACGCGGCCCGCGCCGCAGCCTCGTTTTCGACCGCGAAATTGCAGATCCGCCCTTCTGGCCGGAGAAGCCTTAATACATGTCGCCCGAAAGCGTGCAGCGGTTTCGGGATAACGACATGCATAAAACAAAGAGATTAAACGCGACGCGCTTTAGGCCTTCGATGAAGGCCATTGCCGCCGGCTGGAGATGGCTGTTGTAAAATCAAGCAGCTGGCGCACGGCCGGATTATCCGCCGACAGGATCTGCTCGGAGTTGCTGATCAGGGTAACGGCGGCTTCCGCCTCGCCCTGCCAGTTGATGACGGGCGCCGCCACCGCCCGAAGGCCGGGGACGTAGCGGCCGTCGACGCTGGCAAAACCATCGGCGCGAATTGTCTCCGCCAGCCGGTCGATGCTTGCGCCGCTAAGATCGAGGTCGGGCCAGGAGAGACCCGCATCCATCGCGCGTTCGACCTCGAGATAAAGCCGGGCGGCGGTGACATGGCGCGGTAGAAAGGCGAGAAAGACCCGGCCGCTCGATGAGGTGAGAAGCGGCAGGCTGCTGCCGAGGCCGAAGGATGTCACCATCGGGCTCGGCGCCCGGCACCAGCGGATCACGGTCGCGCCCTGGCTGCCCCATACGGTAAGCAGCACCGTCAGGCCCGTCTGTTCCACGAGGTCCGGCAGCGCATCGGCGGCCTGATTGACAAAATCGCTGCGGCCGAGCGCGGCAATGCCGAGAGAAGCCGCAAACGGCCCCAGCTCGTAACGGCCGGATCGCTGGGTCTGCCGGACAAAACCGGCATGGATGAAACTGGCGAGATAACGATGCACCTTGCTGGACGGCATGGATACCGCCCGGGCGATGTCGATCAATGCGGCAGGCCCTTCGAAATCGGCAAGCGCATGCAGCACGGTCAGCGCCGCATCGAGAGCCTGAATGCCGCCGCGGGCATTGCCGTTGCCCGAAGCCTCGTTGTCGACATCGTCCTCTCCGTTCATTGCAGTCGCCTCCTGAATTCCTCGGATATGGGCGCGCCCTTGAGACCATTATCCGTCATGGTCGCCCATGCCCGAACCTCATAACCCTCCGCGATGATCTTTTCACCGGAAAAAATGCGGTAGGCGATGCGGAACCTGCGTTCCTGCCATTCCACGATGGTGGCCTCGATGCGAAGTGTATCGTCATAGCGGGCCGGCGCCTTGAACTGCAGGCCGACATCCACCAGCGGCGTCACCGCACCGAATTCCGCCCTGTTCTGCCGTTGCCCCAGATTTTGCGAACGCAGCAGCCTTTGGAAGGTGCAATCCAGCCAATAGAAATAGTTCGGATAAAAAACGATGCCCGCCTCGTCGCAATCCCCCCATTCCACCGTGATTTCCGTTTCGAAGGTTTTCATTCGTTGCACTCCATAAAACCTATTGCACTATACGTAATATCCGCTAGATTGATGAAAAGCAATTGCGTGAGGGAGGATGCGCATGAAGCGGGTGGCTGTTATCGGCGGCGGGCCAGGAGGGCTTTATTTCGCCGGTCTGTGGAAAAGGCGGCATCCGGCCGACGTCGTGAAGGTGTTCGAGCACAATCCGGAAGGTGCGACTTTCGGATTCGGTGTCGTGTTTTCGGCAAAGGCCATGGATTTCCTGCGTACCGACGATCCGGAAACGGCGGACCTTGTCACGGCCCGCATGGAGACCTGGTCGGATATCACCCTCGTCCATCGTGGTGAGAGTGTCGCGCTGGATGGCGTAGGGTTTTCGGCCATTGGCCGCCTCGACCTTATCCTGCTGCTGACGGAAAGGGCGCGCGCTGCAGGTGTGGAGCTTTCGTTTTCAACGACAGTGCAGTCGGTGTCGGAACTCGATGGTTACGACCTTGTCGTTGCCGCCGATGGCGTCAATTCGCTGGTGCGCCGCGCCTTTGAAGGCGATTTCCAGACGTCGCTTACCTATCTCGATGAGAAATTCGTCTGGTTCGGCACCACCAAGCGCTTCGAAACGCTGACACAGACTTTTGTCGAGACAGAATTCGGCGCTTTCAATGCCCACCACTATCGTTATTCACCGACCATGAGCACTTTCATCGTCGAGTGCGATCGTGAAAGTTGGCTGAAAGCCGGCTTCGATCGGCTCGGCCCCGAAGACAGCAAGGCGCGCTGCGAGGCGATTTTCGCCGAAACGCTCGATGGCCACGGGCTAGTCGCCAACAAGTCCACCTGGCGCAATTTCCCGTGGATATGGAACGGGCGCTGGTCGCATCGCAACATGGTGTTGATCGGCGACGCCTTGCACACCGCGCATTACTCCATCGGATCCGGTACCCGGCTGGCGCTCGAGGATGTTCTGGCGCTGGTAAAGGCGCTCGAGGCGCATTCTGGCGATGTGCGCGATGCCCTTGAGCACTATCAGGCCGAGAGGCAGCCGGTGGTGGAAAAGCTGGTGCGGGCCGCGCGTGAAAGCGCCGGCTGGTATGCGGATGTTCCAAAACATATGCGCCTTTCGCCGGTCGATTTCGCCCATAGCTACATCACCCGTTCCGGCCGCATCGACGATGAGCGGCTGCGGTCGATGTCCCCGCGTTTCATGCAGCGCTACGACGCCTCGCGTCCGCGCCCGGCCGCCTGAAGGAGGAAGATATGACCGTTCAGGCCAAGCTTTACGAAACCCTGCCGCAGCCGCCAGAAGACGGGGTGCCGCGCAATGCCGCCGGCAGTCTCGAAATCGGCTTTTCCGTGCCGGAAATCTACAATGCCAGCGCTATCCTTTTCGATAATCTGGAAAGGGGCCGAGGTGACCATCCGGCCGTGATTGGCCCAGCCGGAACCCGCAGCTATGCCGAACTCTGCGCCGACGCCTGCCGTTTCGGCAATGCCTTGATTGAAGCCGGTCTTGGCCATGGCGAAAGGGTGCTGCTGTTTCTCGATGACACGCCCGCCTGTCCGGCGGCTTTGTTCGGTGCGCTTCGGGCCGGCCTCGTGCCGCTGCTCATCAACACGCTGACGCCGCCCGACCTCTTGAATTTCTATCTGCAGGATTCCTCTGCACGTATCGCCATCGTCGATGCCGCTTTCGCTTCCCGTTTCGACACTGTCGCCTGCACCGATACGCTGCTGGAAAAGGTGGTCGTCACGAACGGTCCGGTTCCGGCCGCTTGCCCGGTGCCGGCGGTCGAAGCGAAGACATTCCTCGCCGATGCCGGCACGGAGCTTGAAGCGGCGCCGACGCGGCGTGACGATATGGCCTTCTGGCAATATTCCTCCGGTTCCACCGGGCGTCCGAAGGGCATCGTCCATCTACAGCACGACATGGCTTTCACGGCGCAATCCTTCGGGCATCATGTGCTCGATATCTCGCCCGACGATATCTGCTTTTCGGTTCCGAAGATTTTCTTCGCTTATGGTCTCGGCAATTCGCTGACCTTTCCCTTTTCGGTCGGGGCGACCAGCGTTCTCGTTCCGGGGCAACCGAAGGCCGATGTGGTCTTCGATGCGATCCGACGTTATCGGCCGACGCATTTCTTCGGGCTGCCGACGCTATATACGTCGCTCATCAATGCGCCGGAGGCGGCCGGAGCCGATCTTTCCAGCCTGAAACTCTGCCTTTCGGCGGCGGAAGTGCTGGCCAATGAGGTGGCGGAAGCCTGGCGGGCACTGTCGGGTCACGACATTGTCGAAGGTCTCGGTTCCACCGAGGTGCTGCATATCTATCTTTCGAACACGAAAGAGGCGCGGCGGCCGGGCGCTGCCGGGCTGCGTGTGCCGGGTTACGAGATTTCGCTGCGCGATCCCGATGGCAATGGGGTGCCGGATGGCGAAAGCGGTGTCCTATGGGTGCGCGGCGATTCCAACGCGCCGTTTTACTGGAACCGACCCGACAAAACCGCTGAAACCATGCGCGGCGATGGCTGGATCTACACCTCCGACCGCATGAAACGCGATGCGGACGGGTTCTATTATTTCCTCGGCCGCGCCGATGAGTTCGTCAAGGTTTCGGGCCAGTGGGTCTATCCGCTGGAAGTGGAGCTTTGCCTCGCTGACCACCCGATGGTGCGCGAATGCGCGGTGCTGGCGGTGGAAATGGCCGACCGGCGGATGACGCTTCAGGCTTTTGTCGTTCTAGAACAGCCGGATGCGGATGAGGCGAGCGCCGCCGAGACGCTCAAGCAACACGTCAAGAAGACGCTGCTGCCCTACAAATATCCCCGCAGCGTCATTTTCTTCCAGGAATTGCCGAAGACGGGAACCGGCAAGATCGATCGGCAGACCTTGCGGAAAATCGATCTGAGCGCTGAGCGCGTCCATTGAGGACACGCTGGCCCCGACAGGACCACGAGATGGTCTGACGCCGCTTTTACGGCTTTCAGACCCGGATAAAGGACAGATTGGAAAACCCATGAGCGATTTCGAATTCGATCCCCCGGCACCGGCATCCATTGCCATCCATGACAGCGAGAGCCGTTTCCCGGTGCGGCGCATATTCTGCGTCGGCCGAAACTACGCCGCCCATGCCCGTGAGATGGGCAAGGACCCGGATCGCGAACCGCCGTTCTTTTTCACCAAGCCGGCGGACGCGGTGGTGGATACTGGCAGCACGATACCCTATCCGCCCGAGACCGAGGATTTTCACTACGAGATCGAGCTTGTCGTGGCGATCGGTCAGGATTGCGTGGATGTGCCGCAGGAAGCGGCCCTCGATATGGTCTGGGGTTATGGCGTGGGCATCGACCTTACCCGCCGCGATCTGCAACTGGCGGCGCGCGACAAGGGACGGCCCTGGGATTGGGGCAAGGCCTTCGATCTCTCCGCACCCATCGCGCCCCTCCGCCGCGCCGCGCAAGTGGGGCATCCGTCGCAGGGGCGGATCTGGCTTGCGGTCAACGGTGCGAGCCGGCAGGAAGCCGATATTGCCGAGCTGATCTGGGATGTGCCGGAAATCGTTTCCATCCTGTCGCGCTCCATGTCGCTGAAGCGCGGCGATATCATCATGACGGGAACGCCTGCGGGTGTCGGCGCGATTGTGCCGGGAGACAGGGTGACCGGCGGTATCGACGGGCTGGGCGAGATCGCCATCGAGATCGTGGAGCCCGCATCCGCCGCCCGGCGCGCGGGGAAAGCCGCATGAACCGGCCGATCCTGCATAATTATTTCAGAAGCTCTACCTCCTATCGCGTCAGGATCGCGCTGACGCTCAAGGGTGTGGACTATGATTACGAAGCGTTCCACCTGCGCAAGGGCGAGCAGCGGTCCGACCGTTTTCTCAGGCTCAATCCGCAGGGCCTCGTGCCGGCGCTCACCTGGACCGATGGCGAAACCTATACGCAGTCGCTCGCGATCATCGAATTTCTGGAGGAGAAAATTCCGGAGCCGGCTTTGCTGCCGAGGGATGCCGAAGGGCGTCAGCGTGTGCGCAGCCTTGCGCAGATGATCGCCCTCGACATTCATCCGATCAATAATCTCAGGGTGCTGGCCTATCTCAAGGAGCATTTCGGCGCTGACGAAAAAGCGCAGGCCGCGTGGTTCCGGCATTGGGTGGCCGAGACCTTCGCGGCGCTGGAGCGCCGGCTTGCGACAGAGCCGGAAACCGGCCGGTTCTGCCACGGCGACAGCGTGACGCTGGCGGATATCTGCCTTGCGGCGCAGCTCGTCAACAACAGGCGTTTCGATGTGGATATGGAGGCCTATCCGCATATCGGCAGGATTGGGCAGGCGCTTTCGGAACTGGAGGCGTTCCGCAAGGCGGCGCCGGCCAATCAGCCGGATAACGAATAACGAAACAGATGTTTTCAGGGAGGGAGAACACAATGAAACGTATCGCAGCAGCGGCCCTGTCCGCCTTGCTCATGAGCGGAACGGCGGGCGCACAGGAGCCGATCAAGATCGGCTTCATCACCACGCTGACCACGCCCGCCGCATCCATCGGCAACGATATGGTCGATGCCGTCAAGCTCGCGGTCGAACATTCCGGCGGCAAGATCGCCGGCCATCCGATCGAGGTCGTTTTCGAAGATGACGGGCTGAAGCCGGAACTCGGCCGCCAGAAGGCGGAGAAGCTGGTGCGCCAGGACGGCGTCGATATCGTCGCGGGTTTCATCTGGTCCAACGTGCTGATGGCGGCGCGCAAATCGGTGCTCGATTCCGGCAAGTTTCTGATCAGCACCAATGCCGGGCCTTCCGAGCTTGCCGGCAAGCTTTGCAGCCCCAATTTCTTTTCGCTGCGCGGCCAGAACGACATGGTGCCGATTGCGCTCGGCAAGGTCATGAACGAGCGCGGCGTGAAGAAGCTCTACGTGATGGCGCCCAACTATACCGCCGGCAAGGACATGGCCGCCGGGGTGGAAAGCAGCTTTGGCGGGGAAGTGGCTGGTCGCGACTTCACCAAATGGGGCGATGATCCGCAGCTCGATTTTTCGGCGGAATTCGCAAAGGTGGCGGCATCGGGCGCGGACGCGCTTTTCGCCTTCTATCCCGGCCGCGCCGCGATTTTCGCGCGCCAGTTCGAACAATCGGGGCTGAGCAAGAAGGTCAAGCTTTACAGCGTCTATACCATGGACCAGATCGCGCTGCCGAAGCTTCAGGAAGCGAAGATCGATGCGGTTCTGGGGTCAAGCTCGGCGGATTACTGGTCGCCGGATCTTGCAACGCCCGCCAACCAGCGCTTCGTTGCCGATTTCAAGGCGAAATATAACCGCGTGCCTTCGAATTACGCGGCGGCCGCCTATGATCTTATCCCCTATGTCAAAGCGGCGGTGGAGCAGGCGGGCGGCGATATCTCCGCGACCGATGCGGTGCGTGCGGCGCTCGCCAAGGCTGACTACGACTCCGTGCGTGGCCGCTACAAGCTTGCCCGCAATCATTTCCCCATCGATCGCTATCTCAGCCTTGAAGTGGCACCGGATGCGAACGGTGTCTGGAGCCTCAGGTCGGACGGTCTCGAAATGAAAGACCTGACCGATCCCTATGTGGAAGCCTGCCGCAACGAGGGGTGAGAAAACATCGTTCGGCGGTACGGCTCTGGGAGGAGAAAATGGATATTATCCTGTTTGCCAATCAACTTCTGAACGGGGTTCAGCTCGGGCTGATCCTGTTTCTGCTGGCCGCCGGCCTGTCACTGGTCTTCGGCATCATGGACTTCATCAATCTGGCGCATGGCGTTTTTTACATGATCGGCGCTTATATCTGTGCCACCGTCGCCATTGCGCTCGATTCCTTTGTGCTTGGCATGCTCATCGCCCTGCCGGCGACGCTGGCGGCCGGTTTTATTGCCGAATGGCTGATTGCCCGGCATTTCTACAAGCGCGATCATCTCGACCAGGTTCTGGCGACATTCGGCCTTGTGCTCTGCGCGGATACGGCGGTGAAATATCTCTGGGGGCCGGAAGGACTGTCGGTTCCCCTGCCGGCCTGGCTCAGCGGGCAGATCGCGCTTGGCGGCGTCACCCTGCCGTCCTACCGCCTCTTTATCGTTGTCGTCGCGGCTCTCGTGGCGATTGCGCTCTGGCAGGTCATCACCCGCACACGGGTCGGAATGATGGTGCGGGCCTCCGCCTCCAATGAGGAAATGGCACGGGCGCTCGGCATAGAAACGCGCATGGTCTTCGCATTGGTGTTCGCCATCGGTGCGGTTCTGGCCGGCATCGGCGGTATCATGGTGGCCCCCATCACCGGTGCTTCTATCGGCATGGGCAACCAGATCGTCATATTGGCGCTGGTGGTGATCATCATCGGCGGCATCGGTTCGATCATCGGCGCCTTTATCGCCTCTCTGGGCGTCGGGCTGATTGATACGCTCGGGCGGGCCTATCTGCCGTCGCTGCTGAATGCGGTGTTTCCGCCGGAAGTCGCCTCTTCGGCGGGGCCGTCGCTCGCCTCCATCCTGATCTATCTCACCATGACTCTGGTGTTGATATTCCGGCCCGAGGGCCTCTTCCCGCCAGCAAGCAGGTGATGTGATGACAGAAACCACTTCGGTAATCGCTCAATCGGTGCAGCCGGCTTCAAAGCGGGAGACCGCATCGGGCAGAACGGTGGATCGCGATCTGCTGACGGCGATTGCCGTCCTTCTCCTGCTGGCGGTGGCGCCATCAGTGCTTTCGGCGCTCGGCCACGATTTCTGGGTGGAAGTCCTGCTGCGGGCGATGATCCTCGGCATTGCCGCCGTCAGCCTCAATTTCATCATCGGCCTCGGCGGGCTGGTCAGTCTCGGTCACGCGGCCTTTCTCGGCATCGGCGCTTACTCCGTCGGCATCCTCGCCGATTTCGACATTGACAACGGTGTCATCCAGTTGCTGGTCACGGTAGGCGTCAGCGGGCTCTTCGCCTGTCTGACCGGCCTCGTCGCGCTTAGAACGCGCGGTGTTCATTTCATCATGATCACGCTCGCCTTCGCGCAGATGGTCTATTTCACCATGATCGGCCTCAGGCAGTTCGGCGGCGATGACGGGCTGACGATCAATTATCCGAGCAGCTTCGGCACGGTGGTCGATCTCGGTGACAGGTCCGTCCTTTATTACGTCGTGCTGGCGGTGCTGGCGCTTGTGATGCTGGGTTTCGCCCGTATCCGGCAATCCGATTTCGGCCTGCTCCTGAAGGCGGCGAAGGGCAATGAACGGCGGGTGAGGGCGGTCGGGTTCGATCCCTATCGTTATCGCCTCGCCGCTTATATCGCCGCTGGCGTGATCTGCGGCCTTGCCGGCTTCCTCGATGCGAATTTCACGAGTTTCGTGACACCGGAATCGATGAGCTGGACAAGTTCCGCCGAGCTTATCTTCATGGTCATCGTCGGCGGCGTGTCCACGGTGGCCGGTCCCGTCGTCGGGGCGCTGGTCTTTCTCCTGATCGAGGAATTTCTCGGCGGATTGACGGTCTACTGGCACTTCTGGTTCGGTCTGTTCCTGATCGCCGTCGTGCTTTTCGCCAAGGGTGGCCTCGTCGGTCTCATCTGTTCGGGGAGGCGCGCATGAACGCGGTGCTTGAGGTTCGCAATCTGCAAAAATTTTTCGGCGGCCTGCACGCCACCCGCAATCTCTCCATGTCACTCGCCAAGGGCGAGCTTCATGCGGTGATCGGCCCCAACGGGGCGGGCAAGACGACGCTGATCAGCCAGCTTTTCGGAGAAATCCTGCCGACGTCCGGCGCCGTGCTCATCAACGGCGTCGATGTCACCAACCGCCCCTCGCATGAGCGGGCGAGGCTCGGCATGGCGCGGTCGTTCCAGATCACGACACTGGTGCGGGATTTGAGCGTGGGGGAAAACCTCATCCTGGCGCTTCTGGCAAGCGATGGCCATGCATTCCGCTTCTGGCGGCGGGTCGACCGCAATGCGGATTTGCAGGCGCGTGCGGCGCAGATGCTCGCGCTCATCGGCCTGAATGGCATGGATATGTCGCGAAAAGTGGCCGATCTCAGCCATGGCGAGCAGCGCATGCTGGAGCTTGCCATCGCGCTTGCCGGCAATCCGGCCCTTGTTCTGCTCGACGAACCGATGGCCGGGCTTGGCTCGGAGGAAAGCCGGGCGATGACGCGGTTCCTTGCCGGTCTCAAAGGCCTCATCACCATACTTCTGGTCGAGCATGACATGGAGGCCGTGTTCGAACTGGCCGACCGGGTGACCGTGCTTGTGCGCGGCGAGATCGTCGCCGTTGGCACGCCCGAAGACATCCGCAACGATACGCGGGTCCGGGAAGCCTATCTCGGGGAGGATGCCTGATGCTGAAAGTCCGCAATTTGAAGAGCGGTTACGACCGCAGCCAGATTCTGTTCGACATGTCCTTCGAGGTCGATGCCGGCGAGGTGGTCTGCCTCATGGGCCGCAACGGCATGGGCAAGACGACCACCGTGCGGGCGCTGATGGGGCTGCTGCCGGCATGGGACGGCGTGATTGAGTTCGAGGGCAAACGGCTCGATGGCCTTTCGACCGCCCGCGTCGCCCGGACGGGGTTGGGCCTGGTGCCGGAGGGGCGGCAGGTTTTTCCAAATCTCACCGTGCATGAAAATCTGAAGGTGGCGGCCGCCAACCGCCGGGCGGAGCCGCAATGCTGGACGGTGGAGCGCATATATGAGCTTTTTCCGGGGCTTTCCGAGCGAAACGGTTCCTATGCCAATCTTCTCTCCGGAGGAGAGCAGCAGATGCTGGCAATCGGCCGGGCGCTGATGACCAACCCACGGCTGCTTATTCTCGATGAGGCGACGGAGGGACTGGCACCCGTCGTGCGCGACCAGATATGGCACTGCATCGCCCGCCTGCGGGAGTTGGGACAATCTATCGTCGTCATCGACAAACACATCAAGCGGCTGCTCGGCGTCGCCGACAGGTTTTATGTGGTTGAGAAGGGACGCGTGGTCTGGACGGGCGCACCGGAGAAGCTGCGTGCCGAGGAAGAAACGGTCAAGCAATATCTGAGCGTCTGATCCGTTTCGGCATTCGCTTCCGGCCATCTCAATGCGAATGGTCCATAATTATCCCTTGAGCGCCGCCGCGGTTTTGCGTCGCGCGGCGCGGTCTGCGCACCAGGCATCCAGCAATGGCGCATAGGCCGCATCGCCGCTTTTCCAGATTTTATTGACGGCCATTCCCCGGATGAGATTGAGCGTCAAAGCGAGTTCCTCTTCCGCTTCGGACGGTGTGTAACCGGTCGCCACGAATGTCTCGATCCATGTCGCCTTCATGGCGCCATGGAAATTTTCGAGAACCGGGCGCAGGCGTTCCATCAACACCTCGTCGGTCCGCGCGGCGATGACGACCTCGAGCGCGGCGATGAACGGCCAGTCGAAATAGATCGACAGGCAATCCTTCACATATTCCCGGAGAGGTTCCGGCGAGTTGCGCGCAGAAAGCGCCCGCTGGCGGCCGAGCTGTGCGGCAAGCTCGTAAGTATGACCGGTCGCGGCCACGACCAGATCGATCTTGGCGGGATAATGATGCACCCGCGCACCGCTCGAGACGCCAGCCCGCTCATCGACCAGCGCCGTCGTCAGCCGTGCATTGCCCTGTTCGAAGAGCAGGTCGATCGTCGCCTGCAGGATTTTCTCCTTCGTTTCGGCGCTTCGTTCAGCCTGTGTGCGTCGCTTTTTCTGCATTGCCTGATGCCACTATCCTGTTGTGCCCCTGCAGGGCTCTTGCTTTCGCCATCTTCGCACTCTGCTCCGTCGCAAATTCCGGAGCTATTCCCGTATTCAATAGACGAAACTTTCCATAGCAGAGAATCTTTTTATTGAAAACATACCGATTAAGCGGTATGTAAATGAAGCCGGAGAGGAGCCGGCATGGAGGGGAAAATGACAATCAAATATCTCGCGGCCGTTGCCGCCCTATTCAGCCTCACAGAGCCATTATCCGCGGAGCAGCCGATCAGGATCGGCCTCGTTACCACGCTGACGACGCCGGCTGCCGTCATCGGGCGGGATGTCGAAGATGCGATCCGGCTGTCGGTCGATCATGCGGGCGGCAAGATCGCCGGCAGGCCCATCGCACTCGTGGTCGAGGACGATACCCTGAAGCCCGATGTCGGCCGCCAGAAGACCGAGAAGCTCGTGCGCCAGGACAAGGTCGATTTCATCACCGGCTATATCTGGTCGAATGTTCTGCTTGCCTCGCGCAAAAGCGCGCTCGATTCCGGCACGATCGTCATCAGCACGAATGCGGCGCCGTCCGACATGGCCGGAAAGCTGTGCAATCCGAATTTTTACAGCATGCGCGGGCAGGGCGACGTGATGTCCATGGCGCTCGGTGAAGAACTCAACAAGCGTGGCGTAAAGGCGATCTATACCATGGCGCCGAATTACGCCGCCGGGCAGGATGTCGTCAAAGGTCTGCTAAATACGTTCAAGGGCAAGGTCGTCGGCCAGGATTTCACCAAATGGGGTGACGATCCGCAGCTCGATTTCTCCGCCGAGTTCAGCAAGGTGGCCGCGAGCGGCGCGGAAGCGCTCTTTGCTTTCTATCCCGGTCGTTCTGCCGCTTTCATGACCCAGTTCGAGCAATCCGGCCTCAAGGGCAAGGTAAAGCTCTATACCGTCTATACGCTCGACCAGATCGCCCTGCCGGCGCTTCAGAAAGGCAATGCGACGGGTGCGCTCGGCTCCGTGTTAACGGATTATTGGTATCCCGATCTCGATACGCCCGAAAACCGGCGTTTCGTCGCCGACTTCCGGCAGAAATACGGGCGGGATCCCTCGAATTATGCCGCCGCCGCCTATGACGCCATCCAGCTTATCAAATCCGCCGTGGAAACCGCCAAGGGAGACCTTGAGAACAAGGCCGCCCTTCGCACCGCGCTGGAGGCGGCGGATTTCAAGTCCGTTCGCGGCAAGCTGACTTTTGGCAGGAACCATATGCCGCTCGATAATTATTACGCCCTTGAGGTGGAAGCGGGGCCGGAAGGCAAATGGCGCATGGGTGCGCCGCGGATCGCAATGGAGCGGGGCGAGGACCCTTACGTCTCCGCCTGCGACATGCCCGCCGTGAAGTAATCGCCGGCATTCCAGTATGACTGAAACCGCCCCGGCCGTGGAACCGGTCCGGGTCGGAGCGGCGCAGCCTACGCAATTTTCCCGCCTGCGTAAGAACCGTCTGCACTTGCGTGGCAACCCTATCAAGCATCATGAACAGGAAGGCTGATACCATGAAAAATCTGCAAGAACTGATCGATTCCAAACAGAACCTGGTCGACTATTTCTACAACGATACGATTTCCCAGTATCACAAATCGCGGACCAGCCTTTTTGCGACGCTGATCGCGCCGGAATATAGCAACTGGCGCGAAGAGCAGAGGGCCTGGCGTGAAAGCGCCGTTCTCTTCAACCAATCGCATCATATGCCGGTTCTTTATGTGAAAGGTCCGGACGCGCAAAAGCTTCTGAGCGACCTTTCCCCCTGCTCGTTCGCCAATCTCTCCACCGGTCGCGCCAAGCAATATATCGCCTGCACGCCGCGCGGCCATCATATCGGCGATTGCATCCTGAACTATTACGGCGAGGATGAGGGTTTCGAACTCATCAGCGGCATGCCGGTTCTGAACTGGGTTCGCTATAATGGCGAGACCGGCGGTTATAATGTCGAATTCCGTTTCGATCCGACCACACCCTACAGCCCGGACGGCAAACGCACGAAATATCGTTTCCAGATCGAAGGGCCGAACGCCCGCGATATTCTTGAAGAAATCTGCGAAGGCGGTTGGCCGGAAATCAAGTTCTTCCATACGGCCTATGTCACCATTGCCGGATGCAGGGTGCATGTGCTGCGCCATGGCATGGCGGGCCATGCCGGCGCGGAAATATCCGGCGCTTTTGCGGAGATGGATATCGTCCGCGACGCTATCCTCAAGGCGGGCGAAAAATACGGCCTGCTTCAAGCCGGCACCCGAACCTATTACAGCACGCCGCTCGAGGATGGCTGGATACCCTATCCGCTGCCCGGCATCTATTCTGGCGAGGAACTGCGTTCCTACCGCGAATGGCTTCCGGCCGACAGCTGGGAAGCGAATATGCAGCTCGGCGGCAGCCTCTACACCAGCAATATCGAGGATTATTACTGGACGCCCTGGGCGCTCGGTTATGAGCGGCTGGTGAAATTCGACCACGATTTTATCGGCCGGGAGGCGCTGGAAGCGCAGCTCAAGCAGCCGCGCCGGGTCAAGCGCGCGCTGCAATGGAACAAGGAAGATGTTCTCAAGATATTCGCCTCTCAGCTGGGGGATGGCCCGATCTACAAGGCGATCGATATGCCGACCGCCTATTTCGGCTGGCCGCAGGCCGATGAAGTCCGTGCGAAAGATGGCAGGCTGATCGGCATGTCGCAATATTGCGGTTACAACATCAATGAGCGCGACATGATCTCGCTTTGCGGCATAGACGAGGCCTATGCGGATGTCGGCACCGAGGTCGTGCTGACATGGGGCGAGGTGAACGGCGGTTCGCGCAAGCCGCATGTCGAACGCCACGCGCAAACGACGATCAGGGCGAGGGTTTCGTCCATTCCATACTCCAAGGCGGCGCAGGAAAAGCTGCGTGCGGTGATCTAGCCCCGGGCAGTTCCGCCCGCGCCTGTGTGGACCTTGAAATCGTGACCTCTTTCGTTGCGGCGTGCCCGATGAAAGAGGTCGCTGGGTATCAAAATATTTCAATAATTCATGGAGTTCGGTATGTGCTGGCAGGTCCGGCAAGCCTGCCGCATTCTCTTCAGACCTACCGGAGGACACATGGTGGCACTACTGGACCTGTTGAAAGGCAGACGCGGGGAGAAATCTTCCGATACGGCCCATCTGAAGGATATCGTTTCCGGATATTCCATTGAAGTGATGCCGAGAACGGCGGCAAAGATCGATGATTTCAAGGCTTTGCTGCCGGCCGGTACGCGGGTTTACATCGCCCATATAGAGGGAACGCCGATCGATGACATGGTGGCGACGGCAAGGCGTCTTCGCGAGGACGGCTTTCCGGTCATGCCGCATTTTCCATCCCGCCTGATTGCGGATGTGGCGACGCTGGAAGAATGGATCACGCGCTATAAAAATGAGGCCGGTGTGGAGGAGGCCCTGCTTCTCGGCGGCGGTGTTACCACGCCGGCGGGAGATTTCGACAGCTCCATCCAGCTTCTCGAGACCGGCCTGTTCGACCGTCACGGTTTCAGGCGGCTGCATGTCGCCGGGCATCCGGAGGGCAATGGAGCGATTGACAGGGACGGTTCCACCCGCATCGTCGATAAAGCCTTGGCCCTCAAACAGCGCTATTGCGAGCGCACGGATGCGGACATGGCCATCGTGACACAATTCGCCTTCGCCGCCCGCCCCGTGGTCGCCTGGGCGGAGCGCATAGCCGCAGCCGGTATTGGCTTGCCGATCCATGTCGGCATTGCCGGCCCGACCAAATTGCAGACGTTGATCAGATTTGCGATTGCCTGCGGCGTTGGCCCATCGCTTGCCGTGCTGCAAAGGCGCGCACTCGACCTCAGCCAGCTTCTGAAGCCTTACGAACCGGCGGAAGTCCTGACGGATATAGCAGATTATAAGGCGGCCCATCCACAAAGCCGCATTGCGCAGATACACGTCTTTCCGCTCGGCGGTATCGCTGCCGGTGCCGACTGGATGAACGGCCAGTTGAGCGAGGAGGCGCGTGTCGCGACCTGATCTGCAGAGATTCCTCACACAATCCAATGAACCTGCTTCACAACGGAAAAACGAATGACATCCTATGTTCTGACCG
>NZ_ASYA01000019.1:0-70960 GCF_001526585.1 Agrobacterium sp. LY4 | reverse complement strand
CAGCCGGATGAAACTTCAGTGGCAGGTCACCCTGCTTATCAGTGCCATATGGCACCATCGCGTAGCGGTCATTTAGCCTCCAGGGGACTCTACAGAGTATTTCCCGGCACACACAAATCTCGAGGGATATCCTTACCTGCCTTCTGCAAGCGCGCGTAAACCACGCATTCTCAGGCCATTTTCGATCGTAATCGCGTGGCGTCTGAGCCCTGCGAAGAAACTTGCGAAGTCAGGAGCTTCATAAGCAAACATGTTTTTGCCAGAACGCTCACCTTTGGTGTCGTCGAAAAGTACGACCTTGGGGGCCGTGCTGCCCTTGCGGTAGTCGAGGCAGAGCCAAGTGTCCGAGCCATGACTACTGATTGGTATGAGACGGTCTATGCCGGGAATATAGCTGCGCCAAGCGTCATCCACTTCACCGAAATCTATCGTATCGGAGAAACTGCCGAGAGTTTGCAGGCTTTGAAGGGGCGTGATGTCCATGCCCGGAAGCGCCGAGAACCAGATGTCATAGGCATCATCGATATCCGCATGCGATGAACCACCAAATTCATAGGGTGGCGTTTTCTCGGTGCTGGACAGGTAAAAGTCGGTATGCCCTCCATTTTGGAGAGTGTAGAGATCACGCAGGCTCCGTGGAAATTCAATCCCAAGTCGTTCCTCTGTCAATTGGATGGTCTGTTGGGCTACAGTGTCATCCCATGGCTGATCCTTGTTCAAATAGTGCCGTGCGTAAAAGAATGTCGCCGTCACCGGGCCATCGCGCTCGATGACGATCCGCTCATCTGCCTGAGTGGTGCCACCGGCACCCCTCAGTGCGACAAAGCGGTCGGTCAGAACGTCCTCGACCACTCCGAGCCGCGCTCTGAGCTGATCGAACATGTCGGGTGGCAGAAAGGCCCCGGGCTTGGCACCAAGCCATTCCCGGTTCAGTTGATCTCGCAACGGACCAATTTGGGATGTCGAACTTGCGGCATTCGCTTTTGCCTCGATGTCATCAAAAAAAGCTCTGATGTGAGCCTCGAAGCTCTCCGCTGTCCACTCTGCCGCCATAGCTCGTTCCTTCAAAATCGTGGCAAGAGATACCCCTGCAAAGTACGTAAGCGCAGTGCGCCTGGTAATCATGCCTGCCTCGCCAATTCACGTCCTGGCATCCCATACACTGTCGGCTGCGAGATCGAAAACACCTCGGTAAGAGTGCTGATCAAGTGGTCGCCGGTGTCGTACATGTGGTACAGTTCCTTTTGTTGGCGATCGAAAAGCTTCCGCTTCTCGCCGCGTAATTTTCCCTCTGTGCGCGCGACACCCATTTCCTCACGTGTGCATATTCGTACGGAATTGTGTAGCAAATGCCACAAGAATTCCGAGGTCGGAAACACTGCCTTTAGTTTGCGCTCGGGTTATGATCGCGTTCACCGGCGGTACAGTTGAAATCAAGGAGTACCCTCCAGCCAAGTGGAGTGAAGCTCAAAAATAGCCAGAGGAAACGGACAAATATCGTGACCGAACTGTTTGCAGGAAATGTCGAGGTCCAATACGGACAGGCCTATATCGAACTGGATGGCTCATTTGACGGGGCCATGGACGATTGTTTTGTTGGCCAGCGCAATGGCCTGTGCGGGGCACAAAAGCCAGCAATATTGTTTCTGATGACCGGCCTGCACACAGGCATTGTCGGCATCACGATAAACCTGTTCGATGCAGACCCCGGCATCGATGAAAGTTGGGAAGAGATTGTGGAAGTCTCATTTCAAGCACCCAAAGGGGGAATTACCTTGTTGGAATGGGCAGCCGATGAAGGGGTGGGCATGGCCGTGCCAGCCGGGTCCTATCGGGCGCGGTACCAAGGCCGGGCGATGCAGGCGGCCAACGAACTGAACACCAATATCGATGACATCCCGTTAGATAGCTATCAATTGGACTTGTGGCCCGCCCCGTCGACTGCTGATCATATCGTAAAGCAAACCTCAACCGTCGCAGCCTACTGGCACGACTGGGCCAGTAGGCTGCCCCTGAAGCAGAAATTCTAGGATCGCCCCAAACTCTTTGGGGAGACCATTCCACAGAGTTTTTGAACAGTCTCCCCGAAACCTGCGACAAATATGATCCTAAGACGGCGGCAATCTACAAGGTCCGCTTTCAGCGCCATTGTCGGTTGCCTCGAAGAGCTGACAAGGGGTGGAAACATGGCCATAACTGACAGGTAGACCCATGTCTCCCACTGGCTCGAGGCTGTCCCGGCGATCTCACTCCGAGCGATATTTGCGCATGATATTCAGTTAGGGAGTAGTAAGCCCCCAAACGGTTTCGCCGTGGCGCAAAAGATAGATTGCCGGCATACGAAGGCACCTATTCATTTGCATAGCCTGGATACTGTATTCCGCTACGAGGAGTGACGCCACAATTGGCCAAAACACTCATCCATGTGCTTTCGGATGATAGTTTGTTTTCAACTAGGCGATCACTGCATCGGCGTTTTTATCAGGCGGGTCTACAGGGTAAAAGACATGCCTGATCCTGCCATCTTCGATGATCATCGTCAGCCTTTTGAGCAAGGTGAAACCACCCGCTTCAAACGTCGGCAGGCTAAGGGCCTTCGCAAGAGAAAGTGAATGATCGGAAAGCAATGGAAAGGGCAAGTGAAGCCGTTCTGCAGCCTCTTTTTGATACTCGCTCGTCTGCGTCGAAAGGCCAAAAAGATGGCTGGCCCCTAATCCCTTCAGCTCCGCGAAATGGTCGCGAAAAGCGCAAGATTGAGGTGTGCAGCCTCTAGCCCCGGGTATGGCATCCCATCCGTCAATCGCATTGCCACCCGGCGGGCTGGTGCGTGGGTAGGCATATACAACGGACAGACCTGGCCCTCTAAGGTCGACAGTCGTGCCGTCGGTTGCTGCCAATGTAACATCCGGCATTTCCATCCCTGGCAAATGCTTCGCTGCGCCATCGTCATGTGGGATCAATGATGCCACAAAGTTGTTTCCCATAGCCACACCAATGTCCTCTCGGTCGTCAATGCGAGAAAAGCTAAACGAATTTCACGCCGCTGCAATATCTCCTATTGGCGCTCTTTGGCATGACAAAAATTGACCGAAGCGGTCATTGCAGGACTATGTCCGCGCTTGAAATAAAGGTGGAAAGCGGCATGTCGATTTCAGATTGGCTATGGAAGAAGCAGCCGTTCTGAAGCGAACCGGACTGCCCGGCCCTGCCTAGCCGCCAATCGCTTCGGGGAGAAGCAACAGTTACGAGCGGTCTGTTCCTGAAAGATGTGCCATGACAAAATATACCATCAACCGCTATCTTGTGAAATCCGCGAAGAGTTTTCGTACCGGAGAACTGCATGAGACATTTCAGACTTGTTTATCAGAAACATCCTCTCGACCTTTCAGTCGAAGAGCCACGCATCACCTTGCGGGCCTCAAGTGGCTCTTGGCCTGGTCAGGAGCTGGAGGACTACGTCGTACTGGATTTAGAAGTGAAATCTCCGAAATTTTTCTTCGATCCCAACAATGATCCCGAGGATGACGTCTCTCAGTGGTTGAATCCGGGTCTGGATACACAGTGGCTCAAAATTCCGTTGAAGCGCTTTAAGAACCGTGATTTTCGTAGCCTTGAAGAAATCTTGATAGATTTCCAGGGCGAAGGAACTCCAAACGCTTTGACCAGGGAAGATTGGTGGGAAGCCCCCGGCCTCATCACCATTTACAGCGACGAGTTCTTCTCTCGCGCGGAAATCTCCATCCGTCACGATGGTGGCGGCACGTTTTCTGTTCAGCTTTCTGGTACAACCCAGTGCGACACCGCCTTTGACATAGCCTTCAGTGCTCCTCTGACCGTCAAGCTGGTCGGCTATCGCAACTCGGCGACCGCAGACGATCTTTTGGGCTGGTTCGACCGCTTTTTGAGAAAAGACGATTTCACTTTCACGCCGCTGCAACGAGGTGAAGACCTCTATCTCGATGGTGCGGTCAAGTAACCGCCGCGCCAAGCGCGCTGAGCGTTTCCGTTTCCTCAAATACCTTTGATCAGGTGTGGGCCTTACGTCAAATACCTTTGACCATCTACACAACCAGAGATTAAGCGCTTGCGTCATCGACAATTAACGCACGCTGACCTTGCGCCGGACTGGCTGGAAAGCCTTCTCTGTGGGGCGCGTGTGTGCGTGAAGCTTCCAAGGGAAGACGGCTCACGGCTTTCGCTGGGCCCTTAGCTGGCTCGGACTTTCTCAGTTGCCGCGAGATGCCGCCTTTCGATTGAAACACCTGTTCATACAGAAGACGGCCCTCGCACTTGGGATGGGTGTGACATGTGGGTTTGCAACGTGATGATGGTAAACAAAAGCTGTCGAGCCGTCGCGACCCTTGCTACTTCCTTGACCGTCTGCTTGACCTTGCCCTTCTACTACCTCGCGCATTGACAAGATCGTCGCCGACGTCCTCTTGAACTCCGAAACCGCTTCGGGCCCATAAAAATTAACCGTTGGTATTGCGCCGATCTTTAGGCTGCATTCGCGGCGACTTGCTTTGGCCAAATTCTGTCGTCGATCGAGTGAAACGGTGCCGTCTTTTTAAAGACCGCGAAAAGGTCGTTTCGAAAACCTGTTATGGCTTCCTGGTTCGCGTCGCTTTTCAGCCAGGCCTTGATGACCAAGTCATAGAATTCCTTGTGCTTGTTGAAGTGCACTTTGCTGTATTGCCGCTGCAGGCCATGGGTAGATTCCTGTCGCTCTTTCGCCTGCGCAATCTTGGTGGCGATGGCGTCGAAATCTTGCAGAACGTCGGCCGCAGTCACCTTGGAATATCCGAAGTCTTGCACCTCGAGCCAGAACGACTTGTAAATGAGGTCGGAAATCAGGTTTCGCAGGAATTCAGAGAATACTCGGTCCGGCGGTGCGCCACCAGGCAAAGCGATGATGTGATGTTTGAGGTCCTTGTTTTGGTCGCCGTCGAGGATGCAGATGGCACGCATCGAAGACTGGTTTACCTTGAGATCGCAGAAAAGGCTTTTCAGTGCGTCGGAGCCGATGCTCGCATCGACGAAATGCAGGAGGTTTTTCGCCGCGGCAAAGCCGGTATCCAGAGTCTTACTGATGTAGTCCAACAGCTGTGCCAGAAAAAAGCGCGCCTCGGCGTCTTCCGTGTAAACGGGAATGAAGACGTTCTGGTAGACCGCCGTACCTTGAAGGCCGCTCAGGTGCATCTCAATCTGGGTCGGGCTGGGTTCGTCCATCACGCTGACGCTGTCCATCTGATCGACCAAATAGATGATGTTGTGATTTAACCGATAGGCATACTTGAGAATGTAGAGGCTGTGGGTCGTGAAAAACACCTGAATGCGATACTTGTCCGCGTATTCCACAATCAGATCAAACAGCCTCTTTTGAGCGAGAGGATGCAGCGTCGCATCGAACTCATCGATCAACAGTACTCCTTCGACCTGTTGTCTTTGCCGGCAGCTACATTTTCAGTGACATTCCTGAGGCAGTTCAGCGCCGTCAAGATGATGCTGATATTGTCTTCGCCAGACGAAATGGTGTTGGAATCAATGCCCTCGACTTTGGTCGCGAAGTCACTGCGCTTTTTGACGCCGTTAATATTCTGGTGGAGGGTATTCACGACCTCCATGCGCGTCAGCGAGGCGTATTGCTCCACAAAGGCTTTGTGAATGTGGTCAGGCAACTGTTCTTGCGTTTCCTGGATTTCGACGCTGTCGTTGAGCTCGCCAAAAGGAACCAGTCGCGACAGGCCCAGGTAAACCACAGGCATAAGAGGAAGGCGATCCTTCTTGTTCCTGCCGTATTGCGGCTTGATCGAGAACCTGTAGTTTTTCTTCTCGGATTCTTCCACGGAGTTGTGTCTTCGAAACGAGATGTCGGAGCCGTCGATGTATTTTACGGTGAAAAGCGTTCCCACCGTGCCGGCTGCCGGGTTGCTGTAAGTCGCCTTGTCGCTTTTCGATATCGTTTCGATCTTGGGGTTGAGCTTGTCTATGAATTTCCCAAGTAAGATGGTCGCGGATGAATTGTGAAAGCGGTCGTTTCGGCGTTTGAGCGCCTGATAAGAGTTTCCGATCAAGTGCATCAGGGTCGATTTGCACGTCCCGTTCGTTCCCGAAATGAGATTTACACCCACATTGAACTTGAAGGTTATATCCTTCAGCTTTCGATATTGAACGAACTCGATCTCTCTGATCACGACTCGATGACCCCCATCCTCTTTAGCGAATACTTTGAAAATGCCGAAGCGTAAGACAATCCGGTTCTCTTCATGAGACCGGGCATTGAAGGCATTGGAAGATGTCTTTCAACAGGAAATTGCTTTTCAACCTATCTCGCAATCATGCCGCTTCCTTATTCGCCAAGATTTCCCGGATGAATCGATCCAGGGACTTGCCACCCGGAGAGTGCGCGATGGACGCGTACCGATGAGCTAGATGAATCGGGATCAGGGCGTTCTGGAAGAGGTCGGTCTGCATCATTTCTATCACCGAGACCATATGCGCAATGTCTTCTCCGTAATTCTGGAGGTCGACCTTGGCGCGTTTGAATGGCACGCCGTCACGGATGCCTTTTCTCGGAAACGGATAGGCTAGAGTGACGTCGAAAACCTTGTTGCGTGATGTCCTGACCAGGAAGGTCTGGCCGTAATAGGTCTCGTCGCCGAAGTTGCTCCCCGTCTCAACCTTGTCGGGCTCGATGAAGGTCGTCCTATAGGCATCGGTCACGGGCAAAATATATGTGCCATCCATGGGCTTGCCGTCGGAGTCTTTGGTTAGAAGATGCTCTATCAACTGGGCATGCTCCACCACTTTTCCTGTCTTCGAAATGCCCATGACCAGCGGTCCCCGAAGCCCTTTTTTACGGCACTCCGCCCGGATGTCGTGGAGAAGCGACATGATACTACGATGGAAGCGCGCGGCCTCCCCGAAGATAGCCAGAGGTCCGTCGACGATGAAGTTCATGTTCGCGACGATCGACAGGTCGGCTTTGAAGGCGCAATGAATCAGATGGATGACGCGCAGATGTTCGAGGACCGACATGAGACGGTTGAAGCACTCGGTGTTGCCGCCCTCCTCGTTGAATACCTCTTGAACCCTCAACGAGTCCGTGACGTATACGCGCTGGGCCGGATCGCCTCCGATATCGACGTATCCAGGATGGATCGGAACAAAAAGGTTTTCGCGCAGCGGCGCGCCGTCGACGGGGGATTTGTTTTTGAACTCGATACCTTCCTTGCCGTCGCGGGTAACGATCGACCCCAGAACAACAGCGTCATCGCCATAAGGCTGGGCCCCATCTGCTAAGTTGTCTCGCTTGCCGCTCCTGCGCAACAATTCGACAAAAGTGTCGTAAAGTGTGGTGTTGTCGTATTTGAACTGGTCGGCCTTGAAGATGTCGTTGAAGACCGTTGCCCGAAAGAAGGACTTTGCCTTCGGATAGTCTGCGTGGGTAATGCCCGCGCCAGGCAATATGACCTTGCTCTGACTGGACTGCTTTTTCAGTTGGGCGACTGCAACAGGGTCCACAAACGGCGTGTTGCGGTCCCTCAATTTCTTGTAGTCGTTGACGAGGATGAGTACCTCGGAGAATTTGATGACCCCAACGCGAATCGAAGGAAAATCCTTCTTTACAACGGATTCATAGGGCGACGCATCGCTCGCCATAATAACGCCGCCGTCTATGTCATGGACCCGGTCCGTCACGTCGATCAGATGATCTCGTATGAAGTTGATACGATCTCCATGATCCCTTACGGTCTGCACAGACTCAATGAAGAGCTTGACGTCGGGGTCGTTCAAGATATCGAAACCGCCGCTGGCTGTCGCGCGCTCGTTGCTATACGGCATCTCACGCCACCTCGCGAAGCGGGGAGAACCAACTGGAACCCGCCGTCTTTACGCGAGCGTACCTATCGCCGACGATCGTCGGGTCGAAGAGCATTATCTGAGTCGGCGTCGTGAAGTTCGAACTCAGCGTCTTGATCCGAGCGAATCCGACGTCCTGGCAACGCTTGAGGCTCGGCGCGAAGTCTTCAAAATCGTAGTATTTGGAGAGCGTCTTGATCTCGTCGTCGTTATTGAGATGTGTCACGAAGAAATTTTCAGTGTTCGACAGGATGTTAGGGTGGATCGAAGACGGCTCCTGTGTCGCGTAGACAAGCGACATGCCGTACTTGGCACCCTCTTTGGCGATCCGCGGCCATGTCGTGTTGAGGTCGGCCTTTTTGCCGATCAGATTGTGCGCCTCCTCGACGTAGAGGACGATCCGGGGAGCGGATATTCCTGAGGTGAATTTCGCGGACGAAGTGTTGAATATGCCGCTGGCGATGCGCTCGGCCATTGTCTCGCGGATCGAAGGCTTCCCGACCGACAGGTCGACGATGACTATCCGCCCCTGTGCCAACAACTCGTAAATCTCGCTTGAGATGTCGGATGATCCGTAGGGGGAGTGAAATTCGCCAGCGGCCGACTTGAGCGCATTCAAAGCTCTGATGGCACCGTCGGTTTTGCTTGACCGCCCGACGAGGACGGCGAGCATGGCTAGGTCCTCGGTGTTTAACCACTTGTCGTCCTTCTTGCGCTGTATCCCGCCTTCGATGCTGCGTTCGATTTCTCTGACCTTCGACCAAAACCGGGCAGAGACCTTCGGTGTAACTCGAAAACCGGAACCGTGCGCAGTAAGTCCGAAGTGCTGGATCACAGCACCGACGCGGGCGTCAGCATTGGTGTAAGCGGCCCGTTCCTCGTCGCCAATCACATGCGTGAAAAGCTTATCGAGAGCGTCTTTTCCAGCGTCGAATTCGATGTGGTACCCATCGGGATACTCGAACCCGGCCTCGGCCAGGATCGTCCGATAAAGCGCTACCCGCCTCATCCACCGACCATAAGCACTTTGATTCGATCTGTCCGGTTCCTGGAAATCGCAGGCCGAGAAGGTCTTGAGGTCGTCGTTGAGCTGAGCTCCGTCGGCGTTCAGGTTATCGGCAATGAACTGATGTCCTACCGACAGGTTCTGGAAGAAGTTAACCCGGATGTCTCTAAACCCCGTTTTTGCGCCAATTCGGTATCGCACGGTGTTGTCTGCGAAGACATCGGCGATCGAACTTCCGCCATCCTGGTTGTTGGCGTTTGAGTATTCGCCGTTGATGTCGAGGATGATCTGGCCGACGGGTGAATCGGATTCGAATGCCGATAGCGCGACGGCCGAAACCATCGTTTTCGTGGTATTGGATTTGCCTGTGCGCGTCATCCCGAATACGGCGGTTCGACGGGCAAGGAAATCACCGGGGAATATTTTGACCGCGACAGGTGGCTGTCCTGCACCTAGCGCGAGCTGGTTCGAAGACGTGAACCTGACCGTCCCTATTTCGAAAGCTGCGGGCGCGCGTTTCATGCCGAGCGCGATAGCGTCCTTCTCGGCCTTCGCCTTGCGGATGGGGTCTACGAAATTCACGATGATCGAAAGCGCCGCGGCCCCCGGCTTCCTGACGGTCATATGGCGGGCCGCGAAAAAGTCCTCGGCGTCAGCGCCGAAATTCAATGCCGACGCCGCGTCCTGATAGAATGTGCCCAAGACTTTGCATTCGACGCCGCTCCACTGGAGCATCGAGAACGAAACGGGCTCGTCCATGCGGAACGCGGGGTCCTTCGTCGCGGGGTTGTCCTGGAAATGCTCCATGATCGCCCTGACCATGTCGCGGTCTGTTGCGAGTTCCGCGCGTCCGACAACCCGTAGAAGAAGGATGCGTTTATCGATGACATTGGCGCTGACCATCTTCTCGGGATCGGCACTGCAGGCCAATAGATAGCTGTTCATGGGGATGCCGCCGGCACCCTCGCGCCACCTGTCGTTTGTCATGACGATGGCGGTGTCATAGGAGGTGTGGATGGTGTGCCCCACCAGACTCGATCCCGTTTTCTCGTCTAGTAGAGCTGTGAGAGGGTTTGTGCCAGCCGCGATCCTGTCGAGCATGCCGTTGGTCATTCGTCTTATCCAGTCGCAAGGTAACGTTTAATCACCTCGATGTTAGACGAGGCGTTTTGCCGGCGGCGAGGTATCTGAAGGATTTCAGCTGTATCTTTCAAAGCGCCCGTTTCACGAAGATTTGCGATAACGTTGGAGACGATGATCTCCTTGGCCACTAAACGCTGCTTTTCGTCGATGCGCGCGGAGTACTGGAGGTTTACGAGTGCGTATCCAGAGTGGGTCCCGTAAAGACGAGACGCCTCTGGGTGGTCATCGTATGAAAGAAGCCAGCTGCCTGGAATGTCGGACGTCGCCGCCGCAAGCTCCTCATGGTCGGCAGAGACGAAATGATGCCTGTAGAGCTTGTCCGCCTTGGCGAAGAAAGGCGGGTCCAGATACCAAAACACTCTTTGGGGATTGTTGCGGAACGTCGCCGTACGGCGGATATCTCGAATCGTCTTCTTGTAGCTCTCGTTGCGTACGAAGCGCACGCGGTGGCGCAGGCGGGATAGCTCCAACAGCCTTTCTGCGATCTTTGGTTGGTTGAAGCGGCAGTCGATTTTGTAGTCGCTGGTCTGGGACATTCCTCCGATCGGGCCAGCTTTTCGATGAAGGGCACCAGAAAAGCTTGTCCGGTTCAAAAACAGGCATTTGAATGCGGCTTCCAGCTCCGTTTTCATTTCTGAATGCTTGAGTCGCACCCATTCATCCAATGTAACTTTCGCGTCGTAGACCATATCGGCCAGCTTGTCCGCTTCTGGCGAGAACACGGTCTTCCAAAAAGAGGCGACAAGGGGGTCGGCATCGGCAAGCGCGATAGTGTCGACATAGTCCGCCTCGAGCAACGATATGGAAACGGACGCGCCGCCGGCAAACGGTTCGACGAACAGCTCGGGTCGAACATTTGATTTCGCGATCAAGTCGGCGATGAAGGGGGCGAGTTTACGCTTTCCGCCTGGATATCTCAAAGGCGATATGTCTGAACGCGTAGCCCAGTGGACAATGCGCGCGTCATCGGATTTCGTTTCTTCACTCAAACTCTTGCCCATCACTGCCCTGCCGCGAATCTCGCGCTCAACCCAGCGTAAGTCCGTCATAATATTTCCACAACACCCGTCTGGCATCTGAGGCGTTATCGTCGTGTAAGTGTCACAACAAGCGGAGCATCTGTCACCCCACCTGTGGCCAACGAACGCAGGCGAAGGCGACGAACGTAGCATTGCAAGTGTCCAAGATACTACGCTGGCGCACACTGTTTCGGTATTCGAAGTCAGTTGTCTTTCCAAAAAGCTCGAAATCTTACCTTCGGTTATCCGTTCATTATTCGCGCCGGGTCCATCCTTTCGCAGGTCGTCTAAGGCTTCATCATAGAGAGGATGTATCCACTTTTGAGAATGTGAATGTCTCGCTTGCCGGCCCTTGTGACAATGCCAGCAAAGAAAACATTGGCTTTTCCGTCGACAAATTGCACAGTAAAAGCTGCTCCCCCACTGAGACCATCGGGGTCATAATCAAGAGGCTTTTCGGCTGGCGAAATAACAAGAAGTGAATGGTCGTTAGATGACCTATTCAACCGACATATTATATTCGATCTAGCTAGGCCTAAATGGTTTCTTTCACCCAGATCATATTCTTGGTATTGCGAAACGTAACCAGACACCTGCAGAAAAGCAGTGTATTGTAGCGGGCCTTTTGGTGCAATCTTCTTAAAATTAAAAAACTTGTGTTTGAGATTGGGGTTGCGTTTGACGGTCTCCGTGAAATCGAAGAGCATCAAATCATGGAAGTCAGAATCGCTTGATTTTTCGGAATATAAAACCGTGTTTGATGTGACCACGACAGCTTCATCTCCATGAAAAATTCCGACGTTACGTAGGTCGCAATCTCGTACCTGATGGTAACAGCAAGCTAGGTAGAACGAGCCGTCTCGGTGGAGAAGAGTTCCGCTACCTCGCAAACTAACTCGATAGATGTCATCGTCGTTCACCACCACAACCGCCGTTGTATATCGAGAGAGAGTTTTCACCAGGTCTTTCAGGCGAACTTCCACCCCGTTCACAGTCACAATTTTCAGAGACTTCAAATTTTTCAAACGCAATTTAACGTCCTCGGCGAACGGCGAGCATCGTGAAGAACATCCATATCATCAAGAAACCTCTCGAGAATCATCCAGCTGTCGAGTTCACCATCTTTTCGGCCTGAGCGGTGACCAGCATAGCAATTAAATGCACGGTATTTCGCGCTCCGCATCTAATCTTCAAACGCTCGATTCGATGTTCTACCGTCCGCGGAAACACTGTAAGAGTTTCCGCGATTTCCTTCGACGTCGCGCCTTCGATCAGCAACTGAACAATGGCTTCGTCAGCGACATCCAGCTTCTCGTGTTGTTGAGGTGGGCTAAGCAGGAATTGGGCATATGACGATGAGATAACCCATTGCGGTCTGCCGATGTTCTTCTGCGGGATAAGGATACGATCATAGCCGAGGTTCACACCGAATAGTCGTGTTTTCACCAGCTCCATGGATGGCTTCTGCGATTCCATGACCTGGCGTAGTCTCGGAATAACCGCATCCTCCATGTATTTCTGGTCTTTAAAATCCTCGACGTAGCAGTCGGCAAAAATCTTGTTGATATTCAGAATACGAGACGTGAACCCGGAATGCCTGATGGCTTTCATGTGCCATTTCTTGGGATTGTCGCTTGTTACGGTGAACAGGGTCAGTCGCATCTTGGTCGAAAGATGGCCGAGGATATCGTTGTAGACCGTCTCCGGTCTTGCGGCATTTTTGGGGCTGGTTTGGAGCCAGTTGTCTATCATCGTGCGCGTAACCGCACTGAACGGTGTCTCTTTGGCCATTGTCGAAAATATGAAATCCATAAATTGATGTCTGCCAATAGTCGGATTCTGGAATGTAGCACAGGGTATTTTTACCCTGCACTGTCAGCGGGCTGTTGACGATGCGCCATGAAACGAAGTCTTGAATTCCTTGACAGGGTAGATTCCCCCTCTGAAATTCTCTCGTCGGTAAGACAACTCCCCGATTGTCCGCCCCGGGGCGATTTAGGCCCCGTCGTAATATCTACCTACATAGGGGCTGGCTTTGACATACACGCATGAAAACCAAATTCCGTCCGCGGATAAGAAGAAGATCGTATTTTCGGCAGTACTGGCCGCGCTTTCGGTCGCGGCAATTTCTCTTCCGATAGCCAATCTGAAAGTCATGGGTTTCAGCGGAGGCCTGACGCTTCCTTCACCTCACCTTCTTGGCGGCATCGCATACCTTCTGCCGTTGGCCTTTTTCACCGGCATTTGCGGTCGGTTTGCACCTCAGTTGCGACCGCACCGACGAATCATAGAACTCGCGACCCTGGCAATTGCCGTCGGCATTACGATTTACGTCATAGCGACACTGCTGAACGGCGTGAACGAGATGAACAATGCGAACAGGCAAATGTCGCAGATGCTGGGCTCAGCGGCCGCGCGTCAGTTTTCGATGTCGGGCGGGTTGTCCTTCGGAAGCGATAGCGTCGCACTTGGACTGCTCGTCCTCGGCAGCATGTGGCAGGCCTGGACTGGTCGTCGATAACCGCGAAATCTGCATTTCTTCTGGAGCATCAAATGAAAAACATCATTTTATCGGCCCTGCTTTTTAGCGCGGCGATGGCAACTTCTCATGCTGCCGAATTCGACATCAACGGAATGGCGCTTGGCATGAATGCCGATCAGGTCGTCGCCAACTACAAGGCACTGCGTCCGGAAGGCGAGTATCGCTTCACCAACTGGAAACTCCCGGAAGGCACCGAATGGGTGGCAAACGGACGAACCCTTTACAACGATCTTAGCCGGCCGGACGACATGGAACACGAACGCATGCAGTTCGCGTTCACTGGCATGGGAAGCGGAAACAAGCTGTTTGCAGCACGTCGGGAGCTGAAATTCAGGCCGTCCGAACGTCCATCTATGGATGCGGTTTATGCGGCGGCCGTGCAGAAATATGGCGAACCTTCCTATGTGAACAAAGACGACACCGCCATCTGGGCAGCATGGAAATTCAACTCTGTCGATTTGCCTGCGGAGAAACTGAAGTCATCGCTCAGCTGTATAGGTACTAGCGATTTCCCTGTGGGCCTTAATGACCAGACTGCCGGGAAAGCGAAGAAGAGTGCGAGCTTTTGTGGTCTGTATATCGAGTTTACAGTCCGAGGCGACCAGACCGGTCTCGCCAACGAACTCGACATGGGCATGATGAACCATCTCGATCTGGTCAGTGACTTCGAGACCGATAATCAGGATGCGCGGAAAAGAATCGACGCTGCGAGGGCGAAGAACACGAGCAGCGCTGCGCCCGCACCGAAACTGTGAGGGTTTGTCGAAGACTCTGCGTGATGCAGGGTCTTCGATTTTCGACGGACCATTGATTGCGTTCTCACCAACCCGTGACAGAAACATCATCTTCGCAAGATGTCTGAGAAGGCGCACACAGCGACAAATCGGTCTTTTCTTGGCCTGTTGTATTGTCTATGCTACGTTGCATTTTATCACAAGAGACGACCATGGATAGAAACCCTGCCGCCGAGTTGGTAGACAGGTTAATCGAGGTGAGCTGCGGCATTTATGCGCTTGGCACCGTCGGATACTCATTGGCTGATCCGCCGGATGACAAAGAGGTGTCTGATCGTGTACATGACATTTTGGAGGACTTCGGGCCTCGTGATCATCTCTTCGGTGACATAATCGCGTATCTGAATACGATCGGACGGGTTCTTCCCCTTGAAACTTTAGACGCTGATCCAATGCGGCCGGATGGGTTACATTAGCCGCCTGCGTCCCGGATACAGGACCGGATATTTCCTATTTTGAATAAACGCATAAGAGGTTAGGTCTGCGGTCTCGTAGTCAACAGCGGAACTATCGATTTTGTGCCGGCACGCAGGTAAACTGTTCAGATGATTGATTTTCGTAATCAAAACCCCTTCTATGAAACGCTTTTTCAAACCATCGAACAAAAAGCTGACGTCGAGTTCGATCCTGAGGCTTTGGGCGCGATTATCGGCTTTGAGGTCGGTGGCCCAATTGCTCTCCGCACTGCCACACACAGCAAAATTTGCGTGACAAGTGAACTCGCGATGTATCCGGAACAGATGATCAGCGCGGAAGGCCTGCAGCGCTACGAGCTTATGACCGAAGGTCATTTCGAGCTGGAAGTCGCGCGGACGCTTTTGACTGCCGTGGGTGCCATGTCGCTCTCGACGATGCTCGGTGACGGCCATACGATTGATGTGTCAGCGGTTACCGGCAGCGATGGCCCCGCGATGGTTGTACTGAGCCTTTATGCGAGGATTAAGTTTGAGGGGAGCAGCTACGGCATTTACCGTCTGTCGCCAGCCATGTGACTGATCCACCAGGAGCTGCCCTGGCGGCTTTGGGCAGACGTCGTCTGCTGGTAGATACGGCAATGGTAATCCCTCATCTTAACCGGCGGTCGAGTCCCCAACCACAGATGCAGAATGACAATTGACGCGACGATAAGCTTACGAAGCCACGTCTAGTTTTTGGCGATCAACAATGGAACTATCGACTTTACGTCGGCGCGTGCTTTCATCCTCTCAATGCGGTGCTCCACGGTTCGTGGGGAGAGTTCGATAACGTGACCGATTTCACGTGCGGACAATCCTTCGCGTAGCAATTGAACGATAGACAGATCGATGTCATCAAAACGAGCGTCGCGGACTACGGCCGAGATAGAATGGACCTCACCGAGAATGACGCACCATGTCTTTTTCGCTGTTGGATCGGGTACGACGATGCCACTCGCAACAACTCTAGCATCCTGAATGACGTGATCGATTTTGCCGATAGTCGGCCGTCCATCGCTAATCGCTTTTTGGCAAACCCCGACGATGTGCTGTTCGAGGAGGGGAACCCTCGAGAAGTCACGGAGACCACCGGCGTTTTGAAGGCCTTTGGCGTCGATCAGGCTGGTCGGAATCCCATATCGTTGGATGAAGTCCATATGCCAATTGGGTGGCGCATTCACCATGTCAACGACGATCAATGCCATGTTGACTTTCAGGAGGCCTTTCACGGAACGCCAGATGGCATCTGGTGAGACCGATAGCCCGCCTGAATTCTCCAGCCACGCATCTGTCAGTCGTCTCGCCAGATCGGGAAATGGGACATTTGGCCTCAATAGGCGTCCGCCCAAACGGACAAAAACGAACGGTTTTGTCACGACGGACCGGGGGTTGTCGTTCTACGCGTAACTGCCTCTCATTGTTGAATTCAAGACTTGAACGAGAGACTGAATGCCCCTCCCGCGAAACCGTTCGTTTCTGTCAAGTCGTGATAGCAGGCGAGTGAAATGAGAGGTTTCATCGGTACCATGGCGAGGATCGGTTACGCGCGTGTTTCGACGACCGACCAACATCTTGATTTGCAGAGAAACGCCCTTTGTTTGGCGGGGTGCGAACGTGTATTCGAAGACCACGGCGTTTCAGGAAGTCACCAGCAAAGAGGTGGCCTGTCTTCGATGCTGAAGGTGCTTCGGCGCGGCGATATTCTGGTCGTCTGGAGGCTTGATCGTCTCGGAAGGTCGATCACCCATCTGATTTCCATGGTCGAAACTCTGAAGCGCCGTGGGGTCGGCTTCGTATCCCTGACTGAAAGCATAGATACGTCGTCGGCGGGCGGTCAGTTGATATTCCACATTCTCGCGGCTCTTGCCGAATTCGAGAAGTCGCTGATCCGGGAGCGGACCATCGCTGGCATAGCTGCCGCGAAGGCACGAGGTAAATTGCCTGGGCGACGTCCTGCGCTGACCGAAATGCAATGCAGGGAAATCCTTACTGTGCTGAACGCCGGTGCATCCGTGCGGGAGGTTGCTCGAAAGTACAACGTTCATCCTCGAACGGTTCTTCGGGGGATACGCCGGTTGGCGTGAAGCTGAGGTGGCCTGCCCGATTCCCCCGGGATTTAGAGCATCTGTGGCAATGCGAGTGCGAGCGTAGCCGAAAGAACAATGAACACAACGAGAATGATTGGCTTCATTGCACTCCTCTCTTCCCGCCTCCTCGCTATGGCGGCGAATAGAGCCAATAAAAAGAGAACCAACAAGCTGTAATAGGCCGCTCGAAAAACATTGACGAATTGATCGCCGAATGAGGCGTCTTCCAATGGCCTCGGTTGGAAATCTGCGATCCCAAGAAGAACGATGTAATAAGCGACGAAGATCGATTGAATGATCGGCTTGCGTCCCCAAATCGCGATCACCGATATGGGGGGCCGATAACGGCAAACGATATGATCGCGTGTCCGAGAATGGGGACGGCAGTTATTTGCCAGAACGCGGCAGAATTCTCGACGCCAATCGCAACCCATAAGCAGAGCGCAACAGGCGCGGCGCATAAGACAAAAGCCCATTTCAATTCGTATGATGTAACAGCCATGGACTTCATGGAACGACCTCGCACCTATCGTTGGCAGAAATAAAATCATCAGGTCGCACAGGCCAACGGCCCATCCGTGCCTATGTCAGTTTGCCTCTATGGTGATGGTGTAGCTTGAGGGGGCGTCCGTATAGGTACGCAACAGATACGTCCCCGCATCCACATACTCGATGCTGGGTTCACGGGAGAAGGCGGTACTGATCAGAACGCCATCGACGCCCCGGCTGCCAACCACGCGCAGATCGAATGTGACATCTGGTTGGTCTACCGCGATCCTGACGCGGGCAGCATTCGCAAGCGTGAAGGCGAACCATGCGTCCTTTAGCGACCCTTCACCAGTTCGTCCCTCAAAAGTTAGGACGCCTTCGACCTTACCCAAGTCGGCAGGCTGTTCCGTTGTGCCTGCGGTGACGTAACGAGATTCTGCAAAAGCGGGCGTATCTGCCGCGCAAAGCAGCGCGATGACGACCGACAACAGGCGCAAAACTGGTAGAAGTCTTTCAATCATTGTTTCCCGTCCGAACAGCCCGCTTCCCCAGAGGTACTCCAGGAAGCCGTTCATGCGCAAACCACCCCTGCTGGACATGTTTACATCAGCCTTTTAGGGTCCGCTTCGGTCAAAGCCAGCGGCATGTTGCCGTTCAGGCATATCCGGCGAAAAGAGGAGAGTGGCTGCCCTTGAACAGCGTAACATCAGCAGAGTGGCAGGAATTTGTAACCCAGAGGTCGAGGAAGCTTCCCGACCCCGCCGTGGCCGAGGCCCTGTCGAGGTTTCATCTGGTTCCCGGAGGCCCCCAAAACGAAACCGCGGACGCGTGCATTCATCGCGGCGATCTCACGATTGACGGGGATTTCGTCCCGTCTTCATGGATCACTGTGATCGACGGAAACCTGCATGTCAGCGGCAAAGTCTCAACATGCATCGAAGGGGGCGATGGCCATGTTACCCTCGTTGTCTTTGGCGATCTGAACTGTGGCAGCATCGACAATGACTGGGCCAGCATTATCTTCGTCACCGGAGATGCCGTCGTCGGGGATTGGGTTTTCGCGTCCAGGGAAGACTCGTCGATGGTAGTCGGTGGCGATTTCAGGACGCCGATTTTCATCGGTGCCGATATCTGGGTATCTGTCGGCGGCTCGGTCGAGATGGAATACGGATACGGGTATGCAGTCGCTCTTGCATGGTTCGCTGATGCCTATGGCGCACCCCAGGTCCGTCCGACATATGGTTGGCGCGAGTTGGCAATGAAGCTCGGCTTGGGGCAGGGTCGTATTCGCGAGGAGCAGCTTATGGAATTGCTGGAAGAGCGTTTGCGAACGACAGGAAGCCTGTTGCGCCCGGTGTGAACGCCGGGGCATGATCCTCAACTGGCTGCATCCATCCCGCAACGTTTACTTTCGGACGCGGCGGTCTGATCCCATGGACGATGATGAACCGGAGAAGAAAATGAGGAGCGCAGAGCGAGCAAGTCCGCTTCGGTATCTTGAGATATCGACCATTGGCAGCTTCTGCGCTGCATTTTTGAGTTTCGGGGTGGCCACGGCGATGCCGGCGGACATGACGGCGGAGCGCCTTCTCACTATCTGTGAAGCGCCCACCGTGCAGACCGCGATGACCAAGGGTGATGAACTTGGCTGGCCGCGGCTGACCGATGCGGAAACAGAGGAGTGGCGTCGTAGCTTCGTCGCCCATAATGGCGGTTCGGTGGACGTTGTGGGCTGGCGGCAAGAGAAGGCAGGCGGAGCCGAGTCATTGTCTTTTTGGCTTGCTACTGGTCCGAACGGACACAAAGCATGCGCATATTCCACGCCAAGGCCTGCCGGTTTCCTGGATGCGTTATCGGAGAGGCTTGGTGCACCGGATAATCTCGACAAGAATGACGCGATCGAAAGTACAACGGCTTTGTGGAAGCGAGGTGCGGTCGAGTATTCTTTTGTTCAGGTCGGTTCGTCCGCCGTCATCAATATCGGCTCAAGTCGGTGAGGTCGTAGCGTATACCTCCGGTGACGTCGGCACCAATCAGATCACGTGATGCCCATGTCGTAGGGCTTTTATTCTTGCTATTTAACATTATGAATCATAACTAATGTATAGCGGAGGTGGGGACATTCCCCTCGGCAGTTATGATCCCAATTGACCGGTCGCCACTTTCCGCAGTTGGCCTTTGCCGCAGAGAAGTCGTCTCTCCAGAAATGAGTGGACCGACTGGAGTGGGGCCTTTGTGTCTTTTTGAGAAAAAGCGGCGCACCCAACTGGGCGGGCCGCTTTAAAGCCTTAGCTATTGTCTTCGGTAGGCGCGTCCGGACCATATTTCTTGATCGAGGCGATTGCGTTCTGCGCACTCGCTTTGGAGGAGTAGCCTTCGGTCGCAAAGATCACTTCACTGTTGTATTTGAAGCGAACGCGGAATTCGCCAGCCTTATCTTTATAAATTTCAAACTTATGCGCCATGTTGCTTTCCTCCGTGTTGGTGGTGATTCGCACAATTTAAGCGTGCCATTCGTAAAACCCAGCCGCAAGTTCATTGCGCACAATCCTTTCCGGCGCAGGTTTAGGGATATCTGTTTTGGTTTGATCGTTTCAGGATCAAAAACACGATCTCTGCCCCATGCGCGGGGTGTCGAGACTTTTTTGCATTAACCAGAAGACTGACCGATAGCTGCACGGTGCTGCGTTGGCCCATAACCTGACACGGAAGGCTGATCTTTCTGTCAGGGGCCTATCATAGGGAGATCGTCGATCTTGGATTCAATGAAAAATTGAGTATGGTAGCGCACCATTTTCACCTCCAGAGGATCAAAATGCAGGTTTTAGTACGCGACAACAACGTCGATCAGGCGCTGCGCATTCTCAAGAAGAAGCTTCAGCGCGAAGGCATTTTCCGCGAAATGCGTCTTCGTGAAGCTTTTGAGAAACCATCGATCAAGAAAGCGCGGGAAAAGGCTGAAGCAGTCGGCCGTCAGAGAAAGCTCGCCCGTAAGCAGATGCAGCGCGACGGACTTCTTCCTTCAAAGCCGAAAAAGAGTAGGTGATCGCGGTCGTCAGTAGATAGGCCTTTCGAAAATAGACCGTTTCCTCGCTAACTCCGTGCGTTTTTAAAAGCGTCATGAGGTAAGCGTTTTCTGTCTGGTACCAGACTGAATTATCTCGACATAAAACGGTAAACTTTAAGGGTCGGAAACGCAGGGCGCATTTTGGCCTATCGAAATAAAATCCGTCGGCAGAAAATCTTTGAGACAGGGTATTTTTACCCTCTCAATTTGCCGCGGTTTTAACGCCGATGTCCGAAATCTGTCGGTGAAGCCGCATATGGCTTCGTTGCTACAGATTGCGGACATCGGATTTTGAATGACCAGTATCCTGACAAACGGTTTGGCGATGACGGCGTTGAGTACGCTTCGCGGGATCGGCGCACAGCTCTCCAGTGCATCGCAACAGATGTCATCGGGCCTCCGGGTCTCAACGGCGTCCGATAACGCCGCCTATTGGTCGATCTCGACATCGATGCGCTCTGACGTTGATGCGATGGAGGCCGTCACCGACAGTATCGGGCTGGCGATGGGGATCGTCGATACCGCATATGCGGCGATGGAAACCGTGAGACAATCCTTCGTCGAGATCAGGAACCTTGCGATCACCGCCAGCGACATGCCGCAGCCCGGCATGGAAGACGCCATCAAGCCGGCATTCAGCCTCGACCCGGAATACGCCAAGTCGGACGTCTACAAGATCAATGTGCAGATACAGCAGCTCCAGGATCAGGCCAGGGCGGCGATACTGTCGGCTTCGTTCGCCGGCGTGAACATGATCTACCACGGGAAGAACGAAGACGTTGACGCCAGCAAACAGGTGTTCTCCTTCGTCGTCGGATACGCGGGCGGCAAGGTACAGACGATGGATGTCAGTGCCATGGACACCCTGCTTCTGAACGACGACTTCGGCAGCTACCCAACCACATATCCAGGTGAGTTCAACCCGGAAAAGATGCTGTTCGACGGCAGCGATATCATTGACGCGCCGGGATCGTTCACTCCCGCCGCGATCTACTGGTACAACATCCCGGTCTCGAACCCCGTCACGGGCGACCCGGAGGCCTATGCGGTCAGTCCCACCTATATCCTCCAGTCGATCGAGAACCACGTCGTCCGTTTCGGGTCGGACAGGCAGGGCCTATACAGCAACCTCGTTGCCAACATCGACAGCAAAATCCAACAGCTGACGTCCAAGATGGCCTATGTCGGGTCGGTTCAGTCGGCACTCGACCTGTATGACGAAAACAACAGGAAGCGGATCGACTCCGCGACACGGGGCGTCGGGCGGCTGGTAGACGCCGACATGGAGGTCACTGCGGTGAAGCTGAGGGCGCTGGAGACGCAGCAGCAACTGGCGATCAATGGATTACACCTCGCCAATTCCCAACCATCCACGATCCTGCAGCTTTTCCAATAGCAATTTTCAGTCTGATAAAATCTTGAGGTATGTATTGACCTTTGGATTTTTGTTCACTAATTGTTCGTGCATGAAAAATCTTACCCGCCTCATACGAATAGGTTGATCCCACGTCGCCGTGACCTTCGCGGCGACTATCAACCATGTTTAGTGTGAGGTTTTTCAAAATGGGTATCGCACAGCGCGCGAGATCGGTTCGCGCAAGCCGTCATTCTGCATCCATCCGTACATTTTCTCCGGCCGCCACTATCAAGTGCGACGGCCCATCCATTTTTCGTTCTCAGGTGGCGCGCGACACCGCGTGCCTGCTGGATGTCAATCCTGACGTTGTTTCGTGGCACTGTATGCCTGTTTCCCTGGACTGTGGCGGCGTAGCCCACGTCCCCGATTTTGGCATCTTGAACAATGACGGTGGCAAGATGCTTTTCGACAGTCCTGACAGGGTGTTGCCGTTCGACGCCGACGGAATTGCCGCCGTCGCCGAGAGGGCAGGCTTGCGTTATCGCCGTCTGCTCGCCGATGAAGTCTACGAGGGTCCACGTCTTCAGAATGCAAAGGACCTGCTTTCGTACGGCAGCCACGGTTTGGCACTGGGAGACCGCCTGCGGGTGCTTGCAACCCTAGACGAGCACGGCAACCTGACAGTGGCCGAGTGCCTTACGGTTTTTACCGAAACCAAGCCAGTTGCTGGACTGGCCCAGATGATCTTGCACGGTTTCGTTGAAGTCGACCTCGACACGGAATTACTCGGCCCCGAGACGATTGTGCGGAGAATACGGCCCTGACCGTCCCGTCAGTGCCACCATTATTCTCCGTGTTTCGAGGCATCCCATGCAGTCTTATAGCGATAACCTTCTCGCAACTCGTGATCCGTTTCACAGCTCCAAATACCAACTGACCTTGCCGACTCACCTGGCGATCATCGCAATGTCGAGGTCGATCCGACAATTTCTGAAAAAGCGATCATCCTTCGTGGCAGCTTTCGTTATGCCGCCGAAAGCGGATGTCCATGCCTACAAGATGGCGGCGAAGTATCTGCTCGAAGGGACTGTCCCGATCGGTGGTGAACACGGCAACAACTACGTCCTCTTCGTAGCTGAAGAGGCTGAGCTTGCCGATGAGTTCGCGGGGTTCCGGAAACTCAGGGAACTCAAGCGAGCCATTATTCTCCTTCAAGACGAAGACCTCCTTTCGCGTGAAGTGCGCATTGCTGCTGATATCGTTGTCCGTTTGCAATTGCCGACGCCGAACGACTACCGCATTGCGGCGCAGAGAATGGGTTTCGGGAAGATCACGAGAGGGGACGCTGAGTTTCTCGCAAGCCAATCTACGAAGAGTGTCGAACTCGGTTGGCGGCGCGGACGATCCGTGGCCGCCAGTATCGAGCGTCTCCGTCGCCATCCTCATATCGAAAAAGGAAAACGTTTCCCTGACTCCTCGTCGGCGGGACCAACCCTACAGGACCTGTCTGGATATGGTGAAGCTAAAGCTTGGGGTCTCGAACTTGCCGAAGATATTGCGGCATGGAAGGCGGGTGTCATCGCCTGGGACGATGTCGACCGCGGCCTTCTGCTGTCTGGTCTTCCTGGATCGGGTAAGACGTCATACGCGGCTGCGTTGGCGAAGACCTGCGGCGTGCCCCTGGTATTGGGTTCCGCAGCCCGTTGGCAGGCAACCGGTCATCTCGGTGATATGCTCAAAGCTATGCGGAAAGCGTTCTCCGAAGCCGCGAGACAGGCACCTTCGATCCTGTTGATTGACGAGTTCGACAGTTTTACCAGCCGTGATGATCGGACCGGCAGTAGCAACGACAACTACCATCGGCAAGTAGTCAACGCGCTTCTGGAACTGTTGGACGGAGCACAGTCGCATGAAGGCGTGATCGTCATCGGTGCGACGAATTATCCGGACATTATTGATCCGGCGCTTCTTCGGGCGGGCCGCCTGGAACGCCATTTCATCATTCCGCTTCCAGATGATGTAGCACGCAGAGATATCTTCCGTTTCTATCTCCGGAGAGACCTCAGCGACGAAAATCTCGATAGGATTGTTTCCTTGAGCGAAGGCTGGTCGGGAGCGGATATCGAACGGTGTATCCGCGATGCCCGACGTAACGCGCGACGAGCAAAGCGTCGAATGGCCGTTGCTGATCTTATGGACGTCCTACCACGGCTCATCCCAGTCCCAATGGCGGTGCAGCGTTGTGTCGCCGCACACGAACTTGGGCACGCTATTCTCGGTGTTCTGCTCGAGGCTGACCCACTGGTATCGGTTTCCATTCAGAGAAACATTCAAGTCGGCAGATCGTCTCAATCTCTGGGGCACACCGAGTTCGAAGAACGGTTATTCAGTCGGAAGACGTCGGAGTACTTGCGAAACAAGGTTGCCACCCTGCTTGGCGGCATTGCAGCCGAAGAATTGCTGTTCGGCGAATTCGGAAATGGAGCCGGCGGTGATCCCTCGGCAGACCTCAACCGTGCGACTGATCTAGCGACCATGATGGAGATCAAGTGGGGGCTCGGCAAGACACTGTCTGTCGAGCCAAGTGATAGTTCGCGTGAATTGTCGGCGTACCGTCATCGACGCAAGGGGCTCGGAAAGTCCGTTGAGGCAACATTGCAGTCAGAGTTTAGGCGCGCAAAGTCTCTGCTCGAAGAACATAGAGATGCGCTTCTCGATCTTCATACCGGTCTTTTGCAGCAGGGCAGTTTGTCGGCTGACACGATTAGAGCTGCCTTAGGAGACAAGGGCGTTGGTCTATCTCATAAAACCAAAACCGCCGGATACGAACTCGGGCAATGATGGTGGCGTTATTCCTTTATGGTCAGCGGGCGGCATAAACTTGCAGGGAACGTACCACTGAGTTTCCACAGGATGAAAAACGCCCGGCAACGGAAAGTACCTGTCGATCAGCACGAAGTCTTTCACGTTAAACGACGCGATCGGCATCTGATGGGTGATCGACAGGGCCGCGAACAGAAGATCGTGTCCGATCTTTTCCTTCTTCTGCTCAGGGCTTGGTAAATAGAGATGGCGGAGCGGTCCGACGGTCGTCATTTCGGCATAGAGATCAGCGGCTTTGGACGTGAGTTCGGCGAACTGGAAGCTCACGGAGAGGATGTCATCGATCCAATTGTGGAGCCGTATTGCTTTTTGTGGATCGTGCCTCGAGGCTAGATGGGCACCCCGTCTCAACTCTGCTATAGCGGGGAACGAGATGGCGAGTGAATCTGCTCCCATGGCTCTCATCCAGGCACGTAACCCTGGCGGAGGTCGTTGCAAACCGGCATTGCTCAGGATGTTCGTATCCATCAGAAAAATGAGGTCTGCCATTTCGAAACCCTCGGATGTAGGTGAAAGCACCAAGGGTCGTAATCGGCATGTGCCGGTTTTTGGTAAAAATTGGGTTGAAAAATATCATAGTCGATAATTGGAGGAAGGGGACGATGTCACGAAACTGGACCATCGATGAGGCATCTGCCGACCTGTCGAGTCTACTTGAAGCGGCACGGACGTCGTCGCAATATATTGTTGCTCCCAATGGCAGGTTTGAGGTGTCGTTCAGGCAAACTGGAGGCAAATCCCTAGATGATATCCTGGATAAGGAAGGGCCGCTGAAACCGGGAGATATCGAGGAATTATAGCTTCGATTAATTGACAGGGGGCGGTGGTATGAAACTCGTGCAGGTCTCGACTCAAACTGAATGGGCCGCGTATCATAAGATCAGACGCCATGTACTTTTCGATCTGCGCAGATTGACGGGGTATGATGATCAACATCCTGATGACCGCAAGCCAAATCATTTCCCGCTGATATTTGTCGAAGGGGAGGACGTTCTTGGTGCAGTTCGTCTTGATCTTTCTGGCGGCGGAAGTGGTGTTGTGCGCACTGTGGCGATTGTCGCGAATCGGCAGCGCCAAGGTATCGGCCGAAGCATGATGACAGCCGTCGAGAGTCTTGCTATGGCTCAGGGTGCCGTAAAGTTAGTGGTTCACGCAGCGCCCGACGCGGTAAGTTTCTATCTCAAAATCGGTTGGGAAATGGTGGATGCGCACCAACCTAATCCGCTTATGGCGAAAACGCTACGATGACTGCTTTGGGGCCGGGAAGCAACCTTGCAGCTTGCGTAGGAGTATCGAAGCTGAAACCGTCGTCACTTCGCCGCGCCGTTAGCGGTCAGGACCTCGATAAACGATCCATCGCCAGTTTCCCTTGCGAAGGAAAGAGCAGTTTCACCATTGTGCCCTTCAGCATTCGGATCAGCGCCGTGAGCAAGAAGAGCGGCCACGACGTCCGGCCCATTTTGCTGGTTGTTTGCCTGCATAATCAACGGGGTCCATCCTCTTTTGTCGCGAGCTTCGATATTTGCGCCTCGTCCGATAAGGAGCGGGACAGCATCCGGATCGGTGACAATGTGGAGAATGGTGACGCCCTCGTCGTTCGCGGCATTGATGTCTGCTCCATTCGCAAGCAGAAGGTCGAGCACTTCCTCATCGGGATACGTGTCGAGCAGGTGTACGGGCTGGAAACCATATTCATCCCTAGACGTCGCCAGGCCAGGTTCGGCCGCAAGCATTGTTCGAACGGATTCCACTTTGCCCGTATGGATTGCGTCGTGGAAAGTCCTGACTACGTCGGCATCCGCCGCAATGGCTGAGCTGATAGAAAATCCTAAAACCGCCAGAAAACGAAGAAACCAGTGAAACACCGTTACCTCCTTGGATATCATCGGCCTCAGTCCGTCCTTTTCTTGAGAGCATACCGACCACCCAAAGATTTGCGTAGTAGAGAGGCAGGCTCTGATCGCGCCAACGGCGATTAATTCGTCACTCATATAGACCAGCGCATCAATGCTTCGCGTCCCGCGTCGGTCAGACCATAGACCCCTCGGTCAAGCCTCTCAAACCAGCCATATACATTTGAGAGTAGTATTTTGCCCGCATCGGGGAAGCCCAGCTTCACATCGCGGACGCGTAGTGGTCCTTGGGTCAAGGCTTTCGCACATCCAAGTGCTTGCTGGCGGTACGCCGTCATGAGTGGTGTACGCGTGCTGCCACCAAGCACTGGATCACCTTTGCGTTTCTGATGTTCGCGTATAAGTCGCGACCGTCGTTTGGGATTTGTTCGTGGCATTGGAGAAACCGAACTCACGATGATGTTGACATCACCGCCTTCCGATACCCCAAGCATTCCAATCCCCAGGCGACGACAAAGGTCTCGGTAACGCTTATCGGTATCGCGTCCTTTCCCTCGGACAGACATTTTCGCTGCGATCCAGACTTCGTCAGAGATCGATCCCCGATCAACCGCCTGAAGTATCAGCTCGAGATTAAAAGCCAGTTTCAGTTCGCAAATCACGACGACGGGCGGATCATCTTCACTTAGACCGACGAGATCACAACTGCCGACCTCTCCTTTGACCACATAGCCAGCCTTTTCGAGAAAGGCTTTCACAGGTTGATAGAGAGAGGTTTCCATGGATGCGCTCTGGGGGGTAATCGTGAAATTGTGTAATAAATGCCACCGAAGCGAAAGCGTCGCAGTGCTGACGGCCTGCCGTTTACAATTTTGCGACCAAGCGCACCAGCGGTCATCGTCTGCTTAGCAGCAGAGATTGCGGGCGTCTCAAAATTATTTACCCTCAGGCACAGCAAAAGCCGGAAAAACAAGTGTTGCTTTAATCGGACAGGCTGTGTGGAAGCCTGCTTGCCACATTTATTGATCCCAGCCGACGATTGCGAGCTCGGGCCATAATTTGATCCAGCGATCGACCTTCGTTTCGTATATTTCGCGCGTAATCTGCTTTTTGTTCGGGCGGACGATGGCACTCAGTAAGTCAGAAAGTCCGTAGGGAGTGTACAGTTCCAATTTAGTATGGCCAGGTCGGAGTCCCACAGCTGCTGCCGTTGTCGGAAAAGTGGTTATGGCCTGGGCTGTCGAGGTATACGGCTTAATCGAGTGTCCAAACTTGGTCTCATACCAAGAGTGCACTCTGGCCTGATTTTTCACATCTATCCAGAATGGCAAGTCAGGAAATGCGGCTCGGATACGGGCAGAGTGGTTGGTCTCCGAGGCTTCCGAAAGATCGTCGGCGTCGAAATAGACAATGTCGACGTCTTGAATGCCATAAACGGGTGAGAAGCCAAAAACGTGGTTCCAAACCGTTTGGGTTACGGCACCAGCGACAAGCCAGGAATCAGGCAGAGCAATCTCATCCCATTTGTTAAGGATCGAAGAGAGCAGCGGGCTCTTGTAGACGATTGCTTGCAATTGAAGATGAAGTCCGTCGCTCACGTAAATCCTCCCTCAAACGGCTAAACTGATTCCAAATATCGCGCTATCGCGCTGGCTTTTGCATGGCACATCTTATTTGATTAACTTCACAGAGAATACAGGAGCCACTTCTGGGAGGAGGTTCGCCGGTGTTTTATTAAGGTTTGCCGGCCATAACTCTTCTCAAGGCAGACAAAGCGTTTTACGCAATGCCCGCCTTGAAGATTAGCAATCACTGTGAATGACTGCTGATTGGATGTTGAGTGTTGAAGTGGTTCGGGCGACCTATCGGCTTCGTTAGGCCGCCCGCCTTCCATGTGCCTGCCGACCATCGGGAGACTTATGAAGCTGCATGCTGACCTGTTTCCAATCGACCGTGCGGCATTCGCTTGCAGCAGATCGCCAGCTCTCGTCTTTTAGGTCGAATATGCCGGGTAGGCTGAAATAGCGATCAATTTGCAGGAAGGTATCGATCCCGAAGCCTGCAAGCGGAAGCTCGTATGTAATCGCCGCCGCTGCGATTGACACATGGTATCCGAAACTAGGATGTGTTGCCCGCGGTTGAGGGAGCCAAATATTCTTCAGTTCACGGCACTCAAGCATGGCCGCGACTAATTTTGCCTTCTCCTGCTCTCGGCCGGATACAAGAGGCCAACTGCTACTGACAGAGGAAAGCCATTCGCGAAGCTCAGCGGCTTTCTGAGGATTCGTTCTCGACGTCCTAAGGATTCCGCGTTGAACGTCAATCAGGGTCTCGGGCGAGAACACGAATGTGTTCGTAGCAATGAATTCCAAGACGTGGGGCTTTTGGCGAGGTTTAGAAACCTCGCTTACAAGGCAGGTCGTTGCCAAATATTTCAATGGCTTGCTCCGTTTTTCCGCAGTCACCGTTGACTGCGAAAGGGAAGATGCCCGGATTTCACCGGCGTTTTATTAAAATTGGAGATTTTTTTCGTCGAATTCTTGATTTTTTTGCTATCAGGAGCAAAGGCCATGCTGTCGCCCGTCGAGTCCGAGAAGCAGTAGAAAATCTAACCCGAGGGTGTCTACGAAACCCGGGGCTATTCACTGACCTGTCCGATGAAACGGGGTGCACTCCACAAGGCCAGCCCCTTTTCAGCTAAATAGCGATGAGGCAGAAGTTGCCCCTAGCGGACACGGAGCGGCAGAACGCGAAGACGCGAGAGTGATGGAGGAAGCGGAGCAAACCCCGCTCACGCGATTTTCTATTCGCTGATTTTGCGATGTCTCGTGAAGATAAACTTACTTCAATGCCGCGTTAATCGCGTTAATCAGCTTCGACCAACCATTCCGCTCGGCCTCGCTTAGATCAGTCGATGAGTGATCTCTGGTCCATTTTACGTAGGCTTTAGCCAATTTATATTTCGAAAAATTTGTCCCTCCCTTCCTCGTCAATAGGTCGATTACGGGAGTGGTCGGCGATGCGGTAGCCTCCGCCGAAATATCGATCCCGAGGTCTGACGATGCTATCCCGATAAGCGTATCGCGGAGCAAGTCTTCAATCTCGGCCTTAGGAACCGGAGGAACCGTGAAGTCCGTGGTGCGTAAGATTCGTTTCGCGCCCAATCTATGAACGAGGACATCCTGCTTCGCGGCTTGATCACCTGCATTATCAGAATCGAGGAGCGCCGCAACTTTCAGATTATGGGCAACCAAGATAGTTGCGAAGTAAACTACCTTACTGGCCGTATTGGCAGGTACGAGCGCAATCTTGGAATTCAGGTCGACAATACTGTCCTGCCGTAGCATCTCAGCCGTCGCCTCAATGTACCAGAAGTCGGTTAGGCCTTCGAGTATGAGGTTGCGTTGCTGGGCGAAGAGGCTCTGTGCGAGATCGTAACCCAAGGCTTCCTGCAGAGGTAGGAGTGCAGCGGGGTCGGCGGCGGTAATAGTCGTATGGGCTTTGGTTCCGGTTCGTCGATCTTTCATCTCAATGACCCGAACCAGATCAAGCTCATCCGGGCCAACGAGAAACGGCGAGTGAGTGGTGTAGACAGTCTGGTTCGCCTCCGCCAATCTCGAAATTGTCTCGCGGAAGTCGCGCTGTTTGAGCGCGTGCAAACTCATTCCCGGTTCGTCAAGGAGCAGGATCGCATTGGCATGCTTCCCTGCAGTCTCCGAGAAAAACACTACGAAAAACGATACTAGCCATTGGAAGCCTTCTGAACGTTGATCCAGCTCGATCTCGACGCCCAACTCGTCTTCAACGACAACCTTTAGGTATTGGCCGTCCGCGGTGATCCTCAGTCGGTTGGCCTCGGCTCTATCCGGATTTGGATTCCATATGTTCACAATTTCCGACGTCAACCTGACGCTTGCGGCGTTCAGTTGGTAGGATCGTTGATCGAGTTGGTCTCGATATTTCTTCAGTGCATCTTGATCTGCAGCACCTGGTTCAGGCGCTCGTCCGAGCTTGGAAAGCTCGCGCGCTGTAAAACCGAGCAGTTTTAGCAGGCACTCGTTTCCATAGTCATACTGATCATCATCAAGTAATTTCTGTTCGATACGTGTAGCCAGATGATCGAGATGAATGAGCGGCCGAACTCGATAGTAGTTTGAAAACAGCACAAAAACTGGGATCGCCTTCATAAGGGTTTGAAGAGCAGCGTCCCGTCGCGCCGCGAACTTTGTCAACTTCAGGAGCTTGTCGTACCGCGCTTCTTCGGTTTCGTTAGCTTCGTCGATGAGCGGCAGATGTTTTGTCAACCAAGTCGATATCGCCGTAGCGACATCTCCCTGTAGCCAATAGTTTCCGCCAGACCATTTGGCCAGCGCCACCTCCAAGAGCTTGCTGGATTTCTCCTCATCGTCCTTCTGACGCGAATCTATATGTGCGGCCAGTCGTTGCAAGTCCTTGGCGATGCCTTCTGTGGTGGGACGCTCGGGGCCACCTTCGAAGGTGTGGGTCGACGAATTGTCTAGGTACCTGGTAAATACGTAAGTCGTCTGTCGAAAGTCTTCATCAATCGAAGCTTTGTCGTCAGCATCGAGGGTGAAGTGAGCGACGACCACGACCGTTTTTGCCGGGTCCACCTTTTTCGTCGTAATATCGTTGTAATCTTTTCGAGGATAGTCTCGTAAAACGTCGAATTTGGCTGTGCCAATTGGTGCGTTAATTTGTTGCAGTGCGCGGAGAACCGCCGACTTTCCCGCTTCATTTGGGCCGACCATGATTGTCTTCGACTGTTCGAAATCGATCCAGCCTGAATCTTTTACACTGCGATAATCCGTGACGCGGGCCTTCGAAAGCTTCAACTGGTGATCCTCCAACAACATTCTCAGTCTATTGTGAAATCGAGCGGTCCTGCAACTTACAATCACGAAAATCGAGAACTTGAACATGCCCGTTGGCAACAGTTTGATCCCGGATTCCTCGGGGCCATCGTAAACTACCTCTCCCCCTGAGATCGCGAGATCGAAGACTAGGAAAAACAGATCGCCGGCACGGGCGTCTATCATCCTGAAGGCAGGACCGCGAGTTGTGCCGGCCGCCTTGACTTGTGCTGTTTCGTCTGCCTTGGCGCGTTCTGTTTTCTCGCAAATACACGATCCGGCCTGGGAGAAATGGTCATCGGAAGCTAATTACGGAGAGCGCATCCCCCCAGGTGACATCAGGTGGGAAGAGCTGAGCGATCAGTTGGAGGATACATCAGGCAGTTAAAGCGCTTGAGAACTATGACGCTAACGGGACCTTATGGCGTTCAACAACACCGCGAAATAATCCAGCCAGTCAGAAGGGGAATAGGAACCCGTGAAATAAAATGTTGGTCGAAACACTTTATCTTGCTGGCGGCAGGCCTATCGGAGCATTTTGACCCGACCAAGTTGATATAGCGACAAACCTACGGAGCGAAATCATCAGCATCTATCCTATTGTCTTTAAAAATATTTCAGGAAAATGGCGTCCACGAGAGGATTCGAACCTCCGACCCCAGGATTCATACCGCTTCGGCTTTCGCCGCCGTCCCGCCATTTGCCGGCAAGACGTTCGTGGTCTGGACTGTCCCTTCACCATGGGCCTTGCGGCCTTTAGGTGCTGCCCATCCAGTCTCTACACCTTCACCGGATTTCTCCGGAGCTTGGCTCGGGATTGGCATGCTGGAAGACCAGCGAAGCTTTCCCCGACTTTGAGCAGATCGATTGCGTCGTTTCCGGTCGCAACCCCCAATTTGTCTTAGGAATCCTGTGCTCTATCCTGCTGAGCTACGTGGACACTGAATTGCTCTTTAACCTGACGATGCCTGCGGATCAACCGCGTTCTTCATCGCGGTCGATCTCTTCCTCGGCTTTCTTCGCGTCAGTCGGCAATCAGCTCGTCAGGCGCTGTTCGGCCAGTTTCACCCAGTAGGAAATGCCGTAAGCGATGGCCTCGTCGTTGAAATCATAGCCCGGATTGTGAAGCCCGGCCGAATCGCCGTTGCCGATGAAGATGAAGCAGCCCGGCCTTTCCTTCAGCATGAAGGAGAAATCCTCTCCCGCCATGGAAGGATCGACATCGGGATCGACATTCGGTTCGCCTGCCACATCGCGGGCCACGCGGATGGCGTGGTCGGTCTCGGCGGCGTGGTTGAAGGTTACCGGGCAATAACGCTCATAGACGACTTCCGCTTCCGCGCCGTTGGCAAGGGCAATGCCTTCCGCCATCTGCTTGATGCGATCCTGCGCCAGATCGCGCACCGTTTCATCGAGGCTGCGCACCGTGCCGGCGATCAATGCCTCGTTGGGAATGATGTTGTGGCTGGAACCGGCCTGAAAGCGGGTGACGGAAACGACCACTGAGCGGATGGGGTCGGCATTGCGTGAGGCGATCATCTGCAGATTGCCGACGATCTGCGCGCCGATGGTGATGGGATCGACGGTGCGGTGCGGCTGCGCCGCGTGGCCGCCACGGCCCTTGACAGTGATGGAGAACTTGTCCGGTGCCGCCATGATGCCGCCCTTGCGGATGGCGAAGGCGCCGAGCGGAATGCCCGGCATGTTGTGCATGCCATAGACCTCGTTAATGCCGAAACGCTCCATCAGGCCGTCCTCGACCATGGCGAGCGCGCCGGCACCCCCTTCTTCCGCCGGCTGGAAGATGACGGCAATGGAGCCGGCGAAATTGCGGGTCTCGGTAAGATATTTGGCCGCGCCAAGCAGCATGGCCGTGTGGCCGTCATGGCCGCAGGCATGCATGGCGCCCGCGGTTTTGGAGGCCCAGGGCTTGCCGGTTTCCTCAAAAATTGGGAGAGCGTCCATATCCGCGCGAAAGCCGATGGTACGATTGCCCGGAAGATTGCCCCTGATGATGCCGACCACACCCGTGCGGCCGAGACCGGTCACGATTTCGTCAACGCCGAAAGATTTCAGCTTCTCCGCAACGAAGGCCGCGGTGTTGTCGACGTCATACAAAATCTCGGGATTTTCATGCAGGTGACGCCGCCATTCGCTGACTTCCTGCTGGAGTTCGGCGGCTCTGTTCAAAATCGGCATTCGTTCATTCCTGGGTTCATCGGTGCGGCGTGTCGTAAAATCCTATCCTCCGTGGTGGATAGTGCGCCGCATAATTGACGTAATCAATGTACTTTGCCATTGCTAGGACATATATGGTGAATATTGCCATTCCCCGACCGAAGACGGGAATTCGAGGACAAGCCTTGCCACAGACTTTTAAATCGCCAAACGCCGCCAGACGGCTCTCCGCAGCCGTTGCTATCATGACTGCAGGCCTCGTTGCCGCAGCGCCCGTGGCGAATGCCAACCCGAAGATGGTGGTCGATGTCAAAACCGGCAAGGTGATTTCCCATCAGGAAGCTTTCCGCAAGTGGTATCCCGCTTCGCTCACCAAACTGATGACCGCCTATATCGCCTTTTCCCAGATGAAGGCTGGCAAGATCAGCCCGCAGACGGAAGTGGTGATGAGCAAGAAGGCCGCCGACCAGCCGGCCTCGAAAATGTATTTCAAGCCCGGCCAGAAGCTGACGATGGATAGCGCTTTGAAGCTGCTGCTCATCAAATCCGCCAATGACATCGCCGTGGCGATCGCCGAGACCATCGGCGGCACCAGCGACAATTTCGTGGCGCAGATGAATGCGCAGGCGCAGCGGCTGGGCATGAGTTCCACCCGTTACATCAACGCCAATGGCCTGCCCGGCAAGGGACAATATACGACCGCCCGGGATCTGGCGCTGCTGGCGCTGATCATCAAGCGCGAGTTTCCGGAATATGCCCATTATTTCTCGCTGGAAGGCGTCAGCACCGGCAAGAAGAACTACGCCAATTTCAACATGCTGGTCGGCCGTTTCGATGGCGCGGACGGCATGAAGACCGGCTTCATCTGTGCCTCCGGCTTCAACCAGGTGTCGTCGGCCGTGCGCAATGGCCGCTCGGTCATCACGGTCGTGCTGGGCGCGGACAGCCTTGCCGGACGCACCGATCAGTCGGCCGATCTGTTGCAGATGGGGCTGACGGCGCCTTCGGGCCAAGGCGTTTCGCTCGCCGCGCTGGCGCCCTATGGCGATACCGGCGATGTCAACGATGTCAGCGCCGAAATCTGCAACCCGAAGGCCGCCAAGGTGCGCAGCGAAAGCCGCGACGAGGCTGGCCGCATGGTCATCCATTCGCCCTATGTGCAGGAAATGACCCGCCCGCCGGAATATTCCTTCGCCGGTCTCATTCCGGGCAGCGAGACGGTGGCGGTGAATGCCAGCAAGGGAGCCGGCAAGGGCGAACTCGCCAACGTGCCGATCCCGATCCCGCGTCCGACATTCTGATGATCGGTGACTTCCTTGAGGCCGAGCCTCGCGGTTGCAATGCGGTTTGTGTATTCGCAGGTCGATGATGTTATGATATTACAGTGTCGCTCGCGGCTTCCAGGCGCGGGCGATTTCTTTTAGCTCCATGCGGCTCCGGGTTTCGTGTCGTCCAGTGACCTGCCGGAGCGGCCATCAACACACAGGCAAGTCATGTCTCGCGATCGCATCCCGGTTTCCATCATCACCGGATTTCTCGGCGCCGGAAAATCGACGCTGCTCAACCGGCTTCTCAAGGATCCGGCGATGAGCGATGCGGCGATCATCATCAATGAATTCGGCGATGTCAGCATCGATCACATGCTGGTCGAAAGCGCGGGTGAGGGCATCATCGAGCTGGCGGAGGGCTGCCTGTGCTGCACGGTGCGCGGCGAGCTGGTGGATACGCTGGCGGAACTGATGGACGGCATCCAGACAGGCAAGCTGAAGCCGGTAAAACGGGTAGTGATCGAGACCACGGGCCTTGCCGATCCTGCCCCCGTCATGCAGTCGGTCATGGGCAACCCGGTCATTGCGCAGAATTTCGTGCTGAACGGCATGATTACGGTGGTGGATGCCGTGAACGGCCTTTCCACGCTCGACAATCATCAGGAGGCGGTGAAACAGGCCGCCGTGGCTGACCGTCTGGTGATGACCAAGCGCGCGCTTGCCGATGCCGCCGCGATTTCCGCGCTGACAGCCCGTCTACAAGCGCTCAATCCGCGTGCGACCATCGAGGATGGCGACAAAACCGAGTGGAGCGCTGCGGGGCTTCTCGACAACGGCCTTTACGATGCCGGCAGCAAGAATGCCGATGTCGGCCGCTGGCTGGGCGAAGAGGCGGCACACGATCACAACGATCACGATCACGGTCATGACCATGGCCATCACCACCATCATGGCGATCACGACGACCACCACCATCATCACGATGTGAACCGGCACGATGCGTCTATCCGTTCCTTCTCGATCATTCACGATCAGCCGGTCAGCCCGATGGCGATCGACATGTTCGTGGATCTGCTGCGCTCGGCGCATGGGGAAAAGCTGTTGCGCATGAAGGCCATCGTCAAGCTGTCGGATAATCCGGCCCGGCCGCTGGTGCTGCATGGGGTGCAGAATATTTTCCACACGCCGGAACGCCTTGCGGCCTGGCCGGACCCGGCTGATCAGCGCACGCGCATGGTGCTGATTACCAAGGATTTGCCGGAAGCCTTCGTGCAGGACCTGTTCGCGGCCTTCACAAGCGCACCGGGCATCGACCGGCCGGACAGGCAGGCGATGACGGATAATCCGCTGGCGGTTTCGGGGTTGCGGTTTTAGGGCGTGTTGTGATGGTCTAGGTCGGTGGATGTGGTTCACCCCCCTCTGTCCTGCCGGACATCTCCCCCTCAAGGGGGGAGATCGACAAGCGGCTTGCTCCGAACATCTTTATGGGGACAGCAACCCGAAGTGCAGAGCTTGTAAGAAAACGAGCAGTCGCCACAACTGATCTCCCCCCTTGAGGGGGAGATGCCCGGCAGGGCAGAGGGGGGTAAGCCCGGAGCGTGAGCGTTGGACGTCAGTTACCCGCCCTTCACGATCCGAAACCGATGCCCCTTATCCAGCGCAGTGGTTTCCACCAGCCTATGCCCATCCTCATTGCACATATGGGTAATATCGATCACCGCCAGCGGATCGGTCGTCTCGACGGTGAGAATATCGCCTGCCTTCAGGGTTGCGAGTTTCTTGCGGCTTCTCAAAACCGGAAGGGGGCATTTAAGCCCCCTCAAATCATAGACGATCTCGGCCGTGTCGCTCATTCCTTGGCCCAGAACTTCCAGAACGGCTTCTTCTCCGGCGCTTCCGGAGCAGGCGCTGCGGAATAGGCAAGCGGGTTCATGGTCGGAACCGGAACGCTCTGGGCGGTAGCTCCGGTCTGGCCGGCTGCTGCGGGGGCAGCCGAGGCAACCATCGTCGGTGCCGCGGGGGCCGGGTTCGATTGCGGTGCCGTGGCGGGCTGGACAGCCGAAGGGCGCGAGCCGCGCAGGGAAGAGGCGGTTGCGGTCGTCGCCGGTGAGGACGACGTCACCTGCTGCGCCTTCTTCTCCATCAGCGCGGCATATTCCGTTTCCTTCATCAGCTTGCCAGCCTTCAGCGCCGAGCCGGTCGGGGCATAGGCGGGCTCGCGGCCCTTGCGCTTTTCGGCGACCAGCGCCTTGCGCTCGGCTTCGCTCGGGTCGTACCAGGCCATGCCGTCATATTTCTTCATCGCCTTTTCATAGGCGAGATCGTAGGTCTTCTCGTAGCTCGAAAGCGCGCTGACGAGCGCCGGCGGTGTGCTCATGGCCGGGCATTGGGCGGAGGCGTTGAAGCTGCCGCCTTCGGTCTGCTGGTTGAAGACATATTTCTTCTCGCAGACATTCACTTCCGGCGGCCGCTTGGTCACTTCGAAATTGTCGTAACCGACCTTCAGCATCTTCCAGAATTCGAGATGTTCGCTCTGGCGATGGCGGGCCATGTTTTCCGCCGTCATGCGGAACGGGAAGGCCTGCAGCTGCACGGTCTTCTGGCCGCCCTTGAAGGCGTCACGGGCAAAACCGTAGATTTCAAGAATCTGCGCATCCGTCATCGAATAACAGCCGGAAGAGGAGCAGGCGCCATGGATCATCAGATTGGTGCCGTTGCGGCCATTGGCGGCGTCATAGCGGTTCGGAAAGCCGGTATTGATGGCGAGATAATATTTCGAGTTCGGATTGAGATGCGCGGGCGTCAGGTTGTAGAAACCTTCCGGCGCCTGCCGGTCGCCTTCCTTCACCTTCGGGCCGAGCTTGCCGGACCATGCGCAAATCTCGTAGCCGGCGATCTTCTCGAAACGGTTGTCGCGCCTGGCTTTCCAGATTTCCAAGGCACCTTCTTCCTTGAAGATGCGGATCATGATCGGCGAGGTGCGGTCCATGCCCCTTTTGTCGATCTCGGCCAGAATGGACGGAGACAGCGGGTAATCGACCTTGTTCTTGACGTGGGAAACGTCGCGTTCAACGGTTTCGAGCGTATCGTTACAGCCGGCAAGAACGAGCGCGGTGCAGGCAAGAAGTGCAAAATGTGTCAAACGCATGATCTGATCCGAAAGACGATGGCACGAAGCGGCGGCAGTTCTACACCGTCCCGTGTGTATTTTAAATACGGTATTAACCGTTTACATCTTCTTAACTCAAATCGGATCCGCCCCGCGGCCGCCGATACATCTTTTGATGTGACCGGACTATGGCCGAGTTGGGGCGATATTCAAGGAAATAAGGCCGGGCTTAAAGGTTCCGGCCGATATCCAGGAATTTCTGACGGCGTTCGGCGCGCAATTGTGTGCCGGAACGCTGGGAAAGATCGGCCAGAGCCTTGGCGATGACGTCACCGGTTGCATTGATGACGGTTTCCGGGGCGCGATGCGCGCCGCCGATCGGTTCGGGAATGATTCCGTCGATGACGCCGAGCGCCTTCAGATCTTCCGAGGTGATCTTCATATTGGTTGCAGCTTCCTTGGCGCGGGTCGAATCGCGCCAGAGAATGGAGGCGGCACCTTCCGGCGAGATTACCGAATAGATCGCATGTTCGAGCATATAGACGCGGTTGCCGGTGGCGATCGCGATTGCGCCGCCCGAGCCGCCTTCGCCGATGACGACGGAGACGATCGGCACCTTCACGTTGAGGCACATTTCCGTCGAGCGGGCGATGGCTTCGGCCTGGCCGCGCTCTTCCGCGCCGACGCCGGGATAGGCGCCTGCCGTGTCGATGAGGGTGATCACCGGCAGCGAGAAACGGTCGGCCAGTTCCAGCACGCGGATCGCCTTGCGGTAACCTTCCGGGCGCGGGCTGCCGAAATTATGCTTCAGGCGGCTTTTGGTGTCGTTGCCCTTTTCCTGGCCGATGATGGCGACGGGCTGACCGTTGAAGCGGCCGAGGCCTGCCTGAATGGCGGCGTCTTCGGCAAATTTGCGGTCGCCGGCCAGCGGTGTGAAATCGGTGAACAGCGCCTTGGCGTAATCGACGAAATGCGGACGCTGCGGATGGCGCGCGACCTGCGTTTTCTGCCAGGCGTTCAGCTTGGAATAGATGTCCTGCATCGCGTCGTTGACGCGCGATTCCAGACGGTTGATCTCCTCCGAGGTGTCTATGCTCTCGTCTTCATCGGCAAGCTTCTTCAGCTCGATGATCTTGCCCTCAAGGTCCGAGATAGGTTTTTCGAAGTCGAGATAATTGTGCATGAGATCCGTTTCCGATCGTTTTGCGCAAGGTTTGACCGGATTATCCGGCGGTTCCGGTCGCTCTAATCAAGGTTTTTGCCCTGTTTGGCAAGGGGGTGATGTGTTTGTACCAGCTCTTGCAAGCGTTCTTCCAGCACATGTGTATAGATTTGTGTCGTGGAAATGTCGGAATGGCCGAGCAGTTCCTGTACCGCGCGCAAATCCGCGCCGTTCTGCAGAAGGTGGCTGGCAAAGGCGTGGCGCAGCACATGCGGCGATATCGCAGACGGGGTCAGGCCTGCACGAATGGCGATGTCCTTAAGGTCGCGGGCAAAGACCTGGCGGGGCAGGTGGCCTTCCTTGCTGCTGGAAGGAAACAGCCACGGGCTCTCCGGCGTCTCCGGTTTTTTCTGCGAAGCGGCCACCTTGCTTTTCTCCGATGCGAGCGCCTTTCTGGCAGCCTCGTATTTTTCCATCGCCTCGATGGCGGCGCGGGAAAGAAGAACCATGCGGTCCTTGTTGCCCTTGCCGCGTATCATCAGGAAGCGGCCTTCCTGACGCAGCACCTTGACTGGCAGCGAGACGAGTTCGCTGACACGCATGCCGGTGGCATAAAGCAGTTCGAGCAGCAGATGCATGCGGATGCGGGCAAGCTGGCCGGGACCGGATGTGGCGGCCTCCTGCGCCGCGAGGCTAAGAAGCCTGTTCACATCGGCGACGCTCATCGTTTTCGGTAAAGCGAGACCTTTCCTGGGAGCGTCGATGATGCCGGTCGGGTCGTCGCCGCGCAGCCCTTCCGAATAGAGAAAACGATAGAATTGCCGCATGGTGGAAAGACGTCGCGCCTGTGAGGTTGCGGCAAAACCCTGAGCGGAAAGATGGGTCAGATAGGCGGAAAGGTCAGGCGTCTGCGCCTCCGTCAGCGACTGGCCGCGATCAGAGAGAAATTCGCGCAGATCGGAAAGATCGCGCTCATAGGAAGAAAGCGTGTTGGCGGCAGCCCCGCGTTCGGCGCTCATCATTTCCAGAAAACTTTCGAGCCGCGCGCCGTCGCGTCCTGCCATCGGCTGTCCGCTCATGGGGTGCGCCTTGCCGGTTCGGTTGACGGCGGGTTCAGCCGCTCGGAAGGAATGCGCACCGTCACCTCGCGGTCGCGCGGTTTGACGACCATAACGAGCAGCACCATGCCGCCATAGATCAGCCCCGCGATGGTCGCCAGTATCATCGTGAAGCGGAAGAGGGTGGGCATGGCGGCTCCGTGAAGGTGGCGGTCGAAACGTATATGCGGTGCGGCGAAAGCGGCGACAAGATCAAAATGCCCGCTCCGCCCCATGCCGCATGCGGCGATGATTGTGATTCACCGCAATTCAGTCAGCAATTTGGCTTGACGCTTCGTAAACATTTGCAGATATCCATGCCAAACGGGCTTTCAAATCTATGAATGAAACGAATTTATCCGTCCCGGCCACACTCGGGGAGCAAGCGCGGGCAAAGCTCGGACGGCGCAACATCGTCTTCGTCGGGCTGATGGGGGCTGGAAAGTCGGCGGTGGGCCGCATGGTCGCTCAGCAGCTCAGGGTGCCGTTCATCGATACGGATGTCGAAATCGAGCGCGTTTCGCGCATGACGATATCGGAACTTTTCGCCACCTATGGCGAGGAGGAATTCCGGGCGCTGGAAACGCGGGTCATCAAGCGGCTGCTTCGCGGCGGCCCCAAGGTCATCTCCACCGGCGGCGGCGCCTTCATCAACGACAATACCCGCCGGCACATCACGCGCGGCGGCATTTCATTGTGGCTGAAGGCCGATCTCGAGGTGTTGTGGGAGAGGGTCAACAAGCGCGACCACCGCCCGCTTCTCAAGACCGAAAACCCCAAGGCTACGCTGGCGGCCCTGATGGAGAAGCGCTATCCGATCTATGCGGAAGCGGATCTGACCATCGAATCCCGCGATGTCCGCAAGGAAATCATCGTGACAGAAGTGCTGGCTGCCATAGCCGGCATCGAACAGAAAGACTGATCCCCATGACGCCTTCCGAAATCCACGCCGATGAACGTCTCGTCCATGTGCCGCTCGGCGAGCGCGCCTATGACATTCTGATCGGGCCGGGCCTCATCGGCCGGGCGGGCGGCGAGATTTCGGCACGGCTGAAGGGCCGGCGCGCGGCGATCATCACCGACGAACATGTCGCGCCGCTCTACCTCGAAGGTCTGATGGACGGGTTGCAGACGGATGGCATCGAGGCCGTCTCGCTGACCCTGCCGGCCGGCGAAAAGACCAAGAGCTTCGAGCATCTCGTCACCGTCTGCGATGCGGTTCTGGCAGCAAGGGTGGAGCGTAACGATGCGGTGATCGCGCTCGGCGGCGGCGTGATCGGCGATCTCGCCGGTTTTGCAGCGGGCATCGTGCGCCGGGGCGTGCGCTTCGTGCAGATACCGACCTCGCTTCTGGCGCAGGTCGATTCCTCCGTCGGCGGCAAGACCGGCATCAACAGCCGCCATGGCAAGAACCTCGTCGGCGTATTTCACCAGCCCGATCTGGTGCTGGCGGATACCGCGGTGCTCGATACGCTGAGCCCGCGTGAATTCCGCGCCGGTTATGCTGAAGTCGTGAAGTACGGATTGATCGACAAGCCGGACTTCTTCTTCTGGCTGGAAAAGAACTGGGATGACATCCGCACCGGCGGACCCGCCCGCATTCAGGCGATTGCGACGAGCTGCCAGGCCAAGGCGGACGTGGTGGTGGCCGACGAGAAGGAAAACGGCGTGCGCGCCCTTTTGAACCTCGGCCATACATTCGGCCATGCGCTGGAGGCGGCGACCAATTACGACAGCAAGCGGCTGGTGCATGGCGAAGGCGTCGCCATCGGCATGGTGCTGGCGCACCAGTTCTCCGCCCGCCTCAACCTCGCAAGCCCGGACGATGCCGCCCGCGTCGAGGCGCATCTGAAGGCCGTCGGCCTGCCGACGACGATGAAGGATATTCCCGGCGAGTTGCCGCCGGTCGAAACGCTGATGACGGCAATCGCGCAGGACAAGAAGGTCAAAGGCGGCAAGCTCACCTTCATCCTCACCCATGGCATCGGCCAGTCCTTTGTGGCCGATGATGTTGCGGCATCCGAGGTACAGTCCTTCCTGTCGGAAAAACATCCGGGTTAAGGCCGCGAGACAAAGGAAGCCGTGCCTAGAACCGCACTGGTTCCCCCGGCGCCGCCGCCTCTATCGCCAGCGCATGCAGGCCGGCATCGAGTTCCGGCTTCAAAAGCGCGTTGATCGCCCGGTGGCGCTCGACGCGAGACTTGCCGGAAAAGCTTTCCGACACTATCTGAACACGCATATGCGTCTCGCCCGTGCCGGTCATATCCGGCTGGTGGCCGGCATGCATCCGGCTTTCATCGACGACCCTCAGGCGCTCTGGTGAAAAGCTTTCCCGAAGCTTCGTTTCTATGCGTTCTCGCAGGGACATGCGACGGGCTCCATTCTCGTTGGCTGGTCTTGAAGGGGGCTACCTAAAAGCCAGCAACATTCCGCTTTGTCAATTCTTGTTGTGCGGCTTTTCGCACCCCATAATCAGGGCATCATGAAACTGGATTCGAAATATTTCGATCGCATCCGCACGCGCCGGAAAAGGGAGAGGGAACCTGAGGTTCAGGCCCCCACCTGCCAGTGGGACGGATGTGATAAACCGGGTATTCACCGGGCACCCGTCGGCCGCAATGCCGAGGGGCAATTCTTCCTGTTCTGTTTTGAGCATGTGAAGGAATACAACAAGGGCTATAATTATTTTTCCGGCCTGTCCGACAGCGAGATCGCCCGTTACCAGAAAGAAGCGATCACCGGCCATCGCCCGACCTGGACGGTGGGCGTCAACAAGACGGCGCGCGACAGTCCGCTGCACTCCACGCTGCGTTCCGGCACGGCGAGCGGGAACGCCCGTATCCGCGATCCTTTCGGCTTCGCCGGCGGTTTTGCGGGCGGCGCAAGGGCAGGCGGCACCCGCATGCAGCAGGACCGAAAATTGAAGACGCTGGAGGCAAAAGCCTTCGATACGCTCGGTCTTTCTTCCACCGCAAAGCAGGAAGACATAAAAAGGCGCTACAAGGAGCTTGTCAAAAAGCACCATCCTGATGCTAATGGTGGCGATCGTGGTTCGGAAGAGCGTTTTCGGGCTGTTGTTCAAGCATATCAATTGTTAAAGCAGTCAGGTTTCTGCTAAGCCAACTTATGTGTTTACCGCCTGATTGATGATGTGGCCGGGTGGCTGCCGCCCGCCTTGGAGACGTGATGAGCAAAATCGACCTTGATATTTCCAACCTGCCCGACACGACGGTGTCCGTGCGGGAGGTTTTCGGCATTGATACGGATCTGCGGGTTCCCGCCTATTCCCAGGGCGACGCCTATGTGCCTGACCTCGATCCCGACTATCTTTTCGATCGCGACACGACGCTTGCGATCCTTGCCGGTTTTGCTCACAACCGACGTGTCATGGTCTCCGGTTTCCACGGCACGGGTAAATCCACCCATATCGAGCAGGTGGCCGCCCGCCTGAATTGGCCCTGCGTGCGCGTCAACCTCGACAGCCATGTCAGCCGTATCGACCTCGTCGGCAAGGACGCCATCGTCCTGAAAGACGGCAAGCAGGTCACCGAATTCAAGGACGGCATCCTGCCCTGGGCCTACCAGCACAATGTGGCGCTCGTCTTCGACGAATATGATGCCGGCCGCCCGGATGTGATGTTCGTCATCCAGCGCGTGCTGGAATCCTCCGGCCGCCTGACCCTGCTCGACCAGAGCCGCGTCATCCGTCCTCACCCGGCCTTCCGCATTTTCGCAACCGCCAACACCATCGGCCTTGGCGATACGACCGGCCTTTACCACGGCACGCAGCAGATCAACCAGGCGCAGATGGACCGCTGGTCTATCGTCACCACGCTGAACTACCTGCCGCATGAGCAGGAAGTGAACATCATCGCCGCCAAGGTGAAGAGCTTCGACAATCCGAAGGGCCGTGAAACCGTTTCCAAGATGGTGCGCGTGGCCGATCTCACCCGTTCGGCTTTCATCAACGGCGATCTTTCCACGGTCATGAGCCCGCGTACCGTCATCACCTGGGCGGAAAATGCGGAAATCTTCGGCGATCTCGCCTTTGCCTTCCGCGTAACCTTCCTCAACAAGTGTGACGAGCTGGAACGCACGCTGGTGGCCGAGCAATATCAGCGGGCTTTCGGCGTCGAGCTGAAGGAAAGCGCTGCGAACATCGTTCTCAGCGCCTGATCGTCCCCGGCTTGTCCGGAGAAGATCACCGATGACTTGAAGACGCCGGTGGGGCGCGCGATCTTCCGATCGCGTGCCGCAGGCGCCGACAAATGACAGGAAAGACAATGGCAGGGCGCGGCGACAATTCCAGAGCGAAACCGGGTACGGCGGTCGATACGGAACCGTTGCGTCAGGCGATTGCCGGATGCGTGCGATCCGTTGCCGGCGATGCCGAAGTCGAAGTCGTCTTCGCCAATGAGCGGCCGGGCCTCGCCGGTGAGCGTATGCGGCTGCCGGAAATCTCCAAGAAGCCGACGGCGCAGGAAATCGCCATCACCCGCGGCCTCGGCGATTCCATGGCGCTGCGCCTTGCCTGCCATGATGCCGACACCCATGCGGTGATGTCGCCGCAGGGCGCCGAAGCGCGGTTGATCTTCGATGCGGTGGAACAGGCGCGCGTGGAATCCATCGGCGCGTTGCGCATGCCGGGCATGGCCTCCAATATCCAGGCCATGAATACGGAAAAATACGCCAAGGCCAATTTCGCCGGCATCAACAACAAGGATGATGCGCCGCTTGCAGAGGCCGTTGCGCTGCTGGTGCGCGAGAAGCTGACGGGTGAGAAGCCGCCGGAAAGCGCCGGCAAGGTTGTCGATCTGTGGCGCGATTTCATCGAGGACAAGGCGGCTGGCGACCTCAAGGATCTCTCCAGCGTCATCACCGACCAGAAGGCGTTTTCGCGGCTGGTGCGCAAGATGCTGACCTCCATGCAGATGGCGGAAGATTTCGGCGACGAGGATAACGAGCCTGACAGCCAGGAAGCGGAATCCAACGAGGACCAGCCGCGCACCAACGAGACCGAAGAAGAGCAGGTCGAGGAAGAAGCCGGATCGGACGCGACGCCTGCCGACGAAAACGAGGCCTCGCAGGAGGAAATGGAAGAAGGCGAGATGGACGGCGCCGAGATGTCGGACGAGGAAATGTCCGACGATCTCGACGAGGATTCCGAAACGCCCGGCGAGACCCGCCGCCCCAACAGCCCCTTCGACGATTTCAATGAGAAAGTCGATTACCGCATCTTCACCCAGGAATTCGACGAGGAAATCCACGCCGAGGAACTGTGCGACGAGGCCGAGCTTGACCGTCTGCGCGCCTTCCTCGACAAGCAGCTCGCTCATCTTCAGGGCGCGGTCGGGCGCTTAGCGAACCGTCTGCAGCGCCGCCTGATGGCGCAGCAGAACCGTTCCTGGGACTTCGATCTGGAAGAAGGCTATCTCGATCCGGCCCGACTCGTCAGGCTCATTATTGACCCGATGCAGCCGCTTTCCTTCAAGAAGGAACGCGACACCAAGTTCCGCGATACTGTGGTTTCGCTGGTCATCGACAATTCCGGTTCGATGCGCGGCCGTCCGATTACCGTGGCTGCCACCTGCGCCGATATTCTGGCGCGCACGCTGGAGCGCTCCGGCGTGAAGGTCGAAATTCTGGGCTTCACCACCAAGGCCTGGAAGGGCGGACAATCGCGCGAACAGTGGCTCGCCAATGGCAAGCCGGCGTCGCCGGGCCGTCTCAACGATCTGCGCCATATCATCTACAAATCGGCGGACGCTCCGTGGCGACGCGCGCGGCGCAATCTCGGCCTGATGATGCGCGAGGGCCTGCTGAAAGAAAATATCGACGGTGAAGCGCTGATGTGGGCGCATAACCGCCTGATCGGCCGCCCCGAGCAGCGCAAGATCATGATGATGATCTCGGACGGTGCGCCGGTGGACGATTCGACCCTGTCGGTCAATCCGGGCAACTATCTGGAGCGGCACCTGCGCGCCGTCATCGAGCAGATCGAAACGCGCTCGCCGGTGGAACTTCTGGCAATCGGCATCGGCCATGACGTGACGCGTTATTACCGCCGCGCCGTGACCATCGTGGATGCGGACGAGCTGGCCGGCGCGATGACCGAGCAGCTTGCGGCGCTCTTCGAGGATACGAGCGGCGCTTCCGGTTCGTCCCGCAGGGTTCGCCGTGCGGGATAAGCGGGGCCGGGCTTCTTCCGCCTGCAAAACGCTTGCGATGGCCGCCATTCTGGCGGCCGCATCGCTATGTCCGGTTTCCATCGGCGCTTCCACCATCGATGTGCCGGTAAGCGTGCGTCTGCTCTCCTCTTTCGAGGTCGGCACCAGCGAAAAACGTTTCGGCAAGCTGGAATTTATCGGCGGCATGGTGATGAGCGCGCCGGAAAAGCTGTTCGGGGCGATATCCTCCATCCGTTTCCGCCCCAATGGGGAGGATTTCGTTGCGGTGCTGGATACCGGCCATTGGCTGACGGGCAGGGTCTTGCACGACGCTCGCGGTGCTTTGTCCGGGCTTGCCGATGCCCGCATCACCCCCATGCTGGACATGAGCGGGCGTGAACCGCCGCGCAAGATGGAGATGGATGCGGAAGGGCTGGCGCTGCGCGACGGCAGGGTTTTCGTCAGTTACGAGCAGCGCCACAGGATCGATATCTATCCCGATCCGGGCTTCGCCACCGCAAAGCCGCTCGACCGCCTGCCATATCTCATCCCCAGCAACGAGTTGCGCCACAATGGCGGCCTGGAGGCTCTCGCGGTATCGCCGGCCGATTCGCCGCTCGCCGGCGCTCTGGTCGTGGTGGCTGAAAAAAGCATCGACACGGACGGCAATCTTCTCGCCGCCATACTGGAAGGTCCGCGCAAGGGCACATTCGCCGTTACGCATCATCCGTCGTTCGACGTGACGGACGGCGCGTTCCTGCCCAATGGCGACCTGCTGCTTCTCGAGCGCCGCTTCAATTTCGCCGAAGGCGTCGGCATGCGCATCCGCCGCATCCGTGGGGCCGATATTCGGCCGGGTGCGGTGGTGGATGGCGAAATCCTCATGGAAGCCGGCATGGCCTACCAGATCGACAATATGGAAGGCATGGATGTGGTGAAGGGGCCGGACGGCTCGACGCGCCTCATCATCGTTTCCGATGACAATCACTCGTTCCTCCAGCGCAACCTGATGCTGGAATTCAAACTGGTGGAGTGAAATCAGGCCTGCTGCTGTGCCGCCTTGTAGGCAGCCATCAGGTCCTCGACGGGAATGCCGTCGATCTTCATGCCGGTCATTCGGCATGACGTTATCTGCGCACCGGACAGGTTGGAGTTGCTCAGTTTCAGACCGGAAAAATTGACGTCGTCGATCGACCAGCCGGACATGTTGTTATCCGTGAACGACGCACCTGACAAATTGATATTGTTGAAGCTCGCCCCGGAAAGATTGACATTGTCGAAGACCGTGCCGGATAGATTGACGTCGTTGAAGGTTGAGCCTGAAAGCGTGGCGCTGACAGCCTCCACGATGTCTATAACGTCCTTGATCTGCATGTCGACCCGCCTCCGCGCTGTGCCACGGACGACAGACTGCAATGCTGACGGCTGGCTTGCAAGCGCGATTTGATCCGCGCTTGCCCGGCCTCAAACGCGGCCCGTTTTGACGGCGCCCGGCATCGGCTTCAGCGTGTTCATCAGCGCGCCGTAAGGCAACAACATGATGAGGCCGACGAGAACCTTCACTGAGAGATCACCCAGCGCCCAAGAAATCCAACGGGGCGCTTCCACGGCGAAGACACCTAGAATTGGAGCGTTTTCGATGGCGAAGGCGTCGTTGGGGCCGACGAAGGAGAAGCTTGCCGCAAAGGCGATGGAGAAGAACAGGGCCGTATCCAGCACCGATCCCAGCATGGAGCCGGCGAGCGGCGCATGCCACCAGCGCTGGCGGCGCAGGCGGTTGAAAACGGAAATATCCAGCAGCTGGCCGATCAGATAGGCGGTGCCGGAAGCGACCGCGATGCGCGGAATGGATGTCCAGAAGGACAGCGTGACCCCGACGACGAAGCCGGCAAGCACGACGCGGCGTGCGATGGAGGGGCCGAACTGGCGGTTGGTCAGGTCCGTAACGAGGAAGGCGATGGGATAGGTGAAGGCGCCCCAGGTCAGAAGGTCGCCGAGATTGACGCCGAACAACGAGCCGGAAAGCGGGTATTGCACCAGAATATTGGACGCGACGACCACCAGTGTCATCAGCAGCACATAGATAAGCGTAAAGCGCAGATAGGGCATTTTTTTATCCTGGGTGATGCCACCAGTTGGAGCCAAGCATCGGAGGAAAACATCTCAAACGGTTTTCGCAAAACCCGATGCAACTAAAATCTGGAACAAACAAAAGGCTTGAGCGGCAAAGCCATTCAAGCCTTCTGAATTCAGATGATGTCGAAACCGCTATTAAGCAGCTTCGGCCGTCTTCTTGGCGATCTGGCGGCGCAGGAGACGAGCGCGCATGCTCAGTTCGTTTTCGCCGGACTTCAGAAGGAAGGCATCGAGGCCGCCACGGTGTTCAACGGAGCGCAGAGCGGCTGCGGAAACACGCAGGCGGAAACGCTGGCCGAGAGCATCGGAGATCAACGTGACCTGGCAGAGGTTCGGAAGGAACCGGCGCTTGGTCTTGTTGTTGGCGTGGCTGACGTTGTTGCCCGTCTGGACGCCCTTGCCGGTCAATTCGCATACACGGGACATGGGTACACCTATTTCGTTTCGTCTGTTTCACCACTGGCTCGCCACCGGCAAAACCGGGGTGGCAATCCAACTGGCCATGATTGGAAAGTTGCGGTTCTATAGTCAGACGAGACTTAACAGTCAAGCCGCTCGCGATCAAATGAAAGGAAATTCCGGCGTTTTCAACCGGCATCCGCTTTTTTATTGCCACAAGTCAGCGTATATGATCGCCCGATAAGGCCGCTTCCGCGCCTCTTTTAAGGTGATATCGAAATGATTGCCAGAGGAAAAAGCATTTTCGTGGCCGCGACAATGGCGTTAGCGGGCGTCTCCCCCTCGCTCGCCGCCGAAGCGCGCCACACAAGCGAATACAGCATCAATCTCGGCATTTTGCCGATTGCCAGGGCGAGTTTCTCGACTCGCATGGATGGACCGAATTATTCGATCTCCGGTTCCTTCAGCGCCGCCGGCCTTGCCAGCATCCTCAAGGATATTTCCGGCAAGACGACCGTTTCCGGCGCCAAGCGCGGCCACCGGCTGCAGGCCAATGAATATTCGCTGGTCTACAAGGACGGCAAGCGGGTGCGTACCTATGACGTTGTCTATCGCAACGGCAACGTCACATCGACCACGGTGAAGCCTGAGCCGAAAGCCCGGCCGGACAACTGGGTGGATGTGAAGGACCGCGACCTGCGCTCGGTTCTCGATCCGATCTCCGGCCTCATCATTCCCGCGGGCGGGCGCATCTGCCCGACTCGCCTGCCGATCTATGACGGCGAATCGCGACTCGATCTGGTTTTGAGCTCCAGCGGCACCAAGCCGTTCAGGACCAACGGTTTTAATGGCGACGCCATCGTCTGCAAGGCGCGGTATGTGCCGAAGTCGGGTTACAGGCAGGGGCGCAAGGATATCGAATATCTGAAATCCATCTCCATGGAGATCTGGTTCGCCAAATCGAACAACATGGATGTCTATGCGCCTGTCTATGCCATCATTCCGACCCGGGTGGGGCAGGTCTATATTACGGCTACGAAATACGGCGGCTGACCAAAGCTGGCGGTGGCGTAAGAAAAGTAAACGTTGCGGCGTATTTCTTCTCCCCGCCGGGGAGAAGAAACAAGTGGCATCCGCTCACCCCACCGACATAACTCAGGGAGTTACGGCGCATCTCCCGGCGACCAGCCGGGCTCTGCCATAACGAAGCTCGAAAAGGCAAAGCCCGGCGAGACGGTGCAGCCGACGAGCGTGAAGTCGCCGAGGCTTTCGGCCGATTGCCAGCAATTGGCGGGAACGATGACCTGCGGGCGCTCGCCTTCAAGAATGGCGGGGCCGAGCGTGAAGGTCTGCACTTCCCGGCCGTCCTGCGAAAGATGCAGCGCAATCGGCGCGCCGGCATAATAGTGCCAGACCTCCACCGCATCGGTGACCCGGTGCCAGTGCGAGCGGCCGCCCTTTTCCAGAAGATAATAGATCGCCGTCGAATGACCGCGCTCACCGCCTGCCTTATCGCGGAACGTCTGGTGGTAAAAACCGCCCTCGGGATGCGGCTCCAGCCCCAGTTCGCGAATGATCGCCTGCGCCGATATTTCCGTTCCCATCAGAAATTGTCCTTGCGTGTGCGGATTTCCGCGAAAACATCGGCATCGGTGGCGCTTTCAAGGCCAAGATATTTGCGAATACCGGCATCGGCCACCCGCATATAGGGATTGGTCTGTTTTTCGAGCCCGATGGTGGTGGGAATGGTGAATTCATTCGCCTGCCGCGCCTTCTCTATGTGGGCCGCGCGCTCGCTCAGCACAGCGTTCTCCGGATCAACGGTGAGGGCGAAACGGGCATTCGTCAGCGTATATTCATGGCCGAAATAAACCTTGGTCTCATCCGGCAGCGCCATGAGTTTCTGGAAGGAATGCCACATATCCGCCGCCGGACGTTCGAACAGGCGGCCGCAGCCCATGGCAAACAGCGTATCGGCGGCAAACAGCAGCCCGTCATCGGGCAGATAATAACAGATATGTCCAGCCGTATGGCCGGGCGTGGCGATGACCTGAACGCGGCGGCCGGCGAATTCGAACTCGTCGCCATCGGCCTGCGAACGGTCGAGACCGGGGATCGCAACCGCTTCGTCGTAGGGGCCGTGAATTTCGCAGCGGAACTTGTCTTTCAGGGCCAGATTGGCTTCCACATGGTCCTGATGGTGGTGGGTGGTGAAGATATGGGTGAGCTTCCAGCCGTGGCCGTCGAGCGCCTGCAGGATAGGTCCTTCTTCCGGTGCGTCTATGGTGGCTGTCGCGCCGCTTTCGGGATCGTGCAGAAGAACCCCGAAATTGTCGCTGCGGCAAAGAAAGACGTCTATTTCCAAAGGTTTCATCTTATCCTCTCCATTTGCCGGCCAAAACCGGCGCATTCGCCCGCCTGACCTTCTATGTAAGGGCAGACGCCTTGAAGTCCAACCGCCTGATGCTACATTCTCGCCCATGAATACCGATATCGTCGATCTGCGCGAATTCTATCATTCTCCGCTTGGCCGCTCGGCCGAGCAGGCGATCACCATGGCGCTTTCGACGCTGTGGCCACCCTTGCCGGAAGAGCGGCTGGTCGGCCTTGGTTACGCGGTGCCGTTTCTGGAGCGGTTTCGCCGCGATACGGAGCGCACCTTCGCCTTCATGCCGGCGGGGCAGGGGGCGGTGAACTGGCCGGCGGGCGAGCTTTCCTCCACGGCGCTGGTGTTCGACGAGGAACTGCCGCTGCCCGATGCGTCGATAGACCGGGTCTTGATGGTGCACGCGCTGGAATTTGCCGAAAATCCGCGCGAAAGCCTGAAGGAACTGTGGCGGGTGCTGGCGCCCGGCGGCCGTCTGGTGATCGTGGTGCCGAACCGGCGCGGCGTCTGGGCGCGCATGGAACATACGCCCTTCGGTTCCGGAAGACCCTATTCGCGCGGACAGCTGACGGCGCTTTTGCGCGAAACCAATTTTACGCCGGGCGCCACCGCCGAGGCGCTGTTCTTTCCGCCCACCACCAGCCGACCGATACTGAAATTCCGTCGCTATCTCGAACATACCGGCCGCCGGCTTTGGCCGCTTTTTTCCGGCGTCATCGTGGTGGAAGCCCAGAAGCGTCTCTATCAGGGATTGCCCGTCACCCAGCGCGCCTCGCGTCGCGTTTTTGTGCCCGTGCTGGCCCCGCAGGGGGTGCCCACCACCCGCGCTGCCGCAAGCCAAGGAAAGCCGCGCTGACCCTCGACAAAGCGACCATTCCGGTCTAATGCCTCCGGCATTGCTTTTGCCGGGTTCTCCGGCGCTTTTCCAAAGGTCGATCAAATGAGTGCAGAGCTTAGCCAACCTGTTCCGCGTCCGGGTATTCTGGATATCGCCGCTTATGTTCCGGGCAAGGAACATGTGGACGGCGTCGCGAAGGTTTATAAGCTCTCCTCCAATGAAACGCCGCTTGGGCCGAGCCCGAAGGCGATAGAGGCTTTCGGTACGGCGGCCAGCCATCTGGAAATCTATCCGGACGGTCAGGCGATCGCGCTGCGCCAGGCGATTGCCGACGTGCACGGTCTCAACATCGCGAACATCATGTGCGGCAACGGTTCGGACGAGCTTCTCGGCCTGCTTTGCCACGTCTATCTGGGCGCGGGCGACGAGGCGATCATCACCGAACACGGTTTCCTCGTTTACAAGATCCAGATCATGGGCGCGGGCGCGACCCCGGTGACGGTGAAGGAAAAAGATTGCGCGGTGGATGTGGATGCGATCCTCGCCGCCGTGACGCCGAAGACCAAGATGGTTTTCGTCGCCAATCCGGGCAATCCCACCGGCACCTATGTTCCCGTGGCGGAAATCCGCCGCCTGCAGGCCGGTCTGCCGAAACATGTCGTGCTGGTGCTGGATGCGGCCTATGCCGAATATGTTCGCAAGAATGATTACGAGGCCGGTCTCGAGCTGGTCTCCGGCAACCGCAACGTGGTGATGACCCGCACCTTCTCCAAGGTATACGGCCTTGCCGCCCTGCGCGTCGGCTGGATGTATGGACCTGCCGCTGTTATCGATGCACTGAACCGCGTGCGTGGCCCGTTCAACATGAGTGCGCCGGCTATCGCAGCGGGTGCTGCGGCCATCCGCGATCAGGCCTTCGTAGAGAAGGCCGTGGCGCATAACGCGCTGTGGATGGAAAAGCTGGTCACGACCTTTACCGGCCTTGGCCTCACCGTCACGCCTTCGGTTACCAACTTCATCCTCATCCATTTCCCGGATCAGGACGGCAAGCGCGCGGCGGATGCGGACGAGTTTCTGAGTCGCCGCGGTTACATTCTGCGTGCGGTACGTGGTTACGGTTTCCCGAATGCGCTGAGAATGACGGTCGGTTCGGAAGAGGCCAATCTCGGCGTCATCGCGGCCCTCACCGAGTTCATGGGGCAGGCGTGATGGCTGAGATCATGTTTGAACGCATCGCGCTGATCGGCATCGGCCTGATCGGCTCGTCGATTGCCCGCGATGTCAGGGAACTGGGGCTTGCCCGCCATGTGACCATTTCCACCCGCAGCGAAGACACGCTGAAACGGGCGGAAGAACTGGCGCTTGGCACGGATTACACCGTTTCGGCGGCGGAAGCGGTAAAGGATGCCGATCTCGTCATCGTCTCGGTGCCGGTCGGTGCTTCCGAGGGCGTGGCGCAGCAGATCGCGCCGCATCTGAAGCCGGGCGCTATCGTTACCGATGTCGGCTCCACCAAGGCATCGGTCATCGCGCAGATGGCCCCGCATATGCCTGACAATGTGCATTTCATTCCCGGCCATCCGCTGGCGGGTACGGAAAAATCCGGCCCGGATGCCGGTTTTGCCGGTCTCTTCCGCGACCGCTGGTGCATCTTCACGCCGCTGCCGGGCACGGATGCCGAGGCTCTGGAAAGGCTGAAGGATTTCTGGCGGGCGCTCGGCTCCCGCGTGGATGAGATGGATGCCGAACACCACGACAAGGTCTTGGCGATCGTGTCGCATCTGCCGCACATCATCGCTTACAATATCGTCGGCACGGCGGACGATCTGGAGACGGTGACCGAATCGGAAGTCATCAAATATTCCGCTTCCGGTTTCCGTGATTTCACCCGTCTCGCCGCCTCCGATCCCACCATGTGGCGCGATGTCTGCCTGCATAACAAGGATGCGATCCTTGAGATGCTGGCGCGGTTTTCCGAAGACTTGGCATCCCTGCAAAGGGCGATCCGCTGGGGGGAGGGCGACAAGCTGTTCGAACTGTTTTCCCGCACCCGCGCCATCCGCCGCTCTATCGTGCAGGCGGGCCAGGATGTCGACGCACCGGACTTCGGCCGTCACGCGCTGGACCAGAAGAAGTAAATCGCATTTAGCTTAGGTCGTGATGGGATTTGATCCGGCCCGTCGCGCCCGCCGGCAAAGTGCCAAAGCCTCCCCGGCGTCATCCTCGGGCTTGACCCGAGGATCCACGATCCGACGCGCCATGGATCCTCTGGTCAAGCCCGAGGATGACGCCGAGTATAAATCAATCCTTCAAATCGGCGGGATTTTCCCAAGTGGAATAAAGCCGCTGACCGTGGCGCGGCCGCGATCCACAACGAGATCGACGGATGCCCGGTCACCGCCGCCGGCGAGCGCGCCGAGCAGTTTGCGGGCCGTATCGATGGTGGATTGCAACTGCGGGAAGACCTGCTTGGCATTGTCCGACCATGCGCCGAGCTTTTCTATTTCCAGCTTGAACTGGCCGGAGAGATAGCCCTCATTGTCGAAGGAGAAGGGGCCGCTGATGCGCATGGTGCGGCCCTCGCCGATATCGGCCACCAGCCGGCGAAGCTCGCCGCTCGCGCCATAAAGGCCCGATCTGTCGCTGCCATCCACCATGCCCGCCTTGCCGGCAAGCGTGACATCGGCAATGGCGTTGAGGCGCGGCAGAAGCTGCGGCCAGTCCTTGATAACGGTTGCGGAGTCGGTGAGCGTGATGGCCCCGTCGAGATCCGCGCCGTTCTGGCGCAGATGCATTTCCGTTTTTACCGCATCGAAATCGATGGTCTGGCCGGTGACGGAAGAAACCGCCTGCGCCTTCAGCCCGTCGATGACGAGCGAGCTGCGATCGATGCCCTTCAGCTTGGTGACGATGCTGGACTGCATGTTCTGCCAGGCCGCCGAAATCGTCAGGCCATGGGCGGAACGGATTTCCGCCGGCGAATCGAGTTCCCAGACGATGTGGCCGGGATTATAGACCTGCGCCGCCGAGCGAAGTTCGCCGAAGGAAGCGGAAACGCCGTTCTCCTTGTCATCCACCGTCACTTTGGAGCAGAAGAGGCCGATGCGGAAGGGATAACCCTTGAAGGCGATATCGCCGCATTCGCCGCTGACGCTGCGGGCCTGCGAGGGAGCAATGACGTTCAGAACCGTCTGCTTCAGCCTGTCGGCGGCGTAAAACCACCCGGCGGTATAAAGTCCGATGACCACGAGGATGGCGATGGCGAGCCAGAGGAATTTTTTGGCGGTGCCGGATTGGCTTGACGCTGCCATATTGATCTCCGATGAACAGACTTCAGACAATTTCGATTTGGCTTGGGATATGGACGATTTTTGGGTCTTTGGCTACGGTTCGTTGATGTGGAACCCCGGCTTCGCCTTCGAGGAGAGGCAGCAGGCTCGGCTGCACGGGTATCGGCGCTCGCTCTGCATCAGTTCCAACTTTTATAGAGGCACCGAAGAAAAGCCCGGTCTCGTTCTCGGCCTGGAGCGTGGCGGTTCCTGCCTTGGCGTCGCTTTCCGCGTGCGCGGACAGGACCGCGACCCGGTCATGATCTATCTGCGCGAGCGCGAACTGGTGACGAATGTCTATAAGGAGCGGCTGGTTTCCATCGCGCTTTCCGATGGCAGACGCAGCAGCGCGGTGACCTATGTGGCCGATCCCGCGCATGAGCAATATATCGGCGGTCTAGGCGTTGCCGAATCGGCGACCATCGTTGCAGCCGCATCGGGCCGATCCGGGCCGAATACGGATTATGTCTTCAACACCGTGCAGCATCTGCAGGAGATGGGCATTCGCGATTCCCTGCTGGAGAGCATCGCCAAAAATGTCGGCACGCTCGCCGCTCAGCCAGCGACGGTTTCCTTGCCCTGAAGTTCGGCGATCCGCTTCACGGCGGTCGGCGGCAGCGGCAAATGCGGGTTGTTGCGCACGGTTTCCAGCAGCAACTCGTCGCTCGCCTTTTCCGTTACATCGATCAGGCGCTTGAAAAACACGTCGGGGTCCAGCCCCGGCTCGATGGCCGGCAGGATACGCACCTTGAAATGGCCGGGATAGCGCATCGTTGAACGGCGCGGCCAGAAGAGGCCGGGATGCATCGCGACGGGAATGACCGGAACCTGCAGATCGCGGTAAAGCCTGGCGATGCCGTAACGATATTCGGGCTCGGCGCCCGGCGGGCGGCGCGTCCCTTCGGGATAGATGATGAGTTCGCGGCCGGCGGCCATTTCCTCTTTCGCCCGCTCCATCACCTTCAGCATCACCTTGCCGCGTGCGGCGCGGTTGACCGGGATCATGCGCTGTTTCATGGCGTACCAGCCGAACAGCGGAATCCATAAAAGCTCGCGCTTCAGAATATAGACCGGATCGGGAAGATTGGGCAGCAGCGCGTAGGTGTCCCAGAAAGACTGGTGCTTGGGCGCGAAGATGCAGCCGGTTTCGGGAATGTTTTCCAGCCCTTCCACCTCGAAGGTGGTACCGACGATGGTTTTCATCAGCCAGTGGTTGGATCGCGCCCAGTTCTTGGGAATTTCATAGGCGATCTTGCGCGGCAGGATGAAATAGATCGGCGTCAGCACGATCATGCGGACAATCAGGTTGAGATAAAACAGCGTATTGAAAAGAAAAGAGCGCAGCTTGAGCATCAACAGCCTTCCCGGAGCGCAGCCGTTCCGAAGCCTTGGACAGGCCTCGATGCCGGATGCCGATGCCAGACGCCTACACGAAAACAAGGGGCCGCAGCAAGCGCGTTCTCGCCGGTCAGGACGAAGCGGTTGTCGTCTTTATCCGGGAATGATCGGCGGCGGCCTTGCGCAGACCGTCGCCCTTGCCGAAGCCGGTGAGGTCGCGTCCCGCCGCCGCCACGAACTTCAGATATTCGTAAAGCATGGTTCTCACCACATCCGGCTCCACGAACCAGTTGGTGCGGGCGAGATCGGCGCTGATGACGGGATAGGCGATGAATTGCGTCTGCGGGCTGGCGCTGCGCAATTCATGCAAGCTGCGATGCATATGATAATTATTGGTGACGACGACGATGGAGGAATAATTGTGGTCGCGTATCCAGCTTGCCGCCTCACTGGCGTTGCCGATCGTGTCTATCGCCTTATAGCCCATATCCACGCAGCAGGAAAACATGTCGGATGACCCTTGCGTCATCTTGCGGATTTGCGAGCGGGTGGTGGCCGGGTTGACGCCGGAAATCAGAAGCCGCTTGCCCACGCCGTCTCTCAGCAGGCCGACCGCCTGTTCGATGCGCTGATAACCGCCGGTAAGCACGATGATGGCATCGCCTCTCGCTCCCTCCGGCGGACGCATGGAGGCGACGGAATCGGCAAACCAAAGGAAACCGCCGGAAAATGCGCCGAGCACAATGACGCAAAGCAGGATGAGGCCGCGAATAAAACGGCGCAGAGGACCGCGCCGCGACAACAGGCCCTTTCTGGCCGGTCGCGCTGTCGTCTGATCCTGGTCCATCCGACTCACAAACATTCCTCCTGAATACTCGCCGATTAAGGCAAGGAACAGGCATTTTTGTCCACCGTCTGCAGGTTACATCCGGCTTGTGACGGTTTCAGTCTTACCGCAGGATTCCGGGGGTGTTCTCACGATGCAAGGCCGTCGCTTTTCGATGGATCGGAGCGGACGCGGTCGATATCGTCAATGGTGCGGATGACGGTCACGCGCGCCGTGATTGTGGTCAAAAGCGCGATGATGATCATCGTCATGGCAATGCCGAAATAACCGCCGAGACCGACCGAAAACGAGCCGAAAAGCGCGCTCGCCTGATCGCTCTGCGGCGTGGCGACCGTGCTCGATTGCCAGAAACCGGCGACAAGGAAAACCGCCGCGGCCAGTGCACTGCCCGCCGCCGCCCCCTTGAGGCTGATCTTCAGGAAGTGTTTCTGGAATTCGCGCGCCACAAAACTGCTTTCCGCGCCGACGAAATGCAGCACCTCAACGATATGCCGGTTGCCGGAAAGCGCGCCGCGCGTCGCAAACACCACCGTCAGCACCATGGCGGTGAAAACGAGGATAAGAACGCCGACGCCGATCATGACGGTGGTTCTCGCCATGGAGACCAGCCTGTCGACCCAGGTGCGGTGGTCGTCCAGAAATGCCTGCGGAATCTCGGCCTTCAGCATATCCCGCATCGCCTGGAAATCGGGCGGATTGTTTTCGTCGATGGTGATGACGACGAGACGCGGCACCGGCAATTCGGAAAGATCGAGACCGCTGCCGAGCCAAGGCTCCAAAAGGCGCGATGTCGCCGCATCGTCGAGGATGGTGCCATCCCGCGTGCCGACGAAGGTGAGCGCCAGATTACGTGCCTTGGAGAGCGCCGCATCCATGTCCAGCCCGTCCTCGGGCTTGATCTGGATGGTGATCTCACGGGAAATCTGGCTCTGCCAGGTGGCGGCGGTGGCGCGCACCATGGAGACGGCGCCCAGCGTCAGGCAGGCGAGAAAGGCCATGATGGCGATGACCACCATCAGCGCATTGCCCTGAATATTGGAGGGCGGTAGAATGGGCGCCATCGGGCGGATGCGCATGGGCGGGCGCTTCGGCTGCGCCGCTTCCGGCTTCAATTGTTTGCGGTTGATCTCATTCATAGATGTCGAGCCGCCCTTCGGTCAGGATCATCCGGCGCGCATCGATCTGGTCCATCAGGCCGAAATCATGGGTGGCGATGACGACGGCCGTGCCCAGCCGGTTGAGTTCCAGGAAAAGGTTGAGCAGGCGCTTGGCCATCGGCGGATCGACGTTGCCGGTCGGCTCGTCGGCAAGCAGGATTTCGGGCTGGTCCATCAAGGCGCGGGCAATGGCGGCGCGCTGCTTTTCCCCGCCGGAAAGAATGGCCGGCAGCACATTGATGCGCTCGCCGAGCCCCACCCACTTCAGAAGCTCGATCACATCGTTGCGGTAGGCGCTTTCTTCCTTGCCGCGCACGCGCAGCGGCAGGGCGACATTCTCATAGGTCGTCAGATGATCGAGCAGCCGGAAATCCTGAAACACGATGCCGACGCGGCGGCGCAGCATCGGCAACTCGCTGCGCGGAATGCGCGATACATCGCGGTTGAACATGCGGATATTGCCGCGAGTCGGCTGCAGCGACATCAAAAGCAGGCGGAGCAGCGTCGTCTTGCCGGCGCCCGACGGGCCGGTCAGAAACTGGAACGAACCCTTGGGTATATCGAAGGTCATGTCCCTCAGGATCTCGGGTCCCATGCCGTAACGCAACCCGACATTTTCGAAATGGATCAACGGACTTCCAGTCTCTTCGTTTCGTGGTGGTTCGCAAGCCGCTGGCGCATGGGGTTCGGATGTCGGGGTTTAACCCGGATCCGGCAGCCTGCGCGAGCCGTTTTTGCGAAGCATTAACCAATTAAATTTAAAACTTGGCAGGATTCGTTGCAATGCCCAGTTTTGCGGGCCGGAAAACCTCACCCAAGGAATTCTATGGCTATGTTCCGTTCATCTCGCCGGCAAGCGGCATTCGATTTCGACCTCCTGATGCCGGAAACGCCGGTGCGCCGCACGGCGCGCGCGGCAAATCCCGACCGCGATGTGGTAGACGCGGAATTTGTCACCATCAAGGAAAACCGTTCGCGGCAACCCGGAAACGACAATCGTGGTGCTGCGCGCCGGCAGGCGGCAAAACCACCCGTCACCATCGGTGCGCTCGGTCTCGCCTTCATCGGCTGGCTGGACCGCAGATTGTCCCGTCTTTCGGCGGACGCCTATTCGGCGCTGGTGGCGGGGCTCGCGATTTTCGTCTTCGTCTGCTCGGGCGGTCTCTCGGTGGTCGTGCCGGAAAAGCCGGCTGTTGCCGCTTCGGTGAACCCTCTCGCCATTTCCCATGTCACCGTGACCCCTATGGAGGCGGACGGCATGGATACTCTGCTCATCAACGGCATTGTCGAAAATAATGGCGGCAATCTCGAAGAGGTGCCGGCCCTCCGCGCGGATCTCTTCGCCGCCAAGGGACAGCTGGTGGCCAGCATGGTCATCGAACCGCCGGTGAAGGAGATGCAGCCCGGTTTCAGCCACGGTTTTTCGGCAAAGTTGCGCCATCCCGGTGGAAAAACGCCCGAGATCAAGCTTTCCTTCGTTGAGGCGGGTGCGTCCGAACGCTGACTGTGCTAACGCGTGGTCTTCGTATTTTTACTGAAAGGTAAAATCGGCAAGGCGCAGCACAGGAGTAAGAATGCCCGTCGTCCGTGGAAAAAACATCGAGCCGCTTTATACCGCCGAGCAGATCGCCGAGCGCAATCGCGACATGGCCAAGCACATCGCCAGCGGCCCGACCAAGGATTTACTGGTCATCGCCGTGCTCAAGGGATCGTTCATTTTCGCGGCCGATCTTATCCGCGCGCTGCATGATAGCGGCCTTGCCCCTGAAGTCGAGTTCATCACGCTGTCGAGCTATGGCACCGGCACGGTTTCGCAAGGCGTCAGGATCGTCAAGGATATCGACAGCGACGTGAAGGACCGCGATGTCCTCTTGATCGACGATATTCTCGAATCCGGCCGCACGCTGCGTTTCGCCAAGGAACTGCTTTACGAGCGTGGCGCCCGCAACGTCACCATCGCCGTGCTGCTCGACAAGAAGGTGAAGCGCAAGGAAGATCTGGAGGCCGATTATGTCGGTTTCGAATGTCCGGATTATTTCGTCGTGGGTTACGGCATGGATGTCGCTTATGCCTTCCGCGAACTGCCCTTTGTCGGCGTCGTGACCGGCGACGCCTGAGCACTTTTGCCGTGCCGGAACGGCACAGCGCGGAGACGCCTCATTAACCATTCACCCAGCGAAGGGCTGGGTGTTTACCTCTTGAAAAGAGGAGCCTGCGATGTTGCTCACGGCTGGAAATGATGCCCAGGAGCAATGAGTAATGGCGAAGATTCTGATTACCGAAGACGAGGATGCATTGCGGGCTTTCGTCGCTCGCGCCCTGCGTCTCGACGGTCACGAGACCCATGAGGCGGCGGATGGCGAGCAGGGGCTGGAAAAGCTTCAGGAAACCAGTTTCGATCTTCTTCTTTCGGATATCCGCATGCCGGTCATGGATGGCATCGAGCTGGCGCACCGCGCCGCCGAACGCTTCCCGGCCATGCGCATTTTGCTGATGACGGGTTACGCCGAGCAGCGCGAACGGGCTGACGATCTGGCGGAGAAGATCGTGGACGTCGTCTCGAAGCCCTTTGCGCTTCCGGATATCCGCAAGGCTGTGGCGTGGGCGCTTGCAGCCTGAGTTGATAAGGGCGCAGAGATTTAAAGGGCGGCTGTTAGGCCGCCTTTTTTGTTGGTCAGCCCTCTGGCCCAGCGCAGTTCCCTACCTCCGTCATTCCGGCCTTGAGCCGGAATCCAGCCAGCCCAAGTCCTTGGGCTGAAAGAACTCTTTCCGCCGCGCAGACGCGCGCCGACTGGATGCCGGATCAAGTCCGGCATGACGGAAACTTTAGCTTCTGAAACAGGATGTAACGAGGCGCGCCATTACCTGTGCGAACCCTCACTGTATATCCAGCAACCGCTCCAGATACCGCCGCTCGATTTCACCGGGCGGATTGTTGCCGAGCTTTTCGCGGATGGCCTCGAGGATTTCGCGGGCGCGCTGCACGTCGATTTCATCCGGCACCTTCACCTGATCGCCGAAATCCGGGCCGGTGGTGCTGCGCGGGCGGCCGAGCGGATCACGGCCGTTCTGGCCTCCCTGTCCGGCCATGCCTTCCTGACCTTGCCCCGGCTGCTGGCCCTGCTGGCGCATGGCCTGCATGATCTGGCCCATCATGTCCTGCGCGCCCTGTCGCAGCGCATTCAGCGCATTGCCTTGACCTTCGACGGCCTGCTCGCCCTGGCCCTTGCCCAGCGCCTCACCGGCTCCTTGCATTTCCTGCTGCGCCTTGCCGAAGTTTTCACCCGGTTCCATGCCGAGATCGCGCAGCCCCTGCTGCAACTCGCCAAGCTGCTTGCCGAGCGCATCCTGCTGCGCCCGCAGGTTTTTCAGCGCGTCGCGCAATTGTTCGGCGGTCATCTGGTCGCTTGGCTGTCCGCCCTGCTGGCCATTTTCGCCCTGTTGACCTTGCTGTCCCTCTTGCGGCTGCTGGCCGTTTTCACCCATCTGCTGTTCGTCGTCGCCCTGCTGCGGGTCGCCGCGCTGCATGCGGTCGCGCAGCGCCTGATCGAGCTTGAAGGTCTCGTCCATCAGCTTCTGCTGCTGCTGCAGGATTTCGCCCAGCTTGTCGATCTGCTGGCGCATCTTGCTGCTCTGCTGCTGTCCCTGCTGGCCCTGACGCTGCGGGCGGCCCGCCTGCAGATTGTTCATCATGCGCTGCAGCTGCGAGAGCATTTCCTGCGCCGCGTCGCGGTTGCCGGAGCGGGCGAGGTTCTCGATCTGGTTCATCATGTTTTCCAGATCGCGCTGGCGCAGCACGTTCTGTGCCTGGCTGTTCATGTTGGCCTGCGGCGCATTCTGCATGCGCTGCGCAAGCTCGCTCATGAATTGCTGCATGGCTTCCCGCAATTCCTGCATCAGCTTGGCGATTTCCTCATCGGAAGCATTGCGCTGAAGCGCTTCGGAAAGCGCATTCTGCGCATCGCGCAGGCGTCTTTCTGCCTGTGAAAGATCGCCATCCTCGATGCCGAGCGCGATTTCCCAGAGATAATCGGCCGTATCCTTCAGCATTTCCTCGTTATAAGCGAGCCGCATGCGGGTCTGCGCCGATTGCAGCAGGAGATAATGCGTCGTGTTGGGAATGGTCTCTTCCGGGCGCAGGCCCACCGCCTCGTTATAGGCGATCGCCTTCGGCATCTGGCGCGTATCCAGTGAGAATATCTGCCGCTGTTCGGCAATGGAGGCGGCCAGCGGTTCGGAGAAATTGCGGCCCGGCAGCACCATTTCATGTGCGGGGCTGCGGCCGGTCTGCCCGGCGCCGTCAGTCGCCACCAGCGTGATGCGCACGCGTTTTCCCGCCATCGGATGTTCGGTCAGGTTGCGGCTGGTCAGGCCCTTGATCTCGCGATTATTCTGTCGCGGCAGATCGAGCTTGAATTCTGGCGGCGGATAAAGCGCGGTCGCACCTTCCGCAACGCCAATCGGCTCGATGATGGCATGGGCTTCCTTCAGCCCATAATCGTCCTTGGCGGTAAAGCCCACTTCCAGCGCGCCATTGACGGCGCGGCGCGGCATGTTGTCGAAGGCGATGCTGGGCGGCTGGTCGGGGATGACGTTGAACACCCATTGTTCGCCATTGGCGGTGATCATGCCGCTTTCGGTAACATCCATGGCGAAGGTGCGCGGCGCGACGGGCTGGTCTGCCGAACGAACCGGCGTTTGAACGGCAATATCGCCGCTTGCGCTGTCGGCACGCGCCGCTTCCGGCGCAAGCTTTTGCAGCGCGCCTGCCATTTCAGGCTCGAAAGTCACCTCCTCGCCGCCATCGCCGCCGGTCATGCGGATCGTCAGCTTGGAGGATTGCGGCACGGAAACCGCGTCACGGTTGGTTGCGTCGCGTCCGGTCAGGAAAATCGGCGCGCGGCCGGTATAGGATGGCGGCGTGACCCAGGCATCGAGACGGATATCGGGATTGAGGGGACCGACCGCCGGCCGGCTGCGGAAGGCATCGGCAATCGTGCCCGCGCCGTTGGAATAGGAAAAACCGAAGGCGGCCGCCAGAAGAAGGGCGGGAACGGCGCGCAGCGCGAGGCGGTCATAACGGGCGATATCGGGTTTCGGCAGGCCGGCATTCAGCGCGGCGATGCGCTCCGCCATGCGGATCTGATGTTCTTTCCAGAGCGTTCGCGAAAAGGGCGTATCGAAGGCCGGTTCGTCCTCCTGCACGCCAACCGGCTGGTGCGCGAGACCGTTGCGATCTTCAAGCAGGCGGGATGCATCATTATCCGTCGGCCATTTCAGCCGCAGGATTGGCAAAAGCGTGGCGATGAAACTGAAAACCAGCACGAAAACAACGCCGAGCCGCAGGAAATCCGGCATGTGCCGGTAGAGGCCGAACCAGGCAAGCGCCAGAAACACGGCGGCGATGGAGAGCGGCCACAGCGTTTTCGGCGCAATTTTTTCCGAAAGCAGTACGATTTTCGCGAAGAAGCGCTTGGCGGCAACCCGGCGGGCAAGGTCCGGCCGCTGCGCGAATGCGCCGGTCGGGCGCTTTCTGCCTGTCCTGTCCTCTCCAGCGGTGGTCATCAATCCGTTCTCCCGGTTCTGGCCACGTCGAACGCCATTCCCGGAACGGCGCGCTGTTTATATCACGGGAGCAAGGATAACATTCTTTGTGGCGAAGACGAGGGCACCCAAGCCCTCACCCCCATTTTTTAGGCAGCTTCGCTTGATTGTGATCGGCCAACCGGTGATGCAGGCGAGATCAATCGAGCCAGGCGGGCACGGAATCGAGCGCGATCAACTCTTCATAGGTGCCGCGCGGACGGATCACGTGGAACTTGTCATCCTTCACCAGCACTTCCGGCACCAGCAGGCGCGAGTTGTAGGTGCCGGCCTGCACCGCGCCATAAGCACCGGCGGAACTGACGGCGATCAGATCGCCTGGCTGCGGCGCGGCCATCTCGCGGTCGAGCGCCAGATAGTCGCCGGTCTCGCAAACGGGGCCGACGATATCGGCCTTGATGCGCGGCGTATTCTCGGCCGGCTGCACCACCGGGCGGATGCCGTGATAGGCCTCATAAAGCGTCGGGCGGATGAGGTCGTTCATCGCGCCGTCGACGATCACGAAGGTCTTTTCGCCGCCGTCCTTCACATAGATCACTTCCGTCACCAGAATGCCGGCATTGCCGACGATCAGGCGGCCCGGTTCGGTGACGATCTTGCAGTTGAGGCTCTTCAGCTCGTTCTTGACGATATGCGCATAGGCATCCGGCAGCGGCGGCGGATTATTGTCATCGCGATAAGGAATTCCGAGACCGCCGCCAATATCGACGTGGCTGATCGTGTGTCCGTCGGTGCGCAGCGCCTCGACAAGTTCGCGCAGCAGCCGGAAGGCATCCTCGAAAGGCTGCAATTCGGTGATCTGGCTGCCGATATGCATGTCGATGCCGGTCACTTCGATGCCGGGCAGGGTGGCGGCATGGGCATAGACCGCGCGGGCGCGCTCATAGGAAATGCCGAACTTGTTTTCTTTCTTGCCGGTGGAAATCTTGGCGTGGGTGCGCGCATCCACATCCGGATTGATGCGGAAGGAGACATGCGCCCGCTTGCCCACTTTCACGGCGCGCAGGTTGAGGACTTCCAGTTCCGGCTCGGATTCGATGTTGAAACAGTAGATGCCGGCTTCCAGCGCATAATCCATTTCCGCAACCGTCTTGCCGACGCCGGAAAACATGATGCGGCTTGCCGGAACGCCGGCTGCGAGTGCGCGGCGCAATTCGCCGCCCGAGACGACGTCGATGCCCGCGCCGAGCTTTGCCAGAGTCTTCAAAACCGCCTGGTTGGAATTGGCCTTCATGGCATAACAGACCATGGCGTCCACATCCGCAAAAGCGCCGGAAAACACCTTGTAGTGGCGTTCCAGCGTCGCGGTCGAATAGACGTAGAAAGGCGTGCCGACCGCCTTGGCGATCTCAGGCACAGGCACGTTTTCGGCGTGCAGCACGCCGTCGATATAGCCGAAATGGTTCACAGGCTTTTATCCGTCAGAGAAGCTTGTCGAGAATGAACGGTCGTTCCGCCGTCGCCGGCTTTGTCTCCGTTCCGTCGGCATTGCGCTTGTTGCGCATTTCGACCGGCGTGCTCGGCGGGTCGATGTCGCCCTTACGCCCGCAGGCGCTGAGAACAAGGCTGACGGCGAGCGTCATGCCGATGGGAACGATAAGTTTGCGCGCAGTTTTTGAAAGCATGGGCCTGTCCAAAGGAAATATGTGCCTCTCTGATAACGAAAAACAGGGCGCTTGTGCACCCTGTTTCTTGTGATCGCAGCGTAACGCGATTTTATCAGTTGCGTCCGCGCCACCAGGCGATCTGCTTCTTCACTTCCGAAGGGGCCGTGCCGCCGAAGCTGGTGCGGCTGGCAACCGACGCCTCGACGGACAGAACGTCGAAAACACCCTTGGTGATGCCGGGGTGGATGGCCTGCAATTCCTCCAGCGAAAGATCGGCGAGATCGCAGCCCTTCTTTTCCGCCAGTGCCACGGCATTGCCGGTCACATGGTGGGCATCGCGGAAGGGCAGGCCCGCTTCGCGCACCAGCCAGTCGGCAAGATCGGTAGCGGTGGAATAGCCCGAACCGGCGGCGGCGCGCATGCGGTCCTTGCGCACTTCAAGGTCGCGGATCATGCCGGTCATGGCGGCAATCGCCAGTTCCAGGCTCTCGGCGGCGTCGAAAACCTGTTCCTTGTCTTCCTGCATGTCCTTGGAATAGGCGAGCGGCAGGCCCTTCATCACTGTCAAAAGGGCGATCAGCGAGCCGTTGATGCGGCCGGTCTTGGCGCGCACCAGTTCGGCGGCGTCCGGGTTCTTCTTCTGCGGCATGATCGAGGAGCCGGTGGAGAAGGCATCCGACAGGCGGATGAAGCCGAATTGCGGCGTCGACCAGATGACGATTTCTTCGGCGAGGCGCGACAGATGCGTGGCGCAGATGGAAGCGATAGACAGGAATTCCAGCGCGAAATCGCGGTCGGAGACGGTGTCGATGGAATTGCGGGTCGGCTCGCGGAAGCCGAGCGCCTTCGCCGTCATATGACGGTCGATGGGGTAGCCAGTGCCGGCGAGTGCGGCCGCGCCGATCGGGCTTTCGTCCATATGCTCGATGGCGTGGCGCACGCGGGCGCGGTCACGGCCGAACATTTCCACATAGGCCATGCAATGATGGCCGAAGGTCACCGGCTGCGCTGTCTGCAAATGGGTGAAGCCAGGCATAACCGTATCGGCATTTTCTTCGGCGCGATCTAGGAAGGCGGCGATGAGGGCGGTCAACATGCCCTCAGTCTTTTGCAATTCTTCCTTGACCCACAGGCGGAAATCGAGCGCCACCTGGTCGTTGCGCGAGCGGGCGGTGTGCAGGCGGCCGGCGGCGGGGCCGATCAGCGTTGCAAGCCGCGCTTCGATGTTCATGTGAATGTCTTCGAGCTTGCGCGAGAATTCGAAGCTGCCGGATTCGATCTCTGACAGGATCGTGTTCAGGCCATCGGTGATCTTGTCTTTATCTTCCGGCGAAATAATGCCTTTAGATGCCAGCATGGCGGCATGCGCCATAGAGCCGCGGATATCCTGGGCGTAAAGCTTCTTGTCGAAGCCGATGGAGGCATTTATCTCTTCCATGATGGCAGATGGCCCGGAAGCGAAACGCCCGCCCCACATCTGGTTGGAGGATTTCTGATCTGTGCCGTCAGCCATGTTCGCAGTGCCCTGGAGTATTCGATGACAGAGAAAAGGCCGTTCAGGCTTCCTTCCGCCAAGTTGGTTGCAATTGCTGCCGTTGCCGGTGTCTTAAGCGGCGCGGGCGCGGTCTGGTTCAGGCATATTGGGTCTGAGAGCCCGGTTCAAGGGGCAGCGGTGACTGACGCCGGTTTATGTGAGGGGGCGGCGAACCGCATCGCTTCGCTGAAGCCGTTTCTGAAGGGGCAGGTGGCGGCCATGTCGGCCACGGACACGCCGCGCATCATTCCCCTCTCCTTCAAGGGGCCGGAGGCGCAGGACATGACGCTTGCCGATCTCAAGGGCAAGGCGGTTCTTCTCAACCTCTGGGCCACATGGTGCGTGCCCTGCCGCGAAGAGATGCCGGCGCTGAACGCGCTTGAAAAGGAAAAGGGCGGTAACGCTTTCGAGGTCGTGGCCGTCAATATCGATACCGGCGCGGATGAAAAACCGAAAGCCTTCATGGATGAATACAAGATCGATGCCCTGAAGCACTACCGCGACAGTTCCATGGGCGTCTTCAACGTGCTGAAAAAGGAAGGTCTCGCCTTCGGCCTGCCGGCAACCCTGCTGCTGGATGAAAACGGCTGCCTGCTTGCGGCCATGAACGGCCCGGCGGCGTGGGACAGCGAGGATGCCAAGGCGCTGGTGACAGCCGCGACTGGAAAATAATGCCGGCGGCTGGACATTGAGGGCTGTGAGCCGCAACCGCCTGCAAAGCCAGCCTTTCCAGCGGACGGGCCGGTGCAGACAAGCCCGTACCCGCCTCGTATAATGATCCTGGCTTCCGCCATGAATGGGTGCCGATATGGAGTTGCTTATTCCCCGGCTTGGTCTTGCCCTCGCCATCGGCCTGCTTGTCGGTCTTGAGCGCGGCTGGCGGGAGCGCGATGCGCCGGCGGGCAGCCGCACCGCCGGGATCAGGACCTATGGCATTGCCGGCCTGCTGGGTGGCGTCTTCGGCGTATTGGCCGCCGAGCAGAACAGCGCCTTCGCCTTCGCGGCGGGTTTTCTGGGGTTCGCATTCAGTTTTTCATGGTTCAAGCTGCGCGAGGCGCGCCATGACAATGATTTCAGTGTTACCGGCGTGGTGGCGGCGCTCTGCGTCTTTGCCCTCGGCGGGCTTGCGGTAACGGCGCAATATCAGGCGGCGGCGGCGGCCGGTGGTGCTGCGCTTGCGGCATTGCTCGCGGGCAGGGAAGTTCTCCACCGCCTGCTGAAACGGCTGACATGGATCGAACTGCGCTCCGCGCTGGTGCTTGCCGTGATGACCGCCGTTGGCCTGTCGATCCTTCCGAACCGGACGATCGATCCGTGGGGCGGCTTCAACCCCTGGGAAATATGGTTGTTCACCGTGCTCAGCGCCACGATTTCCTATTGCGGTTATATTGCCGTGCGCCTCCTCGGCTCAACCCGTGGCCTGCTGGTGACCGGGCTGGCGGGCGCCCTCGTTTCATCGACCGCCGTAACCGCCAGCTTCGGGCAGAAGGCGAAAAGCGGTGAAAACGTGTGGCCTCTGGCCGGTGTGGCGGCGCTGGCCGCGGCGGTATCGCTGCTCCGGGTCCTCGTTATCGTTCTTGCCCTTTCGCTGACGACATTTTCCCTTATCGCACCGGTAACGCTGGCCGCCGCACTGGTTCTCGGGTTAAGCGGCGCCGGCCTGATAAGGCTGCAGGATATGCAGCCAGGGCAGGAAATCGACGCAAAGAACCCGTTTGAACTGGTGCCGCTTGCCATCTTCGCCACGCTCTTTGCCGCGACGAGAACGCTGAATGCCGTTCTGCTCGTCTGGATCGGCGCGGGCGGTTTCATCGCCCTCACGGCCTTGTCGGCCATATTCGATGCCGATGTCGCCGTTCTCAGTGCGTTGCGAACCAGCGCACAAAATCTGTCGCCGGATATCGTGGCGAGCGCTATCCTCGCTGCACTCGCCGCCAACGCGGTAGGGCGCGTATTCGTCGCCGCCGTTTCCGGAACGCTCGTTTATTGCGGGTTGCTCACGGCTGCATCCGTCGTCGCCGCCGGCGTCGGATCGATCATTTACCTGCTCATCGCCTGAGGGTTCAGGTGAAGGGGATCAGCGCGTCGGAACCGGCGTCTCGCCGCGATAGTCGTAGAAGCCGCGGCCGGATTTGCGGCCGAGCCAGCCGGCCTCGACATATTTGACCAGCAGCGGGCAGGGGCGATACTTGCTGTCGGAGAGGCCGTCATGCAGCACCTGCATGATCGACAAACAGGTGTCGAGACCGATGAAATCGGCAAGCTGCAGCGGCCCCATCGGGTGGTTGGCGCCGAGCCGCATGGCGGTGTCGATGGCTTCCACCGAACCGACGCCTTCATAAAGCGTATAGATCGCCTCGTTGATCATCGGCAGCAGGATGCGATTGACGATGAAGGCCGGGAAATCCTCGGCAACGGTGATCGCCTTTTCCAGCGTCCGCACATAGTCCTTGGCCGCGTCGAAGGTCTTTTCGTTGGTGGCGATGCCGCGCACCAGTTCCACCAGCTTCATGACCGGCACCGGATTCATGAAGTGGATGCCCATGAACTGTTCGGGACGGTCGGTGGCGGATGCAAGCCGGGTGATGGAGAGCGACGAGGTATTGGTGGCGAGCAGCGCCTCGGGCTTCAGGATCGGGCAGACCTGCGCATAAATCTTGCGCTTGATTTCCTCGTTTTCCGTCGCGGCCTCGATGACGAGATCCATGGCTGCCAGATCGTTGATGTCGGTCGAACCGCTGATGAGCGCCAGCGCCTGCTTGCGGGCGTCGTCCGAAAGCTTGCCATTGGTGACCTGGCGGGCGAGATTGCCGTTGATCGTGGCAAGACCGGCCTCGATGCCTTCCTTGGAAAGATCGTAGATATGGACCTTGTAGCCGGCAATGGCGGAGACATGCGCAATGCCGCATCCCATTTGACCGGCTCCAATGACACCGATGTTCTTAAAGGGGGCGGTCATAGGCTGGTCTCCTCTCAGGGATTTTGTCTGCGTTATTGCCGGCGATGTTACGCATATCGCCGAAAAAGAGAAGGCGGCGCGTTTAAAAAACGCGCCGCCCCCAATTTATGCTTAAATTACAGCGCCTTCTGCAGTTCGGGCAGCGCCTCGAAGAGGTCTGCGACGAGGCCGTAGTCGGCCACCTGGAAGATCGGCGCTTCTTCGTCCTTGTTGATGGCGACGATGACCTTCGAATCCTTCATGCCGGCCAGGTGCTGGATCGCACCCGAGATGCCGGCGGCGATATAAAGCTGCGGTGCAACCACCTTGCCGGTCTGGCCAACCTGCCAGTCGTTCGGTGCATAACCCGCATCGACAGCCGCACGGCTGGCGCCGACGGCGGCACCGAGCTTGTCGGCGACGGGAAGGATGACTTG
>NZ_ASYA01000018.1:0-72756 GCF_001526585.1 Agrobacterium sp. LY4 | reverse complement strand
GCCAGAGGCACGATCATCCACACCAGCAATAACAGCACCGATGGCGCAAGCATCACCCGCGCCAGACCGCTCGTGTTTCGAGTTGCCATTGCACTCACCTCCCCTTGGGCCTGGGCGTCACGACATGCGCCCGGCATATCCGGAAGAACCGGCTCATTCTTGTTTTGATTTGAAGGGCTTAAACGCCGCCGTACAGACCGGCGGCTTGCCGTCCCCAAGGTTCGCTGCCCGGCATTGGCGCCGGACAGCGATCTTCGGGAGGATTACTTGATGTAACCGGCGCGGGTCATTTCACGCGTTGCTGTCGACTGGGCGCCCGCAAGCGCATCGTCAACACTGGACTGGCCAGCAACGACCGCCGAGAAAAGCTGACCGACAGTGGTGCCGAGCGCCTGGAATTCAGGGATCGCCACGAACTGACCGCCGGTGTAAGGCACGGGCTTTACAGTCGGCTTGGTGATGTCAGCGGCATCCATCGCGGCAAGCGTCGGCTTGGCGAAGGCCGCGGCCTTTTCATACTCGGCATTCTTGTAAAGCGAGGTGCGGGTGCCCGGAGGCACGTTTGCCCAGCCTTCCTTGGAAGCGACAAGCTCGGTATATTCCTTGCTGGTTGCCCAGGAGATGAACTTCTCGGCCGCTTCCGCCTTCTGCGAGCTCTTCGGGATCGCGAGGTTCCACGACCACAGCCAGTTACCATGGTTTTTCAGCTCGCCATGGGTCGGGAAGATGGCGTAACCGACCTTGTCGGCAACGGTGGAATCCTTCGGGTTGGAGACGAAGGAAGCAGCGACCGTGGCGTCGATCCACATGCCGCATTTACCCTGCTGGAACAGCGTCAGGTTTTCGTTGAAGCCGTTGGAGGATGCGCCCGACGGACCGGCATCCTTCATCAGATCGACGTAGAACTGCAGCGAGCTCTTCCATTCTGGCTGATCGAACTGCGGTTTCCAGTTTTCATCGAACCAGCGGCCGCCGAAGGAGTTGGTCAGCGCGCTGATGAAGGCCATGTTTTCGCCCCAGCCGGCCTTGCCGCGCAGGCAGATGCCGTTGATATCGGCCTTACGGTCGGTGATCTTGCGGGCGGCATCGCCGATGAATTCCCAGGTCGGGCTATCGGGCATCTTCAGGCCGGCTTTTTCGAACAGGTCCTTGCGATACATGATCATGGCGGATTCGCCATAGAAGGGCGCGGCGTAAAGCTTGCCTTCGCTGGAGAGGCCGCCGCGGATCGCCGGCAGCAGATCGTCGACGTCATATTTGTCGCCGAGCTTCTCGAGCGGCAGCAACCAGCCCTGCTTGGCCCAGATCGGCACTTCGTAATTGCCGATGGTCATGATGTCGTATTGGCCGCCATTGGTGGCGATATCGGTCGTCACGCGCTCACGCAGGACGTTTTCTTCAAGCGTCACCCACTCGACCTTGATGTCGGGGTTCTTGGTGGTGAAGTCCGAGGTCAGACCCTGCATGCGGATCATGTCGCCGTTATTCACGGTCGCGATGGTCAGCGTCTCGGCGGAAGCAAGGGTCGAAAAGGCGAGTGCCGAGCATGCGCCCAGCAAAATGGTCTTCAATGTCATATCTTCCTCCCAGAAGAAAAATGATGAGCATTCGCTTTGCTCTAGGGCATTTACTCACCTCATCAGCAAAAAAGTCAAGCGACATCCTGTGCTGCGACGCACATGGAAAAGCCAAGCCTTTGATTTTATGTGTTTAATTTTTGCTCAGTGAGTGAGCAAATATTCGCTCGTGACTTCATCGGTGATGAGGCCGTTCAGCAGACCGCCCCTCAGCGCCGCCAGAATCGAGGCGTTCTTGCGTGCGCCCTGCGCCATGCCGATGACGGTGCAGGTGTCTCTTGAAGGGATGGGAACGGAGGCGACGCGCTCGTTGACGGAATGCTCTAGAATGCGGCCATTGGCATCATACATCCAGCCGCAAATCTCGCCGACGGCACCGCTTGCCATCAGCGCCTTCATCTCATCCACGCCGAGGAAACCATCGACGCAGAGCGGTGCGTTTTCACCGAGTTCGCCGACACCGACGAAGGTGACATTGGCCGCGGAACCCAGCGCCAGCGTGGAGCGCACCATGGACTGGTCGTGCAGCAGTTCCCGCTCTTCCGCAGAAGAACATAGAACCGGCAGCGGCATTGGGAAATGCCGCGCCTTGATGGCATCGGCCATGCTGAAGATGACGTTATAATAGGCGGCCGATCCATCCGGCCCGATATTGCCCGTCAGTGAGACGATGCGGTGCTGCGGGCACTCCATTGGCGGCAGCTGGTCGACGGCGGCCTTCAATGTACGGCCGGTGCCGATGGCGAGCACGATGGGATCGGCATTCTTCAGCCAGCGCTCGATTTCCGCCGCCCCGGCCTCGGCAATGCCGACCGTGGAGGAGACGCCGGCCGGATCGCTCGGCACCACCTCGATATATTTCAGGTCGAATTTCTCTTTCAGCCGTTCGGCTTTTTCGAGACAGGCGGCGATAGGGTGATCGAGCCGGACCTTGATCAACCGCTCGGCGACGGCAAGCGACACAAGCCGCTGTGCCGATTGCCGGGAAATGCCCATGGCGGCGGCGATCTCATCCTGCGTGCGGCCGGCGACATAATACAGCCAGCCGGCACGGGCCGCATCGTCCAGCCGTCCATGTGCGTCGTTTCGTCTGGCCATGCCGCTGCCCTTTAAGAATTATGCTTGCGCATTTGCTGGCATTTTTTTGCGTCGGCTGTCAAACGGCGGATGGACGGAAAGACTATTCGGCGCGAAAATCGGCGGATGAGGAACGGTGACTGACGGCTTATACGTCCGTGTCGTTATTTTTCCGTCATTCCGGCCTTGAGCCGGAATCCAGCCACGGCGCGTCTGCGCCATGAAGAGTCTTTCGCGATCAAGGACTTGATCGCGCTGGACCCCGGATCAAGTCCGGGGTGACGATGCTGGGTTTATGCCCGTACCCTCATTCACGCCGCTTCCTGCACCAGATGCCCTGCGGAAACCTCGCGGTAATGCCGCTGCGGCGGCACGTAGTCCACCGGCCGGATCGGGCTTTTGATCTCGTCGGTCGCCATGTTGCGCCGGATCTGCCGCCGCGCCGGGTCCGGCACAGGAACGGCGGACATCAGCTTTTTCGTATAGGGATGCTGCGGATTGTCGAAAACCGCCGCACGCGGGCCGATCTCGACGATCTCGCCGAGATACATCACCGCCACCCGGTGGCTGACGCGCTCCACCACCGCCATGTCATGGCTGATGAACAGGAAAGCGAGGTTGAGGCTCTGTTGCAGGTCGAGCAGCAGGTTGCAGACCTGCGCCTTGATCGAGACATCGAGCGCCGAGACGCTTTCATCGGCAACGATGACCTTGGGGTCGAGCATCAGCGAGCGGGCAATGGCGATGCGCTGGCGCTGGCCGCCGGAAAATTCATGCGGGAAGCGCCGCATCATATCCGGGCTGAGGCCCACCTTTTCCAGAAGATCGGCCGCCTTTTCGCGGGCCTGCTGCTTGGTTCCGAGGCGATGCTCGATAAAGGGCTCCATGATCGCCGTGCCGATGCTCATGCGCGGATCGAGCGAGGCGAAAGGGTCCTGGAAGATCATCTGCACGCTGCGGCGCATGGTGCGCAGCGTCGTCTTGTCGAGCTTCAGCACCTCGTAGCCATCGAGCATGACATTGCCGGATGTCGGCTCGATCAACCGGGTGATGGAGCGGCCCGTGGTGGACTTGCCGCACCCAGATTCGCCCACGAGAGACAGGGTTTCGCCCTCAGCGAGATCGAAGGAGACCTTTTCCACCGCATGCACGGCCCCGGATTTGCGGCCGAAAAGGCCGGTGCGGATATCGAAACGGGTGGTGAGGTCCTTGACCGAAAGAATGGGCGTGCGGCCGCCGGAGACCGTATCCTTCACCTCCGCAACGGGCTGGCTTTCGCCGGTCTTGATATCGATGATCGGGAAACGGGCCGGCAGCACCCTCTCCTTCATCGAGCCGAGCTTCGGCACCGCCGAAAGCAGCGCCCGCGTATAAGGATGGCGGCCGCGATGGAAGATGTCGTCGGTGGTGCCGGTTTCCACCACATCGCCGCGGAACATGACGATGGTGCGGTCCGAGACTTCCGCCACCACACCCATATCATGGGTGATGAACAGGACCGACATGCCCTCCTCTTCCTGCAGCGTCTTGATGAGGTCAAGAATCTGGCCCTGGATCGTCACATCGAGCGCCGTCGTCGGTTCGTCGGCGATCAGCAATTTCGGTTTGGAGGCGAGCGCCATGGCGATCATCACGCGCTGGCGCATGCCGCCGGAAAACTGGTGCGGATAATCGTCGAAACGGTTCTTCGCATTGGGAATACGGACCTTCTCAAGCAGGCGGATGACCTCGGCGCGCGCGGCGGAGGAGGAAATATCCTGATGCACGGTCAGCGCCTCGGCAATCTGCTTGCCGATCGGGAAGATCGGGTTGAGGCTGGTCATCGGCTCCTGGAAGATCATTGAGATATCCTTGCCGCGAACCTTGCGCATCTCCTCTTCCGGCAGCGCCAGCAGGTCGCGCCCGCCGAGCATGACCTTGCCTTCGATGCGGCTCGTCTTTTTATCGAGGAGCCGCATGATGGAGAGCGAGGTGACGCTTTTACCCGAGCCGCTCTCACCGACGATCGCCACCGTTTCGCGCGGCGCGATCTCGAAACTCATATTGCGGACCACGGATTTCCAGCCGCCATCGACGCGGAAGGATGTGGTGAGATTTTGAACCGATAAAACCGGGCTTACCGAACCGCCGGTCTGTTCCATGGACGTCGCCGCCAAAAGCATGCCGATCTCCTGAAAAGCAAAAGGCGGCCATGAAGGCCGCCGGATGTCTTACGCAGCAAGTGCGGTTTCGGCCATCGAAACCCAGTAGCTGATGCCGTAAGGCAGCGCATCGTCGTTGAAATCATAAGCCGCATTGTGCAGCCCGGCGGTATCGCCATTGCCGATGAAGATGAAGGCGCCGGGGCGCGCTTCCAGCATGTAGGAGAAATCCTCGGCCCCCATATGCGGGTTGGGATTGGTGTTGACGGCGTTCGCACCGGCCACGCCCATCGCCACCCCGGTCGCGAATTCGGTTTCGTCACTGTGGTTGAAGGTGACGGGATAACCGCGATGATATTTCACCTCCACGGTGGCGCCATGCGCCATGGCGGTGGCGGTCGCCACTTCCTTCAGGCGCTTTTCGGCGAAATCGCGGGTTTCAGGCAGCAGCGTGCGCACCGTTCCCGTCAGCGTCACCGCACCGGGAATGACATTGACGGCCGTGCCGCCATGGGTGGTGGCGACGGTGACGACCAGCGATTTCAGCGGATCCGTCTCCCGCGAGACGATGGATTGCAGGGCGATGATGACATGCGCCGAGGTCAGCACCGGATCGATGGAAAGATGCGGGGCGGCCGCATGGCTGCCCTTGCCGGTGATGACGATTTCGAAACTATCCGCCGCCGCCATGGTCGATCCCTTGCGGATGGCGAAATTGCCGACCGGAATGCCCGGCTCATTATGCATGCCATAGACCTGCGAAATGCCGAATTTCTCCATCATGCCGTCGTTCAGCATGGCGAGCGCGCCCGCGCCGCCCTCTTCCGCCGGCTGGAAGATCACCGCCACGGAGCCCTTGAAATTGCGGGTCTCGGCCAGATATTGCGCCGCACCCAGAAGCATGGCGGTGTGCCCGTCATGACCGCAGGAATGGGCCTTGCCCGGCGTCTTCGAAGCCCAGGGCTTGCCGCTCGTCTCGAGGATCGGCAGCGCGTCCATGTCGGAGCGGAAACCGATGGTCGGGCCATCCCCGTGCCGGCCCTTGATGATGCCGACCACGCCGGTCTTGCCGATGCCGGTCTCGACCACGTCGCAGCCGAAGGATTTGAGTTTTTCGGCCACGAATTTCGATGTTTCGAAGACATCGTAGAGCAGTTCCGGGTGTTCATGCAGATGGCGCCTCCAGCCGGCAACTTCTTCCTGCATTTCAGCCACACGGTTCAATATCGGCATTCTCTTTTTCCCTTTTTTTGTTCCCCGCCGGGTTGTCGGACGCCATATTGCGTTTGGAATTTCTCGTTTTGCAAGCATGAAATTTGCTGCATGAGCGAAAAATAGGCCCAAAACTGAATGGCTCAATTTTTGTTCATCAAAGAAACATTGGGACTTGCTTTTCAAAAAAACTGACAATAGCATCATCGGGAATGGAGGAATATTCCTTAGCAAAGTCAAATACTTAGAATAACAGACCTTGCACATGACGACGGGAAAAGCGTCAAACATTCAAATAGATAAAATCCAAAAAGGGGAAAACGACAATGAAGAAGCGCAGCGTTCTCTTTGCCAGCACGGTGGCGGCCATGGCCTTGGCAGGCTCTGCCGCCCATGCCGAGCGTGGCAGTGACGGCGAACTGAAAATCCTGTTCTGGCAGGCGGTATCGACACTTAATCCCTATCTTTCCGGTGGCACGAAGGAAGTCTACAGCTCGTCCATGGTGATTGAGCCGCTGGCGCGCTACGACGAAAAAGGCGAGCTGGTGCCGATGCTGGTCACCGAAATTCCGACGATCGACAATGGCGGCGTCGCGAAGGATCTGCTCAGCATGACCTGGAAGCTGAAAAGCGACGTGAAATGGTCGGATGGCACGCCGCTCACCGCCGAGGACGTTATTTTCACCTGGAAATATTGCACCGCACCGGATGGCGGCTGCGCGCAGGCGGCGCAATATGAGGGCGTGAAGAATGTCGAGGCCGTCGACGCCCACACCGTCAAGGTCAGCTTCACCGAACCGAAACCCTACCCCTATTCCGCATTCGTCGGCGCACAGTCGCCGGTCATCCAGAAGAAGCAGTTTGAAAAATGCGTCGGCGCTGCCGCACCCGGCTGCACATCCGCCAATTTCGGTCCCATCGGCACCGGCCCCTTCGTGGTCAAGGATTTCAAGCCGAACGACGTGATCAGCTTCGTCGCCAACACCAATTACCGCGACCCCGCCAAGCCCGCCTTCGCCACGGCGACCCTGAAGGGCGGCGGCGATGCCGCTTCCGCCGCACGCGCCGTGCTGGAAACCGGCGAGTTCGACTATGCCTGGAACATGCAGGTGGAGCCGGAAATCCTCGCCACCATGGTGGCCGCCGGTAAGGGCAAGCTTGAGACAGCCTTCGGCACCCAGGTCGAGCGTATCAATCTCAACTGGTACAATGCCGATCCTTCGCTGGGCGAAAGCGCTCCACCAAGCAGGCCGGCCCGCACCCGGCCCTTTCCGACCCCGCCGTGCGCCGTGCATTGTCGCTCGCCATCGACCGCGATGTCATCGACGAAGCGGGTTATGGCGAAGCGGGCAAGCCGACCTGCAACATCGTGCCGGCTCCGGAAGCCGTCGCTTCCACCAAGAATGACAGCTGGTGCCTGAAGCAGGATGTGGAAGGCGCAAACAAACTGCTGGACGATGCCGGCTGGGTGAAGGGCGCCGATGGCATTCGTGCCAAGAATGGCGTGAAGCTCTCCTTCCTCTACCAGACCTCCACCAACTCGGTTCGCCAGGCCACGCAGGAGCTGGTGAAGGACATGTGGTCGCAGATCGGCGTCGCTTCCGAACTGCGCAATGTCAGCGCCTCGGTCTTCTTCGGCGGCGACCCGGCAAGCCCGGATACCTTCCAGAAATTTTATGCCGACGTCGAAATGTACACCAACAATTTCGACGGCACCGACCCGGAAAAATACCTGGCGGAATGGCTGTGCGACAAGATCCCGGCACCCGCTAACGGCTGGCAGGGACAAAACATTCCGCGTTATTGCAACCCGGCATTCGACAAGCTGGTCGGCGAACTCTCCAAGACCGCAGACCTTGCCAAGCGCGGTGAGATTTCCAAGCAGCTGAACGACATGCTGACGGAGGAAGGTGCGCATATTCCGCTCATCCACCGCGGCAGCGTTTCCTCGCATTCGCTGACGCTGGAAGGCGTTCGCATGAATGCCTGGGATTCGGAACTCTGGAACGTCGCGGACTGGTCCCGCAAGAAGTAACACGCAGATGCGCCGGCTTCTCCATCCGGAGAGGCCGGCCTTCTGCATGCCCCTGGACCATGATCTGAAGACACATTTGCCGCGTTAAGGCGAAAACGCTCCCAATTTTCGTCCTGTCGCGCTCTGGGTCTGGAGAGTTTCAGATGTTTACCTTTACGCTCCGGCGGCTTGCCTTTGCCGTACCGACGCTGCTTGTCATCAGCTTCGTCATCTTCGCGCTGCTCGATCTTGCGCCGAACGACCCGACCGGCGACCTGCCGCTCACCATCCCGCCGGAAGTGCGTGAGCAAATCCGCGCCTCGCTCGGCCTCGACCAGCCCTTCTTCATCCGCTACCTGATGTGGCTGCAGCAATTCTTCATCAACGAACCGCTGAACCTCATTGAAAGGCTGACCGGCTGGCAGATCGGCGATGGCAGCCGCATGCGGGTGCTCTCCTGGGCGACACGCAGCCCGGTGGTCGATCTCGTCATTCAGCGCATGCCGCAGACACTGTGGGTGGTGGGCCTCGCCTATCTCTTCGGTGCGCTGCTGGCGATCCCGATCGGCGTCATTTCCGCCTACAAGCAATATTCGATCTTCGACCAGATCGGCACCTTCGTTTCGATGGTCGGTTATTCGGTGCCGACCTTCTTCACCGGCGTGCTGCTGGTCGTCATCTTCAGCTCCTATCTGCAATGGTTCCCGTCCGTTTACGACACCAACCTTCAGGTGACCGACTGGGGAAGTTTCGTGGCGCAGGTGAAGCAGATGTTCCTGCCCGTGCTGGTGCTGACGCTCTATAATGTCTCGCAGATCAGCCGCTTCGTGCGCGCCTCCATGCTGGACAATCTGCATCAGGATTATGTGCGCACCGCACGCGCCAAGGGCGTGAAGGAAAAATCCGTCCTGCTCATCCACGTGCTGCGCAACAGCCTGATCCCGGTGGTGACGGTGATTGCGCTCGGCGTGCCGACGATCTTTTCCGGCGCCATCATCACCGAACAGATATTCCGCGTGAACGGGCTTGGCCAATTGCTGATCACCGCCGTTCAGGGCGCGGATATTCCGCTGGTGCAGACGCTCACCTTCATTTTCGCGGTGCTTATCGTGCTCTTCAACCTGATTGCCGACGTGCTGTACGGCATTCTCGACCCGAGGATCCGCTATGACTGACGCCACCATCGCAGCGCCGACGGTTGCGGCCACCCCCACACAATCCGCCCTTGCCGATATCTGGAAACAGTTCCGCGTTCACAAGGGCGGCGTGGCGGGCCTCTTCGTCTTCGTCTTCATCCTGCTGGCGGTCTATGTCGGCCCCTATATCCACACCGTTGCGCCCAACACCATCAATGTGAAGGCGCGCAACCAGTGGCCGTCGCTCGCGCATCCTTTCGGCACCGATAATCTCGGAAAGGATATGCTGGCGCAGGTTCTTGCCGGCGGCCGTATCTCGCTTGCCGTCGGCATCACCGCCATGCTGCTGGCGCTGTTTCTCGGAACGCTGGTGGGCGTGCTGTCTGGCTATTTCCGCAGGCTCGACGGCCCGCTGATGCGGCTGACCGACCTGTTCCTGGCGCTACCGCTTTTGCCGCTGCTGCTCGTCATCCTGATGCTGTTCCGCGATACGCTGCGCGCGGCCTTCGGGCCGGAAACCGGCATCTTCATCCTGATCGTTTTCGTGATCGGGATAACCAGCTGGATGCATACGGCCCGTATCGTGCGCGGCGACGTGCTGACGATCAAAAGCCAGGAATTCATCATGGCGGCGAAATCGAGCGGCATGCGCGAATACCGCATCATCCTCAGGCATATATTGCCGAATGTGCTGAGCTCGATCATGGTCTCGGCCACGCTCGGCATTGCCGCCGCCATCATCACGGAATCCGCGCTGTCCTTCCTCGGCCTCGGCTTCCCCTCCGATTTCCCGACCTGGGGACGGCTGCTGTTCGATGGCGCGAACTTCCTGCAACTGACGCCCTCGCGCGTGCTGTGGCCAGGGCTGGCGATCTCGCTGACGGTTCTGAGCGTCAACTATATCGGTGATGCGGTGCGCGATGCGCTTGATCCAAGGGCGCTGAAGAGTTGAGGAGAATGCGAGAGAGGGGAATCCTCGAACCATTCCCACGTCATCCTCGGGCTTGTCCCGAGGATCTAATCACGTCGAAAAAAACGATACGCCGGCAGATCCTCGGGACAAGCCCGAGGATGACGTCGAGTGTACTGTGACCGCCTAGTGATAATTCACCTTTTCCGCATCGAGAATGCTGTCCGCATCCAGCGCTGCAATCGGAATATCGCTGCGCGCCGGAATATCGCCGGAAAGCTGAAGCGCCAGATAACGCCCGCAGCAGACCCGCAGGAACGAGGTGAAATTGCCCAGATCGTGCCCGGCATCGATCGATTCATTATAAAGCTTGGCGATCAGCTGCACGCTGTTCATGCCGTCGCGCCGCGCGATCTCGTCCAGCGTCGCCCAGAAGAAGTTTTCAAGCCGCACGCTGGTGACCATGCCATCGATCCTGAGCGACCGCGTATGGCTCTCCCAAAGCGCCGGGTCTGCCTTGATGAAAAGCTTGCACATGGTTTCCTCCCTCACCACGCCTGAAAGATAGGCGGAAAACGGGGCCGGAAAAAGCCCCGTTTCGCCGGCCTTATTTCCCGAGCACGGCCATGAATTGCGAAAGCCAGGCCGGATGCGCCGGCCATGCGGGCGCCGTCACCAGCTTGCCATCGGTAACCGCCGCATCGATGGCGATATCGGCATAGGTGCCGCCAGCCAGTTCCACCTCCGGGCGGCAGGCGGGATAGGCCGAGCAGGTGCGACCCTTCAAGACACCCGCTGCCGCCAGCAATTGTGCACCGTGGCAGACGGCCGCAACCGGCTTGTCGGCCTCGAAGAAATGTTTCACCGCCGAGAGCACATCCGCATTGAGGCGCAGATATTCCGGCGCGCGTCCGCCCGGAATGACCAGCGCATCGTAATCCGCAACCTTGATATCGGCGAAGGTGGCGTTGAGCGCAAAATTATGGCCGCGTTTTTCCGAATAGGTCTGGTCGCCCTCGAAATCATGGATGGCCGTGGCAATGGTCTGGCCCGCCTTCTTGCCCGGGCAGACGGCATGCACCGTGTGGCCGACCGCAGCCAAGGTCTGGAACGGCACCATGGTCTCATAATCCTCGGCGAAATCGCCGGCGATCATCAAAATCTTCTTCGGCATATCTGCTCCTCCCGTTTTCGAATGCCTTTGGGCACCCTAACAGGCGGGATCGAGATGCGGGTATTATGGCAATACTACAGGGCCGATAAAGGTGGATCAGCGGCCCGCGGCGGCTGCGGCCAGCGTCTCACACCGCCGCCCCAATTCTCGAAGGCCTTTGAAAGCTTCAGCACGAACAAATCCTCGTAACGCGGCCCGACGATCTGCAAGCCGATGGGCATTCCCGATTTGGAGAAACCGCAATTGATCGAGGAGGCCGGTTGTTCCGACATGTTCCACGGCACGGTGAAGGCGATATGTTCGAAGGGCCGTTCCGGATCATTGGTGGGCGAGGCCCAGTCGGCCGGATAGGACACGATGGGATTGACGGGTGAAATCACCGCATCAACGGACTGCATCAACCGCCCGCAGGTCTTACGCATTTCCATGGTCTGGTTGAAACCGAAAACGGCGCGCGAACCGGAAATATCCGCCCCCTTCTGCGCCCATTCATGAATATAGGGAAGGATCGCGGCGCGACGGTCCGAGCTCAGCGCCGCCATGTCGCCCCAGAACTTCGCCCGCCAGAAATCGTCCAGCCCATCCAGCATCTCGCGTGTCAGCACCGGCGCGACCGGGATGACGATGGCGCCCGCCGCCTCGAACAGTTTCGCGGCGGAAAGCACGGCATCGCGCACCTCTTCGTCCAGCAGCAGGCCGCAGCCTGCATCCAGCATCAGGCCGATTTTCAGGCCCTTCACATTAATATCGAGGTCCATCCAGTTGATATCGTTGGGCGGCAGCGCCGTGCCATCGCGCCAGTCGGGGCGGGAAAGCGTCGCCATGGCATAGGCGGCGTCGGCAACAGTGCGGGTCATCGGTCCGGCGCAGCGGCCGGTATAATAGGGATCGACCGGGATGCGGCCCTGGCTTGGCTTGAAACCGAACAGGCCGGTCCACCCCGCCGGCAGCCGCACCGAGCCGCCAATATCCGTGCCGATATGCAGCGTGCCGTAACCTGCAGCCCCTGCCGAGGCAGCACCGGCGCTGGAGCCGCCGGGGTTCTGGGTGGGATCCCACGGATTGCGGCTGAGCTTGTGGAAACTGGAAAGGCCGGAGGAAAGCATGCCGTAATCCGGGCAGGTCGTCTTGGCGTAAATAATCCCGCCATCCTCACGGCAGCGGGCGGCCACCGGCGCGTCCTCAACCGCGGGCACCAGTTCCACCGCTTTGGTGCCGAGCGGCACCGGATGGCCTTTCGTGGCGATCAATTCCTTCAGCGAAACCGGAATGCCATCGAGAGCCCCGAGCGTTTTGCCCTTTTGCCAACGTTGCGTCGAGGCCAGCGCCTGCCTGCGTGCATCTTCCGGATCGTAGGCGTAAAGCGCATTCACCACCGGTTCGAAAGCATCGATGCGCGCCTCCACCGCCTGCCAATATTCCGATGGCGAAAGCTTCCTGTCCCGGTAAAGCGCCAGGATTTCGAGCGTGTTGAGGTCTATGAGATCGGTCATGGCATCGTCTCGTCAGAAAACAGGAAATAAGGGCGACAGCTTTTTGGAACGGTCAGCTGGTATCGCGCGGGTCCAGCAGGTCGCGCAGGCCGTCGCCCAGAAGATTGAGGCCGAAGACGGCGAGCGCGATCGCAAGGCCGGGCATGATGGCGAGCCAGGGTGCGGTGCCAAGATAGGTCTGCGCATCGGCCAGCATCCGCCCCCAGGTGGCGGCGGGCGGCGGCATGCCGAGACCGAGGAAAGAAAGGCCTGCTTCCGTCAATATCGCAAGACCGAGCTGGATCGTCACCTGCACGATGATCTGGTTGGATATATTCGGCACGATATGGAAAAGCGTGATCTTGGCACGGTTCTGGCCGATGCTGGTGGCGGCGGTGACATATTCCCGCGACCATATCTGCAACGCCGCCCCCAGCGTCAGCCGGGCAAAGACCGGCACCATAAAGGTGGCGATGGCGATGATGGCGGTAAAACGGCCCGTGCCGATGAAGGCACCGAGCATCATCGCCGACAGGATGGGCGGCACGGCGAAGATGATGTCGCAGATGCGCATGACCACGGTTTCGGTGAAACCGCGCAGCGCCGCAACCGCCACGCCGATGGTCGTGCCGATAAATGCGCCGATGGCGACGGCGGCGATGGAGGTGGACAGCGAGTTCCACGCACCGGCCATCAGCATGGACAACACGTCGCGGCCGAAATGATCCGTGCCGAGGCCGCCATAAACGAACGGCGATTTCAGCTTCTGGACGATCTGCATCTTGGTGGGGGACACGGGCGTCCAGACCAGCGACAGCAGGGCGACTGCGACCAGAAAGACCGTGACGGCGATGCCGACGGCAAAGGCGGGGCGGCGGCGGATCAATCGCATCATCGCGCACCTGCCCGCAGTCTCGGATCGATGAAGAGATAGGCGATATCGACCACGAAATTCATGACGATCACCAGCGCCGAGAAAAACAGCACGACGGATTGCATGACGACGATATCGCGCTGGGTCAGCGCCTGATAGGCAAGCCGCCCGAGACCCGGCAGGTTGAAGACATTTTCCACCAGCACCGCGCCGGCAATGAGAAAGGTGAATTGCAGGCCGATCATGGTGACGACAGGGATCATCGCATTCGGCACCGCATGCCGCCACAGCGCCACCCGCTCGCTCAGGCCCTTGGCGCGCGCGGTGCGCACGAAATCCTCATTCATCACTTCAAGCACGGCGGAGCGGCAGACGCGGGTGAGAACGCCGGCCTGCGACAGCGCCAGCGCGACCGCCGGGAGGATAAGCGCCGTAAGACCCGCTGAAAAATTCGGCGTCCAGCCGGGAAAACCGCCGGCCGGCATCCAGCCGAGCGTGGTGGAAAAGACGATGATGAGCAGCAGCCCGACCCAGAAACCGGGCACGGCGATGCCCACATGCGAAAACAGCCCGGCCGCAAAATCCAGCGCCCCGTTGCGGCTCCTCGCCGCCGCCACGCCGAGCGGAATGGCAATGGCCACCGAAAGGCAAACGGCCAGCAGCGCAAGCGGCAGGGTAACGGCCAGCCGCTCCAGGATCAGCCCCGCCACCGGCACGCCATAGGTATAGGATTGCCCGAGATCGCCATGAAACACGCCGGCGAGCCAGTGGAGATAACGCAGCGGCAGCGGTTGATCGAGGCCCATCTGCTTCTGCAGCGCGGCGAGCGTATCGGGGCTCGCCGAGGTTCCGAGCATGATGGCGGCAGGATCACCCGGCAGCAGGCCCATGACGACATAGATGATGAGAGAAACGGCAAACAGCGTGATGACGAGGCTTAAAAGACGCCGGATGAGGACGGCTAACATCTGGCATCTTCTCCTTGCTTTGTTTCGCAGTCGGATATCGTGGAGAGATTTGTTGTCATCCCGCACACTCTTCCCTCATCCCTGTTCCCCGGAACATGCCCGAGGATGTCACAGGGATCCAGCCGACGCGCGTCCGCGCGGCGGAGAGACTCCTTTCAGCCCAAGGACTTCGGCTGGCTGGATTCCTGTGACAAGCACAGGAATGAGGTGGATGGGGAAACTGCGCCCTACCCCTCACAACAAACCCTATTCTTCCCAATGCACATCCGTCAGCACATTCGAGGGAATGGGCTCGTTTTCCCACAGCCCCTTCACCTTCTTGTCCCAGACACCGAGTTTCGGCATGACGAAAAGGAAGAGAGCCGGCACGTCCTCGGCGAGGATTTTCTGGGCTGCGCCATAGAGCTTTTCCTGCTCGCCGGCATCCGCCGTCTTTTCGACATTCGCCACGACCTCATTGAAGGTCGGGTTCTTGTAATTGAAATAATAGGGATCGCGCGCATAGATATCGATATCCATCGGCTCCGCATGGGCAACGATGGTCATGTCGTAATCCGCGCCTTTGAGAACATCAGCAACCCACTTCGCCGGAAACTCGGTGGTCTCGATGGTCATGGTCACGCCGAGTTCGGCAAACATCGCCTGCAGGATTTGCGAGGTGCGCTGGGCATAGGCCATCTGCGGCGCCTTGATGGTGAAGCTGAAACCATCCGGATAGCCGGCTTCCGCGAGCAGCGCCTTGGCCTTGTCGATATCGTAAGGATGTACCCCGGTCGTATCGATATAGCCGCGGTCATTCGGGGTGTAATGGCTGCCGATGGCCGTGCCGAAGCCGGACCAGGCGCCTTCAATGACAGTACCGCGATCAACCGCCATCATCAGCGCCTGGCGCACGCGCTTGTCGTCAAAAGGCTTGCGGGCATTGTTCATGCCGGCCACGACCTTCAGCTCGGTATTGCCGACGAAGGTGCCGAGGCGCGCGTCGCCATCGAAGGAGGTCATCAGTTCCGGTGCGCCGAATTCCGGGAAGGCATCGATATCGCCGGATTTCAGTGCGGCGGCCTGCGCCTGCGGGTCGGAGACGAAACGGAAGGTCGCCTTCTCCAGCTTTACCGCCACGGCCTTGTCCCAATAGGCGTCGTTCTTCTGCAACTCGACCTTGTCGCCCTTGGCCCAGGCCACGAATTTGAACGGGCCGGTACCGACAGGAGTGGTGCGGTTATTCTCGGCGCTTTTCGGCGCCACCATCACGGAGGCCGGCCAGCCGAGCCAGTAGAGGAGGCTGCCGGCCGGCTGCTTCAGCTTCAGCACCAGCGTTGCGGCATCCGGCGTCTCTATACTGTCGATGGCGGCGAAGAAGCGTTTCTGCGGATTGACCGAGCTTTCGCCACGCGCCCGATCCAGCGAAAATTTCGCGACAGAGGAATCGAAGGTCTCGCCATCATGGAAGGTCACGCCCTTGCGCAGCTTGAACGTATAGGTTTTGCCATCAGGGGAAATTTCCCAGCTTTCGGCAAGCTGCGGCTTTACCTTGCCTTCGCGGTCGATCTTCACCAGACCTTCGAAGACATTCTGCCAGGTGACCTGGCCGATGGCGACGGGGGCGGCAATGGTCGGATCGAGGCCGGCCGGCTCGACGGCCATGCCAAGCGTCAGCGCGGTTTTCGGCGCGGCTTCGGCAACCTTTGCCGAAAGCGGCAGCCAGAGCGCCGTGCCCAATGCAAGGGTCAGCGCGGTACGGCGCGAAAGCGTTGCCGCCTGCGAAAGATAAGTGCGTGGCATCATTGTCCCCTGTCTGGCGGCCGGGGCATTTTTGCCCTCGGAAGACCGCCCGTTGCAAAAAGAGTGTCATGTTGCAGGCGCACACACAATCTCGATTTTTGTGTGCTCCGTGTAGCTGAAATGGCTACACGGAAATGCAGATGGAAATCAACCTTTCGGGCAGATTGCCGGCCATCTCGCTTATCCCGCCGTCGCCTCGCGCATGAAGCGCTCAATGAAATCGGCGAGCTTGGAGGCGGCGAAGGACAATTGCCGGTCGGGCGCAACGCAGAGATCGATCTGGGTATGGATGCCTTTTTTCCCGGCCAACGGAACGGCGACCATCTGGCCGCTGCGGATTTCCCGCGCCACCGAAAGCGCCGGCAACAGCGTGGCGGCGGCGTGGCCCAGCACCAGCTCCTTCAGCATTTCCAAAGAGCTGGTGATGAAAACAGGATCAAGCTCGATGCCCGCATCGGCAAACAGCGTGTCGAAGGCCTGACGCGCCGCGAAACTTTTATCCGGCAAAGCAAGCGGCAGGCTGGCCAGCTCTTTGAGCGAGACTTCCGGCTGGGCAGCGAGCGCATGGCCGGCCGGGAAGATCGCATCGTAGCTGATGCGGGTGCGCGAGCGCACTTTTACGCCGGAAAGCTTCGGCGCGAACAGGCTGACGACCAGATCGGCTTCCGCAGCACCCAGCGCCTCCATTGCCTGCCGGGCGCTGGTAATATGCACCTCGAAGCGCAGCTTCGGATATTTCAGGCTGAACTGCGCCAGCACCGGCGCCAGAAGATTGGCCACCGTCGCGCCATTGGCATAGACCGTGACGCGGCCGCGCTGCAGGCCTTTCAGATCGTCGATCAGCTGGTGCACATGGTCGAGTTCCCGGAGCGTCTTGCCGGCGCGGGCGGCGAGCAGCTCTCCCGCAGCGGTCAGTTTCACACCCCGGCTGGAGCGCTCCACCAGCGGCGAACCGAAATAATATTCGAGATTTTCGATCTGCCGGCTCACCGCCGTCGGCGCGACATTCAGGTTTTCCGCCGCGGCGCGCATGGAATTGGTGCGAACCAGTTCGTCGAAATACATCAATGCGCGCAGTTGCATGGTCTGGATACCTTGTTTTGGCCGACACCGTCCGTCATGCTGGGCTTGACCCGGCATCCAGCGCGATCAAGTCCTTGATCGCAATAGAGTCTCTGACCGCGCAGACGCGCGGTCGCTGGATTCCGGCTCAAGGCCGGAATGACGGAAGATGTCATTTGACCCGACTATAGCGGCACCTCAAGCGCGCTTGAAGCCCTCGCTCGCCACCAGCAGCTGCCTTGTATAATCCGCACTGAATTCGCGGCTTTCCAGCGCCTCGGCTTCCAGCATTTCCACCACCTTGCCGCTTTTCATCACCGCAAGGCGATCGCACATGTGGCTGATGACACCGAGATCGTGGCTGACCATGACGAAGGTCAGGTTACGATCCTTGCGGGCCTGTTCCAGCAGGTTGAGGATTTCCGCCTGAATGGAAGCGTCGAGGGCCGAAGTCGGCTCATCCAGCAGCAGGATTTTCGGCTCGACGATCAGCGCACGCGCAATGGCGATGCGCTGGCGCTGGCCGCCGGAAAGCTGGTGCGAATACCGGAAGCGGAAGCCGGTGCCGAGGCCGACCTCATCCAATGCCCGGGCAATGCGCTGCTCGCGATTGCCGAGACCATGAATGACCAGCGGTTCGAGCAGCAGCGCATCCACCGTCTGGCGCGGGTGAAGCGAGCCATAGGGGTCCTGAAACACCATCTGCACATCGCTATAAAAGCTCTTGTCGCGGTGCTTGCCGGAATAGGAGCGCCCGGCGACCATCAAGGAGCCTTCATCAAAATGGTTGAGGCCGGCAATGGCGCGCAGCAGTGTCGATTTGCCGGAACCGGATTCGCCGACAATGCCGAAAGATTCACCCTCGGCCACATCGATGCTGACGCTGTCGAGCGCGATGTAACCGTCGAAATCGACCACCATGTCGCGAACGGAAAGAACTGAACTCATGCGCGCCACTCCGGCTTGCGTTCCAGAACCGGCAGCGGATGCCGGTGGCCGCCGATTTCCGGCAGGCAGTTCAGCAGGCCCTGCGTATAGGGGTGCTTTGCCTCTTTCAGATTGGCGGAAGCAAGCTCTTCCACCACCTTGCCGGCATACATGACGAGAACACGGTCGCAGAAAGACGATACCAGCCGCAGATCGTGGCTGACGAAGATCAGCCCCATGCCGCGATCCCGCACCAGCTTGTCGAGAATGTCGAGCACTTCGAGCTGAACGGTCACGTCGAGCGCCGAAGTCGGCTCATCGGCGATCAGCAGCTCCGGGCCGCAGACCAGCATCATGGCGATCATGACACGCTGGCCCATGCCGCCAGAAACCTCGTGCGGGTAAAGATCGAAGACACGTTCGGGATCGCGGATCTGCACCGCTTCCAGCATGGCGAGCGTGCGCTGGCGCGCCTCGCTGCCGCCGATCTTTTCATGGGTGCGCAGGGTTTCCATGATCTGGCGGCCGATGGTCATGACCGGGTTCAGCGAATATTTCGGGTCCTGCAGGATCATGGCCATGCGCTTGCCGCGCATGATCCGCCGCTCTTTTGCAGACGCCTTGAGCAGATCGATGTCGCCGAAGCGCAGCGCATCCGCCTCGATACGCGCATTTTTCGGCGTCAGCCCCATGATGGCGCGGCCTGTCTGCGATTTTCCCGAGCCGGATTCGCCGACGATGCCGAGACGCTCGCGCCCGAGCGTGAAGGACACGCCGCGCACCGCCTCCACGAGCCCGGTGCGGGTGGGGAAGGACACGCGCAGGTTCTCTACGGTCAGAAGCGGCGCGCTCATTGGCCCGCCTCCTTGGGATCGAGCGCATCGCGCAGACCGTCGCCCAGAAGATTGAAACCGAGGCTGACGATGAGGATCGCCACGCCGGGCATGGCCGCGACCCACCATTGATCGAGGATGAAGCGGCGGCCGGAAGCGATCATCGCGCCCCATTCCGGCAGCGGCGGCTGTGCGCCGAGACCGAGGAAGCCGAGGCCGGCGGCGGTGAGGATGATGCCCGCCATATCCAGCGTCACGCGCACGATGAGCGACGACAGGCAGAGCGGCATAACGTGTTTCAGGACGATGCGGAAGGGCGACGCACCCATGAGTTTGACCGCCGCGATGAAATCGGAATTGCGGAAGGTCATGGTTTCGGCGCGTGCGATGCGCGCATAGGGCGGCCATGAGGTGAGCGCGATGGCGAGCACCGCGTTTTCAATGCCCGGCCCGAGCGCCGCGACCAGCGCCAGCGCCAGAACGAGCTTCGGAAAGGCTAGGAAAATATCGGTGATGCGCATCAGCACCGCATCCACCCAGCCGCCGGCATAACCGGAAACCGTGCCGACGATGAGGCCGACGGGGGCCGCGATGATGGCGACCAGCAGAACCACGAACAGCGTCAGCCGCGAACCGTGAATGAGGCGCGAGAGAATATCGCGCCCCTGATCGTCGGTGCCAAGCAGATAACCTTCCGTACCGGGCGGCAACAGCCGGGCATTGCGCAGATCGCCCTGCACCGGGTTGTGCGGGGCCAGAACATCGGCAAACAGCGCCACGAACAGCAGCGCGATGATGATGGCCAGCCCAAGCAGCGCCAGACGGTTTTCCGAAAAGCGCCGCCAGATGACATAGGCGCGGCCAAGCCGCGCCTGCTTGCGCGAGGCCGGCCGGTCGGAGAGCAGCCATTCGCGGCTATAGGGTTTGATCGTATCGGTCGAAAGGGTCATCGGCTGCGCGTCCTTGGATCGAGCGTCCGGTAAAGCAGATCGGAGAAGAGATTGATGCCGACGAAGATGGCGCCGATCACGATCGTGCCGCCGAGAACGGCATTCATATCCGCATTCTGCAGGGAATTGGTGATGTAGAGGCCGAGCCCCGGCCAGGCGAAGATGGTTTCGGTCAGCACCGAACCTTCCAAGAGACCGGCATAGGAGAGCGCAATCACCGTCACCAGCGGCACGGCGGCGTTGCGCAGCGCGTGGAACCAGATGATGCGTGTTTCCGAAAGCCCCTTGGCACGGGCCGCGACGATATATTCCTGGCCAAGCTCGTTCAGCATGAAGGAGCGCGTCATGCGGCTGATATAGGCCAGCGAAAAATAGCCGAGCAGACAGGCCGGCAGGATGATGTGGCGGAAGAGATCCCACAACACGTCCCATTGCCGCTGCCAGATCGCGTCGATCAGGAAGAAGCCCGTGACCGGCGTGAAGGTGAATTCATAAACGATATCCATGCGGCCGGGATAGGCAACCCATTGCAGCCGGGCGTAAAACACCAGCAGCGCCAGGAGGCCGAGCCAGAAGATCGGCACGGAATAACCGATGAGGCCGATGACGCGCACCACCTGATCGGCAAAGCTGCCGCGCTTGACGGCGGCAAGCACGCCGAGCGGAATGCCGAAGACGGCGCCGATGATGGTGCCGAGCGTGGCGAGTTCAATCGTCGCCGGAAACACCCGCTTTATATCCTCCATCACCGGATTGGTGGTGAGGACGGAGGTGCCGAAATCGCCCGATAGCGCCTGTTTCAGATAAAGGAAGAACTGCTGCCAGAGCGGCAGGTTGAGGCCGAGCTGCTCACGCACCCGCTCGACCACATGCGCAGGCGCACGGTCGCCGACGATCGCCAGCGCAGGATCGATCGGCACGACGCGGCCAATGAAGAATGTGACCGCCATCAGCCCCAGAAAGGTGGTGATGACGGTGACGGCGAAGCCGAGAACGGCTTTCACGCGGGCATTGGCACGGCGTTTGCCGTGCCTCGCCCTGCTGTTGGTTTCAACCATGCTCAAGAGACCGATCCTTCCGGATCATTCCTTGGAAATGGTGTAGACGAAGTTGGTGTCGAAGCTCGGTCCGAGCTTCAGGCCCTTCAGCTTGGCGGAATATCCCGCCACTTCCGTCTGCTGGAAAATGATGACGAAGGGACCCTTCGCCAGAACTTCCTTCTGCAGGTTCTCATAGATGGCGGCGCGCTTGGCGCTGTCCTTCTCCAGAAGCGCCGACTGGGTTTCCTTGGTCAGATCAGGAACGTCCCAGGCATTGCGCCAGGCGAGCGTCTTGTTCTTGCCCTCGTCGGAATTGTCGTAGTTGATGGTGAAGGTTTCCGCATTCGAGTTCGGATCGAAATAGTCCGAACCCCACTGGCCGATGTAGATATCATGGGTGCGGGCGCGATATTTGGTCAGCGTCTGCTTGCCGTCGCCTGGAATGATTTCCAGCTTGATGCCGGCCTGCGCCAGCGTCTGCTGCACGCTTTCGGCAATGCCGGTCACCGGCTGGGTGTTGCGCACATCCATGGACACGGTAAAGCCGTCCTTCAGGCCGGCCTTGGCGAGAAGCTCCTTCGCCTTGGCGACGTCGAGCTTGTAGGGGTTCTCGTCAAGCGCGCCGAGCTGGCCCTTCGGCAGGAAGGTCTGGTGAACTTCGCCGATGCCCTTGATGATCGTCGCACCGATGGCGTCGTAGTCCACGAGATATTTGAAGGCTTCGATGACTTCGGGCTTCTTCAGGTTCTCGTTCTTCTGGTTGAGGCTGAAATAATAGACGGTGCCCTTCGGCGCGGAGGTGACGGCAAGGCCTTCCTTCTTGGAAACGGCTTCCATGTCGCCCGGTTCAAGGTTGCGGGCCACATCGATATCGCCGTTCTCAAGCGCCAGACGCTGACCGGAGCTTTCCTTCATGTGGCGATAGACCACACGCTTCAGCTTCGGCTTCTCGCCGTAATAATTCGGGTTGGCTTCCAGGATCACCGCCTCGTTGGCCTTCCAGCCGAGGATCTTGTAGGGGCCGGAACCGGCATAACCGGTCTTCAGGAACTCGTTGCCGAAATCCGTGTCGTATTTGTAATCGGCGCTCGGCGTGACCGATTTGGCCTTTTCCGTCACGAATTTCTTGTCGACCACTGAAGCGACGGTTGCGGTCAGCACGTTCAGCACGAAGCTCGGCGCATAGGGCTTGTCGACCGTCAGAACGAAGGTGTTCGCATCCGCGGCCTTCGCCTTTTCGGTGACATTGTCACCGCTGAGGCCGAACTGCGTTAACAGGAATGCCGGCGACTTGTCGAGCTTCACGGCGCGCTCGAAGGAGAAGGCAACGTCGTCTGCGGTGACGGGATTGCCCGACGCGAATTTCAGGCCGGATTTCAGCTTGAACGTATAGGTGAGACCATCGTCGGACGTCGTCCAGCTTTCGGCCAGATCGCCGATCACCTTGGACGTGTCGTTGAGATCGATGGAAACCAGCTTGCTGTAGGTATTGCCGGTGACTTCGGCGGCGGAAAGTTCGAATGCCTCGCCCGGATCGAGCGTGATGATGTCGTCGATGGCGAAACCTTCGACCAGCGTATCGGCCGGCGTTGCGGCAAACGCATGGGGCGCCGCCAGCAGCATCAGCGACAAAGCGGCGCTGGTGCTGAGAATACGCATGGATTTGTTGAGCGATTTGATCATAGGATCTCCCCTTTTGTTATAAGCTTGATTTGGTTCGCTTCAGCTCTTCTCAGGCCGCCTCGTGCCAGGCCTCAGACAAAACACGCAGCCAGTTTTCCCGGCATATTTTAGCAAGTTCTCCATCACCGTAGCCCGCCGATTTCAGCGCCGCAACCAGATTGTGATTGCCGCTCGCATCGGCAACGCCGACGGGTATCGTCGCGCCGTCGAAGTCCGATCCCAGCGCCACGCAATCGATGCCCATGCGCTCCACCATGTAATCGATATGGCGCACCATGTCGGAAAGCGGCGTATCGGCAATGTCGCGCGCATCCGCGCGCAGCATGGTCACAGCGTAATTGAGACCCACCAGCCCGCCGCTCTCCTTGATGGCATCCATCTGCCTGTCGGTGAGATTGCGGGCCACGGGGGTAAGCGCATGCGCATTGGAATGGCTGGCGATCAGCGGCTGGTTGGTGGTCTTCGCCACATCCCAGAAACCTTTTTCGGTGATATGCGCGAGGTCGATGAGAATGCCGAGCCTGTTGCATTCCTTCACCAGCGCAAAACCGGCGTCGGTGAGACCGGGCGCCGTATCGGGAGACATGGGATAAGAGAAAGGAACGCCATGGCCGAAGATATTGTGCCGGCTCCAGACCGGGCCGAGCGAGCGCAGGCCGGCGGCATAAAACACCTCCAGCGCGTCGAGATCGGCCCCGATCGCCTCGCAGCCTTCCATATGCAGCACGGCGGCGAAGATATCCTCGGCAAAGGCCTTGCGGATATCGGCCGTGGAGCGGCAAAGCCGCCACGCGCCGGCACGGTCGAGCCTCAGCGCAATCGCCGCCTTTTCCATGGCGATATCGAGCGAAGGCTGGCGCTCCAGTGGGGAGGCGAGCGGCGTGTTGTAATGGCCGCTTTCATCCGGTTCCTGAAGAATGAGATCGCCGGAGGGAATATAGATCGCGCAGATGCCGCCGCCGAGACCGCCTGCCCTCGCACGCGGTCCGTCTATATGGCCTTCCCGTGTGCCGTTCCTGAATTCGGCCACCGGATCGGCACCGGCCTTGCTGTTGCGCCACAACCGAAGCAGCACATCATTATGACCGTCGAACACTGCGTGCATGGGAAGAAATTCCAGTCATCGGAAAGAACAAAACGGGGGCGGGCAGACGCCGGAATGACACCGCGCGAAAGCAAACCGGCGCATTGTTCGCCGACCGCTATTGTCTGTCGGAGGCGATCTTAGGACGATCTCTTCGAGCTTCGCAAGACACAAATTAGGCAGCGGTGAAATTATCACCACTTGCCTTTTGCCGGAATTTGCGCTTCGTCAGGCGCGCCAGCCGCCTTCCGCTTTCGTGAGCAGCGGCGTTGAAAAAACACCCCTCACCCGCTCCGGCCACTCCGGCCCGAAAGCCGCGATTTTTTCCCGCCAGCGATCCGATTGCAGCATGGCCGCGCCGATGACGGCGGGCCGAATGCCGGAGGCGGCGAGAAGCGAAAGACCCGCTATGATGGAGCTGCCGCTGGAGATCACGTCATCCACCAGCGCCACGCGCCGGTTCTCGATGAGCGGCAGCATGCGCGGATCGATATAGAGCCGTTTTTCCTGCCTTGTGGTGATGGAGGACATCGGCACCGACAATTCCTCCAGATACCAGAATTTGCGCGAGGTGCCGAGCGGCACGTAACGGGAATGGCCGAGATGCCGGGCGACGGCGGCGGCGAGCGTCAGTCCCAGTGTCGGCAGGCCGATGACGATATCGGGCTTGAAGGGAAGAAGCTGTGCGGCAAGGTCGGCCGCCAGCGCCTCGAGCACCTCAAAAGAGGCCTGATTGACGATAAGCGAAGCGAGCGCATGTTCGCCATCCGCCAGCGGCCTTATCGGCAGACATATCTGCCTTCCGTCATCCAGCTCCGCCGGAAAGAAGGCGGAATGCGGGCCGGCCGTTTCGAAGCTGCGGCGCGGATGGATCTCCTGCCAGAACTCATGCGGCGCGGCGGGGGAATGGGCGGCAGGCGATGCGGATGACGGCATCGGTTTTTCCTTTCAGAACCGGGATGGCGCAAGTCGATGGCGGTTTTCGGCCACGCCAATCCCGTTTGGCAGATTAGTCATTTTAGCAACCCCAGAGACGCCGCGGGTTCATTTCATTGGCTTTTTCCGTTAGGGTATTTCCGTCTTTCTCCGAAACACGGAAATACCGTAGCTCTTTGGTTTACGCATTTCCGAACGCAAAACCGCTACACACTTTTGCTGGAAATGCTCTAGAAGAGAAAAAAGCAACAGGCATTCGGATGAACCCACCTATGACGCGGGTTTTTCCCATATTCAAGGACAAGCTGCCCATGAGACTGCTGGACCGCATCGGCGAGGACCTGCCATTCCTGACGGAGCTTCGCCACGACCTGCACGCGCATCCCGAACTGGGCTTCGAAGAGGAAAGAACAAGTGCCATCGTCGCCGATCTTCTCGAGCGTGCCGGGCTGAAGGTGCATCGCGGTCTCGGCGGCACCGGCGTGGTCGCCACGCTGCAGGTGGGCAACGGCACCCGCAGCATCGGTCTGCGCGCCGACATGGATGCGCTTGCCATGCCGGAAGTGCCAGACCGGCCCTATAAATCGAAATTTCCCGGCAAGATGCATGCCTGCGGCCATGACGGCCACACCGCCATGCTGCTGGGTGCTGCGCGTTACCTTGCAAAGACCCGCGATTTTTCCGGCACCGTGCATTTCATTTTCCAGCCCGCCGAAGAAGGCCGTGGCGGCGCGAAAAAAATGGTGGAGGACGGGCTTTTCACCCTGTTCCCCTGCGATGCGGTCTATGGCCTGCATAATATGCCGGGGCTTGGCATCGACGAAATGGCGGTGGTGGAAGGCCCGCAGCTCGCCTCTTCCGACAGCTGGCGCGTCACGTTCAAAGGCATCGGCACCCACGGCGCCAAGCCGCATCTCGGCCGCGATCCGGTGACGGCGGCGGGCACCTTCCTCGCCTCGCTGCAAACCATCGTCGGCCGCGTCGTCGATCCGCTGCAACCCGCCGTGGTCAGCGCCTGTTCGGTGCAGGCGGGCGACCCGAAGGCGCTCAACGTCATTCCCGATCTCGTCGAAATCGGCGGCACGGCGCGCGCTTATGCGGCTGACGTGCGCGACCAGCTCGAAGCGGAAATCGGCAGGCTGGCGAAGGGCACGGCGGCGATGTTCGGCATCGAGGCGCATTACGAATTCATCCGCCGGATTCCACCCGTCATCAACGAGGCGGATGCGACGAAACGGGCGCTGCGCGCCGCAAGAACCGTCTTCGGCAACAGGACCCGCAACGCCTTCCCGCCCTCGACCGCCGGCGACGATTTCGCCTTCTTCGCGGGCGAAGCGCCCGGCTGCTATGTCTGGCTGGGCAACGGCCCGGCGGTGGATGGCGCGCTGCACCACAACACCTCCTACGACTTCAACGATGCGGCCATCGTGTCGGGCGTGGCGTTCTGGGCAACGCTGGTGGAGCAGGAACTGGCGGCGGAGTGACGCCCCGGCCGGCGCGATGGCCGCTCAGGCGCGCCGCGCGCCCGGACGAGCGAGGCTGGCTAAAATTCCGGCAAGCGCGCAGCCGGCGGTAATCGCCATGATGCCGGGCCAGCCGGCATGGATCCAGAACCAGCCGCCGACCCAGCCGGTAATGCTCGCTCCGCAATAATAAAACAGCAGATAAAGCGCGGAAGCATGGCTTTTGGCGGCACCCGCATTCGCGCCCACTCCGCTGCTGGCAGCCGAATGCCCGATGAAAAATCCGATGGTTATCGCCGCAATCCCCGCCACGATGAGGATGATGCTTGAGGCGAATGTGAGCAGGATACCGGCAAGAATGGTGGAAAAGGCAACCACCAGCATGATCCGCCGACTGAACCGGTCGACCAGCGCCCCGCCATAGGAGGACGCGACGATACCCAGGGCAAAGGTCAGGAAAATCATGCTAACGGCCGTGCGGCCCAATTCATAAGGCGGCGCGACGAGGCGAAAGGCGCAATAGTTGAAAACGGTGGTGAACACGCTCGTCAGCATCGCGCCGAGGAAATAGAACCGTCGGAGTTCCGGGTTCCCAAGATGTTGCGCCCATATTCTCAGATGATTTTTAAGCGGCATGTGCTGCGGCCGGAAATTCCGCGAGGGCGGAAGCAGCAGCAGGAAGCCGATGGCCGCGAGGATGCAGACCGCCCCCAGCGCATACATTGCCACCTGCCAGGAGGTATAGGCCGACACCAGCCCCATGCCGACACGTCCCGCCATGGAGCCGAAGGCCGTGCCGCCGACATAAAGCCCCATCGCCTTGCCGAGGCTGGAAGGTTCGATCTCCTCGGCAAGATAGGCCATGGCGACGGCCGGAACGCCACCGAGCACGAAGCCTTCCAGCGCGCGAGCGGCAAGCAGCCATGCCCAGCCTTGCGTACTTGCTGCAATGATATTGGCGATGGCGGCCAGCATCATCGAAACAAACATCAGATTTCGACGGGTGAAGAGCTGGGCAAAGGCACCGCTGAGAAGAATGGCGAAGGCAAGCGTTCCCGTCGTCAGCGACAAAGCGAGCGATGCGGTTGCAGGGTTGATGCCGAATTCCGCCGGAAATTCCGGTAGCAGCGGCTGCACGCAATAGATCAGCGAAAAGCTGGCGAAGCCCGCGAGGAAAAGCGCCCAGCTCGCCCGGCGAAACTGGCGGCTTCCCTGCCGTATCCAGAGCACATCCGGCGGCTCCTCCGTCATGACGATCGGCGGGGTGAAATCCTGTTTTTTGAGCTGGCGCATCGGGTTTGTCCTTTTCGCTCCCAGCTATAGCGCAGCTCCGTCTTTCATTCTAATATATGGAAGGCGCTCCCATCATATCTGGATCTAATATCATGGAACTCAGGCACATCCGCTATTTTCTGGCCATCGCCAATGAAGGCAGTTTTACGCGGGCGGCAGAACATCTGGGAATCGCGCAGCCGCCGCTCAGCCAGCAGATAAAGGTTCTGGAACAGGAAATCGGCGTGCGGCTCTTCCGGCGTCTCGCGCATGGCGCGGAACTGACACCGGCGGGCCATGCCTTTCGTGCTGCGGTGACCCATATTCCGCATCAGGTGGGCGAAGGTGTCCGGCTCGCACGCAGGGCGGCGGCCGGCGAAACCGGCATTCTGAGAATAGGCGTTACCGGCACGGCGGCGCTCAACCCTCTGGTTCCGGCCTGCATCCGCACCTATAGACGCCAATATCCCGACGTGGAACTTCAGGTGATGGAGGCAGCCGCCCTGGCGTTGACGCCGGCCCTGCTCGAAGATCGGCTGGACGTGGCGCTTTTGCGCCCTTCTCAATCCGATCCCGATACATTGCTCGAGGAAGTGCTCACCGACGAACCGCTTCTGGTCGCCCTGCCGGCATCCCATCCGCTCGCACGGCGCGGCACCGCCATAGACCTGATGGAATTGCGCGACGACCCTTTCATTCTGACGCCACGCAACGTCGGCACCAGCCTTCACGATGCATCGATAAAAGCATGCCAGGAGGCCGGTTTCACGCCGCGCCTCGGGCCGGCGGCACCGCAAATCGCCTCGATATTGTCGCTGGTCGCGGCCGAACTTGGGGTTTCCCTTCTTCCGGAATCCGTCGCGCAGGTCAAAATGCAGAACATCGTCCTATTACCCTCCAGCGGCCCGCCGCCGCGGCTTTCCATATCGCTCGCCTATCGGCGCGGAACGACATCGCCGGTGGTGAAGAATTTCGTGTTGGCGGCGCGCATTGCCGCGCGCGAAACACAGACGCCTGACGTGCCCGGGGTCGAATAAACCGCAGCCCGCAGATGGGGCCGCCGCTATTCGAGAACGGCAATCACCGGGCTTTCCATCACCCTGCCCGTCAACACATCGGCAATGCCCATATCCGTCTGGTGCGGGCCGATATTGCAGGCGAGCGTGGCGCCGAAGCAGGCCTTGAAGACGAGATAGGGCGGCTGCCATTCCACCACCCTGCCGACGGCTTCGCGCAATTCTTCGAAAGCCTTTGCCACGTCTTCAAGCGGGGCATCGGAAACCAGGCCGGAAAGCGGCAACGGGAGAAGTGCGGTCACCTTGCCTTCGGAAGCGACAGCCATGCCGCCGCCGGCCTTTATCACCGCATTGGCGGCAAGCGCCATGTCCTCGGCATTGCCGCCGAAAACGGTGAGGTTGTGACTGTCATGCGAGACGGTGGTGGCGAAGGCGCCGTTCCAGTTGCCCCAGCCGGTGAGAAAGCCGGTTCTGGTGATCGGCTCGGCCATGCCGTGGCGATGGGTGACGGAAATCATCGTCGCACCTTCGGGCGGAACGACGAAACCATCCTTCACCTCGGCTTCCGCCTCGCCCCATTGCGTGAAGCGCGGGCGGTCGATGGTGGCGAGGCGCACCTTCGCGCCTTCGCAGGCAACCCGGAAATCATCGGCTGCGCGCAGCGGCAGTTTCATCGAGCCTTCGAGCGCCGCCGCATCGCAGGCCGGAACGTCGACGAGCATATGCCCGCCTTCCGCAACCGCCCTGCCCCCGGCCAGAACGTGGCGGGCGGCAAAACCGCTCAAATCCTCGAAGACGACGATATCGGCGCGACGGCCGGCGGCGATGAGGCCGAGATCGGCACGGCCGAGCCTTTGCGCGGCATTGAGCGTTGCGGCGCGCAGCGCCCATTCGGGCTTCAGGCCATAACGGACAAGACGGCGCACCACATCGTCAAGCCCACCGCCCTGCAGCAGATCGTCAGGGAAGACGTCGTCGGTACAGAGCGTCACCGTCTGCGGCAGGTGGCCGAGCGTATTCAGAGCTTCCACGAATTCAGGCAGCAGGTGATCGTGCGAGCCGCGCAGCTCGATGGTCATTCCTGCCCGCAGTTTCGTCATCAGGTCTTCGCCCGAGACCAGCTCGTGATCGGAAGAAACGCCCGCCGCCATGAAGGCATTGAGATCAGCGCCCTTCAGGCCGCGTGCATGGCCGCAGACCAGCTTTTCCGAGGCAAGCCCGGCCTGCACGATACCGCTCATGCGCGGATCGCGCTCGATGACGCCGCGCATGTTCATGATTTCCGCAACACCGCCGACCTGCGGCCAGGAGAGGATATCAGCGAGAATTCCGGCGTCGAAATCTGCGCCGCCGCGCTCCAGCCCCGGTGCTGACGGCACTGACGACGGTGCAAGCAGAATGGCGCGCAGCGGCAAGTTTTCGATGGATTTCGCCGCCCAGCGCACCCCTTCCACACCGTGCACATTGCCGAATTCATGCGGGTCCCAGACGATGGTGGTAACGCCACGGGCGACCACGGCCGCCGCATAGACGGCCGGTGTAACCATCGAGCTTTCAATATGCATATGCGTGTCGATGAGACCGGGTGAGATATAGGCGCCTGCCGCATCGATGATCCGTGCAGCGTCGCTCCGGCTTGCCCGCTCGTGCACGCTGGCGATCAGAGCGCCGACGATGCCGATATCGGCGGCGCGAAGCTCTCCCGTCACCACATCCACCAGTGTTCCGCCGGTGATGAGGACATCGAAAGGCGCATCGCCGCGTGCGGCGGCGACCGCGCGGCTGCGCAGCGCATCATCGGTGAGATCGGCAGGCTCGCGTGTCGGAGAGTTCGCGCTCATCGGGCGGCCTCCCGGCGCAGCGCCTCGAGAATCGCCGTCTTCGCGCCTTCGGCATCCACCGTTTCGGCGAAATGCGCGTTGAAGGCTTTCGCTTTCTGAGCGCGCGTCTCGACCACGGTTCGCCCGCGCGTCAGCGTCGCCTGAAGCTCGACATCAATCCGCGCATGACGCCAACCGATGAGACCGGAGGTAAAGGCGACGGCGGCCACGGGATCGTAAAGCGCCATAGCGGCTCTGCCACGGCTGGTGGCGATGCCGATGAAACCTTCCAGCAGATCGGCAATCAGCCCGGCATTCTTGCCGCCGGCATTGCGGATCGGCAGCACATCGGCCGGCGAGGCGGTGACTTTGCGGCAGGCGTCCAGATCGACCATGCGCAACGGCAGGCCGTGGGAGAGCACGATCGCCAGCGCTTCCGGATCGGCAAAGGCGTTGAATTCGGCCGAGGCCGTGTGGTTGCCGCTGGTCACGCCACCGCCCATCCAGGTGAGATCGGAAATTCTGGCGGCAAGATCGGGCCGGGCAAGGCACAGGGCGGCAATATTGGTGAGCGGTCCGAGTGCGAGAATGCGCTTCTCGCCGGCCCCCTCCAGCCAGCCGCAGAGCGCGGCAAAGGCATCGCTGTTCGGCACGGCCGGCGCATCCGGCAGGCTTTGGCCGACGGTCGGAATGCCGTTATCGCCCAGAATGCATTGCGCGGTTTCGAGTGCACCGAGCACCGGCATGGCGCGGCCCCGATGGATCGGCATCGACCAGCCGAAGGCTGAGACGGCGCCTGCAGCGTTGCGGCAGACCGCCAGAAGCGTCGTGTTGCCGAAGACCAGCGAAATGCCGTCAATGGCAAGGCCCGACGATTGCACCACCATGATGGCGGCGATGTCGTCAAAGCCCATATCGGTATCGATCCACACACCCATGATCAGTTGAACACCTTGAGGCTTGCCGCCTTTTCGACCGGCAGGTCGAAGGCGAGCGTATCGCCGATTGCGTGGGAGGTCAGGGCGGCGTCCGTTTCCGCCTTGATGGGGCCGAGCGGCGTATCGAGCAGATATTCGCGGCTGTTGCCGGCAAAGGAGGTGCCGCGCACGGTTCCCTGGAAAGGACCTGAACCGAGGGTGACCATGCGCGGCCGCCAGGCCAGTCCGGATGCTGAAAGGACTGGTCCGGGAAGCGGTGTTGTGCCATTTGCGGTTTTGAGCGCGCCGCCTTCCAGCGCGAAGATGTTTTCAAAGCCGACGAAATCCGCCACGAAGGACGAAACCGGCGCGTTGTAGATGTCTTCCGGCGTGCCGATCTGCTCAATCTTGCCGCCCTTCATGACGACGATGCGGTCAGCCAGCGCGAGCGCCTCGATCTGGTCATGGGTGACGAAGATCATCGTCACGCCGGTTTCCTTCTGCACGCGCTGCAATTCGGTGCGCATTTCAAGCCTGAGGCGGGCATCGAGGTTGGAGAGCGGCTCATCGAGCAAGAGCACCTTCGGTTCCATGACCATGGAGCGCGCCAGCGCCACGCGCTGCTGCTGGCCGCCGGAAAGCTCCGCAGGCTTTCGCGAGGCGAAGCTGGACAAGCCCACCGATTTCAGGCCGGAGGCGACCTTGTCTTCCAGCGCCTTGCCGTTCATGCCCTTGAGCTTCAGGCCGAAGGCGACGTTTTCGTAGACCGTCAGATGCGGGAAGAGCGCATAGGACTGGAACACCAGCCCGACGGCGCGTTTGTTGGCGGCCACACGGGTAATGTCTACACCATCGAGATCGATGCGCCCGCCCGCCACCGGCATCAGCCCGGCAATGGCCCGCATCGTCGTGGTCTTGCCGCAGCCGGAAGGCCCCAGAAGCGCGAGCAGCTCGCCCTTGCGGATATCGAGATCGAGGTCCTTGACGGCGACATTGCCGCCATAGGCGAGCGAGACTTTTTTGAGCGAAAGGTAATTTGCGTCAGACATAACGGGAGAACCCCAGAAAACGTTCGGCCATGAAGACGATGCCGATGGAAAGGAAGGCGAGCAGCGAAGAAAGGGCTGCAACGGAAGGATCGAAGACGATTTCCATGTAGCCCAGCATATCGATGGGCAGCGTGCGAACGCCGGGGCCGGACAGGAACAGCGACACGGGCACCTGGTTGAAGCTCGTCACGAAACCGAGAATGAAGGCTGAGAGAATGCCGCCGCGAATATTCGGCAGCACCACGCGGAAAAACGCCCCGACCCGCGACGAGCCGAGCAGCACCGCCGCCTCCTCGATATCCGAGCGCAGATTGTTGAGGCTGGCCGATACCACCCGCACCGCATAGGGCAGAATGAGCGCGGTGTGGGCGAGAAACAACGCAAGCGTGATGCCGATGCCGAAGGGCACGACGAAATAACGCAGCAGCGCGAGACCGACGATGATGCCGGGCACGATGATCGGTGCGGAAACGATGGTGCGCACCGTCTCACTAAAGGGCAGCTTGTAGCGCGACATGGCGTAGGAGGCGGGAATGCCGAGGATGAGCGCCGCAAACGTGCCGCCGATGGCGAGGAACATCGACATCGCAAAGCTTTCGCGGAAGCTCTCGACCGTGAAGACCTTGGCGATCCATTTCAGCGAAAAACCCTGCGGCGGGAAGGCAAGCGTATCGCCGGCCGAAAACGAGGCGGCAACGATGATGAGGAACGGCCCGATGAGGAAACCGACGACAAGCAGAAGCGTGAGCGGAATGAAGAGCTGCCGGGTCATTTCTTGTTCCTCGCGGTGGCGATGCGCTTCAGCAGGATATTGGCGGCAAAGCTCATGACGATCAGAATGAAGGCGATGACGCTGGCGGCGACGAAATTGTTGGAAACCGTCACCTGCTGATAAAGCAGGGTTTCCAGCATCAGCACCTTGGAGCCGCCGAGAATGGCGGGCGTGATATAGGCCGTGAGCGAACCGGTGAAGACCAGCGTGCCGCCGACGACCAGCCCTTCCTTGGTGAGCGGCAGGATAACCTTCCAGAACACCTGCAGCCAGCTTGCGCCGAGAACGCGGGCAGCCGCAATCGTATCCTTCGGCATATTCTCAAGCGCGCTGATGAGCGAGATGATCATCAATGGCAGGAACAATTGCAGAAGGCCGATGAAGACGGCCGTTTCGGAAAACAGGATACGGATCGGCCCGTCGCTGAAGCCGACGGCCTGCAGCGCCTGATTGACGATGCCGGTTCGACCCAGAATGACGATCCAGGCATAGGTGCGGGCGACCGGGGAAATCATCAGCGGCAGCACGACCAGATTGACGACGTGCCCCTTCGCGCCCTGCGACAGGTTGACGATGGCGAAGGCCGCCGCATAACCCACCACCGCCGAGACGATGGTAACGAGCGCGCCGAGCTTCAGTGTGCGCAGGAAAACCGTCTGGTTCAGCGGATCGGTGAAGAAATCGGCGTAAGCCGCCAATGTCCAGCCATCGGCGGTGCGAAAACCCTCCGACAGCAGGATGAAGACCGGCACAAGAAAGACCGCCGCCGCGAAAATTGCGGCGGGCAAGGCAAGCGCCAGCGCTTCGGCCCGGTTCTGAAACATGGGTTTATTCCCTGAACGGCAGCGGCGGTGTGCACCGGCTGTGGTTGGAGTTTGGCGAATGCAGCAAGAGTTGAGGCCAATCACCACCTCCCTCATTCCTGTGCTTGTCACAGGAATCCAGCCAGCCCAAGTCTTTGGGCTGAAAAGACTCATCCCGCCACGCAGACGCGTGTCGGCTGGATTCCTGTGACAAGCACAGGAATGAGGGAGTGTGCGGTGGGCCAAAACACGAAATCATTGAGCTTGATGCCATTGGGTTCGCCAGACGCGCCGGCCTACGATCAAAAGAGTGGAAAAGCGGTCAGGGGACGACCGAACCGCTTTTCCGGGAATGGAGCCGCCCTGACGGACGTTCAGTGCCCCATTCCAAACGGTGAAGGACTTACTGACCGACCTTGGAGTTCCACTCCGACAGCCACTTGTCGCGGTTATCCAGCGTCACGTCGGAAGGAATGAGCTGCAGGCTTTTTGCGGTTTCGTCGCCATAGGTGATGTTATTCGCCACCTCGTCGGAAACCTTGACTTCCCTATTGGTCGGGCTGTCCACCAGCTTTTCGGCCAGCGCCTTCTGAACGTCGGTGGAGAGCCAGAAATCCATGAATTGCAGCGCAAGTTCCTCGTTCTTCGTGCCCTTCGGCACCACGAGCACGTTCATGCCGCCGGTCTGGCCTTCCTTGGGCGTTGCCCAGGCAAGCGGCAGGTCGAGCTTGGTGAAAGGCGCCCAGGAGAAGCGGCCGATGGGCGCTGCCCAGATTTCTTCCTGCTGCATGAGCTGTACGAGCTGCGAGGATTTGACGTAGAAAGTGACGATATCGTCCTTCTTTTCACCCACGGCCTCGATGGCGCCGGCAAGATCGGGCGTATCCTTGCCGATGGCCTTGCCGAGCATGTAAAGCGCCGGCGGGCCCTGATTGGTGGTGACATTCGGGAAGGCGACGTGGTCGACGATACCGTCCTTCAGAAGATCGGCCCAGCTGTCGATCTTCATCTTGTCGGTGCGGTAAACGATGGAGGTGGCGTAGAAATTGACGCCGACGCTCATGCCGTCGCCATTCGGATCCTTGGCGATGTCATAGAGCTTTTCGATATTCGGAACCTTGGACGCGTCGATCTTCTGAATCAGGTCCTTGCGGGTTGCGGACAGCGCATCCGCCATGGAAACGATAGCGAGATCGACCACCGGATTGGCCTTGTTGGCCTCCATCTTGGCCAGACGCTCAACGCTGTTGCCGGTCTCAACGACCAGCTTGCAGCCGCATTGCTTTTCGAACGGCGTATAGACCAGCTCCTTGAATTCGTCCTGCGCGAAGGCGTAGACCGAGATGGTCAGCGTCTTGTCCTGCGCCTGCGCGGCGCCCATCGTCAACATCAGGGCGGCGCCCGATGCAAGAATGATCTTTTTCATGGTGTGAGTTCTCCTGCTGTCGTTTTTTTGGCTTCAATCGCATCATGCTTTGCCTTGCCGGTGGAGCCGCGCATGATCAGCGCCATCGGTACTTTCGAGATGTCCGCCGTCACATCGACGGCGATGCCGTTTTCGCCCGCGCCGTCGATTGCGCGCAGCAGCGCGCCGACGGCGAGATCGGCGATACGGCCCATATCCATGCGCATGGTCGTCAAGGGCGGGGTGACCACGGCGGAAAAGATGAGATCGTCAAAGCCGGTGACACTGGCCTCTTCCGGCACCTCGATGCCCTCGCGCTGCAATTCTGTGAGCACGCGCAGCGCATGCAGATCGGATACGGCGGCAAAGGCGGTGAAACCTTCGGCAACCTTCTCTGCAAGACCAAGCCGGCAACCCGCGCCACCCGCCTGTTCAATAGCGTCCACCCAGAGCGTCTGCGTTACGCACGCCTTGCCAAGACCATCGCGAATGCCGCCAAGACGGTCGTTCTGCACGTTGGAATCGCGGTTCTTGCCCACCAGCACCACCTTGCGATGGCCAAGCCCCGCCAGATATTCGCCCACCTGCCGGCCGCCATCCCAATGGTCGGCAGCGACCGTGTTGCCGGGTGTCGAGGGGCTGTCGATCACCGCGACGGGACAATCGACATCGGCAATGCGCGTGCCGCGACGGGGAACGATGACCATGCCATCCACACCGCGCTCGATCAGCCGGTTGATCGCATCCGTCTGCATGGCGATCTCGCCGCGCGAGTCGGCGATGAGCACGCCGTAACCGGCAGTGACGGCCGCCTTTTCGATGGCCTGCGCGATCTGCGGAAAAAGAGGATTGGCAATATCCGGCAGAACCAGCCCCAGAACCCCGCTTCTGCCGGTGCGCAGCGCCCTGCCCGCCGAGCTCGGCACATAGCCCAGCTCGCTTGCCGTCTTGCGAATGCGCTCCACCAGCTCCGGCGAAACGCGGCCCTTGCCCGACAGCGCATTGGACACGGTTGCCGCCGACACGCCGAGTGCCGCTGCTATCGCGCTCAGATTGGTGGCAGGCCGTGAAGACGCCATGATGGTCCGGAAGGGCTGATTAAACGTTTAATCACGATAATCGAGCAAGGCCGCCCTGTCGAGTCCGGCGGAGGGCAAAATCGGCGAAAACCCGGGCATAAAGTCTAACTGCCCGAAAAAAGTGCGATTATTTTTGCGAGGCTTCGCTGTTCGCTGCGCGGTATGCCTCCACCTGTCGCACCAGCCAGTCACGAAACAGCACGACCGGTACGTGATTGGCGCGCGAAAGCGGCGCCACGGCATAATAGGAGCTGGGGCTTCTGGCCTGATGATCGAAGGCTTTCACCAGTTGCCTCGATTTCAGTTCGTTGTCGATCAGGAAAAGCGGCATCAGCGCCACGCCGAGCCCGGCGATGCAGGCCTGCGCCACGCTGGAAAATTGCTCGAAGCGCATGCCCTGCGGCAAGGCGAGCGACAGGCCGAGGCTTTCGAACCAGTGCCCCCATGCGCCCGGCCGCGAGGCCATGTGCAGCAGCGGCAGGGCGGCGATATCCTCTCCCTTTTCCACGGGATGGGCGCTGAGGAATTGCGGGCTGCACACCGGCGCAACCATTTCATGCATCAGAAAGGTGCTTTCCGCCCCCGGCCAGTCGGCCTGGCCGATATGGATCGCCATATCGAGCTGCTCGCGCTCGAAATCGAATTGCCCGATGCGGGTGGCGAAATTGATGGTGATTTCAGGGTGGTTCGCCACGAAATCCGGGATACGCGGCAGAAGCCAGCGGGTGCCGAAGGTGGGCAGCATGGCGAGGTTCAGCGTATTGCCATGCGTTTTGGTCATGATCTGCAGCGACGCGGAGCGTATCTCGCCAAGGGCGGAGGCAATCGATTTTGCATAGGCGCGGCCCTCTGTCGTCAGCGCCACGCCGCGTGCGCCGCGTTCGAACAGGCGCACGCCAAGCTGTTCTTCCAGTGACATAACCTGCCGGCTGATCGCCCCCTGCGTCAGGGCAAGCTCATCGGCGGCGGCGGAAAAGCTGCCGAGCCGGGCCACGGAATCGAAGGCGGCGAGCGCACTGGTGGATGGCAGGAGTTTGCGGCTGAGAGACGTCATGAGCCATTACTATATGTAATGCAAAAATGAGTAAACATGGCTTGTGCCGACTGGCTCGAATACCAATAATCCGGCCAGCAAATCCGGAGGCATCACGTGAGCGAACACGCAGCATTCAATTGGCAGGACCCTTTTCTGCTCGAAGACCAACTGAACGACGACGAGCGGATGATCCGCGACGCCGCCGCCGCCTTCGGCAAATCGGAACTCTTGCCGCGTGTCTCCGAAGCCTATCTTTCCGAGACCACCGAACCGGAACTGTTCCGCCTGATGGGCCGCACCGGCCTGCTCGGCGTCACCCTGCCGGAAGAATATGGCGCGGCCAATGCCAGCTATGTGGCTTACGGCCTCGTCGCCCGCGAGGTGGAGCGGATCGACAGCGGTTACCGCTCGATGATGAGCGTGCAGTCCTCGCTCGTCATCCATCCGATCTTCGCCTATGGCTCGGACGAGCAGAAGAAGAAATACCTGCCCGGCCTCGTCTCGGGCGAGTTGATCGGCTGTTTCGGCCTGACCGAGCCGGATGCCGGCTCCGATCCCGGCGGCATGAAGACCCGCGCCGAAAAGGTCGCCGGAGGCTATCGCCTGCGCGGTTCGAAAATGTGGATTTCCAATGCGCCAATCGCCGATGTCTTCGTCGTCTGGGCGAAATCGGAAGCCCATGACAACCAGATCAGGGGCTTCGTGCTGGAAAAGGGCATGAAGGGCCTCTCCGCCCCCAAGATCGGCGGCAAGCTGTCGCTGCGCGCCTCCATTACGGGCGAGATCGTTCTGGACGGTGTGGAAGTGGGCGAAGACGCGCTGCTGCCCAATGTTTCCGGCCTGAAAGGCCCGTTCGGCTGCCTCAACCGCGCCCGTTACGGCATTTCCTGGGGTGTGATGGGAGCGGCAGAAGATTGCTGGTTCCGCGCCCGGCAATATGGTCTCGACCGCAAGCAGTTCGGCAAGCCGCTCGCCGGCATGCAGCTTTACCAGAAGAAGCTCGCCGACATGCAAACCGAAATCGCGCTCGGCCTTCAGGCATCGCTCCGCGTCGGCCGGCTGATGGACGAACACAGAATGGCGCCGGAAATGATCTCCATCATCAAGCGCAACAATTGCGGCAAGGCGCTGGATATCGCCCGCCAGGCCCGCGACATGCATGGCGGCAACGGCATTCAGATCGAATATCACGTCATGCGCCACGCCCAGAACCTTGAGACGGTCAACACCTATGAGGGCACGCATGATGTCCATGCGCTGATCCTCGGCCGGGCGCAGACGGGCATTCAGGCGTTTTTCTGAGGCTTTATCCGCGTCGTTCATCAAAAAAAGGCCTTCGAAGATCACTTCGAAGGCCTTTTTGCTGTTCAAATCCGGCAATCGCTTAGAACGTGCCGCGAATACCGACGCCAAACATGCGCGGTTCAGTCATGCTCGCCTCGATGCCGCCAATTCCGCGGTTTTCCTTCATCAGCGTCGGTGCGCGCTCATCGAAGACGTTCTTGACGTAGGCGTAGAATTCAAGCTCCTCCTGGAACTTGTAGCTCGCCCGCACATCCGCGATCGTATAGGGATCGATCGCGTAAACGGCCTTGTTATCCGTGTCGGAATAATAGCCGTCGAGATGGCGCACCTGCCCCGAAACGGTGAATTTATCCGTCACGTCCCAGCTAGCGCCGACGGTGAAGCTGTAACCCGGCGACTTGGCGAATTCCTTGCCGACATAGGCGGCATTGCTGGAAATCTCGTCGATCTTCGTCTTCAGCAGACCGGCGCTGGCCTTCAGCGTCAGATTGTCGAGGACCTGATAATCCACGCCGATTTCCAGACCGTAGGCATGGGCCTCCTCGGCATTGACGGTGTAGGACTCGCTGATGCCCGTGGAGACAACCACCGGCACGTTAAACTGGGCGTTCTTCATGTCCATGTAGAACAGGTTGCCGTTTACCGTCAGCGTATCGTCCAGCAGGCTGGCGCGGGTGAACAGCTCGTAGTTCCAGATGGTTTCCTTGTCGAAGGTGCGCCATTTGCTGGTCGTCAGGTCGAATGCGACGCCGCCGGGATTGTAACCGCGGCTGATCAGACCGCCCACCGTCCAGTCGTCATTGATGGCGTAGGCCAGCGACGCCTTGGGCAGGATTTCCGAGAAGGTTTCGTCATAATTGACCGAGCTTCTGCTGGTGGCGCTCAGCGTCCGGTAACCGGCGCGCTGAATCTGGTCCTGCTGGTAGCGCAGACCACCCGTCAGGGTCCATTGATCGGTCAGGCGATAGCTCAACTCGCTGAAGAGGCCGAGATTGTCCTTGGTATCGTTGAAACGCGAGGTTCCACGCAGATAAAGCACCTCGTCGGCTTTCGTATGTGCGTAATAAATACCCGCGACACCGCTCAGCACGTCTTCCTGATCACCGAAGGTCACGCGTGTTTCGTGGGACGTGTTCTTCAGGTCGATATCGGCATCACCCGTATTCGCAATGCCGACCCGGCGCTTGGCAATGGACGAGGAGAACTGCTCTGGTTGAACAGTTTCACGCCGTTTTCGAAATCGTAATTGATGTCGAGAATGCCGGTATTGGTGTACTGGCTGAAATTCGGCATCGTCGTGGTGACGTGGTTCAGGTCCTCGAATGGGCGCGAAGCCGCTTCCTGGCTCGGCCGGTTGGAGGCATTGTAGGAATAGGTCAGCTTTGTCGAAAGGCCAGGTATTTCAGAAGGCTCCCACAGAAGCTTGAAGCGACCGTTGAACTCCTTGAAGTTCTGGTCCGTTCCCTCATGGGCGAAGGCGGAATTGATGTAGTCGATGAAGGTATCGCGGCCGGAATAATCGATCGCCATACGCGCCGCAAGCTCATCCTCGATCAGCGGACCGGAAAAGGCGAAGGAACCGCGCTTCTGGTGATAATTGCCGATTTCCGCCTGATAGCTGGCTTCGGGCGTAAAGGTCGGGTCCTTGGTGTTGACGAGGATCGCGCCGGCAATGGCGTTGGCGCCCTGCGAGGTGGTCTGCGGGCCGCGGAACACCTCGATGCTTTCGACATCCCAGATGGAGCTCGCGCCATAGATGAACTCGTTATAACCGAGATAATGGCCGTCGACATTGATCGTCGCGCGCGGCACCGTGCCGGTGAAGAAGGCGATGGAGCCGGTATTCGGTCCCTGCGTATCCTGTCCGCGAATGATCGGGGCGCTGACATTGTCGGTGTAAACGACGTTCGGAATATCCTTGATCGCTTCCGATACGGTCGGGTCACCGGTCTTTTCCTTCTTGATTTTATCCCCGGATATGACCGAAACGGACGACGCCGTGTTCTTCATGTCGCGCGCCACTTTTTCACCGGTCACGACGATCGGCTTCAGGACGGTGGTGCCCGCCGTCGTCGCCTGCTGATCCTGACCGAGAACCGGCGTCACAAACAATGTCGCCAGCGTCAGAGCGCTGACCCCGCTCATCAAACGACCGTTAGAGCTAAACCCCATCACACACCCCTAATAAACATGAATATTAAAGTCATATTCAAGTAACGGAAGCGTTATCCGTTTCGCAATAGAGAATGCGTTCTGTATTGCGGACAAAAAGGCTTCCGTAACGGGATGTGCCATATTTACAACAAAGTTTACCGACCGCCGCTTGCTCACCCGCAGCGTTTCGAAAGGGAACAGCATGGTTCCGTCCGCAGAAATCGATTCCGATTTCCGGCCCGATGCGTTAGGCATGCTCAACAAAACGGGGGGCACGCGCTTGAACGCCATGGATGACGATTCGGACAATCTGCCGGAAAACGAGGGCGAAAAGCGCTCTGCCCTCATTCAGTCGGTGTCGATCGCGGCGCGTTTCCTCAATCTTCTCGCCAGATCGGACAGCGCGCTGGCACTTGGCGAACTGGCCAAACGCGCCGGCACCGGCCGCTCCACCGCGCATCGCTACATGCAAAGCCTCGTGCGGGAGGGGCTGGTGATACAGGACCCCGCAAGCGGCAGTTACGATCTCGGACCCGCGGCGCTCGGAATAGGCATCAGCGCGCTCAGGCGAATCAATCCGGTCGAAACCGCCGGCCGCCAGATGAATGCGCTTGCCTCCAGGATCGGCGCCAGCTGCGGCGTGGCGATCTGGACCGAACGCGGCCCGACCGTGGTGCGGTGGGCGAGAAGCGCCAGCTTTTCCATCAGCACCGTGGCGCTCGGCGATGTTCTGCCGCTGGACAACAGCGCCTGCGGGCTGGTTTTTCAGGCCTACCTGCCGCCGGACAGGATAGCCGCCGTGCGCAGGCTGCAACCGGCCGCCTTTCGCGGCTCCCGTCCCGATGCCGGCATTCTGGAAACCATCCGCGAAGCGGGTGGCGCGGAACTCAATGAACATCTGTTCTCCGCCCTGACAGGTAAGGCCGCGCCGGTTTTCGACGCCCAGGGTGAACTCTGTTGTGTCGTCACCACCGTATCCTTCGTGGCCACCGCCGAGACCGAACGGCATTTTTCCCGGCTGATCGAAGCAGCCGGACAGGCGACGGCCGAGTCCGGCGGAGCGTAAGCCTATTCGGCCAGATGCTCCGCAAAGGTGCGGCCGGAATAGGCCGTGCGGAAAAGCCCGGCATCGGCGAGCTTCGGCAACAGCCGCTCCAGCACCAGCCGCATGGACGCCACCGAACCGCCGGGCACCGCGACGAAACCGTCGATCGCACCGGCAGCCGCCCATTCGCGGATGGCCTCAAGGGCATCTTCAACGGTGCCGATGATCTGCCAATGGCCCGACCCCATCACTTCCGGACGTCGCAATAATTCCGCAACACTCAGCGTCTCCCGCTCGATCAGCCGGCGTAGCAGGCCGGCATGGGTGCGGCTTCTCGGTGTCTCCGGCGGCGGCGGCAGGTCGGAGGCGGTGACGATCCGCGTGAGCGGCCAGTCCGTGAGATCAAGACCCGTCATATCGCGAATGGAGGCAAAGGCGCGGGCGCGGTTGGCGCGGGCATGGGTCTCCGCGAAGAGTTCCAGCGCCTCCCTGCCGGTCTCCGCGAGATAGAGGCTGAGGCCCGGCATCAGCTTCACGCCGTTGGGGTCTCGGCCATGCCCCTCGGCACGCCGCCGCAAATCCGCCCTGAGTTCGATGGCCGCCTGCATATCCGGCGTCGAGGCAAAGACGGCGTCGGCCACCGACGAAGCGAAATCACGCCCCTCTGGAGAGGCGCCCGCCTGCACCAGCGGAATGCGGCTGGCATGGGACGGCAGGTTGAGCGGGCCTTTGACGCTGAAGTGCCTGCCCTCATGCGCCACCGGCCGCACCAGCGAGGAATCGGCGAACCGCCCGCTTTCCCGGTCGAGTTTGATGGCTTCGTTCGGAAAACTCGCCCATAGCGCTTTCACCACCTGCGTGAATTCGGCGGCGCGCTCGTAGCGTTCCTGCGGCGAAGGCATCTCTTTCAGGCCGAAATTTTCGTGCCCCTCAAGCGCCGTGACGATATTCCACCCCGCCCTGCCGTTGCTCAGCCAGTTCAGCGACTGTATCTGGCGGGCCACCACATAGGGCGGCAGAAATGTGGTCGAAACGGTGGACAACAGCCCGACATGGCTGGTTTCCCGCGCAATGGCCGCAAGAAGCATGGTCGGATCCATGCTGGCAAATCCGCCGCCGGTCTCCAGCCCCTCGGTGCGCAGAAAAAGCGTATCCGGCCGAAACACGAAATCCACATGGGCAGCTTCCGCGCGCTGCGCCAGATCGACGAAATAATCGCTGGAAAACACCCCGTTTATATCGCTGTCCGCGCGCCGCCATGCCTCGCCGCTGAGCCAGGTTGGGGCCAGCGACATGCCGACATGAAGCTTGGCTGCGACTGACATGATGCACCTCGACTGAAATAACCGGCAGGAAATCCGCACGTTGAATCGGCAAATTTCGATTTGTGGAGAGTTTTACTATAGTTTAGTGTCGCTTCAAGACCACACCGTCGCGCCTGCCGGAAAGAAATGCTTTTTCCACGGGTTCGATATTTAAATTCAAATACTTATAACGACCGTGCGGCGTCTCGACGCATGGGTGTATGAATAACAGGAGTTGTATCCGGTGCTTGACGCCACGGACCTTCACGCCAGCTATGGACATGTTCCCGTCCTGCGGGGGCTTTCCGCCCGTTTCAGATCAGGCCGCGTCACCGCGCTGGTGGGCCCCAATGGCTGCGGCAAGTCGACGCTGTTGAAGACCATCATGGGTTTCGTGCCTTTGTCATCGGGGGCAATAAGGCTCGGCGAGCGTTCGATCGGCGAGATCGGACGCCGCGAACTGGCGCGGCGCATCGCCTATCTGCCGCAGGAGTGCCATTGCCCTGACTATATGACGCTCGGTGAGCTGATCGAGCTTGCCGGTTACGCCCGTTACGGCCTTGCGGGCGGCCCGACCGAACGCGACCGCGCGCTTTTTGCCGAGGCGCTGAAGACCGTCGGGCTGGAAGACAAGGCGAAAGCGCAGGTCAACACGCTTTCCGGCGGCCAGCGCCAGCGCGCCTTCATCGCCATGGTGCTGGCGCAGGATACGGACGTGATCCTGATGGACGAACCGGTCAATCATCTCGACATGAAATATCAATATGCCGTTCTCGGCCTCGTGCGCGAACTGACCGACAGGCATGGCAAGACCGTCATCGTCGTGCTGCACGATCTCAACCTTGCCTCCACCTTCGCCGATGATGTCATCATGCTGAAATCCGGGCGGGTTCTGGCGTCCGGGCCGGTTGCCAAAGCGGTCACACCCGAAAATGTCGCCGAGGTCTTCGATCTCGAAGCCGATATCTTCTCCCGGCAGGGGCGGCTCATCTGCGTGCCCCGGCTGGAGCGGCAGGAACAGGCCATTCCGGCATGACCCCGAAAATAACGCTGATTTTCGCCGCCGCGCTGCTGCTGGCCGCCATCCTCGCCATCAATCTGCTGGTAATGTCCGGCGACATGCCGCCTGCCGAAATACTGGCGACGCTCTGGCGCGGCGAGGCCGACAGCTATGAGCAGTCGGTGCTTCTCTATCAGCAAATCCCACGCTCGCTGATTGCCATCTATGTGGGGGCGACTACGGCCGTCAGCGGTTGTGTGCTGCAGGGGCTTGCGCGCAATCCCCTCGCCTCACCCTCCACCCTGGGGCTGAATGCCGGTGCGACGCTTTTTGTGATTGCCGGCGCGCTGGTGTTCGATTTCTCTCCGGAAATACAGGGCCTTGCCGCGCTCGCAGGCGCCGGCTTCGGTTTTGCCGCCTGCTTCATCGTCGCGCGTCTCGCCGGGCGGGCGAACGATCCGCGCGGCCTGTCGCTCATCCTTTCCGGCGCGCTGGTTTCCATGCTGCTGATCGGCGTGACCAACGCCCTGCTTCTCTCCAATCCCACACGCCGGGCCGAGTTCCTCAGCTGGGTGGGCGGCAATATCAACCACGTCTATGCCGAGCGCCTGTTCGATTTCTGGTGGATCGGCGCAATTGCGCTCGTCATGTTGTGGGCGGTCGCCCGGCCGCTGACGCTGGTTCTGCTGGGCGCGGAAAAGGCCGCCTCCGCCGGTGTGAATGTCACGCGCATTTCCCGCATCGCGCTCTTCGCCACCATGCTGGCATCGGGTTCGGCGGTGGCGATCTGCGGCCCCATCGGCTTCGTCGGCCTCATCGTGCCGCATATGATCCGGCCGCTGGTTGGCGTGAACTTCACGCTTGCCCTGCCGGCCTCCGCGCTTGTCGGCGCGGGCCTCTGCGTGCTGGCCGATCTTGGCGCGCAAACCCTGTTTGCGCCCTATGTGGTCAATACCGGGCTGTTCATGGACTTGCTCGGCGGCCTCGTCTTCATCGTCATCGTCAAGCGCTTCTACCTGTCGCCTTCGGCGAGGGGGCTGTCATGAAGGGGGCTTTCATGAAACGGCATTTCGCCACCGACGGCAAAGCGGTGCTGCGGCTGCCGAGCGGCCTGCAGATCGGCATCGGCAATCTGAAAGCCAGCCTTGCGCTGATGGTGCTGGCGCTGGCGCTCGCCGCCCTGTCCGTCAGCCTCGGCAATACCGAAACGGGCCTCGCCGATCTCCTGCGCGGATTGGTGGGCGGGCATCTCGGCGACGATCAGGCCTATGCGCTGTGGACGGTGCGGCTGCCGCGCATCCTGCTCGGTTTCATGGCCGGCTGGAGCGTGGCGCTGGCAGGCGCCATGCTGCAATCCGTCGCCCGCAATCCGCTCGCCGATCCCGGCCTGTTCGGTCTGAGCCAGGGGTCGATGACCACCATCATGCTGCTTCTGGTGCTGGTGCCGGCCGCACCCAAGACGCTGGTGGCGCTTGCGGCCGTCGGCGGCGGTCTGGCTGTCGCCTTCCTTCTCATCGCCCTCGTCGGACGGGAACGCTCGAGCGGCCTTGCCATATTGCTGATGGGCATCGCAATTGAATCGGCGCTTTCCTCCGTTTCCTCCGTGCTTCTGCTCTACACGCCGGCCGAAACCTCGCTGTCGCTAGCCGACTGGATGGCGGGTTCGCTGTTTCAGGCAAGCTGGTCGACCATCCTCGTTTTCGCGCCCCTCTTTGGCGCAAGCCTCGTGGGTATTTTTCTCATCGGCCGGGCGCTCGCGGTCTTCGATCTCGGCAATGAAATGGCCATGGCGCTCGGTGAAACCGTCAGGCATTCGCGCCCGCTCGTCATTGTTTTTGCGGTCATCCTCAGCGCCTCCTCGGTTACCGCCGTCGGCCCGCTGACCTTTCTCGGCGTTATCGCCCCGCATCTGGCCACCTTCGTTTCGCCCGCCGTCGGCCGCGCCAGGCTTTTCCTGTCGGGGCTTACCGGCGGCATTCTGGTCGTCACCGCCGATACGCTGTCGCGCGGGCTGGTGGCCGATACGCCGATGCCGATCGGCCTTGCGCTGACGCTGATCGGCGTGCCGCTTTTCATCCTCACGCTGCGCCTTCAGGCGCTGCGCAGAACCAATAGCCACTGAAGACATCGAATAAAGGGAATGCCATGCGAATTGCCATCCTCATCGCCGCACTTCTGGCCGCCGGAACCAGTCTCGCCGCCGAGCGCAGCGTGACCGATGCCGCCGGCCGCACCGTCTCCGTTCCGGAAAAGCCGCAGCGCATCGTCGTCATGCACGAGCCGCTGCTCGGCGTGCCGCTGATGGATCTCGACGCCAATGTGGTCGGCGCCTATGGCCGCAACAGCGACGGCAAATTCGCCACCGCCGTCGATTTCGTCGACACCGTTCTCGGTGAGGGCCGCACGAAACCGAAGGGTTTCGGCGCGGTCGGCCAGATCGACCTCGAAAAACTGCGGGCGCTGCAACCGGACCTGATCGTCGCCACGGAAATGGATGGCGGCAAGGCCGAACAACTCTCCACCGTCGCCCCCGTCTATCTGCAAAAAGTCAGCACCGGCCATGCCTACGGTTTCAGCGTCGAAGAAAACCTTGCCGCCCTGGTCGGGCGAAGCGATGTCTTTGCCGAGCGCCGGAAGACCTATGACACGAAGCTCGCCGCCGTCAAAAAGACGCTGGGCGACGATATCAAGGGCAAGACCTATCTCGCGATCCTGCTGACCGACCAGATCAATGCGGTGGGCGACATGTCCGGCGCGGTGCAGGCATTGGAAGATCTGGGTTATACCCGCCTGAAGATCGACAACGCCGCCTCTTCGGGCGGAATGGGCTCGACCCTGATGATGCCGCTGAGCGCCGATGCCTTCGGCAAGCTCAATCCCGATCTGCTGGTGGTGATGAACAGCTATACCAGCCCCGCCCGCGGCGAGGCCGGAACGCGCGCCGCCCTTGAAAAGATCATTCCCGGCTGGGAGCGTTTCGTAAAACCGGCGCGCGAGAAAAGGATCGTTTTCCTCGATTCCACCAGGGTCACGACACCTTCCATTCCGAGCGCCCTGCACACATTGAATGAGGTGGAAAGCTGGGCAGGCCGCCGCTGAACGGCGTTATCCAAAGCCAATCCCGGCACGATTTATGTGCCGGGCATAAACTTGAGTTTTTGGAGAAAGTTATATTGCCGGGGCCGAAACCGCCTGTTATGGTTCGCGCATCTTGACGCAACGACGCCGGAATATCGCGCCGGATTAAGATTCCCAACGCGCGATCGTCCGGCACGCCGACCCGGGACAGCGAGACCGCCGAACCCGTCGGCGATATCCCAGGAAAGACAACAGCATGAGCATGCCAGAAACCATAGATTCCCCCATTCCGGACCGCACTCCCAAACGCCATCGCCACGCCGTCGCGCTGCGCGCGCTCAATGTCGCGCGTATCGAAAAGCTCAGCCGGTCCATGGTCCGCATCGTCCTGACCGGGCCGGAACTGGCGGGCTTTGCGAGCCTCGGTTTCGACGACCACGTCAAGATGTTCTTTGCCCAGCCCGGCGAAACCGAACCGAGCCTGCCGGTGATCGGCCCGAACGGCATTGAATTCCCGGAAGGCGCGCCGCGCCCGCTGGCCCGTGACTACACGCCGCGCAGCTTCGATGCCGAAAAAGGCGAGCTCGCCATCGATTTCGCCACCCATCACGACGGCCCCGCCAGCAACTGGGCGAAAGCCGCCAAAGCGGGTGACAAAGCGTGGATCGCCGGTCCGCGCGGCTCTTTCACCGTTCCCTTCACCTACGACTGGCACCTGCTGATTGCCGACGATACCGGCCTTCCCGCGCTGGCGCGGCGGCTGGAGGAAATGCCTGAGGGCACCCGAGTCGTGGCGCTGATCGAGGTCGAGACGGATGCCGACCGGCTGGAACTCACGACGAAGGCGGATGCGTCTATCGTCTGGGTGACGCAGAAGACGGAAAACGGAACCGACCACGACGCGCTGGTGGGCGCTCTGCGCAAGCTCGACCTGCCGAAGGGCGATTTCTTCAGCTGGGTCGCCTGCGAATCGAAGGCTGCAAAGGAGGTTCGCGCCCTTCTGGTCGAAGAATTCGGCGCCAACCCCAAATGGACTCGCGCTTCCGGTTACTGGCGGCGCGGCGCCAGCGGCGTTCACGATCATTTCGATGAATGAACCGGCAATCGCGGCGGACGCCATGCCGGAGGCGGAAACGATGATGACGGAACTCAAGGCCCTTATCGCCAGGGTTCTCGACGATGAAGTGCGCGACATCGAACCGGGGGACAACCTGTTCGGTCGCGGGCTTCATTCGCTTGCCCTCATGCGGCTGATGCCGCCGCTTTCCCAGCTTGCCGGGACACGGCTCGATTATGACGATCTGGCCCGGCAGCCCACGCTTGCCGCCTGGCAGGCGCTCATCGAACGGTCGCGCGCGGGACATTGATCCCACGACACAGCACTTTTCGCGCCGGAGCGCGATTCCCGAATATTTCCAAGGAGAGGACCATGGCAGCAGACAATACGCGTATGCTCGCACGTCGCATCGAAGAAACTTTCGACAGGGGAGATGCAGCCCCGCCGAGCCAATACGAAGAACGGGTCTGGTTCGAGCAGTTTCAGGATCCCGATCAGGTCTTCCGGGCCCTTCTCGCCTATCGCATCGGTGAAGAGTGCGATCTGCTGCGTCTGACCTCGGCGCTGAAGACGGTTTGCGAGGTCTGGCCCGAACTTCGTGCACGCTTTGCCTTCGGCGAGGACGGCACGCTTGCCAAGAGCATCGAGGCCCCGTCCGCATCCATCGTGCAGCTGCTGCATGTCCCATCGGCGGGCGAGGCCCTGACCTTGCTGCACGACCTGCAGGCAAGGCCCTTCGATGCCGAGACCGACCCGCCGTTTCAGGCCGTCGTGCTCTTAAGCGAAGGAGAAATCCTGCTGGCATTTCTGGTCCACGGCCTGCTCGGCGAAGTCCTCTCGCCGCAAATCCTGCTGGAAGGCATTACGGCGGCCTATGCCGGTGAGACACCGAAACCGCTTTCGCCGCGCGCGGTCGAAAGTGACGGCCTCGACCCGCTTCCGCTTCAATGGCTGCAACGTCCGGCCTCCGGCTCGACCGTCGTGGCGCTGCGGCAAAACGGGATCGACAGGCCGGCGAGCCACAGCCACGGCGTCGATCTTCCCGCCACCCTGCTCGGCCTCAACAGCTCCACGGCGACGAATGCGCTTCTGGCCCGCGCCGGATCGCGTTTTGCCCTTTTCCTGGCGAAAAACGGCGGTCCCGAGACCGTAACCCTCCGCCTGCAGCCCGGCGTCGGCGCTTCAATGCCGATGTCAGCCGAGGCTGCGGCACGGGTAGCGATCTCCCGCGACCAAACGCCCGAACAGGCTGAAAAAGCCGTGCTGTCCGGTCTGGAGCAGCGAAACGACAATGAGGGCGGAACCGCCACCTTCACGCTGCAGGCGCTTGCGACACCCGTTCAGGCCATATCGGAGCATGGGCTCCAGTTTGAGCACCTGCCCCTGGCCTCCCTGCAATCCGGTCTCGGCCTGACGCTTGCCGCCGGTCCGACAGCCGCCGGCGACATCCGCCTCGAACTGACGGGCGGCAGGGAGACCTCGCCGCATGCGACAGCCTTCCTGCTGGAGCGCTTCGTCAGCCATCTCGAAGGCGGTGCGGATTTTTCCGGCATCGTCCCTCAAAATGCCGCGACAGCACCGCAGCAGGCAGCCCTTTCGCCCGCTGCTTCCGGTGAGAACGACGACGACACCGTCGCAACGATCCTTGCGGAATTCCGTGAAGCGCTCGTCTCGCCCGACATGGGGCCGGATGACGATTTCTTCGATTTCGGCGGCCATTCGCTGATTGCGACGCGCATCATCGGACGACTTCTCAGCAATCACGGCATCGAGCTGCGCTTCAACGACCTGTTCAGCTACCCGACCGCCGCCTCGCTCGCAAAACAGGCGACCCGGCTCGAAACCGCAGCACCCGCGCAGGCCGAGGCGACCGCGAGCGGCTCGCTCACCGCACCGCTTTCGCTGGCGCAGATGTCGCTCTGGAAGGCCTATGCCGCCTTCGGTTTCGGCGAAATCTTCAACATTCCCTTCGCGCTCGATTTCCTCGATCCGGTGGATGAGAATGCCTTCGAATGCGCCTTCCTCGATATCATCGAGCGCCATCCCGGCCTGCGGACCCATTTCTACGTCGAAGACGATACGGTTCTGCAGAAGATCGTGCCGATGCACGATCTGCCCGGTTACAAATGGTTCTGGACCAGCGAAGAAAGCCAAGGTGTGGACCGGCACGCGGAGGCCGGCTGGCGGTTCGATCTTGCGCGTGAACTGCCGATGCGGCTGCGCTTCCTTAAGGATGCGCAGACCGGCCGCCAGGTGCTTTCCTTCCTCTTCCATCACATCGTGCTCGACGAATGGTCGGTGAACCTGATGATGGACGAGCTGACCGAAGCCTATCGGGCAAGGGCGGCGGGCAAGGCTCCGGTCTTTGCCACCAAGCCGGCGCCCTTCCATGAATTTGCGAGAAAACAGGTCGCGTCAGGCGTCAATGCCGGCCACCTTGCCTATTGGACCGATATGCTGCGGGATGCGCCAAAAGGCCTTACCCTCAACGGACAGGACGGCACGCCGCACGAGGCATCGCAGGACGAAGCACCGGCAGGCGGCTGGATTGAGTTCAAGCTCGAAAAACATGTCAGCGACGGGCTTTACGCCATTGCCAAGCAGAACAGCGCCTCGCTGTTCAACGTGGTTTACGCCGCCATTGCCGCATCGCTGCGCCATCTCGGCGGGTTGAGCGATCTCGTGGTCGGCACCTCGGCTTCGGGCCGCACCGATAGCGGTTATTTCGATACGATCGGTTATTTCACCACGGTTGTCGCCCATCGCGTGCGTTTCGGCGAGACCATGACCGTCGGCGACCTGATTTCTTCGGTGAAGAACACCATCAACGGCTCGCTGGAACACAGCGAAATCCCGATCGATCTCGTCGAGGAAGCGCTGGGCATGACGCCCGGCCGCGATCATCTGTTCGAGGTCTTCATCCAGATCCACGCCAAGAACAAGCTGAACGGCACCCTTGCCGGGCCGGATGGCAAGCCGGTGGAGTTCCGCCAGATCGATCCCGACAAGCATGAATCCATGCTCGGGCTGCAATTCGAGGTGATGGAAGAGACGATCGGCGGCGAGCGTTCCATTCGCGTGCTGATGAGCTACCGCTCGGACCGCTACGGACCGCAGGACGTCGAGCGGCTGCGCAACACCACCAGCGGCGTCTTCAGCCGCTTTGCCGAAGCCGGCGCTTCGAGCCGCGTGCTGACAACGCTCGCCTGAGCTGGAATTGGGCAAGAAAAACCCGGCTTCGCCTTAGCGGAGCCGGGTTCAATTTGTTGGCAAAATCCTGAAAGCCCACCTCCGTCATGCTCGGGCCTGTCCCGAGCATCTGCAGCGCCTCGACTTATTGGACGTGATTAGATCCTCGGCACAAGGCCGAGGATGATGTAGAGTATCGGGTAAGCGTTATCGGCCTTCCCCTCAAACCGCCAGACGGAATGCCGTGGACGCCTCAGCCGCCGCAAGCGTCAGCGCCTCTTCGCGTAGCATGGCATTGAGGAACAATGGCAACTCCTCGCGGTAACGGGCGAAATCCTCCGCTTGCGTCAGCGCTGAATCCGCATCGATATGCAGGTTCAGCTCGCTGCCGTCATCCTCGCCACGGAAGGTCAGGTTGAACCCGTCGCCGGGACCGTTGGCGAGGATGTGCCTGACAACGGTAAGCCCGGCAAAGACCGGCGCGCTGAAAGGCAGGACATTGATGAGCGGCGAGAAGAAGAAGCGCCGGCCCTTCGGGATTTCCCGGTCGGCGGCGATCTGCTCGATGCGGTAGCGGCCATGCAGGCGCTGCTTTCGCAGATTGGCGGCGTTGCGCGTCAGAAATGCGCCGAGGCTCTCTCCCGGCTCGATGGTGAGATGGAAGGGCAAAATATTGACGAGCATGGCCGGCATATGCGCGCCGACGCTGCCCCAGCGGCTCATGAAGGGCAGCCACAAGGTCAGCACATCGCGGTCCGGCCGCGGCAGGACACGGTGGAGATAAAGGCCGGAAAGCAGCACCAGAAGGTCCGGCCAGCCGATCTCCATTGCGCCCGCCACCTGTTGCAACCGCGTGCTGAAACCCTGCGGCAAGGCCGCGTCCGTATGCAGGCCGCCGCCGCCATAATCCTCGCAATCCTTGTCCAGCACCGGCAGATCGGCGGGTGCGGCAAGATAGGCCGCCCAGAAATCGCGGTCCTTTTCAAAACGCCGGCTTTGCTTATAGGCATCCTCTTCGGCAAGGAAATCGCCGAAGGGGTGGAAATCCGGACCCGCTTCACCTTTGCCGCAATAGTGCCCGTAAAGCTGGCCGCAGCGCTGCTCAACCAGCGTCAGGCCATAACCATCCACGACGATATGATGGGCGCGGATGTACCAGAGATAGCGATCGTCGGCGATACGGTAGAGCAGCTGCGCCGAAAGCCTGTCGGTTCTGAGATCGAGCCTTGCTTCCACATCCGCGTTCATGCGCCGCAGCGCCTCTTCCAGAGGAGCGGAATCGCCACGGAGATCGACAAGCTCCACCACCGGGGCATGGCTTGGATCGCAGCATTGCTGCGGCGTCTCGCCGTCGTCGCCGATGCGAAAACGGATCGACAGGACTTCGGATTCGCGCACGGTGCGTTTGATCGCCTCGATGAGCGCGCTTTCATTCACCGCACCCGAAAGATCGATGTAATGGGCGACGGTGGAAACCGGCTCGTCGGGATGGAAGGAAAACTCCTCCCAGAAATCGAGTTGCGGCTGCGTCAGTGGAAGCCAGCCGCCGGCAGGATCGATATGCGCCATCTGTTTTTCCTTGCACAATTTCCGTTATCGGGCGCGAAGTGCCGCCCGAAATGATTGGGTTCACGCCGCCCGGGCGGCCAGGAGCGAAGTCACCTGTCTGGCGTTGCGGCACCGCAAAAGCTGCTGCGGTGTGAGCTCCACGCCGAAGGCAGTGCGGATTTCAGCCGAGACGGTTTTCAGATGCGAAGGCAGAAGACCGAGCGCCAGCAGGTCGCTGTTCGCATCCACATTCGCCGGTTTTTTACCCAGCACGCCGAGATAGATATCCAGCACCCGGCGGTCGCCCTGATCGACGGCGGGAGCCGCAGGGGCGGAGATTTTTGCCGGTTCCGCAGCACCGGTCAGCAATTCGCGGGCGCGACGGCGATCCGGCTTGCCATTGGCCGAGAGCGGCAGATCGTCGACCTTGAGAAACCGGCCGGGCACATGCGATTCCGGCAGATGCTGGCGGGCAAAATTGCGCAGATCGGCGGTCGAGAGTTCAAGGCCCGGCGCAACGACGTACAGCACGCCGATGGCCGCCTCGCCCTTTTGTTCGACGCCGTAATCCACCACCAGAACCCGCTGGATGGAAGGATGGCGGATAAGCTCGTTTTCCACATCCGGCAGCGAAACGCGCACGCCGCGCACCTTGACGTAACCATTGACGCGGCTGGCAAACATGATCTTGCCATCCGGCCGGTAACGGCCCCGGTCTCCGGTGCGGAAGGCGCGCACGGGGTTTCCTTCCGGATCGGCAACCGTCACGAAATCCGTCTGGGTAATCGCGCCATCTTCTAGATAACCGATGGCGACATTCACGCCGGCCGTATGGATGCGGCCGACGACACCGGCCGGGCAATGGCCGCCCTGATCGTTGAGGACGAAATATCGATTGGCGGGCAGCGGGTGGCCATAGGGCACGGCCGCCACATCTTCGGCAACGATCTCGTGCCAGATGCTCCAGATCGTCGTTTCAGTCGGCCCGCCAAGCGATATCAGCCGCAGGCCGGGCTTCAATCTGCGAAGCTCTTCGATGATCATCGGCTTGATGTAATCGCCGCCCTGCGCGACGAGCCGCAGCGAGGCAAGCTGGTCGCCACGGCGGCAGGAGAGAAGCATTTCGAGGATGGCCGGCACCGAGCACCAGAGCGTAACGCCATGCTCGGCCACCAGCTCGTTCCAGCGCACCGCATCCTTTTCCTCGCCCGGTTCCGGCAGCACCAGGGTCGCTCCCGCGACGAGCGCGCCGAAAACATCGAAGACGGACATGTCGTGATGCAGCGGTGTGACGGAGATGAACACGTCGCTATCCGTCACCGCCCATTCCGCAAGCGTGCTGCCAATGACATTGGCCGTAGCGCGATTGGAAAGCACGACGCATTTCGGTTTGCCTGTCGTGCCGGACGTGTAGAGATAATAGGCAGGCTCCTCGCTTCGGGAGAGCGCCGCCACCTCCGCCATGATAACGGGTGCGCCAACCGTTGCGGGCGCGGACAGAAGCGCCGCCGGATCGACAGCGTCGAAACCCTGCGGAACGCTGCGGGCAACGATGACGGCCGGGCGGCAATTGGTCAGCAGATAGCGCAGGCGATCTTCCGGCGAGCCGGCATCGACCGGCACCCAGACAGCCCCCATCAGCGCTGCGGCGAGCGTGATGGCCGTATGTTCCGGGCTGCGCGGCAGGCACACGGCCACGACATCGCCCCGGCCGATGCCGCGCGCCCTGAGGCCCGCCATCGCCCTTGCCACCATCTGACTGAGTTCGCCATAGGCGATGCGCCGCTTGCCGCTGACGAGCGCCGTGCGTGACGGGTCGCCCTCGAAAAGATGGCCGGCGATCCGTTCCAGAAATGGCGGGCAGACGAAGTTTCCTTCGTCGCCGTTCAGCCGGTAGTGGGACAGGTCGACAATATCGCGTGCGTTGAAGGAGAAAGCGCCTCTATCCGCGATCCCGACAATCGCACGCTCGATGGCGGCGAGAATATCCGCCACCGTCGCCGCATCGATCGCCTGCTCGGCATAGTCGATATCGAGCACGAGATCGCCCTGCGGATTCTGCGAAAAGCGGAAATCCAGCGCCACTTGCGGCGTCTGGGTAAGCCCGCCGGTCCATTGCATCGTCGATTCGGACGAAAGCGTCGGCCAGGTCAGACCGTTGGTGATCACCACCGGCAAGGCGAGCCCACCCGGATTGGCATTGAGAAGCACACGATTGAGATCGATACCCGAAAAGGCGAGATGGTTCAGCCCTTCCAGCACATCCGTCTGGAGGCCTGCCGCCCGCTCCGCAAAGCTATTCTTGGCCGCATCCCATTGAAGGGCGATGAAGCTGGAGTGGTTGGCGAAGGCGCCTTCCACCTGCGGCGCGACGGGAATGCCGACGACGAGCGCGCCTTCGTTGAGCCAGAGCGAGAGCACATCGAGAATAACGGCCGTCAGCGCCGAATTCTTGAACAGCCGCTCTTTCGCACCGATGCGTGAAAAGGCCGTGAAACGCTGTTTTTCGACAGTCAGGCTCTGGCGGCTGTAACGCGAGGTCGGAATGGTTTCGAGCGGTGCTTTCCACGGCAGTTGCGAGGGCACCTCGGCATCTTTCAACTTTTCAGCCCAATAGGCGGCATCCCCGGCACGGGCCGCCGAGATATCCTCCTTCGGCGTTTCGGCCGTTGCGGCGGCTTCCGGCGGCACGGCACCATCGAAGAGTTCCGCCGCGAGGCTGGCAATGGCCCGCCCATCAAGGATAAGCGCGTCGAAACGCAGGAAGACCACGATCTTATGCCCCGTCGGCCCTGCATCCGGCATAAGAAACACCGTGACCTGCCATGGCGAGACTGCGAGATCGAAATGTGCATGGGAGAAATCCCGTCGCACCGCGTAGATCCTTGCCTCGGCTTGCGGAAGAGACAGGGCCGAAAGATCGACGAGATCGAGATTGATCTTCGGCTCATCGGAGACCATCTGCACCAGCCGTCGCTCATCGATGCGGGTGCGCAGGCTTTCATGTCTCGCAACCATCGCGGCAAGCCGCGAGCGCAGCAGTTCCGGGTCGATATCGCCGCGATATTCGCGAAACTCCTGCATGGCCACGCCGCTCAGCGGCAGATGGGTGCCGCGCCCGAGCAGATAGGCCTGTTGCAGGGGTGAGAGGGGACGTTCCATGGGTTTTCCTTTTGCCTCGGCTGCCGTTTCCGGCCGCTGCGCGACCAATCGCTCCACGCTTTCGCAAGCGAGATCGGGGCTTTCGGCAATCCGGCGAAGAAGAGCGACGTAGGTTTCGAACAAGGCGCGCAGCCAGCGTTCCCGCAGCGCATCGAGCCGCACATCCCAGTTGATCAGCAGACCGCCATCCACCGCCGCCACCTGCGCATCCAGCGCCACCCCCGGCCCCTGCGAGACGGTGTGGACCATCGGACCGAACACTCGCCCCACCCGTTCCGAAAACAGCTCCCCACCCGGAAGATCGACTCCTGCGGTGAAAACCACCGGTGAGGTCTGCAATCCACCGCGCTGGCGGGAGAGATCGCGCATGACGCTGACGCCCGGATAGGACTGGTGTGCGAGAAGCCCGTTCATCTCATCGAACAGCCTGCCGAGCAGCGCCTCGAGCGTTTCTTCAGGCCTGATATCGACGCCGAGCACGAGCACGTTGGAAAACTCGCCGACGATTTCATCGACCCCTTGCACCAGCGGCGCGCGCCAGAAACCCGGCACGGAAAGCCGGAATTTTTCCGCGCCCGACGCCTGCGACAGCGCCAGTGCGAAAACACCGAGCAGAAGGGTCGATGTCGTCACGGAAAAACGACGCGCCGTCTGTTCCAGACTGCCGCGCTCGGCCACAGAAAGCAGCGTGGCGAGCCGGTCCGTGTGAACGGCGCGCAAGGGGTCATCGGACAGAAACGGCAGCGGCGGCGCGTCCGGAACATCGGCAAGCCGTTGCCGCCACCACAGGCGGTCCCTTTCGCGCAAGCCCCGCAAGTCCGGATCGGACATGAGACGTTCCGCCCAGTCGAAAAACGACGGGGTCACCGATTCGAAAGTCCGGGTTTCGTCTGCGCCTGACGCCGTCTCGTAAAAACGGGCAAGGTCTTCCATCACGATCCGCACACTGGCCGGATCGACGGCCAGCATGTCCGTGTCCACATGCAGACGGCAACGCCCCCCCGGCAACAGGCTGAGCGAGATCGCCGCCGGTGCGGCAACGCGAAGATCGGCCCGGCGATGGCTCCATTCCTCGCGTTTCGCCTCAAGACGGCGTGCAAGCGCCTCCGAATCGAGCGCGGCCATGTCCTCTACATCGAGGCGGAGCGGCCGGCCGGCAGGATCGACGGACTGATGGCCTTCAACATCGATCCTGAGGCTCAGCATGGGGTGACGCCGGCAGAGCCTTTCCACGGCAACGGCCAGTTTTTCCGTATCCACCGCCTGCCCGTCGAATTCGAGGTAGAGATGCGGCGTAACTTTCCCGAGTATTCCATCCGCCTCGCGGCCGACCAAATAGGCCACCTGCATGGGGGTTAAATTTAGCATGTGAATTTGAACCGGTTGACAAAACATGATTAGCATACTCAAGTATAAGCCATCGTCAACCACTCGCACAGGAGGCATCCCATGAAAACGGGAGCACTCAGGACGAATGACGTCGAATCCGACGAAATTACTGAATTTAATAGAGAATTTCTGTTTACTTCCGGCAGCGGGCAATTGCGCGCCAAGGGCATTCGCGAAAAGATAGCGATTCCCGCCCGGGGCGGCGAAGACATTGCCAGCCCGCTGCAGCAGGCACTGGCCGGCGCCTTCGAGTGTGCGCAGCGGGAGGGACAGGAGAACCCCATCGCCATCGGCGCTATCCCCTTCGATGTCAGCGAACCTTCATGCCTGTATATTCCATACAACTATGAATGGAATTCCAAGGATGCGGAACCGATCGTCGCCGATTCGGCCATGCCCGCACTTGTCGGCCAGAACAGCCTGCCGGACGAGAGCGGTTTCAAGCATGCCGTCGAACATGCCATCGTCAATTTCCGCCATTCCGAAGTCCGCAAGGCGGTGCTTTCCGTCATGCGTGAACTGACTTTCGCCTCCGAGGTCAATGTCGAAAGATTGCTGGCGAGCCTCGCCAAACAGAACCGCGAAGGTTACCAGTTCCGCATTCCGCTGCCCGATGGCGGCGACCTGATCGGCGTCAGCCCGGAACTTCTGATTTGCAAGCAGGGCGAGAAAATCACCTCGAACCCGCTGGCGGGATCGGCAAAACGCGTGGTCGATCCGGCGGCGGACAAGGCCAATGCGGATCGGCTCTCGGCTTCGGAAAAAGACCATTACGAGCATAGCCTCGTCATCGAGGATATCCGCTCGCTGCTTTCGCCGGTCTGCGCGGAACTCGATGTTCCCGAAAAACCCTCCCTCATCAACACGGCGGCGCTCTGGCATCTTTCGACCCGCATCGAAGGCCGTCTCGCCGATCCGGAAACCAATGCGCTGCAGCTTGCCTGCCTGCTGCACCCGACGCCAGCCGTCTGCGGCTTCCCCACCGAGCGCGCCCATCGCCTCATCCGCTTCGTCGAGCCTTTCGAGCGCGGCCTCTTCACCGGCATGGTCGGCTGGACGGATTCGCAAGGGAATGGCGAATGGGTGGTGACGATCCGTTGCGGCACCGTGCAGCGGGAAACCGTGCGGCTCTTCGCCGGCGCGGGCATCGTGGAGGCCTCGGAGCCCGAAGCCGAATGGGCCGAGGTGCAGACCAAGCTCAAGACCATGCTGAACGCCTGCGGTCTTGCGGCCTAATTTTTCCAGGGACAAACCATGACAATCGAATTCCAACGCTGGCCCGAGGATTTCGTTCGCCGATACCGCGAACGCGGCTACTGGATCGACCGGCCGCTGAGCGGCATTCTCGCCGAACAGGTGGAGCGCCGGCCGGACGCCACAGCGCTGATCTGCGGCGACCGTCGTTTCAGCTATGCCGATCTCGACCGGCAATCCTCCAATCTGGCCGGACATCTCTCCGCCGCAGGCATCGGCCGGGGTGATACGGCGCTGGTGCAATTGCCGAACATAGCCGAGTTCTATCTCGTCTTTTTCGCGCTCATCAAAATCGGCGCCGCCCCCGTCAACGCGCTTTTCAGCCATCGCCGGCTGGAAATGACATCCTATGCGGAGCAGATCGCGCCGAAGCTGGTGATCGCCTCGCGCAGGCACGAGCTTTTCGCCGATGACGCATTTGTGGAGGCGCTGAAGGCGGCCTCTCCAAAGCTTGCCGTGACCCTGCTGCTCGGCGAAACCGATCCGCAGCGCAGCCTGGAACAGAAGCTGGCGGCCCCGGCCGAAAATCCACCGGCTTACGCCCCTTCCGCCGCCGATGAGGTGGCGCTGTTCCAGCTTTCCGGCGGCAGCACCGGAACGCCGAAACTGATCCCCCGGACGCATAACGACTACGACTACAGCGCCCGGGCCAGCGCGGATATTTGCGAACTTTCGCCGCAGACCCGTTTCCTATGCGCCATTCCGGTGGCGCATAATTACCCGATGAGTTCGCCCGGCGCGCTCGGTGTGTTCCACGCCGGCGGTGCCGTGGTCATGGCCGCCAATCCGGAGCCGCTTGCCTGCTTCGATCTGATCGAAAAACACGGCGTCGACATTGTGCCGCTGGTGCCGCCGGCGGTGGCGCTATGGCTGCAGGCGGCTCCCGCCCATCGCGAACGGCTGAAGTCGCTCAAGCTCCTGCAGGTCGGCGGCGCAAGCTTCGCCGAAGCGCTCGCCCGCCAGGTGCCGGAGGTGCTGGGCTGCGACCTGCAGCAGGTGTTCGGCATGGCGGAAGGTCTGGTGAACTACACCCGCTTCGGTGACCCCGACCATATCGTCTTCACCACGCAAGGCCGGCCGATCAGCCCGGACGACGAAATCCGCATCGTTGACGAGGACGGCAACGACGTGCCCGAGGGCGAAGCCGGCATGCTGGCGACCCGTGGCCCCTATACGTTCCGGGGCTATTACCGCGCGCCCGAACACAGCGCCCGGGTCTTCGACAAGGACGGCTTCTATTATTCCGGCGATGTCGTGCAGCGCACGCCCGAAGGTTATCTGCGGGTCGTTGGCCGGGTGAAGGACCAGATCAATCGCGGCGGCGAAAAGGTCGCTTCGGAAGAGGTGGAAAACCTGATCCTTCGGCATCCGGACGTCACCCATGCGGCGCTGGTGGCGATGCAGGACGAACTTCTCGGCGAAAAAAGCTGCGTCTTCGTCGTATCCCGCAATCCCGCGCTTAAGGCGCCGGCGATCCGCCAGCATCTCGCCGGTCTTGGCGTCGCGGATTACAAGCTGCCGGACCGCGTGCGCTTCATCGAGGCCATGCCGCTCACCGCCGTCGGCAAGATCGACAAGAAGCGCCTTCGCGATTTGTTGACAGCCCCCGTCGCCATCAGCGCCTGACACGCAGCGCCAACCGAAAGGGACGCTCAAAAGGGCGTCCCCATTCCAAAGATTACGCGCCGCCCGAGCCGGCGCAGCAAAAAACCGAGGTCATCATGACGATCCCCACCATTTCCGACTATCCGATGCCGGTCGCCGCGAGCTTTCCGGCCAACAAGACAAAGTGGCAGCCCGATGCGAAACGCGCCGTGCTTCTCATCCACGACATGCAGCGTTATTTCCTGCGGTTCTACCAGGCCGACGGCAAGCTGATGACCACCCTCATCGACAATCTCGCCAAGGCGAAGGCATGGGCCGTGCAGAACGGTGTGCCCGTCATCTATACCGCCCAGCCGCATAACCAGCCGCCCGGCGACCGCGCGCTGCTGAACGACATGTGGGGACCGGGGCTCACCGTCGTTGATCCCGAATTGCAGAAGGTGGTCGACAAGCTCGCGCCGACGCCCGACGACGTGGTTTTGACCAAATGGCGCTACAGCGCCTTCCAGCGTTCCGACCTTGCCGAGCGCATGAAAGGCTGGGGCCGCGACCAGATCATCGTCGGTGGCGTTTACGCCCATATCGGCTGCATGATGACGGCGGTGGAAGCCTTCATGAAGGATATTCAGCCCTTCATGATCGGTGACGGCGTCGCCGATTTTTCCGAGGCCGAACACCGCATGGCGCTGCAATATGTGGCGACGCGTTGCGGCGTGGTGATCGACACCGCAAGCCTTGTCGGCGCAAGCGAGGCCACCGGCACCCGCGAATGGCTGAAAGCCCGCGTCCTGCAGATGGTGGAGGATGAAAGCGACATCGACCCCGATGAAAACCTGATCTTCTACGGGCTGGATTCGCTGCAGGTGATGAAGCTCGCCGGCGAATTGAAGGAGCGCGGTGTCACCGTCGGCTTCGATGAGCTGGCCCGTGTGCCAACACTTTCCGCCTGGTGGACGCTGATCGAAGAAAAGCGGCTCGCAGCCTGAGCGGACGGACAAGATGACGCAACAGAGATTTACCGGACGGCGCGTGCTGGTGACGGGCACGGCCCAGGGCATCGGCCGCCGCATCGCCGAACGTTTCATCGAGGAAGGGGCCGAGGTCATCGGCGTCGACCTTCTGGCTGACACGGTGGAGGCCCCCTTCCGCCAGATCGCGCTCGACATCACCGACGCGGCGGCAGTGGAGACGACCAGCAAGGCGATCGAGAGCGAATGGGGCGGGCTCGATATTCTGGTCAATGCCGCCGGCATTTTACGGCTCGGCGACAGCGAGAGCCTGACGCCGGCGGACTGGAAAGCCTGCATGGATGTCAACGCCGCCGGGCCGTTCTATATGCTGCGGCAATGGAGCAGCACCTTCAAGCGGCAGAGGCGAGGCGCTATCGTCAATGTCGGCTCCAACGCAGCCGTTGTGCCGCGCATCGGCATGATGGCCTATTGCGCTTCCAAGGCGGCGCTGGTCAGCCTCAGCCATTGCGCCGCCCTTGAGCTTGCGCCCTATGGCGTGCGCTGCAATGTCGTCTCCCCCGGCTCCACCGATACGCCGATGCTTGCCGGCATGTTGAGCGATCCTTCCGGCAAGGACCGGCTGGTCGCCGGCCTGCCCGAGCAGTTCAAGCTCGGCATTCCGCTCGGCAAGATCGCGAGGCCGGACGATATCGCCGATACGGTGCTGTTCCTCGCCTCCGATCAGGCAGGCCATGTGACGATGCAGCAGATCGTCGTCGATGGCGGCGCAACGCTTGCGGCCTGAACGGGAGCGGGAGGGCGAAAAGCGTGAGCGGTTTCGCCATCCCGCTCACATCATGATCTAGGCTGCTGGATGAAGGTGACGGACATGGCCATTGCAACGGCGTTTCATCGCAAAGCCGTCTCCGGCGATCCACCGGAGGCCATCTGGCCTTGGCCGGACGACAGCTACGATTGCCATTGCGTCACCCTTCGTTACAGCGCCGATGAGGGTTGCGGCGGCGAGGTCCCTCCCTTGCCGCCGCAGCTTTTACGCGCCCTGCCCAGACGCAAGGCGGAATTCATCGCCGGGCGCAGATGCGCGGCCGAGGCCATCCGCCGCCTCACCGGCCGCTCCACCTTTCCCGGCATGGGTGAGGACCGCGCGCCCCTCTGGCCCGAAGGCGTGATCGGCGCGATTTCCCACAGCCACGAGCGGGCGATTGCCCTTGCCGGCTCTTCCGGGCGGTTCCGCGGCATCGGCATCGATATTGAAAGGCTCCTGACCGAGGAGGAGGCCTGCGATATCGCCACGCAGGCCCTGACGGCGAATGAACGCCACAGCCTCGGCAACGCCATAGACCCCTTCATGACCGGTCTGATTTTTTCGGCCAAGGAAAGCCTGTTCAAGGCGCTTTATCCGACAGTGAAACGGTTTTTCTTTTTCGAGGCGGCGGAATTATCCGGCTTCGACGACAACGGCTCGGCCTCGCTGCGGCTGACCGCCGACATAGGCGGCGAATGGCGCAGAGGAACGGAGATCCCCTTCCGTTTCTGCCGCTTTGACGGCTTTCTCGTCACCCGCATCCTGATCGGGCGCTGACGAAAAAAGCGGCCCCGGCGCAGGGAAAATGACCGTCGATACTGCTCTTTCCGTCATCCGCATGAAATATTGGGACGGTAGGCACCTTGCTGGAATGATTCCAAACAAGCAACGGTGGAGACAGACTATGACCGACATCGATACGAGCAAATTGTCCTGGGACGAGTGGGACGAACTGCAGAACCCGCCGCCGGCCGAAACCGATTTCGACTGCGTTGTCGAAACCGCGATTTCCCGCCGCGGCTTTCTGGGCGGCGTGCTTGCCTTCGGTTCGGCCGCGGCCGCCATGGGCACGCTCGGCAACCTGATGAGCAGCACTTCGGCCGAAGCGCAGGAAGCCGCCATCGGCCGTTTCCCCTTCAAGCCGGTTGCCGCCGCCACCGACAACACCATCCATGTCCCGGAAGGTTATAACTGGAAACCGCTGGCGAAATGGGGCCAGCCGCTGTTCTCCAACGTTCCCGATCTCGACCCCGCCAAGGGCGTCAGCGTTGAAAACTCCGACAAGGTCTTCGGTGAAAACACCGACGGCATGGAACTCTTTGTGGTCGGCAGCCACCAGCTGATCGCCGTCAACCATGAATATGTGAACCCCGAAATCAACCTTCCGCACACTGACAAGGGCAACCCGAAGACGGCCGACGACGTGAAAATCCTGCAGAACATGCAGGGCGTCACCGTCATGGAAGTCGCGGAAGACAAGGACGGCTGGAAGATCGTTCTCGACAGCCCCTTCAACCGCCGTATCCACCACAATACGCCGATGAAGCTTTCCGGCCCGGCCGCCGGTTCCGACCTCGTCAAGACTGCCGCTGACCCGAAGGGCATCGACTGTCTCGGGACCTTCAACAATTGCGGCGCCGGCCGCACGCCCTGGGGCACCTACCTCACCTGCGAAGAAAATTTCAACGGCTATTTCGGCACCACCGACGCCGCCTTCAAGCTGCCTGACGATTACAAGCGTTATGGCATCGTCGCCGAGACCCGTTATGCCTATGAGAAATTCGACGCGCGTTTCGACGTTGCCAAGAACCCCAACGAGCCGCGCCGCGCAGGCTACGTGGTCGAGATCGATCCTTCGGATGCCTCCTCCACCCCGATCAAGCGCACTGCGCTTGGCCGCATCAAGCACGAAAACGCCGCCGTGGTGATCGCCCGTGACGGCCGTGTGGTCGTTTACATGGGTGACGACGAGCGTGGCGAGTTCCTCTATAAATTCGTCTCCAACGGCATTTACGTGCCGGGCGGCGACACCTCGAAGCTGCTCGACGAAGGCACGCTTTACGTCGCGAAATTCTCCGATGACGGCGCCGGCGAATGGCTCGCCCTGACGCCTGAAACCACTGGCATGAAAATCGACGAAATCTGCGTCTTCACCCGTCAGGCCGCTTCCAAGGTCGGTGCAACAACCATGGACCGCCCGGAATGGGTCGCCATCAACCCGGTCGCCATCGAAGCCTATTGCGCGCTGACCAACAACAGCCGCCGCGGCGAAATGAAGGACGGCAAGCTGCGCGCCAATGCCGGCGGCGACGCCATGGCAATCAACGCCGCCAACCCGCGCGAAAAGAACGAATACGGCCAGATCGTGCGCTGGTATCCGGAAAACGACGACCATGCGGACGGCAAGTTCAAGTGGGACCTGTTCTGCATGGCCGGCAACCCTTCCGTCCACAAGGACGCCTATGCGGGTTCTTCGAACATCAACGAAGGCAACATGTTCAACTCGCCTGACGGCATGATGTTCGATAGCACCGGTCTGCTCTGGATCCAGACCGATGGCGAGGACACCAATGAAGGCAACTTCGCCGGCCAGGGCAACAACCAGATGCTGGCGGGCGACCCGGCCACCGGCCGCATCGAGCGTTTCCTCACCGCGCCGAAGGGTTCCGAAGTCACCGGCCAGACATGGTCCGGCGACAAGCGCACCCACTTCGTCGGCATCCAGCACCCCGACGCCCCCTTCCCGGATGGCGAAGGCAAACTGCCGCGCTCGGCCCTCATCGCCATCAAGCGCGATGACAATGTGAAGATCGGCTGACATATGCTGAAACGAACCGGGCCGCGGCAAACCCGCGGTTCGGTACAATAAATGGAAACGCCGTGCGACCCCAAGGACGCACGGCGTTTTCTTTTGCGACAATCGGACGGCTGCTTCAAACGCCGTTATGGCCTCTATGTGATCCATTTCGGCCTGCCCTGAACCACAGGGCGGGCCTCGGTAACCGGCAAGCTGGCTTTCCCCTTCGCCGGCTATAAGTCCCGACGCGGGAAAGCCCTCAAACCTCGCGGAAGCTGCGGTTGGCCTGATCCAGCAGCGGTTTGAGGAAATAGGAAAGCACGCTTCTTTCGCCTGTCGTGATAAAGGCTTCCACCGGCATGCCGGGCATGAGACTGAATTCGCCCAGCCGCTTTATCTGCTCCGGCGAGGTGGCAACGCGCACCACGTAATAGCTGGCGCCTGTTTTTTGATCCACCGTCACGTCAGCCGAAATGCGCTCCACCGTTCCGGTGATTTCCGGCGTCGTTTTCTGATTGAAGGCGGAAAAGCGCAGGTTGGTCGCCTGACCGAAGTAGATCTGGTCGATATCCTGCGGCGCGACCTTGGCCTCCACCACCAGCTTGTCGACTTCAGGCACGATCATCATGATCTGCTCGCCCGGCGCCACGACGCCGCCGACGGTGTGCACTGAAAGCTGATGCACGACGCCATTCTGCGGTGCGAGAATATCGACACGTTTCAACTGGTCTTCGGCCGCCACCCGTCGCTCGACATATTCGCCGATGCGGGCATCCATTTCACGCATATCCGTGCCAACCTCCTCCGACCATTGCTCGTCGATCTGAAGGATCTGCAATGCGGTTTCGCTGATCTTCGCCTCAACCCCGGCAATGCCCGCCATCAGCCGGCCGATATCGCCTTCGACATCCGTCGCCTGACGCTCCAGCGCGCTGAGCCGGCTTTTTTCCATCAAGCCTCTTTCATGCAGGGAGCGAAAGCGGATCAGCTCCTCATCCACCATGCCCTGCTCGCGGAAATTCGCCGCGCGCTCGGCTTCCATGCCGGCGATCTCATCGCGAAGCTGCTGCACACGCTGTTCGAGCTGGCGTTTTTTGCTTTCGCGAACAGCCCTGCGGGTTTCGAAAAGACGCTGTTCTGCGTCCAGCATCGCGACGATCTCGGCATCGCCGCTCCGGTCGAGCAAGACCTGCGGGAACACCACCTTGCCGGCCCGGTCGCGCTCACTCTCCAGCCGCGCCTTACGGGCGATGAATTGATCGAGGCTTTTGACGATGATGGCCAGATTGGCCCGCGTCATCGTCGCATCGATGCGCATGACGACATCCCCGGCCTTCACCCGGTCGCCATCGCGCACCATCAATTCGCTGACGACGCCGCCGACCGGATGCTGGACCTTTTTCAGGCTGGTTTCCACCACCAGCGAACCCTGCGCGATGACCGCGCCGACGATCTCGGTGCCAACCGCCCAGCCGCCAAGCAGGCCCGTCAGCGTGAGAAAGCCGAGCCCGCCAACGAGAAGGTGGCTGCGGATCGAACGTTTGAGTGTCTGCCATTCGTCCATCTTCATGCCTTTCCTGTTTCCACGGCCTGCACGACCTTGAGGGCGCCCGCCGCGCCGCCGACCGGCCGCAGCACCTTGGCGAGAACCTCCTCCTTCGGACCGAAAGCCTGCTGGCGGCCATCGGCGAGCATCAGCACCTTGTCCACGGCCAGAAGCGCGCTCGGACGGTGGGCGATGATGACGGCCACGCCGCCGCGCTCGCGAATGCCGAGGATCGCCGCCGTCAGCGCATCCTCACCTTCGGAATCGAGGTTGGAATTCGGCTCGTCGAGCACGACGAGGAAGGGGTCGCCATAGAGCGCCCGCGCAAGGGCGATCCTCTGCTTTTGCCCCGCCGATAATTGCCGCCCCGTCTCGCCCACTTCGGTGGAATAACCATCCGGCAGGCTGACGACGAGATCGTGAATGCGCGCCGCGCGCGCCGCCGCGATGATCTTGTCCGAACTCGCCTGCCGGTCGAAGGAGGCGATGTTTTCGGCAATGGTGCCGTCCAGCAATTCGATCGCCTGCGGCATATAACCGATGTGGCGCGCCAGCGCCTCGGCCGGCCATTGCTCCAACGTCGCACCGTCCAGCCGGACGGAGCCTTTGAGCGGCCGCCACAGGCCGACAAGCAGGCGCGCCAGCGAACTCTTGCCGGAACCGCTCGCCCCGATCACGCCAAGGCCGCTGCCGGCCGAAAGCGTGAAGGCGATATCCTGCAGAACCGGCTCCGCCGTCTCCGGCGGAATGGCGCTGACGCGCTCGACCGACAGCAGCGCCTGCGGCGCGGGCAGGTCCATGCGCATCGCGGCCTCCGGCAGCAGCGTCAAAGTTTTTTCAAGCCGGCGGCGGCTTTGCCGGGCGGCGATGAAACCTTTCCAGTTGGCGATGGCGAGATCGACCGGCGCAAGCGCCCGCGCCGACAGGATGGAGCCGGCGATGATGATGCCGGGCGTCGCCTGCTCGTTAATGACCAACCAGGCCCCGACGGCCAGAATGCCGGATTGCAGAACCATGCGCAGCACTTTGCTCGCCACGCCGAAGCCGGAAGCGATATCGCTTGCGGAGCGCTGCTCACGCACATAAGCGCGATTGTCCGTCTGCCAGCGATCCCGTAGCGGCGCGCCCATGCCCATGACGGCGATGATATCGGCGTTGCGGCGGGTGGCTTCGATCAGCCTGTTGCGCCGGGAAGCATGTTGTGCGGCCTCTTCCACGGGACGCTTGGAGACCAGCTCCGTCATCAGCGTGAACACGGTGAGGACGGCGGCCCCGGCAAGCGCCGTGACGCCGAGCCAGAAATGAAAAGCGAAACAGATGGCGATGTAAAAAGGCAGCCAGGGCAGATCGAACAGCGCGGTCGGCCCGCTTCCCGACAGGAAGGAGCGGATCGTGTCGAGATCGCGTAGCGGCTGCGCCTGGCGGCCGCTCACCGGCATGCGCAGTTGCAGGCCGATCACCGCATCGTAAACCCGGAAGGACAAAAGCTGATCGAGCCGATCGGCGATGCGCACCAGCAAACGCCCGCGCACCGCATCGAAAAGCCCCTGAAACGCATAAAGCACCACCACGATGGCGAACAGCGCCACCAGTGTCGGCAGGCTGCGGCTCGGCAGGACGCGGTCATAGACCTCCATCATGAACAGCGAGCCGGTGAGATAAAGAATATTGACCAGAGCGCTCATCAGGCCGATGCCGATGAAAGCACCGGCGCAGCCGGCGAAAACGCCTTTGATCTGGCGAGCATTATTATTGGCGGAACGATAACGCATTTTACTATCCGTTGAGATCGTGGCGGCGGCAACCGGCGATGACACGCCCGTGACAACCACCCGCGAACGAGAAAAAGGCGCATCCCGGAGGATGCGCCTTCATGGTTCAGGCGAAGCGGAAGTCGTCGATGACGAACTGCTCGGTCTTCACGCCATCGAAGGTGACGGTCGAGCCGTCCTTGAAGGCGATCTGCGCGCCGTTTTCACCGTCGGTGAAGGCGCCGGAGGCGATCAGCGACTGATAGTCGGCAAAGACATCCTTGGAGAGCATGACGACATCCTTGCCGTCTGCGCCGGCCTGGAAGTCCGTCACCACATCCCGGCCGGTGCCGGCCGTAAAGACGAAGGTATCCGCGCCGCTGCCGCCGGTCAGCACATCGTTGCCCGAGCCGCCGGCCAGCACGTCGTTGCCAGACCCGCCGCTCAGCTCGTCATTGCCCGCGCCGCCGTAAAGCAGGTCATTGCCAGCGCCGCCCATCAGCACGTCGTTGCCGGCGCCGCCGTCAACATCGTCATTGCCTTCGCCGGCGATAACCCGGTCATTGCCGGCGCCGGCATCCACCATGTCATTGCCGCCGCCGGCGGACAGCCGGTCATCGCCGGCGCCGCCGTCGATCATATCCTTGCCGCCGGTTGCGATCAGCACGTCATCGCCATCGCCGCCTTCGACAATGTTATATTCGGTATAACCATCCACGGTGACGGTGGTGGTACCGGTCGATTCACCGCCATTGGCGTCGCGCACGAGATAGGTGAGCGAGACGGTCGCCTGCTGATCGTCTTCCAGCTTTGCAAAGGCCGAAGAGGGATCGACCACGAGTTTGCCGTCGACCACGGAGAAGGCTGCCGCCGCCTGCTCCTTCGTCAAAGCGAGACCGGCCACGGCCGTCACCGCGAAGCCGACCAGCGTCAGACGGTCGCCCTCGATATCGGTGTCATTGGCCACGAGATCGAAGACGCCGCGATCCTTTTCTCCCACGCGAACCGCATCGGCGACCGTAACCGGCGCGTCGTTGACCGGCTTGATGGTGACGGTGACGGTGCTCTCCGTCACCCCGCCCTTGCCATCGGAAACGACAACGGTGAAGCTGCCGGTTCCGTTGACATTTTCCTTGGGCGTATAGGTCCATGCGCCGGTTTCCGCGTCGATCCGGGCGGCGCCGTTGACGGCATCGCCCTTCAGGGCAAAGGTGAGCCTGTCGCCGTCAATATCGGTGGCGACGAGCTTGCCGCTGACGGCCTTGTCCTCATCCGTTACGACAGCGACCGACGCGACCACGGGCGCATCGTTGACCGGCTTGACCGTGAAGGCGGCCGTCGCTTCGCTGGAGCCGCCGCGGCCATCGGCGATACTGTAGCGGAAGCTCGCCTCGCCGTTAAAATCGGCCGAAAGCGTGAAGCGGATGCCGTTTTCCTCCAGCACCGCCGTGCCGCCGACCGGCGCTGAGACGCCGGTGACCGTCAGGCCGTCGAGATCGGCGTCGCGGTCGTTACCGAGCAGGGTGGCGAAGGAGATGACGAAGGACGGCGCGTCCTCGTTCACCGCCGCCAGCCGGTCATTCGCTGCCGCCGGGCCGCGATTGACGAGAGCCTTGACGATGTCGTCGCGGTTCAAAACCTTGCCATCTGCGAAAGACAGCCTTTCGATGCCGCCATCGGCGAGCTGATTGCGCAAAGTCAGCTTCTCGCCATCCGCCAGCTCGATTTCCACGGACTGGCCGTATTTGCGCAGCACCACCTCGCTTCTGGCGATATCGTGCAGCGACAGCCGGTCAACCGCGCCGGAGGCCGAGGCGGTTTCCAGGATCTCGTCGGAACCGTCGCCGCATCCATAACGATATCTGTCCGAACCATCGCCGCCGATCAAGAGGTCATTGCCCTTGCCGCCCTCGATGAAATCGTCGCCGAAGCCGCCGGAGATCATATCGTTGCCGGCATCGCCCCACAGTTCGTCATTGCCGGCGCCGCCGGACAACGCGTCATTGCCCGTACCGCCCGAGAGCGCATCGTCACCCTCGCCGCCATCCAGACGGTCGTTGCCGCCGAAACCCTGAAGCTCGTCATTGCCGCCGTGGCCGACAATCATATCGTCCGCGGCAGTGCCGGCCAGAAGGTCGTGGCCGGGCGTGCCGGTGATCTCGCTCGCGTCCGGTATCGTCACCGCCTTGCCGCCCGGCAAGGTTACCAGAACATCGTCAAAGGCGACGCCCTGACCGGCGCGCCAGTTATAGAGGCCGAAGGTGCCCTTGCCCGGACCGTCGATGCCGATCGCCTTGGTGAACAGGGCCTCGCCATTCAGCCAGACCTGCAGACGATCATCCACCATATCGGCACGCAGCGTATTCGCAGCCGCAACCTTGTAGACGGCAGGCCCCTGCCAGAGGGTCTGTTCGATACCGTCCTTCATCGAAAACAGCTGCGACAGGCCGGTGCGGTTGTCCAACTCGAACTTGATGTAGTTTCCATCGTTACGGTAATGCAGCAGAAGACCCACCGCGCCGGACTGCGTCGTGAAGCCGGTCTGAACGGAATAGTCGCTCCACTCGTCGGAACCCGCGCCCTCGTAAAGTGCGTAGGTTCCCTTGCGCAGGGCATAGATGCCGTCACCCAGTGCGCTCCAGCTGAGGTTCCATTCAGCCGTCGGCGCGGTATCGCCATTGCCGCCGAGTTCACGGCTGTAGCGGTTGGCGCTCTGCACAAGGGCGCCGTTGACGACGGCCCACTTTGCGGCAGCGCCCAGCTCTCCTTCATCCACGAAGCGGAAGTTTGCCGCCTTGCCATCGGCGAAAGAGGTGCTGAGAAGGACATTCTTCGCGGCGATGATTTCGACCGTGACGGTATCGGATGCCTTGCGGCCGGCATCGGTCATATCGACGCGAACCAGATGCGTGCCCTGGCTTAGCTCAACGCGGCTCTTTGCGCCATCGGCGAGCTTTACGCCCTGTTCAGACCAGACGAATCGCGCCGCCTCGCTTGCACCGATTTTTGCCGATGCAACGAGGTCGACGGCGACCTTGCCATCGCCATCGCTGTCGACCAGCCGTATCGAACGGCCGGCATCGACGGCGAATGCACCCTTCTCGACAAAAATATCGTCAAAGAAGACCTGCTTGGTTTGATTGGCCCAGAGACCGATGCTTCCGCCCGCAAGCGGCGAGGCCTTGTCTTCAACGACGCCGCCGAACAGAACCTCGCCGTCGAGCGATGCAAAAAGACGGCCGCCATCGATTGCCAGTTTCACCACGCCATCGCGGTCGAAGGGCGCACCGGCCTGCTCGCTCGCCAGCACCGTTCTCACGCCATCGCGCATCTTGACAAGCTCGCGCCTGTTCGATGCGATGTCGAAGGACAGCAGGTAGTAATTATTTGCGTCGGTGTAATAGGCAACCAGACCGAAAGGCTTGTTGTCTTCCGACAGGATCGTCGCCGATACCGTATATCCGCTCCAGCCGCGCGAGCCTTCACCCTGCCACAGCTTGATGCCGTCCGCATCGCGATAGGCGCGCAGAGCGCCTTCCGGTGCGGCGATGGTCGCATTTGCCTGAGCCTGCCTGCCCGTCGCCGAGCCGACGACCTGCCATTTCGCACCGGCATCGGACCAGCCATTCGCATTGCCATCGTCGAAATTGTCGTGAAGCAGCGTGGCGGAGGTCTTGACGGCGATCTTGACGTCGTCGGTGCTGACGACGCCCTTGTCGGAGCGTGCAACGAGCGTCATCCGGTGGACACCGCCGCCGAGTTCGACCTCGACATTGGTTCCGCGACCGACGATCTCGCCATTTTCATTCAGCCACTCGACGCTGGCAATCTGGCCGAGCTTGTCGATATTGGCCGCGACGAGCTTGATCTTTTGCAGGCCGGTCGCCGCCGTCACGGTCTGGTCGTTGCCGGCGCGGGCGACGAACTGAATGTCCGGCTTTCCGAGATGGACGCCGGTGATGGTTTCCTGATGCTCGCGATAGGCTCCCGTCAGCTGAACGGAGGATTCCGTTCCGATCTTCTGGGACAAGGACCCCGAGCCGAAGCTTGGCGCGAAGGTGCCGTTGGAAAAATCGAACTGAACCATGTTGACGCCGGAAAGCGTGGACTGGAACGGCCCCTTGGGCGTGACGGTTCCAAGTGCCGCCACTTCGGCGGAAGACAGCGTTTTTTCGAGAAACGCCACGGAAGACAGCGAGAAGGGCGCCGTTTCCTTGTCGTTATCGGCAAACAGCAGGAAGCCGGCCGAACCGATATCATAGGTCGCGCCGACGGGCTGGCTGCCCATCAGCTTGCCGTCGGCATATTTGTG
>NZ_ASYA01000017.1:0-94023 GCF_001526585.1 Agrobacterium sp. LY4 | reverse complement strand
GCGGGAAACAACGCCTTCGTTTTGATGCCAACGGGCCTTCCGACAGGTCCTATCTTTGCCAGTGGCACCGCGGGGTAGCTCTAGGATATGCCGGATCGAACTCTTTGCCTGACCGCCGCGTTTCTGATGATCGGCTGCTTCGCGTTGATTGCTTCTAAAGCGGTTGCTGCGCCAAAGCGGGACGATCAAGTCCGTACCGATGTCGGTGGATTCAAGCTCAATAGCGTCCTGGTTGAGAATGGTCGGAAGCCAGACTTGCCACCAATCGTCTTTATTCATGGCGCCAGCGCCAGCCTTTACGATCCGATGTTCTCGTTTCGGAAAAAGCTCCAGGAACGGGCCAAGCTGTTGTTCGTCGATCGCCCGGGTCACGGCAATTCCGACGTCGGTGGTGAGCAGAACATTTTGCCCGACGGTCAAGCCGACTCCATTGCCGCCCTCATGCAGAAGCGAGGCATCAACCGCGCTATTATTGTCGGTCACTCCTTCGGGGGAGCAATTGCCGCGTCCTTCGCCGTTCGCCATCCGGATATGGTCTTAGGCCTCGTCTTCCTGTCTCCGGCGGTCTACCCATGGAATAGCGGGATCGCCTGGTACTACGAGGCCGCCAGAGCCCCGATCACAGGCACTCTATTCAGCGCTCTTATCGTGCCACCTATCGGGCTTATGACGATCGATAATGCCACGAAAGGCGTCTTTGCTCCGAACCCGGTTCCCGCCGACTACATCGACAAGACACGTGCCCTGCAAGCGTTGCGGCCGCTTGCATTTCGGCACAATGCGAGAGAGGTTGCGGCTTTGAGCGACTGGGCCAGGGCGGCTTCGGTGAATTACCACAAAATCAAAGTGCCTACAGTCATCATCACTGGTGATACTGATAGTATCGTCTCCCCTGAGGTCCACTCCCGTCATCTCGCCCGCGATATTCGCGGTGCTCGTCTGATCGTCGTGCACAATCTCGGGCACAAGTCGGATTTCGTCGCGAGTGATCTGGCAATCGCGGGGATCGAGACAGTTGCGGGCCGCAAGTCGAACCTCAACGCCGTAAAAAGGGATGTCGAGCAGAGGATAGCATGTGACGGCAAGGATTGATGTCTGGCAGCGGCGCTGCCAGTGGGGACTATCCGGCGTCTATGGTCTCGCGGGCATTCTGCATCTCGTCCTGCCCAAACCTTTCCTCGGTATCACGCCTGCCTGGGTTCCTGAGCCGGAGGCCGTTATTTTCCTGACCGGTCTGTGTGAAATTGCCGGTGCGGTCGGACTTCTGGTGCCACGGCTGCGGAAAGCCGCCGGCATTGGCCTGGCGCTCTATGCAATCTGCGTATTCCCGGCCAATATCAAGCATGCCATCGACAGCCTTGGTGCAGCGACTGTTTCGCCATGGCAATGGTCCTACCATCTCATCCGATTGCCTTTGCAGCCTTACCTGGTGTGGTTGGCGCTCTTCGCGGGAAACATCGTCGTCTGGCCATTCAGGCGTGGCCAAAAATAGCTTTGATATCGTCTGACGAAATTCGCAAAGTTTCATCGTCGGCGGATGCATCCTGAAGGCCACGGAAAGCACGGGCAGGATCACACTCACCAACGAGATGGGTGGTGTTGCGCACGTGACGATCGCCGACGTCAAACAATCCAACGGCGTCATCCATGTCATCGACAAGGTTCTTCGGCGCAAGATGTGGTCCGGGGCCATTCCATCATCAGAAAGGCCGGCGACACTTGAGGGCGCCGGCCTTTTCAGTTTCATCGTTGAACGTCTGCCGAATTACATGTTCGGCAGAACGGCGATGTCTCGCACTTCGTTGTCGAGCCCTGTGATCGGGCCGACTTCGGTTGCCGCGCCAGTTTCGAGGTTGACCGTGTAGAGCGTCTTGGATGCGGCGAGATAGGCCACGTTCCTGCCGTCCGCCATGCCCTGAATATCAAAGGCATATGCCGCAGGCTTGTCTTTGAGGCCAAGCTTGCCGATTGCTTTCAGCGTGCCGTCATTCGGCTTGGTCTGCTGGATCAGCGCGCCGATCGTGGCATCGATATTATACATGGCGGTCTTTTCAGGCTTGCCGACGGAGTTGGTATAGGCAGCAGCAACGATGCTCGGGGTCTCGCCCTTGTGCATGTCGCCCTCCTCGAACGCAAGCACACCGTCAACCGTTACAGCGCCAGTATCCGGGTGGACGCGATGGTTGGTCGTTCCGGTCATGAAGCGCAGGCGATCAGCCATAGGGTTGAAATCGACCACGACAGGGGCTTGCGTCATGGTCAGCATCTTGTCCATCTTGGCGACGTCGGTGGCGGCGCCGGTTTCGAGATTGATCGAGACGATGCGATGATCCGGGGTGACGCCGATCACCGTCTTGTTGCCGGGGCGGAAGTCGATGCCGACAAGTTTGTCGACGCCAGTCACGTCCATCTTTTTCGTCACCGCCGGTTTCTCCGTATCGAAGATGATGAGCGTCCTGTCGCCGCTCAGGCCGAGGACGGGGGCCGCGAATGCGGTTGATGCCACTGTGATGGAAGCAGCGGAGGCAATCAGTGTGAAACGAATGATCTTCATGTCTTTCTCCCGTGTTGAACCGTTCGGAAGTCGTGTAGCGCTCGGCTCTCGACGCTTCCTGAACTGAAGACACGCCAGCCATGCCGTTTGGATGCAGCCTGCGAAAAAATAATTTCGACTTGCATCCATTCGTCGATCCAGCGGGTATAGCTTTCAAAGCCGACAGTCTTCTTCGTCGGTGTTGGGAGAAGGTATTGATGCTGATGGGCTCTACGCCGGACGATCTCGATACGGCACTCGCTGCCTGCGCCTGGGGTGATCGCAATGCGCTTCGCTTGATCTTTGATCGCGAGGCGGGACGCCTGATAGCGGTCGCCGAGCGCATTGTCCGGCGTCGCGAGCTTGCCGAAGAGGTGGTGCAGGACGCCTTCATCCGGATATGGACCCATGCGCATCAGTACAGGGCCGATCGCGGCTCCGCCCGAGGCTGGATCTATGCCATCGTCCGCAACCGGGCACTTAATCTCCTGCGGGACGGAAAACGCGAGCATACAGTCGAGGAGGTGGAGGCCCTGCGCGAAAGCGAGCAGGCGGATGAGGTCATGGCGGCGTGGCACAGGCTGGACCGCAATTCCCGGCTCTACGATTGCCTCGGCGGTCTCGATGAGCGCAAGCGGAGCGGCATTCTTATGGCCTATATCGGCGGCTACTCGCATGGCGAGATCGCCGGGAGGCTGCGCATTCCGCTCGGTACGACCAAATCCTGGATCAGGCGTGGCCTTGCAGCTCTCCGGGAGTGCATGGCATGATCTACGATCGCAAGGATATCCCTGCTATTGCCGATGAATATGTCCTGGGCCTGATAGAGGCCACGGATGCTGCGGAGCTTGAGGTTGTCATGGAAAGCGATGCTGAACTGCGTGCCGCAATTGCTGCCAGCCGCGAGCGCTTTCTGCCACTCGACATGAGCGTGGCACCTGCTACCGTCACCGAGCAGCTTTGGCAGCGCATCGAAGCGGCCTTGCCGCTCCAGGATCATACCGGCGTTATGCCTCTGATCTCAAATGCCAATGATAACCGCAGGAACGGTTGGCGAATGGCCGCGATCTCGGCCGTCGCCGCCGCCTTTTTGCTCGCGATCGGTCTCGCTTACAGCCTGACCCGGACGGTGGAGCCGCTAGTCGTTGCGGTTCTAATCAATGATGCTGGGGAGGTGCAGGCCGTCGTCGAGGATTTCGGCAACGCGCAGGCGACGATCCGTATACTGGCCGATTTCAACATCCCCGGGGACAAGACGATCCAGGTTTGGACCCTGCCGTCCAAAGACACAGGGCCCGTATCGCTTGGCCTGATCGACGGTGCGCGCTCGGCGCATCTGGCTGTTCCGGAATTGCCAACACCAAGGGGGGACCAGCTCTACGAGATCACCCTGGAAGACGCTGGCGGATCTCCAACCGGGCGTCCGACTGGACCGATCCTCGCTAAGGGCCTCGCGAAGTTGCTGCGATAACAATCGCGCCAGATATCTCCGTTTAGTGCCTGTATGGTAGCTTAATATTTTGATGATGTGAGTTATAGAAAGGATGGCTATAACTCATGTGACGTGTGTACTGGCATGCTTACCAGGCAACCTCGTAGATACTGGCGGCATCCGATAGCGACATGGTACGCGGGTTGTTGACCAGCAGGCGGGTTTGCTCCATCGCACTTTCCGCGAGCAGAGGAATTCCCTCCTTTGGAATTCCGACATGCCTCAGCCTCACGGGAAGATTAAGGCGCACTGGCAGCATCGTTAGTCCGTCGATGAAACCGGAAAGCCGTCCGTTCTGATCGGCAGGCTCAAGGTGAGGAAAGAGACACGGTGCCAGTTCCGCGTAGGCATCACCACACACCGTCGCGTTGAAGCGCAAGACGTGCGGCAGTACCAGACTGTTGGAAAGACCGTGGGGAACGCCGTAGCGGCCTCCGATCGGATAGGCGAGAGCATGAACGGCGGCGACAGGCGAATTAGCAAAGGCCTGCCCCGCCAACATTGCACCCAGCAGCATCGACTGTCTGGCGGCAAGGTCGGTTCCATCCTCGACGGCGATCGCGATATTCGCTCCGAGAAGCCGCAGGGCTTCTTTGGCAAGGGCACGGGAAACGGGATTGTTGTTTGCACTGGCGGACGTGAAAGCCTCGATGGCGTGGACCATTGCGTCAATTCCTGTCGCCGCGGTCACGGCGGGAGGAAGTCCGATGGTCAGGTTCGCGTCGAGAAGCGCCACGTCTGGCAGAAGTACGGGTGATACTACGCCCTTTTTCTGGTGTTCGCCCGTGGTGATGATCGAAATCGGCGTGACTTCCGATCCGGTACCGGCCGTTGTCGGCACGAGCACCAGCGGCAGACGCTCCCCCGTCACCTTGCCAACGCCGTAGATAGTGTCGAGCTCTTCGCCGCTTTTGGCAATAAGCGCCACAAGCTTTGCGACATCGAGCGACGAGCCGCCGCCGATGCCCAGCACACCGGTTGCGCCAAACGTCACCGCCTGTGCCGCAGCCGTATGGATAATGGCTTCCGGTGGATCAGCGACAACGCCGGTGAATATTGATGTTTCGGCGCCGGCTTCTGTAAGACTGGCAAGCGCCGGCTGAACGAGCCCCGCCTTGACGACCCCATCGTCCGAAATCACCAGAACGCGCGGACCGAGCATGCTCCTCAGCTCCGAAAGCTTTGCGATACAGCCCGGTCCCGCAATGATCTGCGGGACGGTTGCGAATGTGAATGCGGACATCCTGCCGACCTTTTACTGATGCCATTTGACGAGAGGCTGATAATGATGCGGCTGACGCATGACAACAAGGTCTTTTCGCCGGACGATGTTCGTTGGATAGGGCGTATCGAGATTGGTGGTGTTGACGGTCGCACCGGCAATCCCTTCCTCGTCCAGTATCACCGATTCCTGACGCGGAAAGGCAAAGGAGTCCGGCCCGAACACGGCACTCTTGCCCAGATATCCCCGTGGCTCATCAAGTACATTGGCGAAGGCGAAATAGACGTTGTTCTCGCCGCCGCGAACCCGCAGAGCGTGCCAATGAAAGGGGTCTGCTCCCTTCGGGATGGGATAGTTGTGCGGGATTTTTGTTCCCGCATGGCTGCCGGTGAAGGTACCGGCAATTGCTGAAGGGCAGGCCACCAGATCGCACCCCATAAGCGAGAGCGAACGAATGGCTTCCGGATATAGCGCGTCGTGGCCAATCGCCAGGCCCACTCGGCCGATGGCAAGATCGTATATTTTCCATTCGTCGCCGGCCGTCGCCCAGCTATCGGCCATGCCGAGATGCGTCTTGCGATAGCTGCCCACCAGCCCCTCGGGACCGGCGAGCACTGCTGTGTTATAGACTTTGTCTCCGTCCGCCTCGGCAAATCCGGCGACGAGATAGAAGCCGAGCTTCATTGCCAGGCGTACGAAGGCGGAGACCGTTGGGCCTGAAAGCGGTTCCGCCCGGGTGTGGGGAGCCTCAAGCCCGGTCAGCGACAGTTCCGGGAAAACCAGAATGTCCGGCGCTGTCGTCGCCTTTGCTTCTGTGGCCAGCGCGGTGATGCGGGCGATGTTGTCTGCGATCACGGAGGAGGGGGCGAACTGGGCAACGGCCGCGCGCGATTTGCGCCCGCGCGGGATGGGCTGATAGCCATAGAGGCGGAAGTAGTCACCCGGATTCCAGGTGAAGCTGTTGGTCATCATGTTCATGTAAAGCTCGGGCCGGCGCGATTTGAAGACCGGTTCGCTCAAGACTTCGCGACGGCGTGCGCGGGCAAGATCGACCTTGCCATAGGCAATCCCGTCGCCTGTATCGATGGATGCGGCAACCGTTCCGTCGGGCTCGATCAGGCAGCTTCCCCCGGAAAACTGCACGGTTCTCTCCAGCCCCCACCGGTTGCTTTCGATGAGATAGCATGCGTTTTCAAAGGCACGGTTGATCCAGTAGGGCGCCGGCGCGCGTTCCTGCAGCCAGTTGGAGATGTGGCAGATGATGTCCGCACCCGCCAGCGCCTCCAGCCGTGCCGTCTCGAAAAAGTGCAGATCCATGCAGACCAGCATCGAAATCCGGCCGATCTCCGTTTCGAAGACCTCATGGACGATATCGCCATTGGCGGCCCATTTGGGCTCGGCGATATAAGGATGCGACTTGCGATGCCGACCGATAACGCCATCGGGACCGATCAGAACGGCGGTGTTGTAATAGAGATCGCTCGCCGGTTCGACTTCCGGCATGCCGATGACGATATAGCAGCGGTGTCTGCTGGCAATGGCCTGAAAAACATCGGTTGTCGGTCCGGGAATGGCTTCCACGAAAGGCTTTACTTCGGCCCTGTCAAACCAGCAATAACCTGTCGTGCCCATTTCCGGCGTGACGATCAGGCGTGCACCTGCTTCTGCCGCTTCTTCGCAAAGGGCGGCCAGCCGCGCGATATTGCGCGCCTTTTCGAACATGGTCGGCTCGAACTGGATGGCGGCAGCGGTGTAGCTCTGTGTCGATGTCATGATGGTCCCCATTTTCTTTACCAAGGATTTCAGTCCGTTTCAGACAGCCATATGCCGATGAACAAGTGCATCGGAGAGCGTGTCGATGGCGCCCGCCGCGACCACGGTTCCCTTCTCCAGCATGGCGAACTGGTGAGATGCGTGCCGCGCAAATGCGACGTTTTGCTCAACGAGAATGATCGTCATGCCGATCTCGCGATTGAGCCGTATAATGATCTTTTCGATCTCCTCGACGATGGAGGGCTGAATGCCTTCGTTTGGCTCATCGAGAAGCAGCACTTTCGGATCTGCGGCCAGCGCACGTGCGATGGCGAGCTGCTGTTGCTGGCCGCCTGAAAGCACGCCACCCGGTCGATCGAGATTGGCCATCAGATACGGAAAAAGTTCGGGCACCAGCGCTGGAATTTCGCGTTTGCGATCGGCACGCGCAAAAGCGCCCATCAGGATGTTTTCGCGGATGGTAAAATCGGGAATGATCTCCCTGCCCTGGGGGACATAGGCGATCCCCGCCCGTGCTCTCATATGCGTCGGGGCGGCGGCGATATCTTTTCCCTGCAGATGCATTTCACCCGTCACCCGGTCGGTCAGCGCCATCAGGGTTTTCAAAAGGGTCGTCTTGCCGGTGCCGTTGCGGCCGAGGATGCTCGTCACCTTGCCGGCCGGTACATCGAGGGTGATGCCGTGCAAGATGTGGCTGCGGCCGTAATAGCTGTGCACGTCTTTCAATGTCAGCATCAGGATATTCCTTTCGAGCCGAGATAGGCTTCACGGACTTTCGGATTGCGCTCTATATCCCCGACGCTTCCTTCGGCCAGAACCTCTCCCAGATGAAGGACGGTGATGCGCTCGGCGATTTCACGAACGAACCCCATATCGTGTTCGACGACGAGGATCGTATGTCGGCCCTTGAGATTGTTGATGATCTGCGCCGTCTTGCGGGTTTCGGCCTGGGTCATTCCCGCTGTTGGTTCATCCAGCAAAACCACCTTCGGGTCCTGCACGATGAGCATGCCCAGTTCCAGCCATTGCGTCTGGCCATGACTGAGATAGGCGGCCGTCGTCTGCTGTTCCGTTTCAAGCGCTGTGAGAGCAAGAACGTCATCGACGCGCCTCGCTTCCGCCCGCGAAAATCCGAAACGGAGATTTGCAAGCACCGATGGATTGCGGCAATTGGCCACCTCCAGATTTTGCCGCACGGTGAGATCGCGAAAAATGCTCGGAATCTGGAATTTTCTGCCGATTCCGGCGCGTGCGATCTTATGTTCGGGCCAATTTGTGATGTCGGTGTCGTAGACGAAGACCTTGCCCTGCGTACTGCGCGTCTTGCCGCTGACCAGATCCATCAGGGTCGTCTTGCCGGCGCCGTTCGCGCCAAGCAACACACGCAACTCACCATCGCAGACGGTGATGCTGACATTGTTTACAGCTCTGAACCCGCCGAAATCGACACCGAGACCGTCGAGGGTCAATGCGATTGCACTCATATCACGATGCCTCGCTCTGTTGTTGCAATGATGAAGATGCCGCACCCGGTTTGAGCCTGCGGATAAGCTGTCGCAGCACATCATGCGCGACGCCGCCGAGACCACGCGGCATGAACAGGACGACCAGCACAAAGATGAGACCGATGATCGCTTTCCATGCTTCGACAAGCGCTTCGGTCTCGCTGACCTGAGCTTCGATCATGTTGATCAGGATCGCGCCGATGCAGGCGCCGAGCAGGGAGGAACGGCCGCCGACGGCCGCCCAGACGACCATCGTCACCGAGAAGGATAGATCCATGAAGGTCGGAGAGGCGAACTCCGCAACGACCACATAGAGCATACCGGCAACGCCGGCGATCCCGGCTGAAATGGCAAAGAAGAACACCTGGTAGAGCGAGACGTCGAAACCGAGATATCGGGCGCGAACATGATCGTCACGGATCGCCTGCAGGATCATGCCCGCGCGGGTTTCCACGACAAGACGGGCGGCGATGAGTGACAGCGACAGGCATATGGCGCACAGATAATAGGTCGCCCTGCTGTAGGGATCGAACTCTATGCCGCCGATCGTCAGCCAGCCAAGATCTGTCAGGCCGTTAAAACCGTTTGTTACCGGTTGAGCATCGACCACGACGAGACGTACGAGCAGAACAAGCGCCAGAGTGATGATCGAGACGAATACGCCCGAAATACGCTTGCGGAAAACCAGCATACCGAGCGCGCCGGCGATCACCACGGGAAGCACGAGGCCGAGTATGAGACCGACAGACTGGCTTTGAAACGGAAGCCAGAGGAAAGAGCCTTTGTTGATACAGCACAGTTCCGTGGGTGCACCGGGTTCGGCGTTCCAGAGCATGAAATCAGGAACGGGCTTGTCGGAGCCCTGTTGCAGACTGGTCAGGCTCGACAGTTTAAGAGACATGGCGAGCATGTAGGCGCCGAGACCGAAAAACAGTCCCTGGCCAAGGTTGAGAATGCCGGCATATCCCCATGTCAGCGCGATGGCGACGCCCAGCATGCCGTAGACAAGATATTTTGAAATACGGTTCAGCCAGAATTCGTCACCGAAAACGGGCGCCGCAAAAAGTAATGCTATGAAAATGACGTAAGCGGCGATCTGGAATTTTCGTTCGATACTCATGTCAACGCCCCTTGAACGAGAACAGCCCGCTGGGCTTGACGAGAATGACGAGGATGACGACGCCGAATACAACGGCGCGCGCCAGAATGTCGTTCGTGCCGATGGCCACCAGCGCATTGACCTCCCCCAATAACCCCGAAGACAGGATGGTGCCGAACAGGCTGCCGACGCCGCCCGTGACCACGACCATGAAGCCGTCAACGACCATCGTCGTGCCCATGTCCGGGAAAACGGTCTTAAAGCCGGACATCATGACGCCGGCGACGCCCGCAAGACCGGACCCAAAGGCGAAAGTCATGGCGTTGACGCGTTTCACGTCGATACCGCAGGCTGCGGCCATTTTCGGATTGCGGATGATCGCGCGAACCTGCATGCCTGCCGTCGTCCGATAGAGAATGAACCACGTCACCAGCGTCAGCGCGGCGGTAACCGCGATGATGAAAGCGCGGTAAGCATTGATCTCCGCGCCCGCCAGGCTGAAGGTACCCTGCAGATACGAAGGCACGCCGACGTTTTGCAGACCGGCTCCAAGGCCTTCGATATGAATGCCGAAAAAGGACAGGCCGAGTTCGAGCCTCACGGCCTGCTGCAGAAGGATGGCGATGCCCCAGGTGGCGAGAAGCGTATCCAGCAAACGGCCATAAAGTCGACGCAGGACCAGCCGTTCGATTATCAGGCCGAGCAACGCGGTCACGATGAACGCCAGCGGTATCGCGAGCAGCAGGCTTGTCTTGAGCCATATGCCGGAGAGGACGGCGACATAGGCGCCGATCATGACCATTTCGCCATGGGCCATGTTGATGACGCCCATGGCGCCGTAGGTTATGGCGAGACCGAGCGCCACCAGAAGAAGGATAGAGCCGAGACTGAGGCCGATAAAAAGAATGTCGAGCATGAAGCCACCGTTCGTGAGAAGGGCGGGTCGGGTTTTCCTGCTTCGCGCCAATCCGAAAGCGGATCGGCGCCGCGCAGAAGAAAAGCGCAGATCCGCCTTGCCGAGACATGGTCCCGCCAGGCATGGCTGGCGGGACAACGCGGAGGATGGGTCAGCCCTTGAGTTTTGCTGCGTCGAGACCCTTGACGGTGCAGAACAGGTTGCTCTCCGTTTCGCCATAAGCCGAATAGGGAAGCGGCTTGATCGGTGCCGGATAGGCGTTGACCACCTTGCTCTGGCCGTCCGGCTGCCACTGTCCGATGCGTGGCGTCAGCCAGCAATGCAGGTTGTCGGGGTCGGTCGTCACCTTGCCGCCGGGCGCGTCATAGGTCTGGCCGCGAATGCCGGCCCGGATCGCGTCGGCTGACAGATCGCCGGACTTCTCAACTGCCTGCTTCCACAGAAACACCTGAAAATAGGCGGCCTCCAGCGAATGGTATGTCACGGCCTTGGGATCGTTGACGAAGGTTCTGAAACGGTCGATGAAGCTTTTGTTCGCCGGCGTTTCAATCGACATGAAATATGGGAAAGAGGTGTAGCTGCCTGCCGCGTATTCAGCCCCCATGGCCGCGATCTCGATTTCGGAAGTTACTGTCGCGCAGATTGGGATAACGTCCTGCGAGAGACCCTGGTTCTTGAATTCGCGGTAAAAGGCGATGATCGAATCGCCGACCACGTTGGAAAGAACCACGTCCGCGCCCGATTCCTTGATCTTGCTGACCATCACGGCCCATTCCGAGTGGCCGAGTTCCAGATATTCGTCCGCCACCCATTCCGCGCCGGCTGCCTCGATCAGTTTTTTGGAAACCTTGGCCATCTCGCGCGGATAGACGTAGTTCGAGCCGACGATGAAGAACTTCTTCTTGCCCAGTTTCTCGACGATCCAGGGAATGTAGTTGGAGAGCTGCTGGTTCGGAACGGCGCCGGAATAGACGACGTTGCGCGAGCACTCGAAGCCTTCATAATGCGTCTGATAGAACAGCATCGCGCCGCGCCGTTCGAAGATCGGCAGCACGGCCTTGCGGCTGGCGGATGTGTGGCAGCCGAATACGGTTGAAATCTTGTCCTTAAGGATCAGCTTCGAAGCTTTCTCGCTGAAGATCTTCGGATCGGAGGCTCCGTCTTCAACGACAACTTCGACCGGACGGCCGAGAACGCCGCCGGCCGCATTGATCTCTGCCACGGCCATCATGACACCGTTGGCCAGAAGTTTTTCGGCGACGGAAAGCCCACCCGTCTGGGAGTAGAGCGCACCGACCTTGATCGCGTCGGCTGCAAAGGCCCGGCCGCCCAGCGCCGGCAGGGCGAGTGCGGCGGAAGCGGTGGCTGCGGTTTTCAGAAATTCACGTCTGTTGAACACCATCTTGGTTCCCCTTTTTTGATTGGCGCACGCAGTGGCACTGCCTGGTTCAACAGCCAGGCTTTCATGCCGACAAAATGTTGGAAGGCTGACGACACTGTCAGCAGACAACAAAAAACCCGCTAGGCCTGTCACAGCCTGCGGGCACCTTTGCCATCACAGCATCACGGCCTCGCCGCGTGCAACAGCGGCACATGGCTTCGCAAAACGAAGGGATGTGCCGGAGGTGTTCCTTTGAAACACATGAAAAACTAATCATGTTTTTGGGGACGGCGCAAGAGCTGTTCGGCATTGATAATCGAATTGGCGATTTCATCGATCGGTACGCGCCGGGCCATCGCCTGCTCCCGCATTTCGCGGTACGCCTCGTTTTCGCTGGTACCGAGATTGGCCATCAAAATCGCCTTGGCGCGGGCGAGCTTCTGGTCTCCCAATACCTTGCGTTTATATTTGCGCGCTTCCTTCACGAGCTTTTGGCGCTCCAGCCACAGGCTGCGGGCGATGGCGAGATTGGTCAGCAGACCGAACGGCTTGATCGGCCTCTCGACAATGGCGAGCGCGCCGCTTTCCAGAACGATCTGCAACGTCGAGGGATTTTCGTAACCGACGATGGCAAGCATGGTCGGAGCGGGGTTTGGAAAACACTTCAGCAGACGTTCGATTTCCGGTCGCGCCTCGTCTTCCATGGCAAGAAAGACGACGTCTGTGCCATGCGGCAATTCGGCAGGCACCGGCCAGAGGCAACTGACCGTGCAGCCGATACGGCGCAGGTGATCGACGAGGAACTCTCCCTCCGATGTCCGGGGATGAATGACCAGGACCTTGAGATCCCGCAAATCTCTGAGAAGGGCGAATGACATCGTCGCTCCTTCTCAGACCCGGACGCGATGCGGAAAAGTTTGCGTCAGATCCGGTCGATATTCGCGCATGAACGGATCGGGCGCCACCCGCAGTGACGGATCATAGACAATATCGTAGCCGCCCTGCGCATTCACCTTTGCCACTCTTGGCCACAGATGCGTGTGGTTTGTCAGCCGGTCTATCTTCACCGCGCCCTGTGGAGCATCGTATTCGACCTCATAGAGTGCCGGCAGAAGCTGCTCAAGCCCGTCGCCGCCGGCAAGCTTTAAAGCCGCCGCATAGAGATATACCTGAAAATAAGCCGCTTCGGCTGGCGCAGTGGGCAGCATCTGCTGGCCGTACCGTTGTTGATAGGCCGAAACGAAGGCGCGGGCGCGGGGGGTGTCGAGAGAAGCGAAAAAGGGGGCCGCGGTTATGTGCCCTTCCGCCACCTCCGGGCGCATGCGTATCACGTCGGCCTCGCTTGTCGATTGACTGGCGATCGGCATCTTCTGTGCGTTGAAGCCCGCTTCCTTGAACGCCGTGTAGAAAGGAATGATACCGTTGCCAACGATCGTTGAATAAATAACATCCGGCTGCGCTGCGCGAATGTGTCGGATGATCTTGGCGACGTCCTCGTCTTTGAGGTTCAGCGGAACATATATCTCGTCCAGGACCTGTCCCCCCACCTGAAGAAAAAGGTCGCTGATCGTCCGGTTCGATTCATAAGGATAGACGTAATTCGACCCCACAAGAAAAACCCGCTTTCCATAGTGCTTGGTGAGGAAATCGACCAATTGGACGGAGTTCTGATTGGGAGCTGCACCTGTGTAGATGCAATGCCTGGAGTATTCGAACCCCTCGTACAAAGTCGGGTAAAACAGCAAAGCATCACGGGCCTCAATGACGGGAAGAGCGGCTTTGCGGGTGCTCGACATGTGGCAGCCGAAAACGACACGGACCCGATCTTCGTCGCAAAGTTTGACCGCGAGCTCCTTATAGAGACTGGGAGTTGATTGCGGATCGTAGGCCACCGGCTCTATCTCTCGGCCGAGCACGCCACCGGCTGCGTTAATTTCATCGATCGCCAGCAAGGTAGCAGCTCTCTGGGTTGTTTCCACGGCTCCGGTCACGCCCGTTTCGGAGAACAGCACACCGACCCGCCAGCTTTCTGAATGCATCATCGCCCACCAAAAAATAAAAAAAGCCCCCGCCCGTTTCCGGTCGAGAGCTACCCTGCTCATGGAATATCAGCGGCTCATTTTGAGCCTGCCAGCCAATGATGTCAGTTTCTTTATCTGGTGACAATAGCGGAACGAAGGGCCGTTATGGCTATTTCGGTTCGAGCGTGTTCAAAATTTTAGTTTTTAGTTGATGGTATCGCTTCCCACGCAGCCGATGTTCAGGGATGGATAAAGCGCGCTCACCGCATCGACATCCGCCTTCAATTCACGGATCATCCATTCCTTGACCTGCGTGACGATTGGTCGGGCGGGTTTGGTTCGCAGCCGGATAAGATGGCAGCGCCGGCCGGTGACCATCAAGTGTTCGCTTGCTGGAACCAGTGTCCGCGTCCGTAGCCAATGGGCGACGACGTTGAGCCAGCCAAGCGCCACGCCCTGGCCCAGGAGAGCAGCCTGCACGACGATGGCGTAGTCGGAGAAGATCATCGAATTCTGCGGGTCGCTACCGCTGGCCGGTGTGAACAGCGTCGACCAGTTGGGCTGCGCATCGCTTAAATTGATGGTCGTATCTGGCACGCGATCAATATCGTTGCCGGAAATGGCATGGCTTTCCCTGTAACCCGGACTGCAGATCGGCAGCAGGATTTCGGGCATGACGAAAGCTGCCTCGTGATGCCTGTCCGGTCCATCGACGAAGCGCATCCCAAGATCGACGTCGTTGACCGGCCCCGACAGGGCGCCCATCATGAGCTGAAACCGAAGATCGACATTGGGAAATTCCCTTTTGAATTCTGCCATTCTCGGCATCATCCAGTGCGTGGTGAAGCCGGTCGAGACGGAAAGGGACACGGTTTCGATACCGGTTCGACGATCCTCGATTTCCCGCAGGGCGCTTTCTATTCCGGCGAAGCCTCTGGCGATCGCATCGAACAGCAGCTGGCCGGGTTCCGTCAGCATCACGCCACCGGGCTGCCGAAGAAACAATGTCGTATCAAGATGTTCCTCCAGCCGGGACATCATGCGGCTCACAGCCGCCGGCGTCACGTTCAATTCGTCTGCTGCCCTCGAAAAGCTGCCGCAGCGTGCAGCCGCCTCGAAAGTAAAGAGGCCATTCATGGAGGGCAGGGAACGGCGAAGGAATGTCATTACATTTTGTAACATCGCATAGATTTTTTTTCAATTGCTTATCCGCCTTTTGTTTGGTCTCTTTGCTGTCAACGAAGGCGAGAGACCTTCCATGAATTGAGGGGAACGCGACAGATTGGTTTCAGGCCGGCGCTGGGCGTCACAGGCTGAAAATCTGCTCTTCGTTCCGCAAAAACGCGCTGCCATACGTCGGAGCACCACCGAACGTACTGGGATTTTTTAGTGGAATCATATGATTGAGCAGCCAAATACAGAGCGGGTAGGCGTTTCCATCAAAGAGGCGGTCAAGTGCTACGGAACGTTTCGTGCGCTGGACGATGTCAATCTCGATGTCGCTCCCGGCGAATTCGTTTCCATTCTCGGGCCTTCGGGGTCAGGCAAGACCACGTTGCTGGGAATTCTCGGCGGCTTTGTCCAGCCGACATCGGGGTCAATTTGGTTAGGCGATCGGGATATTACATTTGAGCCGCCGCATAAGCGGGATATCGGTATCGTCTTTCAGAACTACGCGTTGTTTCCGCATATGAGTGTAGGCGAAAACATCACCTTTCCGCTAAGGGCGCGGCGGCTACCGAAGGCGAGCTGGCCGGCGAAACTCAAGGCCGCGCTCGAGATGGTCGAACTCACCGGCTATGAGAACAGGCGTATCCACGAATTGTCGGGCGGCCAACGTCAGCGCGTGGCGCTGGCGCGCGCCATGATCTTCGAGCCGGGCCTCATTCTCATGGACGAGCCGCTTTCGGCGCTCGACAAGCAGCTGCGCGAGACCATGCAGATCGAACTCAAGCGGCTGCATAAGCGGCTCGGCGCCACGATCGTGTATGTGACGCATGATCAGCGCGAGGCGCTGACGATGAGCGACCGCGTGGCGATTATGCACAGGGGACGTCTGGTGCAGGTCGATACGCCGGAGCGTCTGCACGACCGTCCAATCAACGCCTTCGTCGCCCGTTTCATAGGCGAGGCGACCCTGCTTGCGGTTCGGCGCGAAAGCGAAACGGCGGTGCGGCTGGGAGACCGGCTGCTGCACACGGCGCATCGCGTGCCGGAAGGCGAAAAGCTGCATCTCGTGGTTCATTCGGAAAAACTCGTGGTGGTAGATGGCGCTCAAGCCGATGGCGGCAACAGGCTGACAGGCACCGTCACGGATACGCTCTATCAGGGCGAAAGCATTCGGGTTTTCGTGCGGCTGGACAGCGGCGACGATCTGAGTTTCCGGCTTCCCAGCAACCATGCCGGCCGCGCGCTCATGAAGTCGCCGGGTGAGGCGATCGCGCTTTCACTCCACCCCGAAGACACGGTGATCGTTCCCGAAGCGGGTTGAGACATTCCATTCCATGCAGTCAACAAGGATAAAGACTATGCAGCTTACGCAATTCAAGGTCATGACCTTCGATGTGGTCGGCACTTTGATCGATTTCGAAACGGGTGTGCTCAATGCGGTGCGTGCGCTCGGCGGCGAAAAGGCGGCGAGGGCCACCGACGACGAGATTTTCGAACCGTACAAGCGCGGCCGCGACAAGTTCTATGGACGGTCTTCCTTCGCCATGAAAGACGTCTATCTTTCTCTCGCCAACGAACTCGGTTTCAACAATGATGACGCCACGGCGGAAGCCTTCCAGCTTGCCGTGCTGCGCTGGCCCGCCTTCGTCGATTCCGTGGAAGCTCTCGCCCGCCTGCGCAAGAACTTCCGTCTTGTCGCCATGACGAATGCCGACCGTACGGCATTTTCCGCCTATTCCGATACGCTTGGCAATCCGTTTCACGACAGCGTCACCTGCGATGAGGCCGGGTGTGCCAAGCCCAATCCGCAGTTTTTCGCCTTCAACAAGGGGCGTCAGTCGGCTTTCGGTTTCAAGCAGTCGGAAATCCTGCATGTCGCCCAGAGCCAGCATCACGATATCGGCGTGGCCCGCGAACTTGGCTACACGACCTGCTGGATCGAGCGTCGCCAGGGCCAGCAGGGGTTCGGCGGCACGCCGGCTCCGAAGGTGGTGACCAGGCCCGACTTCCACTTCTCCTCGCTCAAGCAACTGGCCGATGCGGTTGACGCGGAGCTTGCCGCCGGTGTCAAGACGGCAACGGCAGCCTGAAAGCGAGAGAGCCGTACCGATGGCCGCACGTCCCCCTTTTCCTGATATCAAATCCCTCTGGCAGGAGACGGCTTCGAGCCGTCCTGCCTTCGACCGGCTCTCGGGCGATCGTCGGTTCGATGTCGCGATCATCGGCGGCGGCTATACGGGCCTTTCCGCGGCGCGCTATCTGGCCCGCCACGGCCTGTCTCCGGTGGTGCTGGAGGCAAGCCGGATCGGCTGGGGCGCGAGCGGCCGCAATGGTGGCGTGGTGTCGGGCAAGTTCCGGCTTTCCTTCTCCGACATCGCCGCCCGCTACGGGCTGGAGACGGCGCGGCGCATGCATGATCTCGGTATCGAGGCCATCGATCATGTCGGCGAACTGGTGGAAGATTATGCAATCGCCGCTGCCGATTATCGCCCAACCGGTTCGCTGCGCTGTGCCCACAATCAGTTGTCGCTCGATGGCCTGAAAAAAGAAGTCGAGTGGCTGCGTGGATCGCTTGGCGACCACGCCTGCACCATTCTCTCTCCGGAGGAAATGGAAGCGGAGACGGGCTCACGCGATTTCGTCGGCGGCATGCTCAATGCCCATGGCGGCGTCATTCACCCCTTGAATTTCGTTTTGGGCATGGCGGCCGGATTGAGTGCCGCAGGCATCGCGATCCACGAGAAGACGCCGGTGGCGGCATTCAGGCGAGATGGCGCCGGCATCGTTCTTGAAACGCCTGACGGTGTCGTTTCGGCCCGCCAGGTGGTGATCGCCACAAATTCCTATTCCGATCTGACGCCGGCCACGTCGGCGGTCCGCAAATCCATCATTCCCTTCCGCTCCGCGATGATTGCGACCGAGCCGCTGACCGGCAGACCGGGTGCTTCCCTCCTGTCGCAGGGACGCAGCTATACCGAGACGCGGCGCATGATGCGCTGGTTCCGCAAGGCTGGAGACCGTGTGATGTATGGCGGGCGCGGCGCCTTCGGCAAGGCGGATTCCGAAAGCGCGTTTGCGGCGCTCCACAAGGCCATGGTGCGGCAGTTTCCGGAACTGGCATCTGTGTCTGTCACCCATCGCTGGTCCGGCCTCGTGGCCATGACGATGGACAGCATTCCACATCTGGGCCGGCTGGACGACCGGGTCGTCTATGCAGTCGGCTATAATGGAACCGGGGTGGCCATGGCCTCCAACATGGGCCGCTACGTTGCGGCCATGGTTGCCGGGCAAAGCCCCGATCTCGGGCTCCTGACCGCGGAGCCGCTCAAACCCGTGCCTTTTTATCCCATCAGGGAGCCAGCCGTCCGGCTCGTCGCCGGCTGGTATCAGTTCCTCGATGCAATCGGGCGCTAAGACCCGACAGTCGCATGCCAACAGGGGCGACAGCGCCTCGCCATAAAAGAGGAGAACGACGAATGAAATACAGATTTTCCATGCTCGTGCTTTCCGCATCCGCCGCCGTCTTTTCGGCTGGCCTGGCGTCGGCGGAACAGGTCACCTTCGTTTCACAGGGCGGCGCCTATCAGGAGGCGCAGACCAAGGCGATCCTCGATCCCGTCGCCAAGCTGCTCGGCATCACTGTCAATCAGGACAGCGCGCCCGATGCCTGGCCGGTGATCAAGACTCAGTCCGCATCCGGCAAGATCGTCTGGGACGTCATCGACACGCCGGCGAAGGATTGCATACGCGGCGGGGATCAGGGAATGATCGAGAAACTCGATTTTTCCAAAATACCCAATGCGGAAAAGATGCCGGCCGAATACAAGAGCCCCTATTCGGTCGCCTATGAATTCTACTCGAGCGTGCTTGCCTACAACAAGGACAAGTTCGGCGGCAACCCTCCCAAAAGCTGGGCGGATTTCTGGGATGTGAAGAAATTTCCGGGCACGCGGGCGCTTCGTAACCATCCCCTGGCGACACTGGAGGCCGCTTTGCTTGCAGATGGCGTGCCAGTGGACAAACTTTATCCGCTCGATGTCGACAGAGCCTTCAAGAAGCTCGAAGAGATCAAACCCTATGTCACGGTGTGGTGGACCTCCGGCGCCCAGTCGGCGCAGCTTCTGGCCGATGGTGAAGTCGACATGGAGATGGCGTGGAACGGCCGCGTTGCTGCGGTGGTGAAGGAGGGCGCGCCGATCGGTTATTCGTTCAATGAAGGTTTCCTTCAATATACGTCGCTCTGCATTCTCAAGGGCGCGCCGAACCTCGAAACGGCTGTCAAGTTCGTCAATGCGGCGCTGACCCCTGAAATCCAGGCGAATTTCCCGGCCTATATCGATTACGGTCCAGGCAATCCTGAAGCGTACAAGACCGGCAAGATTTCGCCGGAACGCGCTGCCGAAATGCCGAGTTCGCCGAACAATGCCGCGCTTCAGGTTCTGGTGTCGGATGAGTGGTGGAGTTCCCCGGCCGGCGAGGAGGCGCAAAAACGCTGGGCGCAGTTCATCCAGAAATGATGTTCGGTCTGTGGAGGGTCACTGATGGCACAGTCGAAACGAAATCCGTCGGCGATGCATGAGCAGCGTGAGCAACGGCTCATGCTGATGCTGCTGGCGCCAGCCCTTGCTGTCGTCATCGTTCTGCTGGTCCTGCCGCTTCTGTGGCTGGGCTGGCAGTCGATCCGGCAGGATGGCGGCTTTACGCTTGATCACTATCAGCGGTTCCTGACGGATTCCGTCTACTGGATGACCTTCCTTCAGACCTTCCGCATTGCGGCGGTCGTCACGCTGATGACCGTCCTCCTCGGCTATCCCGTCGCCTATGTGGCGGCGGGCCTGCCCCAGCGCTGGAGCGTGCTTGTTCTCGCCATGGTGCTGCTGCCTTTCTGGACATCCGTTCTGGTGCGCGCCTATGCCTGGCTCATCCTGCTGCAGCGCAACGGCATCATCAATTCGGCGCTGACGGGATCGGGCCTGATCGATGCGCCGCTCCGGCTGGTCAACAACGAATTCGGCACGGTCATGGCGACGATCCACATCCTGCTGCCCTTCATGGTGCTGCCGCTCTATGCGACGATGAAGAAAATACCCACGGAACTGACCATGGCCGGCGCCAGCCTCGGCGGCTCACCCATGCATGTATTCTGGCGGGTTTTCCTGCCGCTGTCGCTGCCGGGCATGATCGCCGGCATGGTGCTGGTCTTCGTGCTCACCCTTGGTTTTTATATCACGCCGGAACTGCTGGGCGGCGGGCGCACCTACATGGTCTCCATGCTCGTTTCGCGCAACATCGAGGTTTATAACGAATGGGGCGCGGCCTCGTCGATCAGCGTCGTCCTGCTTGTCTGCGTTTTTCTGGTTTTCCGGCTGGCGAGCCTCATCATTCCGTTCGAACGCATCATGGGAACGAGGTGACGCATGAACCTGTCGAAAATCCTTCTCTACGGCTTTGTAGCCCTCGTTCTCGCCTGGCTGATGATCCCCATCCTGATCATCCTGCCAATGTCCTTTTCCGGCGCGCGCTTCCTTGCTTTCCCGCCGCCATCCTGGTCGCTGCGCTGGTATGAGGCCTATCTCGGCAGCGCCGCCTGGATGCAGGCAACGCGTGTAAGCCTGATTGTCGCCCTCTCCAGCGCCGTCATCGCCACCATTCTCGGGACTGCGGCGGCCTATGCGCTCAACCTCACGCAATCGCGGCTGGTGCGCAGCCTGCAGGCGCTGCTGCTTCTGCCGCTGATCGTACCGATCGTCATCACCGCCGTCGGCGTCTTTCTGGTTTACGCACAGATCGGGCTTCTTGCCTCGCTGACCGGGCTGATCCTCGCCAATGTCATGCTGGGCCTCCCCTATGTCGTCACCTCCGTCCTGGTCGGGCTGCGCAAGTTCGACCACACGCAGGAGATGGTGTCGAGAAGCCTCGGCATGAACCGCTGGCGGACCTTCTTCATCGTCACCCTGCCGCAAATCCGCCCGAGCGTCATTTCCGGTCTGCTCTTCGCCTTCATCTCCGCCATCGATGAGACAGTGGTTTCGCTTTTCATTTCCGGTGGCGAATATCAGACGCTCACCAAGCGCATGTTCACAGCGCTGCGCGACGAGATCGATCCAACCATCGCCTCGATCAGCTCCCTGCTGACGGCGATCTCGTTCATCCTGCTGATGCTGGCGGCGATCAACGCCCGCAACACCGAATATTCGCAGGGACGGGCGACATGATCGTCGATCACCTGATCCTCGGCGGTGGATCGGCGGGCTGCGTGCTGGCCGCACGCCTTTCCGCAGATCCGCTGCGGACAGTCGTTCTGGTCGAGGCCGGGCGCAATATTTCGGCGGACGATATCCCGGATGAGGTGCGCAGCCGTTATCCCGGCCGTGCCTATCTCGATACGCGCAATATCTGGTCGCAGCTCACGGCGTTGATGGGCCATGCCCGTTCCAACGCGGCGCCCCGTCCACCGCGTCGCTACGAGCAGGCGCGGCTTCTGGGCGGAGGCTCGGCGATCAATGCGCTGATGGCCAATCGGGGTGCGCCGACCGACTATGCCGAGTGGCAGGCGCTTGGGGCGGACGGCTGGGGCTGGGACGATTGCCTGCCCTATTTTCTGAAGATCGAAGCCGACAGGGATTTCTCCGGCCCGCTTCACGGCACGGCCGGGCCGCTGACGATCCGGCGCATATCAGACGATGGAGTTTCACCCTTCGTCGACCGTGTCATGAAGACGCTGGACCGCCGCGGTTATCCGACAAGGCCGGACCAGAACGGACCCTGGGAAGACGGCGTCTTTCGCGGCGCCATCGCCGTCAGCGATAGCGGGGAGCGCTTGCCGACCTCGCTTGCCTATCTGACGTCGGAAGTGCGCAAACGTCCGAATCTCAGGATCATCACCGAAAGCGTCGCCGACCGCATCCTGTTCGATGGTCGTCTGGCTAAGGGTGCGAGATTGGCGGGTGCTACAGCGGAGACGATCCATGCGGCGGAAGTGATCGTCTCGGCCGGCGCCATTCACACGCCCGCATTGCTGATGCGCTCCGGTATCGGCCCCGTCGATGACATCGCCGCCGTGGGGGGCAATGTCGTGGCCGGCCGCAGCGGCGTCGGGCGCAATCTGATGGAGCATCCTTCGATCGCCGTCGCTGCCTATCTGCCGCCGCAGATGCGGGTGCGTGACAGGGGAGAACACCACGAACAGGCAATCTGGCGTTTCTCGTCCGGTCTCGACGGCGCGCCGCAGGGTGATATGCATGCCGCGATCCTGTCGCGATCCGGCTGGCACTCCATTGGTCTACGTCTGGGCAGTCTGTTCTTCTGGGTCAACAAGTCCTATTCGCGCGGCTTTGTGAAGCTTGCTTCGCTTGATCCCCATGTCGAGCCCGAGGTCGACTTCAGAATGCTGAGCGACGAGCGTGATCTGAGGCGGCTCAAGCTTGCGCTGCGGCTGGGAACGGAGGCTCTGTCCGATCCTTTCATGGCGGGGCACAGCGGCACTGTTTTTCCATCGAGCTATTCGCCCCGAGTGGCGAAGGTCGCTGCACCGGGGACATGGAACGCGTTGCAACGGGGTCTTTTCTCGGGTCTTCTGGATGTGGCGGGTCCGCTGCGGCCGGCATTGGTGCATTCGGCGATAACACTTGGCACGACCATGCGGGGGCTGCTTGAGGACGACGATGCGTTGACGGAATTCGTCCGCCGCCATGTGGGCGGCACATGGCATCCGTCGGGAACGTGCCGCATGGGATCGGCTGACGATCCCATGGCGGTGGCGTCGTCCACGGGCCGCGTGCACGGCGTGGAAGGATTGAGGGTCTGCGACGCATCGCTGATGCCGTCGATCCCTTGCGCCAATACCAACATTCCCACAATCATGATCGCGGAGCGGGTCGCCGACTTCATCCTGGCCGGCCGCTGAGATCATTGGAGACGGATATGGAAAACTATCTCAAATTCTATATCGACGGGGCCTGGGTCGATCCTCTCGGCGGCCAGCGTCTATCCGTCGTCGACCCCGCCACCGAAGAGCCTTTCGCGGAGATAGCCATGGGATCGGCGGCGGATGCCGAGCGCGCCATCGCCGCCGCGCGTCGCGCCTTTGCTACCTTTTCGCAGATGACGCGGGAAGAGCGCCTCGGCCTGCTTGAGCGCATTCTTGAGATATTGAAACGTCGGCAGAACGAGATAGGCGACGTGATCTCTCATGAGATGGGCGCTCCTCGAAAAATGTCGCGGGATGAGCAGGCGGGTATCGGCGTGGCGCATTTCGAGCAGACGATCCGCGCCATGCGTGATTTTCCGTTCGAATACATGCAGGGTACGACCCGCATCGTCCATGAACCGATTGGTGTCGTCGGCATGATCACGCCGTGGAACTGGCCGATCAACCAGATCGCCTGCAAGGTCGCCCCGGCGCTCGCCACCGGCTGCACCATGGTGCTGAAACCCTCGGAAATCGCGCCGCTCAACGCCATACTTTTCGCAGAAATCCTGCACGAAGCCGGTGTTCCCAACGGCGTGTTCAACCTCGTCAACGGCGACGGCCCAACCGTGGGCACGGTGCTGGCGAGCCATCCCGATATCGACATGGTTTCCTTCACCGGCTCGACACGCGCCGGCATTTCGGTCGCACAGGCAGCGGCCCCGACGGTGAAGCGCGTGCATCAGGAGCTGGGCGGCAAATCGCCCAATATAGTGCTCCGAAGCGCTGACCTCGACGCTGCCGTGCGCGCCGGCGTGAGCAGGTGCTTTGCCAATTCCGGCCAGTCCTGCAATGCGCCGACCCGTCTTCTCGTCCCTGCGGAGCAAATGGACCGGGTGATTGGCATCGCCCGTGCGGCGGCGGAATCGGTCCGTGTCGGTACACCCGGCGATGCCGAAACGGATATCGGGCCGGTTGCCAGCAAAACACAATTCGACAAGATCCAGAGCCTCATCCGCAAGGGTATGGAGGAAGGGGCGGAGCTCGTTGCCGGCGGGCTCGACCGGCCAGCGCATCTGAACAGCGGCTATTATATACGGCCGACAGTCTTTGCGCGTGTTACGAACGACATGACGATCGCGCGTGAAGAGATTTTCGGGCCTGTGCTCGCCATTCTCGGTTATGGCAGCGAGGACGAGGCGGCGGATATCGCCAACGACACGCCCTATGGGCTGGCATCCTATATTCAGGGCGCACCCGAGGAGGCGCGTGCCTTCGCACGACGGCTCAGAACCGGCATAGTGCGCCTCAACAGCTCCGCCTGGGATGGGGCCGCGCCCTTCGGCGGCTACAAGCAGTCGGGCAACGGTCGGGAATATGGCAAGTTCGGTCTGCACGAGTTCACCGAAATCAAGGGCATCGTCGGCTTCGGAGACTGACCGTTACGACCCATCTCGTATCGTGACGCGTTCATCGGGACTCGCCTCGAAATCGGGAAGCGTTAGACCTTCATCCCCATCGCGCCGTGCCGACGGCGATAACAGGGCCGGTTGCCTGACCAGTCGGCGAGCCGCCGAAAGGTTCGACACTGATCGCCAAGGTGGTGCCTTCGGTGATGCTGTTGCGCATGTCTGCGGGGATTATAAGATCGCCATTCGTGCCGGGCTGGAAGATGCCGAGCGAGCGGGTCTTGCCGCCTTCCATCACCAGCCACAGTTCCAGCGATTTTTCGTCGGTCTTGCCGGTTGCGACAGGCACAATGCGCATCCGTCCGGATTCCGCATCGTAGGAGGCGAGGAGATTAACCTGGCTGTCGGTCGTTGCAAGTTCGGCCACCAGCGGGGTGGCGCCCCGCCATTTTTCGGGGAAGGCGGCGTAAACGATGGCCGCCACGGCGGCTGCGCTGGTGGCAACCGAGATCCAGCGCCAGAAGGACGCGGAATTCCAGAGGCTGCCATTGGTATTGACGGTCCTGCTGCCGAACAGGCGTTCTTCGATACGCGCAAGAACAGTGGCGCTCGGTGCCTGCTCCTGGTAATCGGCATTGAAGTCGGAAAATTCCGCCTCCCAACGCTGCACCAGCTGTGCGAAGGCCTCATCGTCCTGCATGCGTCGTTCCAGTTCACGACGCTTTTCGAGCGGCAGGACGCCCAGAACATATTCACCGGCGAGGATGTCGTCGCGCGAATGCTTGCCGCCGCTCTGTTCGCCCGTCGTCATCGCTGCATGCACTCTCTGAGTTTGAGAAGACTGCGTCGCAGCCAGGTTCTGACCGTGTTGAGCGGCACGCGCAATTCTTCGGCGAGTTCGAGATAGCTCAAGCCCTCGACATAGGCCCGGCGCACTGCCTGTGCGTGTACGGTCTCAAGCTCGCGCATGCAGTCTTCGATCCTGCGGCCTTCATCGGCGAGAACGATCTGCTGCTCAGGATCGCGGGCGCTCTCGTCGGCAAGATCGTAGGCTTCCTCAATGTCGTCGGTTATGGGCTTGCGCGCGCGGATCGTGTCTATTGCATGGTTGCGGGCAATGGCGGCAAGCCATGTGGCGGGTTTGCCGGCGCTGGCGGCAAATGTTCGGGCCCGCTGCCAGACCTTGATATAGATTTCCTGCAGCGCCTCCTCGGCTTCCGTTCTGTCACGCAGGATTTTCAGACAGATCGCGAAAAGCTTCGGACTGGTTGCCTGATAAAGCGAGACGAATGCTGAACGATCACCCATGCCGACGCGGTTGATAAGGCCTGCGATCTCTGTGCCCTGCATTCGAACCTTCCTTGCTGCGCCTCCTTTATAGGGTCGTCTTTCGCAGGAAGACAAGAGATGCATGCTCATGCTGCGAACCTGGCAACGACTGGGCCGCAGGGTTATCGCACTTAAGCGGCCGGTAAGAGGGGATGTCGTCATCATAGGCCCGTCGGATTTTCCAGCGGGCCGATCAGCCGCACCGTGATGAGATAGCCGATTGTAGCCGCTGCCGCGGAGACGAAGGTTCCCCATAGAAGATCGGCGACGGTCAGGGTCGTGGACCAGCTTTTCAACGTCGCCTGATTGGTCAGGTCGTAAGTGGCATAGGCCATGAAGCCGACCACTGCGCCATAAAGCAGCGCGGTCGTCCATTCCCCCGTCTGAAAGGCAGGGCGAACTGCAAGAAAGGTCAGGCCGGCGGCATAGATGAGGTAAAAGATGACCGCCGGAGCAAGCCGGAAGTTTTCTACCAGAAGATCGCCGATGGCCGGGCGGTAAAGACGCGACGCCATCGTGCTCAACCAGATGAAATCAATCACCAGAAAGGCGACGAGGGTAAAAAGGTAGGCTGCGAAATAGGTTTTCATTGATGTTTTCCTTTGAAGGGCATCGATAAGGAAGCGACGATGTGGGTCGAAGCAACGTGGAGATGTGGCTAGTCGATCCTTGTCCAGTTTATGCCCTTGCACAGCATACCGGCGACGATACAGCCTTTCGTGGTCATGCCGTTGCCGTTTATTGTCACTGTTATCCTGTAGGATTTATCCCGCTGGGGGTCGAAAGCGGTGCCGGAATAGCTGCCTGCCTCTGTCTGCTTTATGTCCATGATCAGCCGGTCCCCGGCCTTTTCCTTCGGAGTGCCCGGCTTGATCCAGGTGTTTGTGGCACAGATATTTTCACCGCAGGGCGCGATCAGTACTTTCGCCTTCCCGTCTCCGCGCGCCCAATTGCCGTCGATATCGGCCGCCGTCGCGTTGGACGCGACCAGCAGTGGCCATAGGACGGAAGCAACCGTCAATCCGTTGATCATCATTGTCTCTCCGCAGTTGGTCCCGCCTTATCTGTGTTCGATCGTGTAGAAGCCGACGTTTATGCTCCCCTCTGCAAAGCCTGCCTCGCAATAGCAAAGGTAATAATCCCAAAGCCGTCGAAAGCGGTCATCGAAGCCGAGCAGGGAAATCGTCTGCCACCGCGCATGAAAACGCTGGCGCCATTCGGCGAGCGTGAGCGCGTAGGACTGGCCGAAAAGTTCCCTATCGGTGAGCTTCAGGCCGGTTTTGCCGACCGCTTTTTCGAGCGCGGCATTTGAGGGCAGAAAGCCGCCGGGAAAGACGTATTTCTGGATGAAATCCGCCTTACGCCGATATGTATCGAAGCGGCTTTCTTCAATCGAAATGATTTGCAGCACCGCGCTGCCGTCCGGTTTCAGGCATCTTTTCAGCGTTTCGAAATAGCTCGGCCAATAGGCCTCGCCGACTGCTTCGAACATTTCGACGGAGACAATCCTGTCGAATTGGCCGTTCAGGTCGCGGTAATCCTGCAGCCTCAGATCGATGCGGTCTGTACTGTCGGCTTTTTCCGCTGCATTTTTTGCCCATTTTAACTGGGAGGGGGAGAGAGTGATGCCGGTGACGGTGGCTTTGGCCTGCGTGGCAAGGTGAATGGCGAGTGCGCCCCAGCCGCAGCCGATCTCCAATATGTTTTCGCCGCCGCTCAATTTCAGTTTATCGACGATACGTTCCAGTTTTTTCAGTTGGGCGGCTTCGAGCGTAGACGCCGTGTCATCGAAAATCGCCGACGAATACAGCATAGAGGGATCAAGCCACTGCCGGTAAAACTCGTTGCCGAGATCATAATGCGCTTCGATATTGCGGCGGCTGCCGCGTCTGGTATTGGCATTCAACCCGTGCGCAGTGCGGTTGAGAAGGCGCATCGGCAGGCTGCCGCGCATTGACCTTGCGAACGCCTCGCGATTTTGGGCCGCAAAGCGGATCAGCGCCGTCAGATCTGGTGTGGTCCAGTCGCCTTCGATGAAACCCTCGGCAAAGCCGATGTCGCCGTTTAGCAGCATCCGCCGGATCGCCCGCCAGCTATGCAGGACAAGGATTGCCTCGCTGCCATTCGTTGCGCCTGATTTTTCAATGACGCCGCCGCCGGGAAGAATGATATGTAATCTTCCCCTGTCGATATTACTCAACAGCCGGTTGATAAGCCACATGCCTGGGCTGATGCGGTCGTTCAGGCGCGTATTCTTCGCCGATAATTCCGTGAGATTGTCAAACGGGGTCATGAATTTTGGCCTCGATTTGCGACGATGAAGGATGACGGAAGGAGACTGGACCGGCAGGCGGCAGCGGCCGTTTTCTGAGCTGCACGCCTTTCAGCCAAATTTTCAGGGCCTCCCAATGAATGCCCAGAATGACCTTGAGCGTCAGGAGGGGAATTGCGAAGAAAGCTTTCAGAAGCGCACCGTCCGTCAATTCGACACGCCGGGCCAGATGCCGCGCCGTCAGGACCAGGCTGTCATTGTCGAAAGTATCGATGACGATTTTCAGCCTGTCGCCGGGCGGCGCGACGCGGAAAACATAGTGGAGATCCATGTCCATGAATGGAGAGACATAAAAGGCCTTGTCGCATCGCTGGACGATCTCGGTCGATTTGCCGGCTTCCACCGGGATCAGGTATGAGTGTCTCTCGCCAAACGTGTTGTCCACCTCCCAGAGGATAGCTTTGAGCGACAAGTGCGCCCGTAGCAGAAGAAGACACTGAGTGGGTTGAAGGCCCAGCCGAGTACGCGCGGCATGGTGAGCAGACGTATCGGCCCTCCGTCCACTGCCATGCCTGCCGCCGTCATGGCTGCCTCGATCTGTTGGCGCAGCCCGATGGCGCTGCGGTTGCCGCGGTCCCTGCTGTGAAACGAGAACAGGTTGAACCGGTCTACGGAGAAAAATCGCAATTTCCGGTCGAGCACGTTCAACTCATCGAGGTCGAGGAGCAGCGAATAAATCCGGTAGGCGAGCTTATGGGTTTTCGGCTTGAAGCGCGCATGCGTTACATGGCCGGGAAAAAGCGCCGAGGTGAGGGGAGGCGTCATGCCATCGCCTCCATGATTTCCGTGTCTGTCGCAATCGTCGCCAAATCCAGGCGGATGATCCGGCCATTGTCGTCGGCAACCTTCCATGGACGGGATACGCCGCCAAGATCTTCGGCGACGGCAAGGCCGGCCTGAAGACCATCTTCATGAAAACCGGATCCGAAATAAGCGCCGCAGAACCAGGTGTTTCGCAGACCCTGCAAGGCCCATAGCTCCTGACGCATCTGTTCGGTGCCAGCGTCAAAAACCGGATGGTGATAGGTTTCCTCGGCGATGATTTTTCCTTGATCCGGTTCCCGCGCCGGATTCAGCGTTACGAAAATGTCCGGGATTTCGCCCAGCGGCTGAAGCCTGTTCATCCAGTAGGTAATGCTCGGCAGGCTCGTTTTAATGCGCGTGTCGGCCACATAGTTCCAGCTTGACCAGGCAGCGCGGCGGCGCGGCATGAAACGGCTGTCGGTGTGAAGCACGGCGCGGTTTTGGGTGTAGGCAAACGCGCCAAGAATGCGCCGTTCGGCGCGTGTTGCGTCCGCGAGCATGTCGAGCGCCTGATCCGCATGGGTTGCTATTACCACGTCATCGAAGCGCATGGCTTTGCCGTCCGCAGTGGTGATTTCGACGCCGTCCGGCAGGCGGTGGATGCGCTTCACCGGCGTCGAGAGGAGAATTCGATCCGCAAACGGCGCCGTGATGCGTTTCACATATTCGCGCGAGCCACCGATGACTGTGCGCCAGACCGGCCGATTGCGCAGCAACAGCAGGCCGTGATTGCGGCAGAATTTGATGAAATGCGCCGCCGGATAACGGCCGACCTCCATGGCCGGCGTGGACCAGATGGCCGCAGCCATGGGGTAAAGATGATCGTCGCGGAACGCTGAACCATACCGGTTGCGGGAGAGATATTCGTCGAGAGACAGATCGCCCATCAAATGCAGGTCGCGTGGGGCATTGCGGTAAAAGCGCAAAAGGTCCGCAAGCATCGCCCAGAAACGTGGCCTCAGGATGTTGGACTTCTGGGCCAGCAGGCCAGGGCCCGTTCCACCGGAATATTCGAAACCGCCATCATTCAGAGAAACGGCGAAAGACATGTTCGAAGCTGCGGTCGCCACGCCCAGTTGCTGGAAAAGCGCGGTGAGATTGGGATAGGTCTGCTCGTTATAGACAATGAATCCGGTATCGACATGGACTTGTCCATGGTCCGTGCTGAACGTCACCGTATTGGTGTGGCCTCCGATGCGGTCAGCCGCTTCGAAAACAGTTACATCGTGTCGTTGCGACAAAAGCCAGGCCGCTGACAAACCGGAAATTCCCGTTCCGACGACGGCGATGCGGTGGCTTTGTTCTTTTTTCGCTTCGGTGTCGACCATTTTTCCTCGCTATAGCACTGCCAATCCAGTCTTGGGGACTGCGACATGTACGAGGAGGCCGCCCGATCAGTTTCACCGGCGCACCGATTTTTTGAAATTTTGTCCGGCGCCTGAAACTATTTTGCGGGTCCGCTCGTATTTGCCATCACGAAACCCGACCTCAAACCGTTCAAAATGGCGAGCGAATTAGTGATGTTTTCTGTAGTCCTGACGCTTGCCATTCTCATGTCGCTTCTGATGGCGGGCGCTTGGGCGTTGCAGAGAGAAACCGGTTCAAGCGGCAGGATCGACACGGTCTGGGCTGCGAGTGTCGGGCTTGGCGGAATTTTCGCTGTTGTTTTTGCCGGCGGAGACGGCTGGCGGCGCGGTGCTACACTTTTCCTGGTCGTTGTCTGGTCCCTGCGGCTTGCCGGCCATATCGGCATGCGCACGCAAGGAGGCGGGGAAGACCCCCGCTATGCAAAGCTTATGGAGCAGTGGGGGAGCGCTGCCGCCCTGCGGCTATTCATCTTCCTGCAGATACAGGCAATCGCCGCTTTCGTGCTCGTTCTTGCGGTCTATCTTGCGGCAAGCAACACCCATGTGTTTCCGCGTATGGTTGACGTTATCGCCATGGTGGTTGCCCTTGGCGCGCTGGCAGGCGAAGCGCTCTCCGACGCCCAGCTCTGGAAATTCAGAAAGACCGCAGCAGCAAAAAACAGTGTCTGCGAAACCGGGCTGTGGCGTTATTCCCGCCATCCCAACTATTTTTTCGAATGGCTTTTCTGGTGCGGTTTTCCGCTGCTGGCCATTCAGGGGCCGGCATTGTCATGGGTATCGCTCGCCGCACCGGCGATGATGTACTGGCTGCTTGTCCATGTCTCCGGCATTCCGCCGCTTGAAGACCATATGCTCCAATCGCGCGGGGAAAAATTCCACGCCCTTCAACAACGCGTCAATGCCTTTTTTCCGGGGCCGCGCAAGAACGAGGACAGGCCATGAACATGCTCGCACTCGCCATCAACGCCGCCGAGCGCGCGCCGCTCAGCGACAGCGTGACGCTCGCCGGAATAGATATGCTCTGCGCACGGACGAAGCGGCGGCTTGCCGCCATTACAGCGGATGCGGAAGAGGCTTTCGCGGCGGATATGGTGAAGTTTCCCGTCGCCAGCCATACCGACGATGCAAACAAACAGCATTATGAAGTGCCAGCGGCATTTTTTGCGCTCGTTCTGGGAGAGCAGCGCAAATATTCCTGCTGTTATTATGACGATGCCACGACGACGCTGGATGAAGCTGAAAATATTGCTTTGGCCAAGACCTCGGCCCATGCCGCCCTTGAGGACGGCATGGATATTCTGGAACTCGGTTGCGGATGGGGTTCGTTATCCCTCTATATGGCTGGCCGTTTCCCAAATGCGCGCATCACGTCAGTCTCGAACTCCGTGTCGCAGCGCGAATATATAATCGGTCGTGCCCGAGAACGGGGGTTTTCAAACCTTTCTGTAGTGACGGCCGATATGAATGATTTCACGACGGGCGATCGTTTCGACCGTGTCGTATCGGTGGAAATGTTCGAGCATATGTCGAATTGGCGCGTGTTGTTCGAGCGTGTTCACTCGTGGCTGAAGCCGGACGGCAGGTTTTTCCTGCATGTGTTTAACCACCGCGACCGATCCTATCGTTTCGACCACAACAATCCTGCCGACTGGATCGCCCGGCACTTCTTCACCGGCGGCATCATGCCGGCCTTCGACCTTCCCCATCGCTTCAGTCAGCTTTTCGCCGTCGAGCGGGAGTGGCGCTGGTCAGGGTCGCACTATCGTCGGACAGCGCTCGATTGGCTCGAAAATTTCGACAAAAAAATTGACCGTATCCGACCCATTCTGCAGCAAACCTATGGTGCCGACGCCCGGCTGTGGGAAAGGCGATGGCGATTGTTCTTCCTGGCGACCGCGGGGCTTTTCGGGCACGAGGGCGGTGACGTGTGGGGTGTAGGGCACTACTTTTTTAAGAGGGTTTAGTGTTAGCGCCACACAATCGGCGTCGGCACGTTCTAAAAACCGCGCTCTAAACGTTTGCCAAAACGAACGTTTGCATCCCCGGCAATCGGAAAACCTGCTGAGCGTGCTGCAGGCGGTCGTCGCCTTCGATGGCTAGAACGCGCTGTGCTCCCATGGCTGGGCCGGTTGCTCTTAGTTTCAATCTTGCGGCAAGCCGGCATCGCCACCGGCGCCGCATCCTGCGGCCACCAATCTCGGCCTGAAAACCATTCCCGTCGATCGACGCCGATATCGTAATGGGGAGATCCGGTTGCTGGTGGTTGCCCACGGCCTGATAGTGGCCGCCAAGATCGGTATCAAGGGACAAGACAGGCTGATGCTGGCGCGAAAATGATGGAACGCAAATTGTCGGGAAACCGCACCTCTTTGAATTTGCTGGATCTGGTTAACCTGGCTATGGCGAAGCGTTGGTGTCGGCTGGGATGGTGGCCAAGGGTTATGATGTGGTCTCAGGCGGTGAAGCGTCAGCGCTCGGCGCATCAGCGAACGGGAGGCGGAGCGGGTTAAAACGGATGATCCTCATCTACGGGTTACTGACGAAGCCCTATGTTAAACTTTTTAGAAAAAGTGCTGGCGGATATCATATGTCTAAATAGCTCTTTGACACTCCTTTGCGGAGGGGAAACCGGAATACTGAAGTGGCTCACCAGCCGGAACGGGCATATTGAGCGCTATTTGGTTGACGCATCTCCATCTACGCTTCAAACGTGGTTTTGATAGCTGCAAGAGAGGCATGCGAGTGAAGATAGATCAGCGAACGACACGGGCGATGAACCGGCGTCTGATCCTTAATCTGGTCAGACGAGAAGGGCCGCTGAGCCGCGCTGAAATTGCTGTGGCCACCGGTTTGAGCCCGGCGGCCGTGACGTTTGTCACGACCGATCTGCTGTCAGAGGGGTACCTGATCGAGGGTAATGCAACGGCCGGGGCGGCCGGTCGCCGCCCGGTCCCTCTGGAGATCAATTATGCCGGGCACCTCGCAATCGGAATAAAGATGAATGTCGGATCGCTGGAATGCGTGCTGACGGATCTTTCAACCGCGCCGCTTTCGTCCGTCACCGTCGATTTTGACGATCCGGCGCCGGCGACCGTGCTTGATGCCGCTGAACGCGCGGTGCGACGGCTGAAACAATCGACACCTGAAAAGGCGGGAGAAATCACCGGGATCGGTTTTTCCATGCCGGGTTCGATAGATGCTGAAAACGGCATATGCATCAAGAGCCACCGTTTCTTCTGGGAAAACGTGCCCTTTGCTAAAATGCTGCGAGAGCGGGTCAATGTTCCGGTCTGGATGGAGGACGACACGCGTGCCTTCGCGTTGGCTCAGCATCTTTTTGGGCTTGGCCGTCAACACAGGGTCTTTGCCGCGCTTGCCATCGGTGTCGGCATCGGCTGCGCGACGGTGGTGGAGGGCACCGTCCATCGCGGCGCCCATGGCCAGGCCGGCAAGCTGGGTCATGCCCGCCACAGGCTTCAAGGCCCGCTTTGCGAATGCGGACGCCACGGTTGCCTGCAGGCATTTTATTCGGAGAACGCGATTGTTGAGCGTTGGCGAAAGGAAAAAGGTCTGGATGCGGCGGATCGTTTTGCAATGACGGCGGCAGCATTCGCGGGTGACCCCATTGCGCGTGAAATCCTAAGGGAGGCCGGTGAGGCCATCGGCCAGCACCTTGGAACGATGATCGACATTGTCGATCCGGAGATCATTATCGTCGGCGGCGAGGCCGTCACCTTCGGGAATTTTCTGTTTGAGCCTATGCGCCGGGCGCTTGAGGTTTACTGTTTCACCACGCCGCCGCCGATCGTCCCGGATGAGCGTGACAATTTCTGGAGTTCCGGCGCCGCAGCACTGGCGACCCAGGGCATCTTCGATTTCGAGGTGCTGAACGGCTCGGCTCCCTAGATTGCCGCCGAGCAGAAACAAGAAAGCGGCGAGATCATCTCTTCGCCGCTTTCAAGCGGAGGTCATGGGGCCGATGCGACCTCAATTATACAGACTTGATCAAACGAGTTCGATAACGCGGCAACCATAAGGCTCCAGTGTTTCGCCTGCGGTCATTTGCCTGCCGGAGAGAAGATCTTTGCCTTGCGGAAGAGGGGCGATCTTTTGCTCCGTTTCGAGCGTATTGATGACGAAGAGCAGTTTGCGATCCGCTGCCTGCCGCATCGCCACTTCGATGCCGGCGGGCAGATCGGCCACCAGCGGCGCAACGCCGGCATCCGCCAGAACCACCTCTTCAAGGATGGCAGCAAGAGCTTCCGTGAGATAGGTTGCGACGTAAACGACGCGACCCTTGCCAACCTTGCGGGATGTGATCGCCGCCCGACCCTTGGCGAAGCGGTTTGCCCAGGTTCCGATCACCTCGACATCGTCACCGATTTCTACCAATTCATAAAGATGTTCGGCCTCGATCAGGCGGCCACCGATCTCGAGCGAGTATTTGCGGTCTGAGGAGGAGGAGGGGGGTAGATCGGGAGGCACATAAAGGCCGGCTTCCGGCGCGGATCGCTGGAACAGACCCTCGCCGCCAGTGGCGGTGATGCGGCCGAATTCCTCGACCCGAATGCCGGTGAGCTTTGCCAACGCGCCGCCGGGCGCCTGCTCACGGATGATGTGGTTGTTGACGTCACGGGTGCCCGTCATCGCGCCGACAATGACGATGCCGCCGTTCGATGCGAAGGCTTCGAGCTTCTGCGTCCATTTCTGGTTCCACATCACCCAATGCGGTACATAGAGAACCTTGAGGTGGGTTAGGTCGTCCTCAGGATGAATGAAGCCGCAGGAAATGCCGCGTTTGTAGCAGTGTCGGTGCAACAAGGTTGCGTCCTCCAGTGGCGAGGGCAGGCCAATCGGGTAGGTCTTGTGGGCTTCCTGATTGTCGAAATCGGCACCGGCGATGCCGACATCGATGCGAACGGAGGTGCCGAGCAGCCTGTCCTTGATTTTCCGGATGTCGGAAGCGAAATGGCGGGCTTCCTCATAGCGGCGGCGGGGCACATCGTCATGGTCGATGATGCCCATCCAGTAAATCTCGGCCCCGAAATGCGCCGGACGCCAACGGAAGAACATCAGGCCATCAGCACCTCGGGCAACGGACGAAAGCGCCATGCGCCGCATCTCGCCCGGTTCGGGCGCCATGGTGGTGAAGGAGGGCTGGCTGCCGAGGCCGGAGGCCTGCTCCGGAACGATGAAGTTGCCGGAATAGCTGCGGCAGACGTCCAGCTGCAGCGCCTGCGTCGCGGCATGGCCGCCGGTGCGGCGGAACTCGTCATAGAGCATCGGGTAGATGTCGAAACCGATGAAATCAAGGTCCTGGCCGAACTGGCCTCGGAAGTCGATGTCGGTGAGGTTGCCGAGGTTATGGAAGATGAACCAGTCGGCATTGGTCGCGCGCAATATGTCGACCTGATCGCGCTGGAAGGCCGCGGTCGCCGCCGCCAGGAAGCGGTGATAGTCCTGCACGTGGCCCGGGCTCAGATAGGACGGCGCCATCGGGAAGGGCAGCACGATCTGATCGAAATTATCATAGGCGGTGGCCCAGAAATGGCCGCCCCAGGCGAAGTTCAACGCGTCGATGGTTTCATATTTGTGCCGCAGGAAATTGCGGAAGGCGAGGGCGGCGGAATCCGAGAAGGATTCCGAAACCGTGGTATTGAGTTCATTGTCCGTCTGCCAGCCGATGACATAGGGATTGTCCCTATAGTGCTCGGCCATCGCCGTGGTGATGCGGCGGCTATGGTGCCGCAGGACCGGGCTGGTCGTATCGCCATGCTGGCGCGAGCCGTGGCTTGCGCGGCGGCCATTGCGGTCGACGCGCAGCACTTCCGGATAGTTCTGCGTCAGCCAGCGCGGCGGGGTCGCTGTCGGTGTGCAGAGAATGGTGTTGATGCCCGCCTTGCCCAAAAGGTCGATGGCGCGGTCGAAGAGGTCGAAGTCGAACTTGCCTTCGTATGGCTCCCAGATATGCCAGGCGAATTCACCCATGCGCACGGTGTTGAAGCCGATCGCCTTCATGCGATCGGCGTCGCGCTGCCAGTAGCTTTCGTCGACATGCTCGGGATAATGCGGCACGCCGAGCATAAAATCGTCAAGGTTAAGGGTGCGCCAGACCGACAGGGGCGCGGGTTTCGACCGTTTCATGCTATAAAAACTCCGATTTTGATCAGGTTCGGGTGGCGGATTTGGGAGGCGTCAGGGTCTTTCCGTCAGGGCCGAACAAATAGGTGTCACTAAGGTCGAAACCGATGCGGACGGTTTCGCCGTTGGCGAAGGTAACGACATCGCCAAGCTGCACCGTGACATTGCGGGTGCCGGTATCCGACCCGGTGGTGACCACGGGGTCGGCATCGACGTGAAGGATGGTTTCGCGTCCAAGATGCTCGATAAGGCGGATGCGGGCATCGAAGGCAACCTCGGCGGAACCGTTCGCATCGATATTCAGGCGCTCGGGGCGCACGCCGATGGCAATATCCTCGCCGGCCCTGAGACCCAAGGCTTCATGGGCCTTCACCTGAAGATCTGGCAGTCCGGGAACCGTAACCGTCACACCGATCTCGCTCACTGAGGCAACCTTGCCTTCGAAGAAATTCATGCGTGGCGCACCGAGAAAGCCGGCGACGAAACGATTGACCGGATTGGCGTAAAGTTCCAGCGGTGAGCCGACCTGTTCGATCGCGCCCCTGTTGAGCACGACGATACGGCTTGCCATGGTCATGGCTTCGACCTGATCGTGGGTCACGTAGATCATCGTCGAGCCAAGCTCGGCGTGAAGTGTGGACAGCTCCACGCGCATCTGGGTGCGGAGCGCCGCATCGAGATTGGAGAGCGGCTCGTCAAACAGGAAGACCTCGGGCGAACGGGTGATGGCGCGTCCGATCGCCACGCGCTGGCGCTGGCCGCCGGAAAGCTGTTTCGGTCTTTTGTCGAGCTGTTCAGTGATCCTGAGGATTTCGGCGGCGCGTTTCACGGCGGCATCGATTTCCGCCTTGGGGCGTTTCGCCATTTTCAGGCCGAAGCCCATGTTTTCGGCGACAGTCATATGCGGGTAGAGCGCATAGGATTGGAAGACCATGGCAATACCGCGCTCGCCGGGCTCTTCCCTGGTGACGTCTCGATCATTGATGATGAGCTTGCCCGAGCTTATGGTCTCAAGGCCCGCGATGGTCTTGAGCAGGGTGGACTTGCCGCAGCCGGACGGACCGACCATGACGATGAACTCGCCCTTTTCGATGGTGAGGTTGATGTTCTTCAGCGCGTGGAAGCCGCTATAGTGCTTCTCGACATTGAGAAGTTCGACGCTTTTCATGCCGATCTTGTCCTTGTTGGTCGTCGTTTCGGAGGAGGACAGGGGTTGGGCAGCGGAGGTCATCCCTTTACCGCCCCCATGGTCAGGCCTGAGACGAAGTGTTTCTGCATGAGGAAGAACATGACGACCGGCGGAACGGCGACGAAGATCGTGGCGGCCGATACGATGTTCCAGGCCGAGACCCATTCGCCCTTGAGGTTGGAGAGACCTGCGGTGACGGGTTTGACGGCATCGCTCTGGGTCAGCACCAACGCCCAGAAATAGTCGTTCCAGATGAAGGTGAACGCCAGAATGGCAAGGGCGGCAAGTGCGGGACGCACCAGCGGGATGACGATGTGGATCAGCGTCTGCCAGGGCGATGCGCCTTCGGCTCTCGCCGCCTGGAACAGTTCGTCCGGCAGGGCGGCGATGAAGTTGCGCATGAAGAGCGTAGCAAAGCCCGTCTGGAACGCCACATGGAAAAGGATAAGCGCGAAGAAGGTGTCGTAAAGGCCCGCCGAGACCATCAGGTCGCGGATCGGGATCATCATGATCTGCTGCGGCAGGAAGTTGCCGCCGACGAAGATGGCGAAGATCACCATCGAGCCTCGGAAACGGTAGCGCGACAGCACGAAGCCGGTGAGGGTCGACAGGATCAGCACCGCGATGACGGAGGGAATGGTGATGATCAGGCTGTTGGTGAAGTAGCGCAGCATTTTCGTCTGTTCGAAGACCGCGACATAATTTTCCGTCAGGCTGAACTTTGTCGGCCAGCCCCAGTAGTTGCCGGACATCACATCATCGAAGGACCGGAAGGAGGTCATGATGACGGCAAAGAGCGGCAGCAGCCAGAGGATGAGGATCGCCAGAACGCCGGCCATGTAACCGAGACGGGCGAGTTTCTTGTTTTCGGGAATGGGGCGCGGATACATGGCTCAGCTCCTCTTCTCGGATTTGATCAGCCCGTGCAGATACCAGGCGATGAAGACGGACATGATGAGGAACAGGATGGTGGCGATCGCTGCGCCATAACCGAAGCGATAGGAGAAGAGCGACTGGTCGTACATTTGATAGGCGAGCACCGTAGAGGAGCCGAAAGGGCCGCCTGCCGTCATCACTGAGATCGCATCGAAGGAGCGCAACGCGCCGACGATGGTGATGGCGACGGCGATAAAGGCCACCTGGCTCAGCTGTGGCAGCACGATATGGCGAAGCATCGGCCATCCCTTGGCGCCATCGACTCGACCGGCGCCGATCAGTTCCTCATCGAGATTGTTGAGACCTGCGAGGAACAGGACCATGCAGAAAGCGATCTGAGGCCATAATGCTGCGCCGACCACGGCGAATGTCACCAGGTTCTCGTCCGAAAGAAGTGCGGGGGCTTCTGCGCCGAAGGCGTGATATATGATGGCAAGCAGGCCGAAGGTGGGATCGTAGAACCAGCCGAATATCACGCCCACGGTCACGGTGGCGAGGACAAGCGGCATGAAGAACAGCGACTTCATGAAGCGCATGCCGGCGATCTTCTGGTTGACGAGAAGCGCGATTGCAAGGCCCGCCGGCGGCGCCAGCAGGAACATCACCAGCCAGATGGTATTGTTTTTAAGCGATACGTAAAACTGGGGATCGTCGAACAGCTCCCGGTAGTTGCCGAAACCGATCCATGTTCTCGGTCCCATGCCGTCCCAGTCGAAGAACGAGATCCAGAAGGTCTCGAGCGACGAGGCGATGATGATGACGAGGAAGAGTAAGAGACCCGGTGCAAGCAGCAACGCGGGTGTCAGCCAGTTTCGTCGGCTGCGCCACCAGAGAGACATGGGCATATCCTGTTGGAAGTGAATGGCAGGCGAACTTATCCGCCTGCCTTTGACCTTACTGGCGATCAGCCGTGAATACGCTGACGGGCGCGTTCGATCTGCTGAAGAATATTGTCGCGCCGTTCGGGTTTGACCATGAATTCCTGGAAACCCTTCAGCCCGGCCTGGGCGAGATCAGGATCACTGTCGCGATCGTAATATTGCGCCGTGGCCTTGACCTTCTTCAATTCCGCGACCGCCATCTGCAGGATAGGATCATTGCCGATCGTGCAATCGCTGCGTGCCGGAACGTTGCCTTCCGGGGAAAGATAGGCGCTGAGATTTTCCGGCTTGTAGAAATAGGCCAGGAATTCGCGTGCCGCATCCTTGTTCTTCGATCCCGAAGGCAGGTGGATGGAGTCGACTGAGAAATCCTCATATTGCTCCATGCCCGCCTTGATGGTGGGGAAGGGCGCAAAGCGCACATGCTGCAGGTCTTCCGCCGGGAAGGCGTATTTGATGAAGTTACCGAGATCCATCATCGCGGCCTTTTTCTGTACCAGCGCGGCCGCTGCGGGATCCCAGGCATAGGAGGTGCCGTTCGGCGTGAAGAAGTCAGCCTTGATGAGCGCTTCCCAATTATCGAAGACCTCCTTGAGAGAGGCATCGGTGTATTTCACCTTCCCCGCCATCAGGTCCATGTGATGATCGAGACCGTTGATGCGCAGGTTCATGTGGTCGAACCAGCCGCCGCAGGGCCACTGATCCTTGGTGCCCATGCTCATCGGCACGATGCCCGCCTTCTTGGACTGTTCGGCAAGGGTGAAGAAGTCGTCGAAGGTCTTTGGAACCGTCAGGCCGTGCTGGTCGAACGTGTCCTGACGATAGAACAGTCCCCAGAGAATGCCGCCCGTGGGCAGGCCATATTGCTTGCCGCCGACGGTGACCGAACCCAGCGTGCCGCCGAGAACATCGGCATAGTTTTCTTTCTGGACGAGATCGGAAATATCGTCGAACAGTCCCTTCTCCACGAAGGAGCGCATGCGGCTGCCGGAAAACCAGAAGCAGATATCGGGCGGGCTGGCGACGAGATAATTGCGGATCGCGGTCTTATGGGCCTCGTGGTCCATATTGTTGACGGTGACGGTCAAACCGGCCGCCTTGCCGAAGTCTGCGGCGATCTTTTCAAGCGCGGCGCGCTGGTCGGCGTTGCCACGATTGGAAATAATCGTCAACTGCCTGTTCTGCGCGATCACGGGCGAGGACAAAGTGGTCGAGGCGAGTGCGATGCCCGTGCCCTGCAGGAAGCGGCGCCGGGTGGGCCGCAGGATATGCGCGTCATTGATCATGTGTAAAGCTCCTCCGCCAGCTCCCTAATACTGACGGCAAACGAAAAACACGAAGGCGTGATCGAGTCAAGTGAATATTAATTTAATAAATAAATTAATATGAAGCGTAGATGGATTGTCTAGTTTCGGCTTCTTTATCGGCAGCGATTGTGGGGATGCGAGCGGGGGACATGGCTAGTGGGTGGGCGATGCGGTCGAAATCGAAGCAATCATGCCGTGGAGGTGCTCGACGAACGGCTTCTGCTTGTCATGATCGACCGCCCCACCACTCCCAAATAACAGTTTCATCTGAAGCAGCTTGTCAAATCGGGCCGAAAATTCTCAAGGATTTTTCGGGCGCCAACGTAGTTTTACGACGCTTCATTGCGGAGAGTATTGAAGGCCTCGATCTGTGCCTTGATCGCCGTTTCCGTCGGCAGCCGCTCCATGGAACTTGCCCCATAAAACCCGTCGCATCTCTTGCATCGGGACAGCACATAGGCTGCGTCGTCCGGCATGGCGATAGGGCCTCCGTGGCACAATACGATCACATCCTGCCGCACGGAGCGTGCCGCATCCGACCATGTGTCGATGCGCTCCACGCACTGATCCAGTGTAAGCGCGGTTTCCGCCCCGATAGCTCCGCCGGTCGTCAGGCCGAGGTGGCAAACGACAATATCGGCGCCTGCTTCGGTCATGGCAATAGCGTCCTCCGCACTGAAGACATAGGGTGTCGTCAGCATGTCCTTGGCGTGCGCGCGCGCGATAATGTCGACCTCGAGATGGAACCCCATGCCGGTTTCTTCGAGATTGGCGCGAAACGTACCATCTATCAGGCCGACCGTCGGGAAGTTCTGGATGCCGGCAAACCCCATGGCCTTCAATTCGTCCAGAAACATGTCCGGCAGCATGAAAGGATCGGTTCCATTGACACCTGCCAGCACCGGCGTATGGCGCACGACGGGAAGGACTTCCCGGCCCATTTCCCGAACGATCTCATTGGCATTCCCATAAGCCAGCAGGCCGGCCAGCGATCCGCGACCGGCCATGCGGTAGCGGCCTGAATTGTAGATCACGATCAGGTCGATGCCTCCGGCCTCTTCGCTCTTGGCTGAAAGACCCGTACCGGCTCCTCCACCGATGATATGCCTTCCCTCGGCGATCTTTCGGCGCAAGCGTTGCAGGATTTCGTTACGTGAATGATGTGTCATGGTGTCTCCTCAGGCGGTAATGTCGCGAAAATTGGCAGCGAGAGCGGTTGCGAATTCCGGGCTGTTGATATGGGCGTCGATCTCCAACAGTTTTCGGTTCGGTGCATCCTGCCATTGCATCCGGATGGCCGAAAACAGGGCATCATCTGCTGCGGGGTCGTGGAACGTCTGTCCCGGCGCGTCGAGTGCCGATACGCCCCGTAACGGCAGAAGAAAACGCACCGGGCCCTCCATGCGGTTCAGCCTTTCGACGATAAAGCTGCCGATGCGCCTGTTTTCATCCGGCGTGGTGCGCATCAGAGTCACCTGGGCGTTGTGTATATGCAGCAGACGGTCACGGAAGGCGGGGGGCAGGGTCTCCATAGCGCCGAAATTGACCATGTCGACGGCGCCGACCGAGCCGACATAGGGAATTTTGGTGCGGATGACGGCGCCAAGGCGGTCGTTCGTTGCCGGAAACACGCCGCCGATCAGAAGGTCCGGAATCTCTGTTGTCGTAACGTCGATGACGGCCTGTAACAGGCCCGAATCCGCAAGCTTTTCCATCGACTGGCCGCCGACACCCGTAGCGTGGAAGACGAACAGCTCGTAGGCTTCGCCCAATAGCTCTCGAAGCTGCGTGACGCAGCCGGTGGTGACGCCGAACATCGTCATGCCGATACCCGGGCGATCATCTGCCGAAGGTGTCTGGGCATGTGCAGCCATTCCTGCTGCTGCTCGGGCGGCATTCCCTATGACCCTGCGAGATATGGCGTTAAGCCCGGCGATATCCACGATCGAATACATCATCGCGATGTCGTTTGGACCGATATACGGAGCGACATTGCCCGATGCCACTGTCGATACCATTAGTTTTGGCAATCCCACTGGCAGGCCGCGCATGGCCTGGGTGACGAGAGCGGTGTTACCCGTGCCCCCGAGACCGAGTACGGCACCGATATCGTCTCGCTTATCAAGGAAAACAGACAATGCCTCAGCCATAGCGGATATGGCCTTGCCGCGGTCTGTTCGATCAAGCACGGCGCCGGCGCCGAGGGGATGGCAAGCCGCCACGTCCTTTGCGGCCACATCCGCGCCAGAATGGACGCCTTGTGTCCCCACGTCGACCATGACGACGTCAGCACCGGCTAGCCGCGCCATGGTTCTGGCAAAATCCAGCTCAGCAAATTTTGTATCGCAGGTGCCGATAATATACACCTTTCCCATTGTTATTCCTCCCGTTTTTGACCGTTCCCCTCCAGGATGGCCGGTTTTTTCGTAAATTTTCATTTTGCATATTGTATATTATTTTGGATATTGCATACTTAATTATCGAAATCCAGATGGAAATTTAATCATGAATGCTCCCCAACATCAGACGCTTCGCGAGCGGATTTATGAGGAAATCGTTCGCTTGATCGTATCGGGAGAACTGCCGAGCGGTGTGTCTATCGATGAAAAGCTTTTGACGGAGCGGCTTCAGGTAAGCCGCACGCCGTTTCGCGAGGCGATCGGCACGCTTGCCAAGGAAGGGCTGATCGAGATCAAGCCCTATCGCGGCTTCTTCGTCAGAAGCTTCAGCCGCAAGGAGATTGAGGATCTCTATGAGTTGCGCAAAACGCTGGAGTGCTTTGCCGTGGAGCTTGCTGTTCCGCAGATGAGCGACACCCACATCGCCGGCTTCGAGCGGATACTGGATGAGGCAGTGGCGGCATTGCGGCGTGGCGACCTTCAGACTTACGGCACGCGCGACCGGGAGTTTCACGAGACAATCGCCGAATTGTCCGGCAGCGCGCCGCTTATCGAAACATTGGCAAGGCTTGCCCTGCAGATACAGATCTGCCGCGCTATCGCTAATGAAAGCAAGGAATTTGCCGAACGGGCGGCACAGGAGCGCGACGATATCCTGCAAGCGTTCAGGGCGAGAGATATTCCTCGTGCCAAGGCGCTGATGCATGCGCATATCAGCGATGTTCAGCAGGCGGTGCTCACCCGCTTCAGGAAGGAGATCCCGGCATCATAGCCAGGTTATGGGAAGGGGTGGGAGGTCCCCCTTTTCCAATAAAAAGGGAGGCAGTGTCCACATCGTGGCCTGCTCAGGAGGAGGAAGAAATGCTGAAATTTCTTGCAGGCGGTGTCGCCGCGCTGGCCATCTTCGCCGGTTGTAGCGCGGTCAATGCCGAAACGCTGAAGATGTGGGGTCCGGAGCAGATCACCGAGCCGCTGGTGGCCGAGCTGTGGAACGGCATAAAGGCAGATTTCGAAAAGGCCAATCCGGGTGTAAATGTCGAATTCATGCCGCCGACCGGCACGATCAGCAACGGCGCCGTGCAGTCCGCGATCCAGTCCGACGCGGGGCCGGACGTTATCCTGACCAATTCCGGCATCGGCCGCGTCAGCATCGTGAAGAATGCCAGGCAGGTGATGCCACTTACCGGCCAATATGAAAAGCGTGGCTGGAAGGATGCGATCTATCCGTGGCTCTATACGGAGCTTAAAAGCCAATTCGGTGGCGAGATTTATGAGGTGCCCGACGGTCTGGACGCATTGGGTATCTGGTATCACAAGGACATCTTCGCAAAGGCTGGCTGGAAAATCCCCGCCACATGGACGGAGTTCGAAACCCTGCTGGCGGACATCGAGGCCAAAGGCCTGCAGCCGATTGCCATCGGTCCGCGCACCGCCGGCAGTGCCGGACACCTGTTCGGCAATCTGCTGCAATCGGCAAGCGGCAGGGAGGCGATCGGCAAGGCCTTGCGAGGTGAAATCGCCTGGGACGATCCGAAGATATCGGCGGGCGCCTTGCGTCTGCAAAAGCTGGTGGAAGCGGGATACATCAAGAAAGAAATGGCGGGTCTTGATCTCGATGGCGCCGCGCGGCTGTGGTTCAACAAGCGCGCCGCAATGTTCGTCGCCGGTCCATGGTTCACGGCCAATGCCCGCAAGGCCGGATATGATCTTGCCAATGCCGGGTATTCGCCCATGCCCTCCGATCTGCCCGGTGAGGCAATACCCACCGGAGGTGTCGGCTGGAGCTGGCTCGTGCCGGTCAATTCCAAACAGCCCGAACTCGCAATGAAATGGATCGATTTCATGCTGTCCGACGCCGTTATGAAGAAGCGTGCTCAGGCGTCGGCCAGCACCATGATCTATCCGCGCGCACTCACCGGTATCGAGCCGCCAACCCCCGTGCTCAAGGAGATATTCGCAGCCGCTGAGGGTGGAGTTGGCTACAATCCCAGCGTTTACCTGCCCGCCTCAGTACTCGACACCTATTTCCAGGTGATTCAAGGGCTGATCGCCGGACAGGTCACCGGTGAGGTCGGGATGAAGCAGGTCCAGGCAAAAATGGCAGAGGCGAAGTAAGGTGAGCATTCGCGAAACGTCCGGGAGCAGCAACGCTGCTCCCCTCGGCGACCGCGCCGATGGAGCCGAGGCAATGGTGGCCGCTGCAACCGGCCGAATTTTCAAAAAACGGCGGCAGACCAGTACCGGCGGCCGCTTCGACAGACACGACACCCGAAGCGCGATCTGGCTGATGGCGCCTGCGCTTGCGCTTTACGCGGTTTTCAGCCTTGCGCCCATAGCCGCGACATTCTGGCTAAGTTTCAACAGTTCGGCCGGTTTCAACACGGCATCCAGCTTCGTGGGCCTCGACAATTACGCTGCAACCGCCGCCGACCCCATCGTCTGGCTGAGTTTGTGGCACACGTTGCTGTGGTTGATTTATCACGTCGTTCTGGCTGGAGGATTGGGTCTCGTGCTGGCGCTTGCCATCAGCCGGTTGAAGGTAACCCAGGTTTTCTTTCGGACGGCGTTTTTCCTGCCGCATCTGGTATCGCTGGCGGTGGTGGGGGTCATCTGGGCCAACATCTACGATCCGTTCTACGGTTTGCTGAACACCGCGCTTGTGGAAATGGGCCTCGGCGCTTTCACGAAAGGGTGGCTTTCCGATCCTGCTCTGGTGCTTTTTTCCGTCAATGTCGCAAGTTCTTGGCAGGGCTTCGGCCTTTACATGCTGCTTTTCATCGCGGGATTGCAGAATATTGACCGGTCGCTTTACGACGCCGCTGAAGTGGACGGCGCCTCTGCTTTCCAGAAGCTCGTGCATGTCACACTGCCGGGACTGCGCGAGGTAACGACCTTTGTCGTTTCGCTGGCCATGATCAACGGCTTGAAAGGATTCGCGACGGTCTTCGTCATGACAAATGGCGGACCATTTTACCAGAGCGAGTTGATCACCACTTACATCTACCGGCTCGCCTTCCAGTCGCAGGATCATGGGCGAGCAGCCGTCTTGTGCATTCTGCTCAGCCTGTTGGCGATTGTCATCACCCTCGTCTTCAACCGCTGGCGCGCGAGGTTGTCCCAATGAGTACCCGTCATCGTGAATGGCCTGTCGTGCTCGGCCTCTTGCCCGCCGCGCTGCTTGTTCTCGCGCCCTTTGTCTGGCTCATCCTGTCAAGCCTCAAGACCGAAGCCGAGATCGGGCAGGCTAATCCATATGCGTGGCCCGCAGATATGATGTGGCGCAATTATCAGGATGCCTGGCAGATCGGAGGGTTTGGAGAGCTGGTGGGCAATAGTCTGCTCAACCTGACAGGCGTTGTGCTTCTGTCGCTGCTGACCTGCATCCCGGCCGGCTACGCTTTGGCCAAGGTCCGTTTTCCCGGCCGGGAATGGTTGTTCTATGTCTTCATTCTTGGGCTGACGGTTCCGATCCAGGCTATCGTCATTCCGCTCTATCAGGTGCTGTTCGGCTTGAATCTGGTGAACACGCTTTCGGGTATCGTGCTGGCCCAGGTCAGCAGCGGCATTCCCTTCGGCATCTTCCTGATGCGCAGCTTCTTCATCAGTGTGCCGGACGAATTGATGGAGGCGGCAAAGATCGATGGCGCTTCCCACCTGCAGATTCTGACACGGGTGCTGCTGCCGATTTCGACACCGGCGATCCAGGCGCTGGTGATTATCAGTGCGCTTTCCACCTGGAATGATTTCTTCCTGCCGCTGATCGTGTTGATCAGCCCCGAGGTGCAGACCCTGCCTCTCGGTCTGGTGCGGTTCGCAAGTACTTATGCCTCTGAATACCGGTTGGTTTTTTCGGGCACTGTCATCTCTTTTCTGCCGATCATCATTCTCTACATCCTGATGCAGCGACGTTTTACCGAAGGGCTGACACAGGGTGCAATCAAGGGCTGACCATGTCACACCATGTCCAGCGGGAAATCCGCTATAATTTCGAATTCGAAAACCGCATTAAAGCCTGCTTTATCGGAGCTGGCGGTCATGCATATCGCAACGTCTACCCGGCATTGCGGTATGCGCCGGTGGAACTGCTCGGCATCTGCGATCTCGATATCGATCGTGCTGCCAAGTTCGCCAGGCTGTTCGGCGCCGAGAGGGCCTATAGTGATCATCACGAGATGCTTGCCAGGGAAAAACCCGATCTGGTGTTTCTCGTGACAGCCTATCGCCCCGACGGACGCGTTCAGGCCACCGATCTTGCGTTGGACGCGCTGAATGCCGGGTGCCACGTCTGGATGGAGAAGCCGACGGCGGCCAGCATCGAGGAGATCGAGCGCCTGATGTCGGCCAGTGCTTCGGCAGGGCGCATGGTAATGACGGGGCTGAAGAAAACTTTCTTCCCGACCATCGAGAAGCTCAAGGACCTGATCGGCTCTTCGGAATTCGGCAGGCTGACATCTATCAACCTGCGCTATCCGCAAAGCCTGCCGGTGCCGGATGAACGAACAAATCTCGTCAAGATGCAGAGCTTCCTCGATCACATCTATCATCCTGGCTCGATTCTCAACTTCCTCGGCGGTGAAATCGAGCGGGCCAGCTATGAGTGGGAACCGGTCACGGGGGCTACTCTCACCAATATACGGTTTCGCTCCGGCGCCATCGGCACCTTGCATTTCGCTGCTGGCCAGTCCGGCAGCAGCCTGTTCGAGCGGGTCGAGATCATCGGTGAAGGCGCCAATGCCATTGTCGAGAATGGCAGCAAGCTGACCTATTTTCGCAAGGCCGACCTACCGGCCTATGGTCGCGCCGCAAGCTTCATCCAGCCGGACGCGAATGCGGCGCTTGTCTATGAGCCGGAACATTCGCTCGGTCAGCTCTACAACAACAATCTCTTTTATCTCGGCTATGTACCGGAAATCCTGCACCTGACCGACGCGATCCAGTCCGGGCGGACGATTACCAAGGGCACGCTCGCCATCGCACGGGAGATCATGAAGCTCTTCGAACTCTACCGCACCGCCGATGCCGGCGTCACTATCAACCTTTGATCCGGGGACCGACATGACAGAAAACGACATTATTTTCAGGAAGGCGGCTGGCGAGTTCGTACCGACATCCTGGGGCGAACTGAACTGGAAGATCACCGGCGAAGGCGCATCCGGGGCCGAAATGACCTTCGGCACCTGCCGGATCAATCCTGGCGAACGCAACCAGCTGCATTCACATCCCGATTGTGAGGAAATCCTCTATGTTGTCTCCGGCAGTTGTGAACACAAGCTGGGCGACGCGCTCTATCTACTGCAACAGGGCGATGCGATCCGTATCCCCCGCAATATCCGCCATTGGGCAAGGGCTCTCGGCCCGGAGCCGCTATTTGCCCTGATCGTATTCTCATCCGGCCAGCGAACAGCCGTGAACCACGAAGGCGAAGGGACGGCCTGAGGGCCATTCGGGAGGAAGAGGCGCAGAATATGGCTTCGATTGAATTGCAGAATATCCGCAAAAGCTACGGCAGCTTGCCTGTCATCCACGGCATCGATGTCGTCATCGAAGATGGCGAGTTCATCGTCCTGGTCGGTCCCTCGGGATGTGGAAAATCCACATTGCTGAGAATGATCGCCGGGCTTGAATCGATCACCAATGGCCGACTCTCCATTGACGGCACAATGGTCAATGATCTGCGATCCAAAGATCGGGACATTGCCATGGTATTCCAGAATTATGCCCTCTATCCCCATTTGACCGTTGCCGGAAACATGGGTTTTTCACTTCAGCTTCGCGGCGTGGCAAAGCAGGAAATCGCGAAGCGCGTGGAGAATGCGGCAAGGATTCTGGCGCTCGAACCTTACCTCGACCGGTACCCGCGCCATCTCTCAGGGGGGCAACGCCAGCGCGTGGCCATGGGCCGTGCGATGGTACGCGACCCAAAGGTTTTCCTGTTCGACGAGCCGCTGTCCAATCTTGATGCCAAGCTTCGCGTGGCCATGCGCTCCGAGATCAAGGAACTGCATCAGCGGCTGAAGATCACCACCGTCTATGTTACCCACGACCAGACCGAGGCGATGACGATGGCGGATCGCATCGTGGTGATGAGGGATGGCTTTGTCGAACAGGTAGGCACGCCGCTCGATATCTATGACAATCCCGCGACTACCTTTGTTGCCGGTTTTATTGGTATGCCGCCGATGAATCTGATTAAAGGCCGCATACAGGCGGACGATCCCAAGATTTTTCGCACCATCGGCGGTATTCCCTTGCCGCTGCCGGCGAGCAGAAAATCCCTAAGCCGCGAGCGTGTTCTGTTTTACGGAGTCCGACCGGAAAAGTTTTCCATCGTGAAGGAAGGCAATATTCCCGCGCGCGTCGTTTTGGTCGAACCGACCGGCTCCGAAACCCAGATAACGGTCCTTATGGAAGAGCAGTACCTGACAGTGTTGATGCGCGAGCGCGTCTCATTGCGTCCCGGCGAAACGGTATTCCTTAGCCTGGATGCAGGCAACGTCCATCTTTTCGACGAAGAGACTGGCCAACGTGTTTAGGCGATAAAACCCAATTCGATCGGGGATGGAATTTTGTTCTGGCGCCCCGTCCGACAGGACGGGACGCCAGCCGAGGAGCGAGCTTATTGCGTTTTCTTTTCAAGGGCCTTGACGATTGCTTCGGCGAACTCCTTCGCCGAGGCCGGGTTCTGACCGGTGATCAGGCGTCCGTCGACGACGACACGGCTCTGGAAAATCGGCGCTTCCTCGAATGTTGCGCCGGCGTCTTTCAGCGCGGCTTCAAGCTCGAATGGCACGATCTTGTCGTAAGCGCGGGCGGCTTCCTCTTCGGCTGTGAAGCCGGTGAGTTTGCGACCCTTGATCAGGCTTTCACCGTTGCTCAGCTTGACATCGATCAGCCCCGCGGGGCCGTGGCAGACGGCGCTGACGATGCCGTTACTTTCGTAAATCTTACGGACAATATCCTCAAGTTCCCTGTTGTTGCGGAAGTCCCACATGGGACCGTGACCGCCGACCAATTGAACGGCGGCGTATTGGTCCGCATCCACGTCGGAGAGCTTGATCGAGTTGGCAATCTTGTTCCGATGTTCCGGATTGGTCCAGAAATTCAGCGTTGCGCGGTCCTTGAGATCGAAACCGTCAAAGGGTGAGAGGCCGCCTTTGGGGCTTGCAATGTCGAAGTCGATGCCGGCCTCGTCAAAAACCTCAACCGGGTGCGTCAGCTCTGGGAACCAGTAACCGCCGACGAGTTCGGGTGTTTTTTTGTCGAGGCTGGAAACGACGATCAGGATTTTTTTCTTGGCATTGTCTGCCTGCTGGGCGAACGACTGCGCGGGTATGGCGGCCAGGGCTGCAATGGCAACGCACAGACCGGCGACGTGATTGACGATGGACATGCTCATTCCTTTAGCTTGTTGCGACACCCACCATATGTCCGGCCTGACCGTGCAAAATAAGCCGTCTGCCGCTAAATGGATTGTTTAGAAAATCAACTTAATTGAACTGTATTCGGTCGAATAATCTCCATATTTCGCTATCATGGCCTTTAGAACCGCTCTGAGAACGAAAGACATCGATGACTCGCCACAATGCATTTGACGGTCTTTCCGAATTCCTGGCGATTGCGAAACACCACAGCATCCGCAAAGCTGCTCTGGAACTGGGCGTGACGCCGGGGGCGATCAGCCAGGCCTTACAGAAGCTGGAGCGACGGCTGGCGACACCTTTGTTTCATCGGACGACACGCAGGATATCCTTGACCGAAGCGGGAGACATGCTGCTGGCAAAGATCGCCCCTGCGGCAAAGCTGATCGAGACGAGTTTCGAAGAAACGCAGCAATCCACGACGGAGCCCTCCGGCACCTTGCGGCTTATCGTCGAGCGGCTGGCATTGCCACACGTCATCGAGCCGATATTGCCGGCATTTCGGGAGGCCTGGCCGCTTATCAAAGTGGATATTACGGTCAGCAACAGACATGACGATTTCATATCGCAAGGCTATGATGCAGGCATTCTCATCGGTTCATACATTGCACAGGACATGATTGCGGTGAGGCTCTCGCCACCTTTCAAATGGGCGGTATTTGGCTCGCCAGACTATTTCAGGAAATACGGCTGCCCCAAAGTGCCGAATGATCTGACGGAACATCAATGTATCCGCTTCCGCCGACCGGAAAAGGGTGACATTTACCGATGGGGGTTTGTTGAAGACGGCCAGAATGTGCGCATAGAACCCAATGGACCAATCACGGTCAATGATGGTGAACTCATGCGGAAAATTGCGGTGCAAGGGCTCGGGCTTATTTATTCCTCGACGTTTCACACATCGCAGGAACTTTCAGCGGGGCTTCTGGAGCCTGCCTTGCTGGAATACTCGCAAGGTGAGGACGGGCTCTTCCTGTACTTTACGAAAACTGCCCAGAACCAGCCCAAGCTACGTGCCTTTATCGATATTTGTTCGAAGCTAAGGCGTTCATCTTCGGCCTAGACGCTGTCGTCGCTCGCTATGGGAGCGCATTGGCCATCCTGTGAACACGATAAATGGGGCGGCTGCATGTTTGCTTTTGGCAGAGAAAAATTTGGCCGGAAAAACGTCGACGGTCACGCGGATTGCCCGGCAGGCGATTATTTGATCGTCCGCGATCGTCTTTTTGTGTCTGACGGGTTTTCTCCATAGGCTGCCCGATAGATCGCGGAAAAACGGCCGAAATGAAAAAAGCCCCATTTCAAACTGATCTCTCTCAGCGATTGCTGATTAAAGGGATCGAGCAAATCCTCTCGCGCAGCCTGCAAGCGAATTTTCCGCAGATAAGCGGAGGGTGTGATGCGCTTGAAGTCGCGAAAGCTAACCTCAAGTGCGCGAAGGGAAGTGCCCGCAGCCTCGGCCACGTTTTGCATGGTAAGCGGCTGCCCTATGTTTGAATGCATGAATTCGATGGCACGGTTTACGTGTCGCGGCGATAGGAGATAGACTCTTTTGTCGAGAAGGTAGGAGAGACGATGGGGCACATGCCGGATAACAAGATCGGCCAGCGCCTGCGTTAAATTCGACATTGCGATAGGAGATCGCAGCAGTGGGCCATCGTTGCGCATGCCAAGAATAATCGTCTCAACCAGGCTGCCGATCAATTGACCCGTACCTGTCGAAAGCTCGATGATAGGCTCGAGGTCCATTGGCCCGACCAGAGGGGCATCCAATGCGGCGGCAAAGGTTCGAGAGAGAGTATTCCAATTCAGACTGAGCGTATCCGAGCGGTGAAAACCGCCTCGGACATCAACCTGTTCCGGCTCGTGGTTATTCGTAAGTAACAGCCGCCCCTGCGTGCCTTCAATTATATTGTTACCGAGTTTCACATCGACAGAACCGGAACGGGGCAAAAGAATTGCCAGGCATTCCGGTGTCTGCTCAATCGTTCTCGCTCCCCAGCCGCCGCAATCCTGATTGCTGACCAGTGACAATTGCTCATTGCCCCAAAAGCCGACTTTCCAGTCGAGTAACTGTCCTCTGTCTGTTCGCCATGCCTCGAAATGACCGAAACCGGCGGTCAGGGCACTGACCATGTCATCAAAGGTTTCACCCTTGAGCTGAGGATTAAAATCCGGAATTCGGTTTTCTATCATGGAAAGCCAGAGATGATACGAAGCCTGGAAACCGAACTTGAAACATGTCCGGGACAACAAGGGGCTGCATCTTGATATTGTAAGCAATCAAAAGATGAAATGCTTAAGCATTTTAGCTTCCGTTGCTTGGTTTGATCATAACCGCAGCGCAATAGTGCAGGAAATAAGCCGCAGGAGCGGTTTCTTTTTAATTATCCATTTATCGCATGATCATCCGATTTGCGCAATTATGTCTGGTCTTTGGAATTAACCTATGGAAATTAAAGGGTTTTAGGCTAATCGTCTTAAACATGTCACACGGGTTTTCATCGCCGGAGCGTGCTTCAATCCAGGTCATGTCAGCGAGACGATTTCAGTGGCGACTGGATTTTCATATCAGCCGGTCCTGATCCTCCCAAACGAGCCGGTTCTTTTGCCGTGAGATTGCTTATGGGTGTCAAACTCTCGGGGCGGAGCGGACAACGTTTCAGTCCTCCACCCAAAGAAGCCCCGCGCTGCCTGGAATACAGGGGAGGCGACCCCGAGGAACTGAGTGCGCTGTTATCGACAACGTCGTCACCGCTTACCGTAACGCCGCAGACGGACGGCACTCTTTTTTTTAACTGCCGATTTTTCTCCGTCGGTGGAACAACGCTTGCGAAGTGCACCTATGGAGGTGATCTTCTCATCCAAAGAGAGGTGCCGAGCGACAAACTGCTGGTGTTCCTGCCGATCAGCGGAGAAGCTTGCTTCGGGAGACATGAATTTGTTTCCTTACCCGGAACAGGCACCATCCTGGAAGGTGAGGCGATGACCGGAGCAACCAGAATAGTGGGGCCGAGAAGCCATTTCGCTCTTTTTCTCGAGCGCCGGAAGATTACCCATATCCTTTCCCACTTACTCGACCGTTCGGTTACCGGAAATCTGGACATTCAGCCGACGATCGATCTTACGGCTGGCGCAGGCAGGATGCTAATGCGTATCGTAGACGATATGCACAGCCTGACTGCATCGCAAAGCGGGCTGGAAGCTTCGCCTTTGAGCTTGAACGCTCTTTACGATGCGGCAATCTATCTTTTGCTGGAGAACTGTCATAGTCGCTATTCGGCCGAGCTTGCATCCCACGTAGCGTCTCCGTCTCCGCGCCATGTCAAATGGGCGATTGACTTCATGCATGAAAACATTTCCGCCGCCCTTTCACTGACGGATATCGCTGTTGCGGCGAAAGTGAGTGTCCGCACGCTGCAACAGGGTTTCCGGGAGTTTCAGAACACCACGCCGATGGCGTATCTTCAAGATATCCGTCTGGCTGCTGCACATGACGATCTCCTGCATTGCGATCCCGGCTTGAGCGTCGCCGATATTGCCTGCAAATGGGGGTTTAGCCATATGGGGCGATTTGCGGCGGATTATTCCCGCCGTTTCGGCCAGCTACCGTCGCAGACGCGACGCCGATACTGACAGCGCAGGGCTGACAGATCGCCATCTAGTGCTGGATCAGGAGATCGACGAGCCTTTGCTGCGCCTGTTGAGGGGAAATGCTTTCGTCATTGAAGAAGTCACCGACAATGCCAATCCAGCCTTCCGACATCTGGCTCGGCATGGCCTGCGACTGTGCGCTGACCTCGCCGTTTTTTGCCCGGATCATTTCCAGCCCAAGTTTACCGCAACGGTCGAGGATGGTCGGATCGACATCGATCCGGACGGGGAGGGAACCTTTGATGCGGCTGAAGGCGACTTGATTGCCGCTGTCGAGGACCATGCGGGCGAATGCCCGCTGTGCATCCGCCACGCCGTCCCGGTTGGCTATGGGAAATGCGAATGCGTCGATTACCATGAAATATGCGATTGATGTGCCGGGGACGAGGCTGCAACCAAAATCGTCATCGACGCGGTAGCCTCGCGTTATCAATTCGCCCTTTGCCCAGTCTCCCATGAACTGCATGCCTGCTTCACCGGCGCCAACTGCGGCTGCGGCATCTGCCCAGGTCTTGTTTTTTCGTGTTTCATAGGGCGCGGCATATCGAGACAGACGCCGAAGCATACTCAATGCCTCGGTCATGCGTGGATCCTGAACCAGTGCCGCGTCACCGCCCATCAGTCCGGCATATCCCTGCGGTCCGAAGACGTGGTAAATAATGTCATTGAAGATAAGCGAGGTTTCCCATCGAGCCCCGCCAATTGCAATCGCGATCTTCCCGGAGATTTTGATCCTCTCGGCTGTTTCGAAAATTTCGTTCCAGGATCGCGGTTCGGCGGCGGCGACTTGCCCCAGAACCCTGGTGCTCGTCCACAGCCAGTTTTCTGCATGGATGTTGGTCGGGGCGAAATATACCTTTCCTTTGTAGGATATCCGGTCGAATACGGTTGCGGGAATGATCTCGCGCCAGTGATCGGCCCGGGCGACATCGTCTATATCCTGAACGACCCCCATTTCCGGCAATTCCCGCGAACCTTCGTTAGCGTTCCATTGCATGACGGCCGGAGCATAGCCGTTTGCGATGCGGTCGCTCACCAGCCGCTGATCGGCAACCTTGTTTTCGACCGGGATGTCAGCCCATTGATTGCCTGCGGCAGACCAGTTTCTGCGGAATACGTCCAGCGCAGCGGATTCACTTTTAGACACCCAGAAATGGACCACATCGACCGACATGCCGCTGCCGGCATTGGCAATGCCTGGTGCGGCGGCTGATACGAGGAAAGCCATCAGCCATAGTCGTTTATGCACATTCATTTGCATGCCTCCGTTGATGTGTGGAGTCTTGGGGGACTTTTTGCCGTTTCAAAACATCAGCCCGCGGCCTGCTGCAGTGATGGCTGTATCGCGGGCTGGGTGGAGGCGATTGATATCAGGCGTTTGGCCGCAATTGCTGCTGGCTCAGGCTTCGCAAAGAGATAACCCTGGCCAATATCGCAGTTCGCTGCGAGAAGAAAATCGCGCTGAATGTCGTTCTCGATACCTTCGGCAACGCATCGCTTGCCCAGGCTGTGTGCGAGATCGATCATGGCCCTGACGATCTGCTCGGACCGTATATCGTTGCCGAGGTCTGTTACGAAGCTCCTGTCGATCTTCAATTCGTCGAACGGGAAATCACGCAAATGCACCAGTGAGGCAAACCCTGTACCGAAATCGTCCAGGGAAACTGACATTCCGTGGTCTCTGAAGCGGGCGATGGTTTCACGTATCTGATCGGCACCGCGATTGAGGAAAACATCTTCCGTCACTTCAACGGCAAGATCTGCCCATTCCAGACGATTTGTATCTATCGCATTCGCAACCAGATTGTAGCCGTCCTCGCCGATCAGCAAGGCTTCGGGAAGGTTGATGGCAATCGATCCGGGTCGCAGTCCCCTTGCTTTCCAGCCCTTTAGATCCGAGGCTACCGCATTTATGACGCAGCGTGTCATGCCGCACATCAGATTGTTTCGCTTGATGAGGGGCAGGAAACGCGCGGGCGGCAAAATGCCGAGTTCCGGATGTTGCCAGCGTACCAGTGCTTCGAAACCGAGATGCAAGCCTGTCTGCAACTCGATCTTGCGTTGATAGTGGACGACGAATTCGTTTCGATCGATGGCGGCGGCGAGGGCGAGGGCAAGCTGGTTTTCTTGCAGACGCTGGGCGTGCGAACGCTCGTCGAAGATCGTGGCGGTGTTGCGCTTGCCTTTGGCGGCGTAGAGTGCAAGATCGGCGAGTTGAGCAAGCATGCCCTCGTCATTGGCATGTTGGGGGACGACTGCTCCGCCGATACTGGCTGATACGGGCAGAAGCCGTCCCTCGAAACGATATTCATCCGCAATTGCAGCGACCGCGCAGTGGGCGATTGCTTCCAGCGTTGTCGCATCGTCGATTTCCGGCAGGAGCACCGCGAATTCGTCGCCGCCGAGCCGTGCAACGATATCGTCGGGGCGGAAGGTCTTGCGCAGGACATTGGCGACCTGCTTGAGAACCGCATCGCCGGCAGGATGTCCGAGGCTGTCGTTGATGTCCTTGAAATGATCGAGATCGACAAGCAACATGGCAAAACCTCTTCCGGTCCGCTCGAGATCGTCAAACAATCCGGTCAATGCATCGTTGAAGGAGGATCGATTATTGAGACCTGTCAGAGCGTCTGAATGCGCCAGATGCGTTAGCTTGACCTCGAAATCGAGGGTGCGGCGATGTTCGTTGTGCAGTTTCCTGAGGAGAGGAAGGAAAAGAAGCACGGTTGCCAGAATGAGCGCCGCCGCGTTCAGGCTGAGAAGCAATGTGCTTATTAATCGCGCATGGCTGATGCTGCCTTCACTCCTGTCGTGCGCGCCTTCGATTAACGCACTGAACTGGCGCATGAGCAGGCTGTCGGACGCCACGGCAAAATCGATCGGTCCCCAGAAGGAATAGCGCTGACGCCGATCTTCCCGCGTAGCCTCGATAACGCGTTCGGCGCGGCTTAGGAAATCTTCAAGCCGTGCGTCGAATTCGGAACGAAGATTTTCCATGACTTCGTCCCTCGGGTTGAGCTTTTCGAGAAGATTACCAGCGATCTTTTCGTGGAGTTCGTCCAGCTTCGCGTTCATGGCGCGCATGTCGCTGATCGATTCGCGAATATTGTCGACCATGGGGTTTACGACATAATCTGGTGTCGATGGGTCCGCGGAGGCTCGCATGATCGCGCGCGTCTGGCTCGACAGCTGCTGGAAGCGGATGAATTGCCGGCCCAGCAGATAACTGATGTCCTGTTGCAGCGAATGTCGATCGAGCGCGATTGAAACGGTTTTATAAGTCGCCACGATCAGAAGTGTCATGGTCACAACGGCAATGACGAAATAACGGCCAATCGATCGAATATAGCGCTCAATGGAAGGATGGTGTTTGCGAAGTGAAGTCACATCATTTCCTCTTTGGGCGCCAATCCCGACGGGCGGTTAGAATATTGGCGCAGCCTCGCATGCGCGTGGTGACGAGCGGACGAACGGCGCTTGCCCATGACCCGGCAACCGCGGGCTATCTGCGGGTTTGAATTCTGGGCCGAAGCATCGGTTTCCGGCAGACACACAAAGAGTTCCTTCTTTTCTCTGAAGTTTATTTTTCAAGCCCTCAGCGGCCACGGCCGGTCTCACCCCCGGCCTGGTTCTGGAGATTCATCGCAAACATTGATATTGAGAAACCCAAGTCATCTGGGCTGCGAAGCCTCGGCCCCGTGAGGCAGTGGCCGGTAAGCTGGAGATCCTGCTGCGCGAAATGGATGTTGCTTCCGCGCTCTTCCAAATCACATGGGAATTTTGACCGGGGTGATGCCTGCCGCCTCAATGGTCAATCGCGGGTCATCGGGGTCTTGCGCATTCTCTTCGACGACTGACAGCGATGGCAGACCAGCGGCAGTTAACGAAAGCTTGGCGCACATTGCTTCAAGAAAATTTGTCGTCTTTATAAGATTGTCCCGTTCCTTTTCGAGCATTGTCTGGATCTCGGTATCGTTGAAAACGGCCGGATGATTGAGATTTGCTGTAGACTGTGACATTTGCTGATTTCTCTTCGATATAGCGTTGTTTGCACCGAACGGTATTTGCGTCGTCATCGGGGTTTGCTGTTCGTTGTGATGAGTTTGCTGACTCTCAGCGCCTGTTGAGCTGGGTTTGGAGAGCCGGTTTCATCAGAACTCGCTCCATTCAGCTGAGGCTGCGGCGCTACGGCCGCCAAAGGCGCTGGCGAGCTTGCTGCCGAGCGCGCGCGCAGGCGAGGCGGCGGGTTTGCTGGTCTGGTCTGCTATCTGTGGAGCGGTGCGCGCATCCAGCTTGAAGCGCGTGATCAGTCGGGTGAGATTTACGGCCTCATCGGCAAGTCTGCTGGTGGCGGCTGTCGATTCCTCGACCATCGCGGCATTCTGCTGGGTAACCTGGTCCATCTGGTTGACGGCGGTGCTGACCTCGTGCAGCCCGGTCGACTGCTCCTTGGCCGCTGTTGCGATCGAGTGCACATGTTCGTTTATCTTGACGACGTGCCCCTGAATGAGGCCGAGCGCCTTGCCTGTCTCCGTTACCAGTTTGACGCCGGCGTGCACTTCTTCACCCGACCGTGAAATCAGGCCCTTGATATCCTTGGCGGCTGCCGCCGAACGCTGGGCGAGTTCGCGCACCTCCTGTGCGACGACGGCAAAGCCCTTGCCGGCCTCGCCAGCGCGGGCCGCTTCGACGCCTGCATTCAACGCCAGAAGATTGGTCTGGAAAGCGATCTCATCGATGACATTGATGATCTGGTTGATCTCGCCGGAGGCCTGCTCGATGCGGCCCATGGCGGAGACGGCATCCTTGACCACGATGCTTGACTGCTCGGTGCTGCGGCGTGCTTCGTCGACCATGTGACTGGCCTCCAGCGCGCGCTCGGTCGAGTTCTTCACGGCGGCGGTGATTTCCTCAAGCGCTGAGGAGGTCTCCTCCAGTGAGGCGGCCTGCTGTTCTGTCCGCCTCGACAGGTCGCCGGATGCAATCCGCATTTCGCCGGAGCCCGCGTTGATCGTATCGATGGCCGAGCGCACTTCGCTGAGCACCGATCCCAGATTGCTCATCGTTGCATTGACGTTCTGCTGCAACTCGCCAAAAGCGCCCTGGAAGTCGCCGCGCATCTTCTCTGTCATGTCGCCTTCAGCCAGGGCCGAAACAACGCGCCGGGTTTCCGCAATCCCGCGATCGACAGAGGCCACCAGTTCGTTGACACTTGCTGCGAAGCGGTTGAGCTCGGGGCTGTCGTAATCCTTCGTAATACGCTGGGTGAAATCACCGGCAACCGCAGCGGAAACGATTGTCGCGATGCTCGTTTGAAGATCCGCACTTTTGGCCTGCAATGCCGCTTCCTGCGTATTCAATTCACGCACCTTGACAGCGTTCTGCTTGAACACCTCCACCGCGCGCGCCATCGAGCCGATCTCATTTGGCAGGTCCGTAAAAGGAATATTCGTTTCGAGCTTATCTTTGGCCAGTTCAGCCATCGTATCCGTCAAGCGCCTGACCGGTCGAACGACCTGCGTGACACTCATGAGAATGCCAAGAACGATCGCCAAAATGGCGCCGACCACCAGCACCACGTAGCTGGTCAAGATCGTTGTATCGGTTACTTCACTTGCAATATCGTTCTTGCGCCGCAGTTCCGCTTTCGCCCAATCATAGAGCTTTGTCGCATTGGCGTCGAATTTAAGGCGCATCGGCGCGAAACTGTCACTGACAAGCTTCAGCCCCACATCATTCTCGGCACTAAGCGCGGCGTTTATAATTTTAGGAGTTGTCGCGCGAAGGTTATCCAGATCAGATTTCAGTGCATCGAAATCCGCTTTTCGATCGGGATAATACGCGGCGGCCTGTTCCACGAATTTTTCAGTTTCGTTAAAAACATCACCGAGTTCTTTCTCCGATACTCGTATACTGGCCTGGTCACTTTCGGCAATCATGCGATAGAGAACACGTCCGATCGAATCGGAATTGCCTGTAATCTCCGCCAGTTTCACGGTTCCATTGGCATCGCTGTCCAGAACTGCGCTGTAGGTGTTGTCAATTGAGCGCAGTTTCGTCGCTTCATAAATGCCGACGCCTGCGCCGATGGCGACCGTTATACCCGTGAGAATTAAGAGCTTCGTGCCAATTTTTAGCGTATCAACGGAAAACATAGAAATACCTCGCCTTTAGAAACGGAAATGCTGCGCGCCGCTGTCCCAGCCATAGGGAGGCGTTCGTTTTCCATTCAATGTTGTTTTTTCGAGAGATTTCCTGGATCATCCAGGCTTATGAGCAGCTTCATCCACTCGCTCAGCAAGCCACGTTGCGTGTTCAATTTGACAACACTTTCAACGAGCGCTTTGTCGGCATGGATAATGAGCGATTAAAGACATTAACAAATTTCTTCCCCCTCTCGCTCTTTTGATTATTCTCGCGGCATCTGGATAAAGGTGCGTTTTTTGGATGTGAAATTGCCGGTTTTTGGCCAACTTGGTCAGCTTGACATATCGCTCCGGGAGACCGAATGCGATTTTTGATGTGTTGTCGTTTCGCACTTTGCCGCAGGTCAGGGATCGATTTTCGAGGCTGACGTCGTTTACGCGCGTATCGGCCTTCCGAGATGGTAGGGTAAGTGACAGCTCTGCAATCTTACCCCCCACTATTGCTTCCGACTACAGCTAGTCGGTGCCTGGGAGATTGCAGATGGGATTGATTGCGCAGCGGATCGAGATTCTATCGAAGGTGGTCGCCCGCGGGATGACCATAGTGTCAGCGGCATATGTACTTGACCTGAGCACGCGTTAGGTGCGTCAGATTTTGGAGCGGATACGAACTGGCGGCGCGGTGTCGATTCGGTACAACGTGATCGGCCAGCCGTCGAACAACTGGATCATTGAAGGGGTCCGCGACTATGCGATGGCGCTGGTTCGGGAACGGTATGCGGATTTCGGTCTGACGTTGGCAACCGAGAAACTGACAGAGCGCGATGGTTTATGGGTGTTGCGCGAGACGGTGCGCGGTTGGATATCTAGTGCTGGACTGTGGTTGTCGCGCAAGCAGCGCCGGACGTTTCGTCAGCCGCGTCTGCGACGCAAGCCTATGGCGATATGCTGGCCGATATTAAGGAGCGTCAGGACCAGCAGGCCAAGCCGACGATAAAGGGCAACAGCGACAAGAATGGCTACGTCAAGCATGCCCGTAGGCCGGGCCGGCGGACGGACATCATGAGCGATCCAACGGTGATTGCAGAACGAAAGAAGGCGCTGTTACCACTCGATACTGCCGAATAGCGCATCGATAAATTATCTCAAGGCTGAAGCCGAAGGGGTGTACCTACCACCCGCCCCGATCTGACAAGTCTCCGTGGATTGAGGCCCCCGCAACCGAACATCCAAAACTCCCGGAGCAAATGCGCCGGGAGTTTTTTTGTTTCTTGCGATCCTACAGAGGCGCAAAAATTACGATCACCGGAAAATCAAGCTTCTGTCTACCCTGCGATGCAAAAGCACAACAAAGACCAAATCACGTGTTGCCAAACATTGCGACTATGAGGCTGGCAAGCCAGTACTGGATCGGTGAGGTGGACAGGTTCTCGACCAGAACATCGAAGTTGCGATCGTTCGCGTGCTTTCAGGAACTGGCGCGAGCGACACTTGGACAGCCCGAAGCTCAACTGACTGACATCAGCGCCGTGATGGCAAGAATAGAAGAGATAGTGCCGAGCTTGACCAAGCCTGAAGACAGGCTTCCCACGACCGTCCTCTATTTCTCTTGCAAGTTCATTGCGCCCGAAGCCGACCGCTCTGTAAAGTAATAGATACTTGAACCCGAGTTGCAGGAGCCGAGCCCGCTCGGCCACCATTAGCTCGTCATATCAAGCAGCTGAAGAACGCGCTGCGCCATATCTGTACCTCTGTCATCGGCACGCCAGGCCAATAGCAATGGAACGGAAAATGTCATCGGCAATGGGATTCTCGTGACCTTCGGGGAGGTTATTCCCACGCTGGACGGCAATATCGAACAATATCCGTGGCCGACAATCAGTTGCACTGCCACCGGTATGCTGTCGATCTCAATCAACTGCACCTTTGACAGCCACGTTGGTCCAAGCAGATGCTCGAGAAAGCTTTCGGCCGTCTGGCGCAGTCCGGAGGCGCGGGAAGGCAGTACCAGAGGGTGCTTGAGGATCGCCTCGCGCATCTGTGACGGCGAATCTGCATCCGTCATTTCAGGTGCTTCATGCTGCAGGAAACATGAAAGGTGGCTGCGCAGAACCTCACGGCTGCGCAGGCGAGAATTGTTGACTGGCATGTCGACAAGGACTGCATCGTATCGCTGCTGTTCAAGTCCTTCCAGCAGGCTGTCTGCAAGTCCGGGCTGCATCAGCAGCGGTGTGTCGAAACGCCGTGCCCAGTTGGCGGCAATGCGCGCCAGAATAATTGCCGACGGGCTGTCCGTCGTTGCGGGAGGAATGCCGCCGAATGACCAATGGCGCAGATGCCGCTTGAAACGCAGGGCGGATGTGGAGTCCAGCGCAGCCCAGATATCGCGTAATTTGTTGACGTGGGGCGATATGCGAAGCCCCTCGGGCGATGCGCGCGAGCCGCTGCGGGTCCGTTCAAAAAGCTGGACGCCCAGATTGTCTTCCAGCATCGCCATCATCCGCGTCAGCTGTGGTTGCCCGATTTGAAGCCTCAATGCGGATTTACGGATCGAGCCCGATTCGAGAATGTCCACGAAGCGGAAGAGTGCAATCAGCGACACGCTTCTCTGATAAATATCTTTCGTACGGTCATCGCCGCACGCGCCATGGATCGCGAAGATTTCATGGGCGGCCTGCGCGAGATACGGGCCAAGTCTTCCGCCTTCCGCCGTCAGGATCAGGCCTTTTGCGCCCTGCACGAAAAGCTTGACGGAGAGGGCGGTTTCCAGGCGGTTGACGGCATCAGATACGGTTGCAACCGGAATTCCCGTTGTATTGGACGCAAGGTGGATGCCGCCGAGGCGAACCACCTGGTCACATAAAAGAATCGTCGAAACCTTCACCGCCCACGCCCCGTCTCGATCTTCCCATTTCGGCATCGTCTGTCCGGATTTTGGGATATACCACTAATTTAATTGTGCCTCATAGTCGAAATATGACAGGAGGACGACATGGCGGATTTCGATACGGTTTTGGCGGGGCGAGTCATTCTGACCGACCGCGAGATTTCTCGAGGTTTCGTGGCCATTCGCGACGGGAAAACGGCACTCATCGGAGAAGGCCCCGCGCCGGCTGGAAGAGAAAATCATGATTTCGGCACCGGCATCCTATTGCCTGGCGCCATAGACGCACAGGTGCATTCGCTGTCGCAGAAGGGGGCGGAAGGTTTTGCGGCCTCGACCCGTGCGGCGGCGGCGGGCGGCGTCACGACAATCGTGGACATGCCCTATGATGAGGGCAATCTTGTGTGTTCCGCCGAGGCCGTCAGGCGCAAGGTCGCGATGATCGACGAAGAGGCGCGCATCGATGTCGCGCTTTATGGCACTGTCGATCCGCAAGAGGGGGCCGCCCGCATTGCCGAACAGGCGGCGGCGGGAGTTTGCGCCTACAAGTTCTCGACTTTCGGCACGGATCCTCAACGCTTTCCGCGTATCCCACCCGCGCTGCTTCGCGCCTGTTTCGCCGAGATTGCAAAGACCGGGCTCGCCGCAGGCGTGCACAATGAGGACGACGCCTATGTCCGCGCCGCGATTTCCGAGGTGGAGGCATCCGGCATCACCGATTGGCGCGCGCACGGCCTTTCGCGTCCAGAACTGGCCGAAACGCTGGCGATGCTGCAGATTTATGAAACTGGCGCCGAGACAGATTGCCCGGCGCATGTCGTCCATTGCTCCGTCAGTCGCGGCTACGAGATCGCCGAGATGTATCGCAGGAACGGCCGGTATTCCTCCGTCGAATGCTGCATTCACTACCTTGTTCTGGATGAGGAGAACGACGTCGCGCGGCTTGGCGGCAAGGCCAAGATCAACCCGCCGATACGCGCCCGCAAAGAAGTGGAGGCGATCTGGCGCCATCTGGCGGAAGGGCGGGTGTCGATGGTGTCTACCGATCATGTGAGCTGGAGCGAGGACCGCAAGACCAATCCCGATATGCTGAAAAATGCCTCCGGCGTCCCGGGGCTGGAGGTGATGGTGCCACTTTTCGTCAAGGGCGCGATCGCACGCGGTGTACCGCTGGTGTGGGCGGCCCGGCTTATGGCCGAAAATCCGGCCAGACATTTTCGTCTGGACCACCAGAAAGGCGGGCTGCAGGTCGGGCGTGACGCCGACGTCATGGTGCTTGTCGATCGGCCCGTGGTGTATGACGCGGCCAGCAGTCCTCATTCCATTGCGGGGTGGTCGCCTTATCACGGCATGGAACTGCCCTGGACGGTTGCAGCCACCTGGCGGCGAGGCGAGATGGTCTTCGACGGTGAGAACGTGCTGGCTGCGCCGGGAACCGGCATTTTCGTGCGGCCGCCCGAAACACTTGGTCTGCGCAAGGTGCTGTTGTGATGCGCCGCAATCTCGACGCGTCGATAAAGGACATAGAAACGGATCTCGACGCACTGGCGCAGATCACCGATCCGGAACGTCCCTGGACCCGTCGCGCCTTCTCGCCCCGTTTCGATGAAGGGCGCGACTATCTTCGTCGGCGTTTCCTGGGTGAAGGATTGAATGTCTCGACGGATGCGGGCGGGAACCTGATCGGCCGCCGCGAAGGCACCGAGCCGCAGGCCGGAACGATCATGCTGGGTTCGCATTCCGACACTGTGCCGGACGGCGGACGTTTTGATGGTGTTGCCGGTGTCGTCGTTGCATTGGAGGTCGCACGCATTCTCTCACGGCGCGGTGTTGCCTTGCGGCACAACTTGGCCGTCGTCGATTTTCTTGCTGAAGAAGTCTCCATTTTTGGCGTTTCCTGCATCGGTTCGCGAGCGATGGCGGGCGTTCTGCCGCAGGACTGGCTGAGGCGTATCAGTGACGGGCGCGATCTGGCGACCGCCATACGTGACGTGGGCGGCAAGCCGGAAAGTCTTGAAGCTCCCTTGGCTGATGACCTGAAGGCCTTTCTGGAACTACACATCGAGCAGGGGCCGGTTCTCGAACGGGAAAAGATTGCGCTTGGGGTGGTGACGACCATTGTCGGCATCAATCGCGTCGAGATCGAGGTTAAGGGTCGTCCCGATCATGCCGGCACGACCCCGATGGGGTTGCGCGCGGATGCCCTTGTCGCTGCGGCGCGGATCGTGAGTGAGATCGAGCGGTACGCGACGGAGCTTTCCGGTGGTCCCGGGCATTTTACCGCAACCGTGGGCGAGTTCGAAATTTCCCCCAACGCCGCCAATGTGGTGCCGGGGCGGGTCCGCATGCTGGTCGATATCCGCGCCGAGCGGGCGGAGGACAAGGAGGCGTTCGTGTCCTGGCTGACCGGACTTGATGCGGACGGTGAAAATACGATCGAAGCGCGGCTGATTTCCGGCAATCCCGGCGTGCAGATGGATGATGGATTGCAGGAGATGCTGGCAAAGGCCGCAGACCGGCTGGACACGCCCTATCGCAAGATGGTGTCGGGTGCGGGCCATGATGCGGCGTTCATGGCACGGCTGTGCCCTTCGGCGATGCTTTTCGTTCCATGCCGCGACGGCCGTTCCCATTGCCCGGAAGAGTGGGCCGATGCGGCCGACCTCGCTCTGGCGGCTGAAGTTCTGGCAAACACGATTATGGAATTGGACAGAAAAAGGGAGGGCTGAAGGTGGCCAGAATTCTGACGGAAAAAGATGTGGAACCCGCAGTGCGGGGAGGCGCGGTCTATGCGGCCGGCGGCGGCGGCTGGGTCCACCATGGACGGATGCTGGGCTACGCCGCGGTGAACGCCGGTGCGCCGGAACTCGTCTCGATTAACGAATTGAACGAAGACGAATGGGTGGCGACGGCTGCCGCCATCGGCGCGCCTGCCTCCACCACGCCCTGGGAAATGCGGGGCGTTGATTATGTCAAGGCCGTGCAGCTTTTGCAGGATGAGCTTGGTGCGAAGGTCGCGGCCCTGATGATCGGGCAGAACGGCAAGTCCTCGACCCTCAATGCATGGCTGCCTTCGGCTATCCTCGGCTGCAAGGTACTGGACGCGGTGGGTGACATGCGCGCCCATCCGACCGGCGATATGGGCGCGATCGGCATGGCTGGAAAACCGGACCAGTCGATCCAGACGGCCGTCGGCGGAAATCGCGATCAGAACCGCTATATCGAGCTTGTAACGCGCGGCGCAACCGGCCGGATCTCTCCTATCCTGCGCACTGCCTCCGACATGTCCGGCGGTTTCATTGCCTCGGCCCGCAACCCGGTTCGCGCCGGTTACGTCGCGAAGAATGCGGCACTCGGCGGAATTTCCAAGGCGCTGGAACTTGGCCATGCAATCCTCGCCGCCGAGCCTCGAGGGCATGCGGCAGTCCTCGATGCGATCCTTGCGACCACGGGCGGCAGGATCATGATCGAGGGAGAGATCACCGCGAAGGATGTCCATTATACGAATGAGGCTTTCGACGTCGGTACCGTTACCATCGGCAGGGGCGAAGGGGCGCTGACCCTGCATGTGATGAACGAATACATGGCCGTCGATGCGGTCGATGGTCGTCGCCTTGCGACCTTTCCGGATGTCATCACCACATTGTCGCAGGAGATTGAGCCGCTGTCTGTCGGCGAGCTGAAGGTCGGCATGAAGATCCACCTGCTGCATGTCCCAAAGACCCTCATTCCGATCGGCGCGGGCCTGATGGACCCGGCGATTTATGTCCACCCCGAAAAGGTCATGGGCATCAACCTGACCGACTACGCATTGGAGGCCTGAAGATGCCGAGAGAGAATCCCCGCAATCCCGGCTTCCCGATCCCTTCAGGCCCGGACCTTCGCGCGAAGGGCTGGCGGCAGGAAGCCCTGCTGCGCCTTATGGAAAACGTGCTGGCTGTCGGTGAAGACCCGGAAAATCTCGTCGTATACGCAGCACTCGGGAAGGCGGCGCGCAACAAGGCCGCATATGATGCCATCGTACGCGCATTGACGACCATGGATGAGGATCAGACGCTTGTCATCCAGTCGGGAAAGCCGGTCGGCTTGATGAAGACTTCGACTGAGGCCCCGATGGTCATTATGGCCAATTGCAACATGGTCGGCCAATGGGCCAAGGCCGAGAATTTTTATGCTCTCGAACGCAAGGGCCTCATATGCTGGGGCGGCCTGACTGCGGGGGCATGGCAATATATCGGCTCGCAGGGCGTCATTCAGGGCACCTATGAAATCTTCATGCGTATTGCCGAACGCCGCTTCGGCGGTACGCTCAACGGGCGTTTCGTATTGACCGCGGGCCTTGGCGGCATGGGAGGCGCGCAGCCGCTTGCCGGCCGCATGGCGGGCGCGGCCATCCTGTGCGTGGAGATCAATCCGGAACGGGCCCGCACCCGCAAGGATATCGGCTATCTCGACGAGATTGCCGATGATCTCGATAGCGCACTGGCACGGATTGAAGAGGCCCGCGCGAAGGGTGAGGCGCTGTCCGTCGGCCTTGTCGGCAATGCAGCGGAAATCTATCCCGAAATAGCCGCGCGGGGGATCATTCCGGATATCGTGACCGACCAGACCTCCGCCCACGATCTCGTTTATGGCTATATTCCAATCGGTTACGATCTGGATCGGGTGCGCCGCCTGCGCAGCCAGAACCCGGATGAGCTGATCGAGGCCGGCAGGGCGTCGATTGCCAAACAGGTAACAGCCATGCTGGAATTCCAGCGGGCCGGCTCGGAGGTTTTCGACAATGGCAACCTGATCCGCACGCAGGCGCAGGCCGGCGGCGTTGCTGACGCCTTCGACATTCCGGTCTTCACCGAAGCCTATCTGCGCCCGCTGTTTTGCCGGGCGATTGGTCCCTTCCGCTGGATGGCCCTGTCGGGCGAGACCTCGGACATTGGGCGGATAGACGAGCTGGTGCTGGAGATGTTTCCGGACAACAAGATCGTTACCAACTGGATTTCGCTGGCGCGCAAGCATGTTCCGTTCGAGGGGCTGCCGGCGCGCATCGCCTGGCTCGGCCATGGCGAACGAAGCGCACTCGCACGGCGGGTCAACGGTCTGGTCGCTTCGGGCGAATTGAAGGGGCCGGTTGCCTTCTCTCGCGATCACCTCGATTCAGCCGGCATGGCGCATCCGAACATCATGACGGAGAACATGCTCGACGGTTCGGACGCCATCGCCGACTGGCCGCTTCTCGACGCGATGTTGCTCTGCGCTTCGCGCGCCGACCTCGTCGCGCTTCACTCCGGCGGCGGGGGTTATGCGGGTTTCATGACCTCGGCAGGGGTCACGATCGTCGCTGATGGCACCAATGCGGCTGACGACCGGCTCTCGCAATCGCTCGATAACGATACGGGGCTCGGCGTCATCCGTTACGCGGATGCGGGCTATGCCGAGGCACAGGATGAAATTGCCAGCAAGGGCATAAATCACGTGCAGATCTGACAGGTCAAAGCGAGGAGACGCCATCAATCGCCACGAAGGGCGGAAAATTACGATCACCAATCAACATCGCCTGCCGGCACCGGCAGGCCAAGAGGGGACAATAATGGAAAAAACATATCAAAATTTGTCAGTGACACCGGCCAGACGGTCATCACCGGAGCGCGCCGTTGCAGCAGCATCGATAGGCAACGCCCTGGAATGGTATGACTTCACCGTCTATGCGCTGTTTGCAATCTACATCGCCCATAATTTCTTTCCCGGCGGCGATCATACAGTCGAACTCGTGAAAGCCTTTCTCGCTTTTGGGCTAGGCTTCGTGATCCGTCCCCTGGGAGCCATCGTGATCGGGGTCTATGGCGACAAGGCTGGCCGAAAGGCCGCACTGTTCCTGACCATCATGATCATGGCGGCGGGCACCCTGTTGATCGCGGTGGCGCCGACTTATGCCGCGATTGGTGTGGGAGCGCCGCTCATGATCCTTGCCGGACGAGTGCTTCAGGGCTTCTCCGCCGGTGGAGAAATCGGCGGAGCAGCCGCCTTTCTTGTCGAACATGCGCCCGCTGACAAAAAAGGCAAATATGCTTCCTGGCTGCAGGCAAGCATGGCGATTTCCAACATCATGGGGGCACTCGTCGCCTTTGCGGTTACCTCGCTTCTGACGGAGCAGGAGATCGGAGACTGGGGCTGGCGGATCCCGTTCTTCATTGGCGTATTGATCGCGCCGGTGGGCCTGTGGCTGCGCAAGACGCTGGACGAAACGCCGGCTTTTCAGGCCGAACAGGCAAGTCTCGAGAACCAGTCCGCCAAAACACCCCTGAAGCTCGTCTTCTCGGACTATTTCGGCCATCTGATCAAAGGCTTCGCTTTCTCGATCCTGTGGGCGGTCTGCGTTTATGTGCTGATCATCTACATGCCGATCTTCGTTCAGCGTGCTTTCGGTTTCAGCCCTTCGGAGGCGTTTACGGCATCGCTGATTGGCAACGTCTTCCTCGCGGTCGGTTGCGTCAGCGCCGGCAGCATTTCGGACAGGATCGGTCGGCGCTTGATGCTTACCATTGCCGCCGGCGCGATGCTGGTCGCGGTCTATCCCCTGATCTGGTGGCTGCAATCTTCGCCAACGCTGACGACGCTCATCATCGTGCAAAGCCTCTTCTGCATCATGGTCTCGGGATATGTCGGGGTCGCACCTGCAACCCTGTCCGAGGTTTTCCCGACGAATATCCGCACCACCGGCATGTCATTGGCCTACAATGCCGCCGTGACGATCTTCGGAGGATTTGCCCCGGCGACGCTGACCTGGCTTGGCAGCACGGGCATCGGTTATCACGCGCCCGGATTTTACGTCATGGCCGCCGCATTCATATCGCTGATAGCGGTCCTGATCCTGCCGAAGCCGTATTCCACGAACTAAAGGAGATGGGCCGCTCAAGGCCCAGCTCGCCCAATTGCTCCACCCGTCATGTCTGGAAGTTTCCAGTCGAAGCGAAGCCGTTTCGACACCGGACAGTGCTGCAAACATGACGGCATAATAATAACCAACTCAAGGGAACATCATGTCTGTTAAAAACGGGACTATTCATCGCTTCTCCATTGTCACAGCTTTTGCGATCGCCGGGCTTGCTGCTTCAAACGCACGGGCGGAACATTGGTCCATCGACGGTCAAAACCTGACCGTGGAACAGGTCGTCGGCCTGGCGCGGGACGACAGCGCCAAAATTACTCTCACCGAGAGCGCGGGCAAACGGATCGCCGAAGGCTTCGATCTGGTGATGGAGGCCGCCCTGCAAGGTAAGGCGGTCTACGGCCTGACGGTCGGCGTTGGCTGGAACAAGGATCGCCCAGTTTTTGCGATGAAGGACGGCAAGCGCGTGCTGGACGACGATCTGCTGAAACTGTCACGCGCCTTCAATTCGACATCTCTGCGCGCGCATGGCGCAGGCGTGGGTGAGCCGATGGCGGTCGAGGCCGTGAGGGCGGGCATGGCGATCCGTCTAAACCAAATTGCAACCGGCCGAACCGGCGTTCAGAGCGCTGTCGCGGAAATGTATCGACAGTTTCTGGAGCAGGGGATCACCCCGGTCGTTCCTTCACGCGGTTCTGTTGGAGAGGCGGATATCACCCTTGCCTCCCATATCGGTCTGGCGATGGTCGGCGAGGGGGAGGTCTTCATGAAAGGCAAGCGCATTCCCGCAGCGCGCGCCCTGACTGACGCCGGCATCGCTCCGCTCGAGCCGGTTGGCAAGGATTTCCTTTCGATCCTCAGCACGAATGCGCTGACCGCCGGGCAGGCTGCCCTGCTGGCGCACGACACGGCGGGTTATCTCGAAAAGGAAGCCGTTGTCTTTGGTTTGGCACTGGAAGGTTTTAACGGCAATGTCGCCCCTTTCCTCGCGGCGACGAACGAGCTGCGCCCCTTTGCCGAAAATACATCCGGGGCACTGATGGTTCGCTCTGCCCTTGAAGGCAGCTATCTCTGGTCACCCGCGAAGGATCGGGCACTGCAGGACCCGCTGTCTTATCGCACCATGGCCTATGTGCTTGGCGGAGCCGAAATTGCGATGCGGGATCTGACCAGGGCGCTGGAAATCCAGATCAATCACAGTGATGACAATCCGGGCGTAGTTGCGGGAGCCTCGGACGACAAGGCTTCCGGACAGGTCTCGCAGTATTTTATCGAGGGCGAAGTATCGGGAGCGATCTATCCGAGTGCGGGTTTTGAGATGCTACCGGTGGCCTCAAGGGTTGAAACACTGAACACGGCGCTGGTGCGTCTGTCACAGGCCATTACGATGCAGACGATCCGCTTCGAAAACCCGGATATGACGCATCTTTCCCGGTTCCTTGCTGGTGAAACCAATCAAGGACATGCGTTTGGCGCGATCCAGAAACCACTCGTCGCGCTTCTGGCCGAAAACCAGCAGATCGGCGCGCAGGCTCCCGTCGGCTCAATTGCGATGGCAGGAAATATCGAGGATCTGGACAGCCACGCACCGCTTTCGGTCGCCAATCTCGGCCGAATTCTGGATAATCTCTACTGGATGTCCTCGATTCAGTTGCTACATGCCGCGCAAGCCGTTGATCTACGTAAACCCGGGCAGTTGGGAGCGGGAACAAAAGCGCTGTTTGAAGACTATCGCCGGACTGTGCCCTTTGTGGCGGTGGACCGAATATACACCAATGATTTCAGTACGGGTTATCGCTTTCTAAAGGCCCGTTGAGCGGTTGTTGTATTGGTTGTCGAACCAGATGATAGGACCGACGTCTTCGGCTCCGTTTCGCAGAGCAAATACTCGATGCTGCGGCACGGCCCGAAGACCTCGGCCATCCCTATTCGTGAGGAACTCTATATGGGATGCGTGCTTCGGGTTCCTCTCGGATAAAAACCGTCGTGACCGCTGATCCCTTGCATCTCCTCAAAACCGTCTATGGCGACGATACGTTTCGCGGAAGGCAGGCCAACATCATTCGGCACGTATGGCGGGAAGCAATGCTTTCGTTCTAACGCCGAGGATGTCCATGGCCCAGGCCCTGTCCGAAGGGAACCTCAGATCCCAGACCCATCAAGCTCCCGGGCGTCCTCGCCTTCCCAGGGAGCGGGCATCGTAAGGCCATCGATATTGGCTGAGGGCATAGGCATCCAGCACTTCAATTCCGGCTCCGAGTATTCGATGATCCGCCCCGGCGAAGAGTCCGAGGCGCGCCAGCCTTCTGAACCGTACTGGTCGCCCTTCGACCAATACGCAAGGTCTACCTGGGACGGCCCTTGTTCGGACGACCGTATCGTGATGAGAATCCGATCTCCGTTTTTCGGCGCGCTTGCCATATGGCGCCATCGTTGTGGCTTATCCATCGTTTCCCCCCTGTTTCGGCTTTCAAGTGTCGCCTCACCGTCCAGGAGGGTCAACTCAAACTTTGTATGACGCTGTATCTATCCGGCGAGCGTTCGATCTCCCTGCAATGAACTCGGCCCTCAACGGCTCGCGGGGCTGCGTCGCACAAAAGATTTGCTGCCGTTTCTAGGGCTGCTTTTCGCCTTCGATGCTTTTGGCCAGCAAGTTTTCCGTCAGTCTCTCGAGCCGGGCAAGAGCTTCGCGGCCTCGAGTTGGCCGAGTCGTTCTTTGACCCAGTCCTCTTTGGTTTGGCTATCCAGAAACACGCCTCGCCCCAATTACTCCGCAGCTTCGCTGCTTGCCGGCTCGTCCAGCAATGCACGATATCGATTGAGGCTTTCCTCAAGATGGGCTGCGATTGCATTCTTGGCGCCTTTGGCGTCACCCTGAGTGATTGCCGACAATATGGACGCGTGCTCTTTGTTGATTTTTTTGAGATAGGTCTGGTAGGCGCGCGATGACTGGCGATGTTTGAACACCAGTTCGAAGTTGATATTCTCCATCACCGCTTCCAGAAAGCTTGGAAAGTGCGGATTGCGTGTGGCCCGCGCAATCGCAAGGTGGAATTCGAAATCGGCGCGAGCCTCGATTTCAGCGCTTTCCGTTTCAAGCGCTTCGAGGTGATCGTAGGCTCGTGCGATCTCTGCCAGCGCCTCCGGAGTTCGGCGCGTTGCAGCGAGAGCTGCCGCCTGCATTTCGACGCCAAGCCGCAATTCTAGAATCTGCATTGCTGAACGAATGTCTTCTATCCGGCTGATCTCAAAGTTCAGTGTCTTTGCGTCTTTGTCTGTGACAAACACGCCTGCGCCCTGGCGTGCTATGACCCTGCCGGAAACTTTGAGCGACATAAGCGCTTCGCGAATGACCGTGCGCGATACGCCGAACTCCTCGCAAAGCTGGGCGCTGGATGGTATCTTTTCTCCTGCGGAATAAAGGCCTGAGTCGATGCGCTCGTTGAGCTTTGCAACAACGATTTCCGCCAGATTGCCGCGCTGCGTAATGATCGACAATGGATGCCCTGCTCCCTATCCGATTAAATTTAACACATATCACATATCATTCCACTTTGCGACGCATCGTTTTTAAGGCGTCCGACAGCGTCTCCAGGGGATGCGGGAGCCGCCTCCGATCGATTTCCTTCACCTGAGAGCGGCACGAATAGCCCGTTGCCATCGTAATGATATCGTCGGAGCGCGCGACTTCGGCAGACCAGCTCATCCCGTACAGTTTCTTGGATATGTCGCGGTTGCGCACTTCATGTCCGAAGGTTCCTGCCATCCCGCAGCAGCCTGTGTTCGCGATTTGCAGATCCATGCCGAAGGCGTTGAAAATCGTTTTCCACTGCATCGAAGAGGAGGGCGCATTGGTACGCTCCGTGCAGTGCGGCAACAGTCTGAATTGCCGGCCACTCCGGGTCACTCCCGCCGTATCTTTCAGCTTGGTGACATCCGCCAACCATTCCTGTGGAAGGAGCACATGCGTTGACGTGTTTCCACCATTCAGCTCCCTGTATTCGCTGCGGAAAGCGAGCGTCATGGACGGATCGAGACCAACCAATGGAACGCCGGTTGCCGCAAGCCGTTGAAGCTCGCCCGAGGTTTTCGAAGCTGCCTTTCTGAAGCGGTCGAGGTAACCGTGGACATGCAGCGCCTTGCCGTTCGTCAGGGGCGGTGCGACGAACGGGATCAAGTCGAGCAATCGCGCAACCTCTATCGCGGCAACGCCCACGGACGGATCAAAATGGGCTGTGAAGGCGTCAGGCACGAAAATGACGACGCGTTCTCGTTGATCCGGAGGCAACGACTCGATCCTGTCCGGCCTTGCGATTTCGACCCCCATACGCGCCGCCAGTCGCGGGAGCGGTGAGGACGCCAGGCCGGGAAGCGCTGTGAGACCTGCCAGCCTCATCACAGACCGGCCGGGTGAACTGCAAACCAGCAGATTATAAAGCGAGCCAAACCTGGCCATGAGCGGCAGGGTGCTCTCGATGCTGGCAACAAGCGGATCCTTCAAAGGCCGCAGGTACCGGCCGTAATAAAGGTTCAGAAACTTCGAGCGGAAAGCGGGCACGCTGACCTTTACCGGGCACTGGCCCGCGCATGCCTTGCAGGCAAGACAGGTATCCATGGCTTCCCGCACTACATGCGAGAAGTCGGAACGATTGGCCGGATTGAGCGTGTTGAACGTGCGCCTGACAAATCCCAGCGCCTTTCCTGATTTGCCCAGTCTTTCAGCTTCCCTCCTCGGGTCGACGCCCCGTTCGGCGAGAAGCCGCAGCCATTCACGCATCAATGCGGCGCGGCCCTTCGGCGAGTAGATACGGTTCCGGGTCGCTTTGTAGGACGGACACATCGGGCTCGTCGCATCGAAATCGAAGCAGGCCCCGTTTCCATTGCAATATGCGGCATTGTCGAAGGCGGCGCGGATGTTATTGCCAATCTCCCTGTCAACGGAGCCCCGCAGGGGCACGTCGTCGATCTTCATAAGCGGTTCATTGTCAGGCGTTGCAATCTTGCCGGGATTGAGGCGGTTGGCCGGATCGAACGCCCGTTTGATTTCCTGCAGACGCGGGTAAAGGTCGCCGAAGACCTCGGGAACATATTCGGATCTGACGCCCTTTCCGTGTTCGCCCCAAAGAACGCCGCCATGCTTGCGCGTGAGGGCAACGACGGCGTCGGTAATCTCGCGAATAAGCGGCACATGGTCTTTGCGCGTCAGGTCAAGGGCTGGGCGAACGTGAAGGACCCCGGCGTCGACGTGGCCGAACATGCCGTAGGAAAGGCCGGCTCCATCGAGCAGCGCACGAAACTCCCTGATGTAGGCGGCGAGGTTGGCTGGAGGAACCGCTGTGTCTTCGACGAACGCAACGGGACGAACCGGCCCATCCACATTGCCCAGAAGGCCAACGGCCCGCTTGCGCATGGTCCAGATCGCCTCGATATCGGCAGCAGCCGAAGCGATGGTGTGGCCCTTGCTGCGAATTTCGGCCTCACCCTGCAATGCAGACGTCACCGCTTCGACTTTCAGGCGCAACTCCGCCGGATTGTCGGCCAGCACCTCAACGATATTGATGCCGTTGGTTGAATGTTCTCCATCATCGGGGAAAAATCTGGCAATGCCGCTCCAGACAATGTCGCCTTTCGCCAAACCCAGCACCTTCTCGTCGATGGTCTCGACCGAGGCTACGTTGAGCTCGGTGAGGCGCCGGGCGTCTTCCAGGGCGGTGTTGAAATCGGCATAACGAATATTCACGAGCGCCGAATGCTCTGGAATTGGCAGCAGGTTGAGTTCGATCTCGGCGATGACGGCCAGCGTGCCCTCGGATCCGCAAAGGACGGCATTGAGATCGAAGCGTCCATCGTCGCGACGGATATGCGCCAGGTCGTATCCCGTCATGTACCGGTTGAGGCGGGGAAAAACCTCTGCGATCCTGGCGCCGTCATCCCGCGCGATGCGATCAATTGTACGATGGATCTGCCCAATGCGATCCGTGCGGGCCATGACTTTGGCGAGCGAAACGTCATCGAGCGGGTGGGACCACCAGTCGGTTGCGTCACTCAGGATCACTCTGAGCCCGAGGACATGATTGCTCGTTTTTCCGTAGAGGCATGAACCCTGACCGCACGCATCGGTCGATACCATGCCGCCGATTGTCGCGCGATTGGACGTGGACAGTTCCGGAGCGAAGAAAAGGCCGTGTTCCCTGAGCGCGACATTGAGCTGGTCCTTGACGACGCCGGCCTCCACGCGGGCGATCCTGCGCGCCGGATCGATTTCGAGTATCCTGTTCATGTGCCGCGAACAGTCAACGACGAGCCCGGTTGTCAGAGACTGGCCATTCGTTCCCGTGCCGCCTCCGCGCGCGACGACCTGCATTGTTTCGAAGCGCGTTTCGGAAAGGACGCGCATGAGGATTTTTATGTCCTCGACATCCTTGGGAAACACCACGGCGGACGGTTCCATCTGGTAGATGGAATTGTCCGTCGAAAAAACGGTGCGCGTTGCAGCACCGGCATCGGCGTCGCCGGAAAACCCCGCCTCTACGAGACGTTCAAAAAAACCGGCGGTATCGGCACGAGGGGCGTCACTCGTCTGCAGCCTTGGGATCATGGGTTTTCGCAGAAAAATTTACTTGAGGTTGGGTTAACTTGGCATATAAGTGATAACATACAAATAAGGTGGCGCAACTGAAATAGAGAGGTGGAACGTGAAAGATCAAACAGCAGTCATCGTTGGCGGAGCTTCGGGTCTCGGCCTGACAACGGCAAAGCTCATGGCGTCTCACGGCGTTGCCAGGATTGGCCTTATCGATAGAAATGCGGAATTGCTCGCGTCTTCGGCGGAGACTTTGCGGGCCCTCGGTGTGGAAGTCGCAACGTCGGTTGCTGATATCGCCAGATCCGAGACCGCTCACCGTGGCTTCAACGAGATTACGGAGAGGCTGGGCAGGGTACATTGCCTGATCAACAGCGCGGCGATCTATCCACGCAAGCCGATCCTTGAAATCACCGACGAGGAATGGGATCTGGAAAACGCCATCAACGTCAAGGGCACGTATCATATGATGGTGGCGGCCATTCTTCATATGCGCCAGCACGTCAATGCGCCGGAAGTGACCGGCCGTATTGTCAACGTAACATCGGTCGATGCTTTTAAAGCGCACCCTCAAAACGCTCACTATGCAGCAACAAAAGCGGCAGTCGTCAGCCTCACCAAATCCTTCGCCGCGGAAGTCGCAAAAGATCAGATTCTCGTCAATTCCGTTGCACCTGCGGGTTTCGCCACGGATCGCGCCAAGGAACTCGGCTTTCTTCCCGAGCTTGCGAAAGCGAGTGCTTTGGGTCGCGCCGCCGAGCCTGTCGAAATGGCCGAATGGATCGTCATGATGGCGTCAAGCCGCAATACCTACGCGACTGGCGAGAACGTCGTCATCAGCGGGGGCTACATCTATGTTTGACGTCTATCGCAACGCCGTCGTCACAGGGGCGACCAGCGGCATCGGCAAGGCCACAGTGCTTGAACTCGCCCGGCGCGGCCTGACGGTCTATGCAATCGGCCGTAACCGGGAACAGCTCGATGAACTGTCCTCTGAAAAAGGTGTCATCGCGGTTCAGGCGGATGTGCGGGAGACTGAGAGGATCGCAGATGCCGTCAAGGGCGTAGAGATCGACGTTCTTGTCAACAATGCGGGCATCCTCTCCACCCGTGCGACGTTCCACGAGATCGATCCCGCCGAGATCGACGCGATGATCGATGTCAATCTCAAGGCGCCGATGCATCTCACACGGGCGCTCCTGCCGGGCATGGTTGAACGCAGGCGCGGTCATCTGGTTTACATCGGCTCAAGCGGCGGTCAGGCGCCATATCCGAACATGGGCGCCTACGGCCCATCGAAGGCGGGTCTCAGCCTCTTCTGCGACAACCTGCGATGCGATCTTCTGGGGACGTCTGTCAGGGTAACCGAAGTGGTGCCGGGACGGGTCCAAACGGACCTCTATCGGACGGCAATGGCAGGAAACTCTGCCCGCACGCTGCTTTATGACGGCTATCGTCCTATTCAGCCGGAGCATGTTTCATCGATCATCGTCAACGCGATTGAGCTTCCGGTATTTGTCGATGTCGCACGCATCGAGGTTTTCCCGACAGACCAGGCGACCGGCGGCGGTACGATGGTCAAGTTTCAGGAGTAGGGATGCTCGCAGCAACAAGCATTACTTGTCGAAGTTTTTCATTTTCTTGATTTCGCCGGTGCGGCGATGTGGTCATCATCTTTGCAAATATGAGGGTGATCGATGTCGAGGGCACTTGTAACAGGAGCAACAAGGGGGGCGGGCCGTGCGGTGGCGGCGGCACTTGCCTGTGCCGGCTATGAAACTTGCGCCCTTGGGCGCGACAGGCTGGTTCTGGAAGAGCTTCGCAGCGATTTCGGCGTGCTTCCCATGGCGATCGATCTGACCGATCGTGAAGCCGTGCGGGTGATCGTCGAGGGTATGAAACCCGATATCGTCGTGCACGCCGCATTGCGGTGGCCCACCGAAAAGGCTTTTGAGAAGCTTCAGGAAGCCGACATAGACATGGCTCTCGAAGTGAACCTCTCGGCAATGTTTCACCTGACGCGGTTGGTTCTGCCGGCCATGAAGGAGCAGGGGCTTGGCGCTCTGTTTGTGGTTTCGCCTCACTCCGGCGAAAGCCCGTCGATCCTGGAGCGAAGCGTAGCCGGCGCGAATGATGCATTTGTGGACGCCCTTCAAGGCGAACTGGCCGACGCCGGCATTACGGCCCAGTCGATCATTTGCGAAAAACCTCCGTTTCATTCGCTGGTCGCCTCTATTCTCGAACATCTGGAAACCGTCGGTCTGGCGCCTTTACGCTCCAAAGCCGACGCTCATAATCATCAGGGAACGCGCAATGTTACGTAATGGTGGGCAGCTTTTGGTCGAATGCCTGTTGGCGCTCGGTGTGCGCAAAGGCTTCGGAGTGCCGGGAGAGAGTTATCTTGCCGTGCTGGACGCACTGCATGATACGGTCGGCAGGCTCGACTATGTCGTGTGTCGCAATGAAGGAGGCGCCTCTTTCATGGCTGCCGCCTATGGCAAGCTGACCGGTCAGCCCGGCATCTGCTTCGTCACCCGTGGCCCGGGCGCCACCAATGCCTCGATCGGCGTTCACACCGCCATGCAGGATTCCTCACCGATGATCCTGTTTGTCGGCCAGGTCGGCACCGACATGAAGGGGAGGGAAGCTTTTCAGGAAGTGGACTACAAGGCCACGTTTGGAACGGTGGCGAAATGGGCCGTCGAGATCGATCAGGTCGAGCGCATTCCCGAAATCGTCGCCCGCGCCTGGACGATGGCGGTTACCGGCCGTCCCGGCCCTGTTGTCATCGCTCTGCCGGAAGACATGCTGACGTCAATGACGGAAAAGGCGCCGCTTTCCGGCGCGGCCGAAATCATCGAGGCCGCGCCTTCGGAATTTGCCATGCAGCGCCTTGCGACGCTGCTGTCGCAGGCCAGGCGTCCCGTCATTCTTTACGGTGGCTGTAACTGGAAGGAAGGTTCGGCCAAGCGCCTTCAGGCGTTTGCGGAAGCATCCGATATCCCGGTCGTTTCTGTGTTTCGCTATCAGGACCAGTATGACAACGCTTCCGTCACTTTCTGCGGCGAAGCCGGAGTGGGTATGGTTGCATCGGTGAAGGAACTGCTGCGCGATGCGGATGTGATCCTCGCGATCAATAACCGCTTCGGTGAAAACTCCACCGATGGGTATACGCTGTTCGACGTCCCGCAGCCGCGTCAGCGCATCATCCACGTGCACGGTTCCGATCTGGAGATCGGCAAGATCTACCAGCCTGAACTCGGTATCCACGCCGGCCCGAATGCCTTTGCCGAAGCGCTCTCCGCACTCGAACCGGTCAAGGGACCATGGGCCGAGTGGCGAAAGAAGGGCCGCGCTGCTTACGAGGCAGGGTTTAACCTCAAGGATCTGCCGTCGCCGGTCGATATGGGCAAAGTCACTGCTTATCTCAACGAGGTCTTGCCGGAAGACGTCATCCTGACGAATGGTGCGGGCAACTTCACCGTCTGGCCGAACAAGTTCTTCAGGTTCGGCCCGAGGGCCCGGCTTCTCGCCCCGCAGTCCGGTGCGATGGGCTATGGCGTACCGGCCGCCATTGCCGCCAAGGTTGCCTTTCCGGAGCGCACAGTCGTCTGCTTTGCCGGTGACGGTGATTTCCAGATGAACTGCCAGGAACTTGCAACGGCCTTGCAACACGGAGCACAGCCGATCATCCTTCTGCTGAACAACGGCATATACGGCACGATCCGCGCCCATCAGGAGCGCCATTATCCGGCCCGCGTCTCGGGAACCGAAATGGTCAATCCGGATTTTGTCGCTCTTGCCAAAGCATATGGTTTCCATGCCGAGCGGGTGACGGCGACGGCTGACTTCGCAGAGGCTTTCGAGCGTGCGCTTTCCTCCAGAACCGGTGCGCTTCTCGATCTTGATATCTCGCCGGAAGCTTTGACACCAAGACAGACCCTTTCCGAAATGCGCCAGGCCGCGCTTGCCAAGAAGGAAAACGCATGACCATCGGAAACGACATCCGCCTCGGCGCAGATATCGGCGGTACGTTCACCGATATCGCCCTCGACGTGCGTGGAACGCTGTATTCGACCAAGGTTCTGACCAATTATTCAGCGCCCGAACAGGCCATTCTGGACGGTATCGACATCGTCATCCGCGATGCTGGTATCACCATTTCGCAGATCGAGCTGATCATTCACGGCACAACGCTTGCCACCAACGCGTTGATCGAGCGTCGTGGCGCGCGCACCGCGCTGGTGACGACCGAGGGCTTTCGCGACGTTATCGAGATGCGTACGGAGAACCGCTTCGAGCAATATGATCTCGATCTCGTTCTGCCCAAACCGCTCATTCCGCGGGAAGACCGGTTTCCGGTCAAGGGACGCATCTCGGCGCAGGGTACGGAACTTCAGCCGCTGGACGAGCAGGCGCTGGAGGAAATCGCCAGACGGATCGCCGCGGAAGATTTCGGCGCCGTCGCCATCGGCTTCATTCATTCCTACATGAACCCGGACCATGAACGCCGCGCCCGCGAAATTCTCGCCCGAACGCTCGCTCTGCCGATCTCGATCTCCAGCGAGGTTTCGCCGCAGATGCGCGAGTTCGAACGGTTCAATACTGTTTGTGCAAACGCCTATGTGCGCCCGCAAATGGCCGACTATCTCAATCGTCTCCAGGTCCGTCTCAAGGAAATGGGCGCCTCCTGCCCGGTCTTCATGATCCATTCCGGCGGCGGCCTCGTCTCGGTAGAGACGGCGGCCGAGTTTCCCGTGCGCCTGGTCGAATCCGGTCCGGCCGGCGGTGCGATTTTCGCAGCGGATGTGGCGCGCCGCTTCGATCTTCAGCGGGTGGTCTCCTACGATATGGGCGGGACGACGGCAAAGATCTGCCTCATCGAGGATTTCCAGCCGCAGACCGCCCGGACGTTTGAGGTCGCGCGCACCTACCGATTCTGCAAGGGATCAGGCATGCCGATCTCCATCCCGGTCATTGAAATGATCGAGATTGGCGCTGGAGGCGGCTCGATCGCCTGGGTCGATGCCATGGGACGCATTCAGGCCGGGCCTGAATCGGCCGCGTCCGAGCCCGGTCCCGCCTGTTACCAGCGTGGGGGCGAGCGGCCGGCGATCACGGATGCCGACCTCGTTCTCGGCAAGCTCGATCCCGACAATTTCGCCGGCGGCAAGATCAAGCTGTCAACCGTGAAGGCGTCCGCCGCGATAGCCCGCGACGTCGGCGACAAGCTCAGGCTCGATCCGCTTTCGGCTGCTTTCGGTATCGTTGAGGTGGTGGATGAGAATATGGCCAACGCCGCCCGCGTCCATGCGGTTGAAAACGGCAAGAACATCTCGGAAAACACCATGATCGCCTTTGGCGGTGCCGCACCCCTGCACGCCGCGCGGCTCTGCGAAAAGCTCGGCGTCGACCGCTGCCTCATCCCGCAGGGCGCCGGTGTCGGTTCGGCGATCGGCTTCCTGAAGGCTCCCTTCGGTTATGAGGCGGTCGGCTCGCAGATCATGGGCCTGTCGGCCTTCGATACCGCCCGGCTCAACACGCTGCTGGACGACCTCAAGGAGACCGCCGAGGGTTTCGTGCGCGCCGGCACGGCTGGCAAGATCAGTCGGGAAGTGGTGGCGTTCATGCGCTATCGCGGCCAGGGTTGGGAAATTCCGGTCAGCCTGCCGGATCGTCATTTCCAGGCTTCCGACAGCGCCATGATCGAGGAGAATTTCAGGGCGCGCTATGCCCAGTTCTTCGGCCGGGCAGTGGAGGGGCCTGAAATCGAATTCGTCACATTCTCCGTCAAGGCGCAGGATGTGCGCCCCGGTGGTGAGCGCCATGCGCTGATCTCCGCCGGTAGCTCGATTGACACCCCCGTCACGCGCGATGTGTTCGATCCAGCCGCGGGAGCACCCCTTAAAACGGCCATCGTGGAACGCTCGGCGATCAAGGTCGGCGAGCGTGTTACCGGTCCGGCGGTTATCGTCGAGCGTGAAACCTCGACCATCGTCACCTCGCCGTTTGACGCCATCGTCCAGAGCGACGGCACCATCCTTCTGATCCGAAAGGAACTGTAATCCATGAGCCAGCTTGACGAAATCCGCATGCAGGTGATGTGGAACCGGTTGATCTCCGTCGTCGAAGAACAGGCGATGACGCTGCTGCGCACCGCTTTTTCGACCTCGGTGCGCGAGGCAGGCGACCTTTCCGCCGGTGTCTACAACGCAAAGGGTGAAATGCTGGCGCAGGCCGTGACCGGCACGCCGGGCCATGTCAACACGATGGCTGAGGCCGTGCTGCATTTCATCGCGGAAATTCCGCGCGACGAGATGTATCCAGGCGACACCTACGTCACCAACGACCCGTGGAAGGGCACCGGCCATCTTCACGACATCACCATGGTTTCCCCTTCCTTCAAGGGAGAGGAGCTGATCGGCTTCTTCGCCTGCACGGCGCATGTCGTCGATGTCGGCGGTCGTGGTTTCGGTGCCGATGGCAAGTCGGTTTATGAGGAAGGTATCCAGATCCCAATCATGAAGTTCGCCGAGCGCGGCGAGGTGAACAGGGATCTGTTGAAGATACTGCGCCTCAATGTTCGCGAGCCGAACCAGGTCATTGGCGACTTCTTCTCGCTTGCGGCCTGCAATGACGTCGGCCATCGTCGCCTGATCGAAATGCTGGACGAGATCGGCCTTCCCAATCTCGAGACGCTTGGCGCTTTCATCCTCTCGCGCACCCACACAGCGATCATGGAGCGGATTGCCGCCCTGCCGAAAGGCGCATGGAAAAACGAGCTTCTGACTGACGGTTACGACGAGCCGATCAATCTGGCTGCCGAGGTAACGATCAGTAACACGTCGGTCGATGTCGATTTTTCCGGCACGGACGCGATGAGCCGGTGGGGCATCAATGTGCCGCTGATCTATACGAAGGCCTATGCCTGCTACGCGCTGAAATGCGTTGTCGCCCCCGACATTCCCAACAATGCGGCTTCGCTTGCCGTCTTCAACGTTTCCTCTCCGATCAATATTCTCAACGCCGAGCGCCCGGCTCCGGTTTCTGTTCGGCACGTGATCGGACACATGGTGCCGGACCTTGTGCTTGGCGCGCTTGCAAAGGCGCTGCCGGGAAAAATCCTCGCCGAAGGCGCCGCAGCGCTATGGAACATCCATATTTCCGCTCGGCCGGTCGCCGGTGCGCAGGGACGGCGCGCCGAGGTGCTGATGTTCAATTCGGGTGGCATGGGCGCGCGGCCGGGCCTTGATGGACTGTCTGCAACAGCCTTCCCCTCCGGTGTCCATACGATGCCGATCGAGGCGACGGAACATACCGGGCCGATTGTCGTCTGGCGCAAGGAATTGCGTCCGGATTCCGCCGGCGATGGCGAATATCGCGGCGGTCTCGGTCAGATCATCGAGATCGCCCCGGCCGATGGCCATGAGTTCGACTTCTCCGCCATGTTCGACCGCATCGGGACACCGGCGGCGGGTCGCGATGGCGGCGAACCGGGAAAGCCCGGCAAGGCCATGCTGGATGACGGAACGTTGCTGCGGCCGAAAGGATGGCAGCATGTGCCCTCCGGACGCAGGCTGGTCCTGCATTTACCGGGCGGCGGCGGTTTCGGCGATCCGGAAAAGCGCAGCGACGCGGCGAAGGCCGAAGATGTCCGCAAGGGTTATGTGACGGAGACGAAATGATGACGAGGATTGCAGACCGTCTTGCGGCGGTAAAACCTTCGGCCTCCATGGCCGTGTCGCAGGCAGCCAAGGATCTGGCCGCCACCGGGGTCGATGTGATCGATCTTGGTCTCGGCGAACCCGATTTTTCCGCCCCGGCGCATGTGACCGAGGCGGCATTCAAGGCGGCCCGTGAAAACCGGATGCTCTATACGGCCGCACCTGGCACGCCGGAGCTGCGCCGCGCCATCGTTGCCAAGTTCAAACGCGAGAACGGACTTGATTTTGCCCTCGACGAGATCGCCGTTGCCAACGGCGCCAAGCAGATCATCTTCAATGCTCTGATGGCGACCGTCAACAAGGGCGACGAGGTCATTCTTCCCGCTCCCTATTTCGTCTCCTATCCGGAAATGGCGAAGCTTTTCGGCGGCGTGCCGGTGACACCGGCTTGCGGCGCCGAAGACGGCTTTCGCCTGACGCCCGAAGTGCTGGAAGCAGCAATCACACCGAAGACGAAATGGCTGTTTCTCAACCTGCCGGGCAATCCGTCCGGCGCAGTGTACAGCGAGGAGCAGCTTCAGGCGCTCGGCGTCGTTCTCGCCCGCCATCCGGAAGTTCTCGTCCTGTCCGACGAGATTTACGAGCACATCATTTTCGATGGCCGCAGTTTCGTCAGCTTCGGCAAGGCCTGCCCGGACCTGCGCGACCGCAGCCTGATCGTCAACGGCGTCTCCAAGGCCTATGCGATGACCGGCTGGCGCGTCGGTTATGCCGCCGGTCCGAAGGATCTCATCAAGGCGATGTCGACCGTGCAGAGCCAGTCTTGCACATCGGTTGCGGCGGTGGCGCAGATTGCGGCGCAAGCTGCGCTCGAAGGGCCCCAGGAAGAGGTCAGCCGCTTCCGTGAGGCGTTCGAGCGCCGCCGGGACCTCGTCGTGCGCGGGATTTCCGCCATCGAAGGCCTGACGCTCGATCCGCCGGAAGGCGCGTTCTACGCCTATATCGGTTGCGCGGCGCTTATCGGTGCGAAGACACCGGAAGGCGCCACGATCGCCAATGACAGCGACTTTGCAACCTATCTTCTTCGCGAGGCTCATGTCGCGGCCGTACCGGGCGCGGCCTACGGCCTGTCGCCCTTCTTCCGTATTTCCACCGCGACATCCGAGGCCATCCTCCAGGATGCCATCGCCCGCATTGCGGCCGCCCTTTCCAGACTGCAAAGCTAAGACAGGACCTCAAGGATCCCATGACAAAACCCTTCAAGACCATCCTGATCACCGGCGCGGCCGGACGGCTCGGCACCGAGTTGCGCAAGGGGCTTGCGCATCTTGCAGACACGCTGCGCCTTGCCGACCGCATTACGATAGAAAACGTCGACGCCAACGAGGAAGCGCTGACATTCGAACTTTCGGACGCAGCGGCCGTGATGAAAGCTGCCGAGGGCGTCGACGCCATCGTTCATTTTGGCGGCGCGCCGCTTGAAACGGGCTGGGCGACCATTCTCGATTCCAACATTCAGGGCAGCTACAATATCTACGAAGCCGCCCGGCAGAATGGCGTGAAGCGCGTCGTCTATGCCTCATCGGTTCACGCCATCGGCTATCACGAGCTGGAAGCGCATATCGATGTCGATGCACCGGTGCGTCCCGACAGCCTTTACGGCGTATCGAAATGCTTCGTGGAGGCACTGAGCCGGTTCTACTGGGACAAGTTCGGCATCGAATCCGCCTGCCTGCGCATATTCTCGTCGTTCCCAGAGCCTGCGGACCGTCGCATGCTTTGGTCGTGGCTCTCATTCGGTGATTGCGTGCGCCTTGTCGAAGCCAGCCTGACGGCTCCGCGCGTTGGACATACAATCAGCTTCGGTATCTCCGATAATAAAGTTAAGCCCGTGGACAATTCCCTGAGCGGCCACATCGGTTTTCGGTCGGAGGATAATTCCGAGCGATTTCGTGCCGATGTCGAGGGGCGGACGGCGCCGAATGACCCCAAGGCGCCCGCCACACGTTATCTCGGGGGCTGGTTCATCGATCTCGGACATCCTGACGATGAGGTTTCGAAATGAAAGACGCCTATGACGTGGTGATCGTCGGTGGAGCGGTCATCGGCTCCGCCGTAGCCTATTATCTCGCCGCCAATCCGGACTTCAAAGGCTCCATTCTGGTCGTGGAGCGGGATCCGACCTATCTAACCGCATCGACATCGCTGTCGTCGTCATCGATCCGCACGCAGTTCTCCAATCCGATCAACGTCAGGATCAGTCAGTACGGGTCCGAGGTGATCCGCAATTTCGGCGAGATGATGCAGGTCGGAGATGACAAGCCGGATCTCGGTTTCCATTCCGGCGGCTATCTCTTCCTTGCCAGTACGCCGGAGCAGGTGGAGATTCTGCGGGAAAATCACGTAGCGCAAAAGGCATGTGGCGCCGATGTCGTTCTCTGGAACAGGGATGAACTCGGTGAAGCCTTCCCGCACCTCAATGTCGCCGACATCGAACTTGCGTCCTACGGCCGGTCCGGCGAAGGCTGGTTCAACAATACCGGTCTGATGTACGGCTTCAAGAACAAGGCCCGCTCGTTGGGTGCCGAATATGTCACCGGCGAGGTGGTTGGGATCGGCCGTGAAGGCGATACCGTAACACAGATAACGCTGAAATCCGGCGCCGTGGTCAAGGCTGGTACAATCGTCAACGCTTCGGGCCCGCGTGCCGCTTTGACCGCCAAAATGGCCGGTCTTCATATTCCGGTTGAACCCCGCAAGCGCACGCTTTTCGTCTTCGATTGTGCGAACACGCCGGAAGGCACTGCTGCGGTCAACCAGGGTCGGTTGCCGCTCATGATCGACCCGAGTGGCGTCTTCTGCCGTCCCGAGGGTCGTTTTTTCCTGTCCGGCTGCCCACCCATTGAAGACCCGGCAGCGGACTGGGACGATTTCGAACCGCGCTACGAAGAGTTTGAAGAAATCATCTGGCCGGCCCTTGCCGAACGATCGGCCGCCTTCGAGGCGATCAAGGTCGTGAACCAGTGGGCCGGTCATTACGACTTCAACACGCTGGACCACAATCTGGTCGTTGGCCGTCATCCACAGGTTCGCAACTTCATCTTCGCCAACGGCTTTTCCGGGCATGGCCTGCAGCAGGGGCCGGCGACAGGGCGCGGCGTTTCCGAACTGATCGTTTATGGCAAATATCGGACGCTGGACCTGACGGAAGTCGGCTTCGAACGCATTGTCGAAAAACGACCTTTCCTTGAAAAGGCGGTGATCTAATATAAAGCGCTTATCCGATGCACACAGCTCGGATAAGCGTCGGAAATCTCGTTTGGCAGCGGAGGTGAAATTGGCCGGGCAGCATATGCGACTTCCCCCTTTGAATGCGCTACGCGCCTTCTGGGCCGTCATGCGGCAGGGAAGCTTTCGTAGTGCTGCCGATGAATTGCTGGTCACCCCGCAGGCCGTGAGCCAGCAGATCAAGTTGCTGGAGGACATTCTTCATGTGCCGCTCTTCGAGCGCAAGGCGCGGGTGATAGAACCCACGGAACAGGCCATCGTGCTCTCCCACTTCATTGAGGCGGGTTTCGACGAATTCACCGAAGGCATTCGCCGCGTTACCAATTCCACTTATCGAAACCGTATCAATATCAATGTCAGCCCCTATTTCGCGACCCGCTATCTCATGGAGAGACTGGAACGATTCCGCGAATTGATGCCCGGCGCGGATATTCGCATGACAACCATGGTCAGCATCCGCGATTTCGCCGCCGACGAGGTGGACGTTTGTATCCAGTGGGGCTTCGGGGCCTGGAAGGATTACGATTGCCAGCTGCTGGTGCGTGATCCGAAGATCATTTGTTGCGCTCCCGAACTCGCTGAGCGGATTCGGGAGCCGAAAGACCTTACGGCGTTCACACTTTTACATCCCGTTATGGCCAGAAACCTGTGGGGCAAGGTGCTGAGACACCTGGGGCTGGAGCCGGCGGAAATCGCCGGCGAAATCGAGTTTCAGGATGCCGCCACCATGCGCCGGGGAACGGTGTCAGGCCTCGGCGTCGGGCTTGTGTCGAGACTTGATGCCCTGTCCGACATCAAGGCGGGCAGGCTGGCCGCTCCCCTGGGGATCGACCGGCTGGACGGTATGGAGGAGCGAGATGTGCCCGGGTTCTATCTCGTTGTGCCGCGAGCCCACAAGCGGGTCAAAATCATCTCGACGTTCTGCGAGTGGATTTGTGCGGAGGATTGGTCCTCCAGACGTGAATTCGACTGATTTTTCCACCCTCCGAAAACCGGAACGCACAAATGCGCCGACGCTTCTCTTGACGCGGCGCTGCAAGATTTCGTCGCCTTGCCGCGACAGCAGGGAGAGAAAGTAAATCTTGTCTATCGCTGTTGTTTCTTGGTTTGGTCAGGACCGCAAGTAATGCAGTCTTTCTTCTGGCCGGATGGACGGAGAACGACAGAAATCCCTCTCAAACGCGCCCTCGATTAAGCTCCTTTTCCCTGGTTGTCGCGAAAGGCCCCGGGGATGGCTATCGCAACAAAAAGAGAGAGCAATTCTCCGGGCAGCTAACGGTCATTGGGCCAAACCAGAGGGATTTAAAAAATGAATTCTATTTCGAAGCTTCTTGCGGGCGCTGCTTTCGCGTCGGTTCTTGTCGTCTCCAGCGCATATGCTGCAGACACGATCAAGATCGGCGTTGCGGGCCCGATGACAGGTGCCAACGCCACTTTTGGTGAGCAGGTGTGGACCGGTGTTTCTGCCTATATCAAAAACGTCAACGAGGCCGGCGGCATCGATGGGAAGAAGGTGGAACTGGTCAAGGGCGATGACGCCTGCGAGCCCAAGCAGGCTGTCGCGGTCGCCAATCGTTTTGTCGATCAGGACAAGGTGCAGGCGCTCGTCGGCCACTTCTGCTCGTCCAGCACCATTCCCGCATCGGAAATTTACAACGACGCCGGTATCCTCATGGTTACCCCGTCCTCGACCAACCCGATCGTCACCGACCGCGACCTCGAAACGGTGTTTCGTACCTGCGGTCGTGACGACCAGCAGGCCGTGGTTGCCGGCTCGTTCATCCTCGACACACTGAAGATCGACAAGATCGCTCTTATCCATGACAAGGATACCTACGGTCAGGGCCTCGTGGATGCGTTGAAGAAGACGCTCGCCGATCGCAAGGTTGAGCCGGTTCTTTATGAAGGGCTGACGCGCGGTGAACGCGACTTCAACGCGCTCGTCACCAAGATCAAGAGCTCGGGCGCAAAAGCCGTCTATTTTGGCGGCCTCATTCCTGAAGCCGGCCCGCTCATCCGCCAGATTCACGAACAGGGACTGGACGTTGCCTTCGTCAGCGGTGATGCGCTTGCCCAGGCCGAAATCGTGACCGCAGCCGGCGGCGCGCAGAACCTCAAGGGTGTCTACTATTCGTCGGCGGCAGATCCAAAGGAAGATCCGGCATCCGCGGATGCACTTGCGGACCTCAAAAAGCAGAACATCGCGCCCGACAACTACACCTTGTTCGGTTATGCCAGCGCCCAGACCATCGTGGCGGCCATCCAGGGCACCAAGGATGGCAAGATCGAGGATCAGGTGAAATGGCTGCACGCCAACACGGTCAAGTCCGCGGTCGGTAATCTCGGCTGGAACGACAAGGGCGACGTCAAGGACTTCAAGTTCGTCTTCTACTCTTTCGACGACAAGGGCGCTCCGGTTCGCAACTAAAAGATCCTGTTACCGGGGCCGGTCGGCATGGCCGAGCCGGCCCCGCCTGCGCAGGCAAAAACAATCAAAAAAGGGGTTCGCCATGGATTTTTACATCTTGGCGCAGCAGCTGATCAACGGGATCACGCTGGGCACCATTTATGGTCTCATCGCCGTGGGCTATACCATGGTCTATGGCGTCATTCGCATGATCAACTTTGCCCATGGCGACGTTTACATGGTCTCTGCCTACGTCGCGGCGATCGTGCTTGCCGTCATCAGCTTTTTCGGCATCCAGTCAGTGCCCTTCGCGCTGATATCCATTCTTGTCATCACCTGTTTCGTCACGGCGGTCTACGGCTGGGCGATCGAGCGCGTTGCATACCGGCCTTTGCGCGGCTCGACCAAACTTGCGCCGCTGATCTCGGCCATCGGCATTTCGCTGATGCTGCAAAGCTATGTTCAGATCGCCCAGGGCGCCCGTGACCAGGGCGTTCCGATCTTGATACAGGGCGCTTTCCGCTTCGGCGGCGAAGAGCACTTTGCGCAGATTACCTATATGCAGACCATCATCCTGGTCGCATCCCTGGTCGCCATGGGTATCCTGACCTATGTGATCAATCATACGCGCATCGGACGGCAATGCCGCGCGACCCAGCAGAACCGCCAGATTTCCGCTGTGCTTGGCGTCGATACCGACCGCATCATCTCCACCGTTTTTGTCATCGGCGCATCGACTGCGGCAGTCGGGGGCACGCTGGTGACGTTCAACTATGGCTCCTTCAATTTCTTCATTGGCTTTGTGATGGGTATCAAGGCCTTTACCGCCGCCGTGCTCGGCGGGATCGGTTCGCTCCCCGGCGCGGTGCTGGGCGGTGTTCTGCTTGGGCTGACCGAAGCGCTTTTCGCCGGTTACGTCAGCACCGACTACAAGGATGTTTTCGCCTTCGGTCTGCTGATCGTCCTTCTCTTCTTCCGCCCCTATGGCCTGCTCGGGCGGCCTGAAATCCAGAAGGTGTGAGGAGGCCATGATGAACACGCATGAAAACCCTCTGCTGAAACTTGGCAAGGAGGCTCTGCTGACCTTCTGCGTTTCGCTCGTGCTGGTCGGGCCTATTTCCGGCCTGGTGCTCGACGGCTTCACCTTCCGCAACGAACTTGTTCACGCGGTTCTGATCGCAGCCATCATTACCATTGGCAGGGTCGTGCTGTCAGTCGCCTCAATGACGCCGGCCGGCCGGCGTATCTCGGCGATACTGAGCCGTAGCGGCGGTGGCGTGACGGTGCGATCGGGGCAGGAGCGTTCGCCTGCTCTGCTCCTTGCGATCCTGTTTCTCGCCGGTCTCGCATTGCCTTTCGTCGCCGACAAATATTTTTTAGGTATTGCCATCCTCGCCCTGATCTACTGCCTGCTGGGTCTCGGCCTCAATATCGTCGTTGGCCTTGCCGGCCTGCTGGATCTCGGTTTCGTTGCCTTTTATGCGGTCGGTGCCTATCTTCTGGCGCTCGGCTCGCAATATCTCGGTCTCGGCTTCTGGAGCGCGCTGATTATCGCTCCGTTCCTGGCCGGCCTCTGCGGCATGATCCTCGCCTTTCCGGTTCTGAAGATGCATGGCGACTACCTTGCCATCGTCACGCTTGGTTTCGGTGAAATCATTCGCCTTGTGCTCAATAACTGGCTGGCCTTCACCGGTGGTCCGAACGGCGCACCGGTGCCGCCACCGACCCTGTTCGGCCTCGAATTCACCCGCACGGCGCGCCAGGGTGGGACCCCCTTCCACGAGGCGTTCGGCATTCCCTACAATGCCGATTACAAGTTCTGGTTCATCTATCTGGTGCTGTTCTTCGTCGTCTGCGCGGTGATCTATGCGGTGCAGCGTTTGCGTGTCATGCCGCTCGGCCGCATGTGGGAAGCCCTGCGCGAAGACGAGATCGCCTGCCGCTCGCTCGGTGTCAATCACGTCTTCATCAAGCTTTCCGCCTTCATGCTGGGCGCTTCGACCGGCGGCCTCGCCGGTGTGTTCTTCGCCGTCCATCAGGGCTTCGTGAACCCGACATCCTTCACCTTTTTCGAATCCGCGCTGATCCTCGCCATTGTCGTGCTCGGCGGTCTGGGGTCGACGGTCGGAGTGGTGCTTGCGGCTCTCGTCCTGACCATTCTTCCCGAGCTCCTGCGCGATTTCGCCGAGTATCGTGTCTTCGTTTTTGGCGTGCTGATGGTGGTGATGATGATCTGGAAACCGCGCGGCCTCGTCCGTGTCACCCGGCCGGCCTTCTTCCCGTCCAAGTCTGCCGAACGGGCACCGTCCTCTGTTCTTGGTGCCAATGCGGAGGCAAGCCGATGACCGCACCGCTCCTTGAAGTTTGCAATGTCACGATGCGTTTCGGCGGCATCGTCGCCAATCGCAACGTCAACTTTTCCGTCGAAAAAGGTGCAATCACCGCGTTGATAGGCCCCAACGGGGCCGGCAAGACCACGATGTTCAACTGTATCACCGGTTTTTATCGTGCGAGCGAAGGCAATATCCTTCTGCATGGCGAGAACGGTGCGCAGGATATCGGCGAACTGATCGCCCGGCCGATTACCGGTGGCTCGCATCTGGCGACCCGTGCCGGCATCGCCCGAACCTTCCAGAACATCCGACTGTTCCGCGAGATGTCGGTGGTGGAAAACCTTCTTGTGGCTCAGCACCGGCAGACCGCCAACAACCTGCTGACCGGTGTCTTTTCGACACCTGCCTATCGTCGCGCCGAACGCGAGGCGGTCGACCGCGCCTATTATTGGCTGGAGCGCATGCATCTTGCCGAGGATGCCAACCGGCTTGCCGGTGAACTGCCCTATGGCCGCCAGCGACGGCTGGAAATTGCCCGTGCCATGTGCACCTCGCCAAAACTGATCTGCCTCGACGAGCCGGCTGCCGGCCTCAATCCGGCGGAAACCAGGGAATTGTCCGAGGTTCTGCAGATATTGCGGGCCGACCATGACCTGACGGTGCTGGTCATCGAGCACGACATGGGGCTGGTGATGCGAATTTCGAACCATATCGTCGTGCTCGACCACGGCGAAGTCATATCCAATGGCACGCCTGACCATGTGGCGAACGATCCGGCCGTGATTGCCGCCTATCTCGGCGTCAGCGAAGAAGAGGTCCAGTGATGCAGCAAACCCCGCTTCTCGAATTCGTTGGCGTGCATACCCACTACGGGCCGGTCGAGGCCCTGAAATCCGTCGATGTGCATATCCATTCCGGCGAGATCGTCAGCCTGATCGGTGCAAATGGGGCCGGCAAGACGACGCTTCTGTCGACCATCTTCGGATCGCCGCGGGCAACTGGCGGCCGTATTCTTCATCGCGGAGAGGACATCTCGCGGTTGTCGACCCATCGGATCGCCAGACGCGGCATCGCATTGGTGCCGGAAGGCCGGCAGATCTATCAGGACATGTCGGTCGAGGAGAACATGATGATGGGGACGACGCCAATCGGGATGGAGCATTTCGACGAAGACAGGGCGACGATGTTCGACCTGTTCCCGCGGTTGAAGGAGCGTCGCAACCAGATGGCTGGCACCATGTCGGGCGGCGAACAGCAGATGCTGGCGATTGCGCGCGCCATGATGGCGCGGCCCGAACTGATCCTGTTCGACGAGCCCTCGCTTGGCCTTGCGCCGCTCGTCGTCAAGCGCGTGTTCGAAGTTCTGTCCGAGATCGCCAGCATGGGCAAAACCATCTTTCTGGTCGAACAGAACGCCAATCATGCGCTGAAACTGTCGCAGCGGGCTTATGTGATGGTCAACGGACGGATCCATCTGTCTGGAGAAAGTGCAGCGCTTCTCGACAATGAAGACGTCCGCAAGGCCTATCTCGGCCTGCACTGAGCAGGCTCCGCGAGCAGGCTCTGCCATGCTGCACGCTTCAGTTGATGCCGACCGAAATTTTCCCACCCACGCCTGAGGAAAGCCGCCGATGAAGATCCTTGT
>NZ_ASYA01000016.1:0-100576 GCF_001526585.1 Agrobacterium sp. LY4 | reverse complement strand
CCGGGAAGTTATGCTTCCGAGCGGATGGGGTGAACCCTTCGTCATTGACGAAATGACAACCACAGTTTACATTGCACCATGCTCACGATCCGGGAAACAAGCGAGTTTGCCGACTGGCTGGCGGGTCTGCGCGATGTGCAGGCGCGCGCGCGCATCGCACGCCGCATTTACCGGCTGGCGGATGGCAATCCCGGAGACGTGAAACCGGTTGGCGAAGGCGTCAGCGAACTCAGGATCGACCTTGGACCCGGATATCGGGTCTATTTTGTCCGGCACGGCGATGTCGTCATTATATTGCTGTGTGGCGGCGACAAGGCGTCACAGTCCCGCGACATCGCCAGAGCCAAGAAACTGGCCAGAGCGCTCAAGGAGTGAGACCATGCCACTTGTGACACGCGATTACGATGCTGCCCGCTACCTTGATAGTGACGAAGCGCTTGCCGCTTACATCGCCGACGCCACAGAGAGCGGCGACGCACAGGAACTTGCCCATGCGCTGGGCGTCGTGGCGCGGGCCAAGGGTATGAGTGACCTTTCGAGACAAACCGGCCTTCCCCGCCAGACCTTGTACAAGGCGCTGAGCGGCGAGGGAAATCCGGAACTGGCGACGATTGCCAAGGTCGCCGACGCGCTGGGCTACAGGCTCTCGCTGGTGGCGAAATCGCCTGCGGACACGGCCGCCTGATAAACCCGGCGGGCTACGGCGCCTTTTCCACGCCACCGAACACCACCCGCGCCCTCAGCCCACGCCCCTCCGCGCCATCCTCCAATGTCAGCCGCCCGTCGAACAGCCCGGCGATCTCTTCGATGATGGCAAGGCCGAGGCCGGCGCCGGGGGCGGCGCTGGCTTCGCCGCGGGCAAAGCGCTGGCGCACCATGGCGCGTTTTTCCGGAGGAATGCCGGGGCCGTTATCTTCCACTTCCAACCAGACGGCGCCTGTCTCCCTGCCGACACGCACGGTGACTTCCGCCCCGCGCCCGGCATAGTTGATGGCATTGGAAACGAGATTGCCGATCAGTTCGCCGATCAGGAGCGGCTCGGCGGCAATGGCGACCTCGCCCTCGCCTTCGAAACCGAGATCGATGCCGGCTTCCGCCGCACGCGGCACGAAATCGGCCGTGACATTCTGCGCAACGGCCACGAGATCGATCACGGAAAAATCATGCTTTTCGCTCGAACCGGCGGCATCGATATTGGCCATGCGCAGCAGCTGGGCGAGGATATGTTCGGCATGGGCCACAGACGCCCCACCCTTCAGCGCCGCGGCCTGCGCTTCCTCTAAACTTCCCGCACGGGCGGAAAGCGCAAGCTGGGTGCTGATGATGGCGAGCGGCGTGCGTAGTTGGTGGCTGGCATTGCCGGTGAAATGCCGGAGCGCATCGAGCGCCGATTGCAGCCGCACCATGAAGGAATTGACCGTTTCCACCAGGTTTTCCACCTCCACCGGCACGGATTGGCGGATGGGGTGCAGGTCATTCGGGCTGCGCTCGGCAATCGCTTCGCTGAGCCGGTAAAGCGGTCTGAGCGAAATCGTCACCGCGATCCAGACGATGATCGCCGCCCCCACAATCATCAACAGCAGGCGCAGCGCCGAGCGCAGGATGATCGCCTGCGCCAGCTGGCTGCGGGCAATGGTGGTTTCGGCGACCGTTACGGAAAAGGGCACGGAATTGATGCCGGTGGAAGCGAAACGGCGGATGGCGGCGATGCGGATCGGCTCGTCGCGGAACACGGCATCGCGATAAGCGGGAGTATCGCCCTTCGGGTTCTCCACCGTCGGCAGGTTCTGGTAGCCGGTGAGGAATTGCCCGTTCGGCCCGTCGACACGGTAAAACACCCGGTCCTGTGCGGCCGATGTCAGCATTTCCAGCGCCACATAGGGAATGTCGACTTCCAGCGAGCCGTCTTCTGCAACCACCACCCGCTCGGCGATGGCAAGTGCGGAACCTGATAGTACCCGGTCTGAAACGACATTGGCGGTATTGACCGCCTCGCGCCAGGTATCGGTCAGCGCAACGCAGCCGATGATGGCGGTGGAAATGAGAAGCCAGCCTAAAAGTCGCCGCCTGAGCGAATAGGCGGCCTGTCTCATTCAGCCATCTCCGGCAGCTTTTCGAGATAATAACCGATGCCGCGCGCCGTCTTCACCGTCAGCCCGTGGGGCGCGAGCCGCTTGCGCAGGCGGCTGACATATTGCTCGATGGCATTGGCGGAAATATCGTCATCGAAGCCGGTCAGCGACTGTACGATGGCTTCCTTCGCGACGACCTTGCCGGCCCGCATGAACAGCACTTCGAGAGTGCCACCTCGCGCGCCGGAATATCGAGCGGGCGCCCGTCCGCCGAAAAGGTGCGGGAATTGAGATCGAAAAGCACCTTGCCGAAACTCAGCGCCGAGGAGCGCAGACCGGCATTGCGGCGCAGCAACACCCGCACCCTCGCCTCGAATTCGGTGATATCGAAAGGCTTGATCATGTAGTCGTCGGCGCCGAGATCGAGCCCCTTGACCTTTTCCTCCGGCGTGCCGCGCGCCGTCAGGATGAGCACCGCCGCCTTGTCCTGACGCGAGCGCATGGAGCGCAGCACCTCGATACCGTCCATTTCCGGCAGGTTGAGATCGAGAATGACCAGATCGAAACTTTCAGCCGCAATTGCCGCATCGGCGGAAGCGCCATCGGAAACCACATCCACCGCATAACCGCTGCCGCGCAGCAGCGCCGACAGCCCCTCCGACAGCACCTGATTGTCCTCGACCAGCAAAATACGCAAATCTTCCCTCCCACAGCATTGCCGAGTTTAACCAGACCCTTACCGCTTGTGAATGGCCAGCGCCTGCTGCATGATCTTTTCCATGCGTATCTGCCTTCTTCTCTGTCTCTGTCTTTGCACGGCCTCGCCAGCGCTTGCGCAAGTCGCCATCTTTCCGGCACCCTCCGGCAAGGCGGATGCCGAGACGCTGGTGGTCTATTCCTCGCTGGACGAACCGCTGGCGACGCCGATGATCGAGGGCTTCCAGAAGGCCAATCCCGATATCGCCGTCCATTACGAAGATATGCTGACGGGCGAGATTTACGACCGCATCGTGAAGGAAACCGACGCCGGCAAAAAGACTGCCGATTTCGCGTTCTCTTCCGCCATGGACCTGCAGGTGAAACTGAGCAATGACGGTTATGCCCAGCGTTCCGACCTCGCCATGAGCGCCCGCTGGCCCGCTTGGGCCAACTGGCGCAACACCGCTTACGCGCTGACCTTCGAGCCGGCGGTTTTCGTTTATCACAAGCCGAGCTTCACCACCGAAGAACCGCCAGCCAGCCGCGCCGAATTCGTCGAATATCTCGAACGTCATGCCAAGGAGGTGCATGGCCGTATCGCAACTTACGACATCGAACGCTCCGGCGTCGGTTTCCTGTTCATGTCGCGCGATCAGGAGCAGTTCGGCGATATATGGAACGTCATCAAGGCCATGGGTGCGGCGGGCGTGAAGGTCTATTCCACCTCCTCGGCCATTCTCGAGCGTGTTTCCGACGGCCGTTTCGTATTGGGCTACAATATTCTCGGCTCCTATGCGGCGGACTGGGCCTCGCGCCACCCCGATGTCGGCATCGTGCTACCGAAAGATTATACCGTCGTCATGTCGCGCATCGGGCTGGTGCCGGAAGCCGCCGCCAACCCGGCGCTCGGCCGCCGTTATCTGGAATTCTTCATGTCGAAGGAGGGCCAGACGATCATGGCCCGGCAGTTGCAGATCCCCGCCGTCAGCCCGGAAGTGGCGGGAGAAAACACCGCCAATACCATGCAGGCCATCCACGGTGCACAATTGCGCCCCGTGCCCGTCAGCCCCGGCCTGATGGTCTATCTGGACCAGGTCAAGCGCAGCCGCCTGATCGAGCGCTGGAACCAGGCGTTGCGGTCGCAGTAGATTTGAGCGCCCCACCATCCCTCATTCCTGTGCTTGTCACAGGAATCCAGCCAGCCCCAGTCTTTGGGCTGAAAGGACTCCTCTCGCCGCGCAGACGCGCGCCGGCTGGATCCCTGTGACAGGCACAGGGATGAGGTAGCGACAAGCTTTGAAGGCGCTGACCCACACGCCACAGTAGACGTCCGATACAAATTAATAGAGAGTAAATGCGCAAGGACTTGCGTAGCGTCAGTTAGATGACAGCTTTCTGTGATGCTCTGCAATTCTTCTTCATTCCGTGGAGGCGGAAGAAGATGCGGGAGGAAATCCAGGATTGCCAAGGCCCCACGCTGAGCATTCAGCGCCGGCGCAGACGCGTCCGAAAAGCCCCCCGCATAAACGAAAAACGACGCCCAAAAAGGGCATCCTGAGGAGGGTTTTCCAAGTGAAGCATTTTCTTATCGGCACATTCCTGGCGGGCGTGATCGCGCTTCCGGCGGTTGCAGCGGATTACACCATCATCGCCCCGGCCAATCCCGGCGGCGGCTGGGACCAGACCGCGCGCTCCCTGCAGACCGTGCTGCAGGAAGAAGGCATTTCCAAGAGCGTTCAGGTGCAGAACGTACCGGGCGCCGGCGGCACCATCGGTCTTGCACAGTTCGCCAGCCAGCAGAAGGGCAACCCGAACGCCCTCATCGTCGGCGGTTACGTGATGGTCGGCGCGATCCTCACCAACAACGCGCCCGTCACGCTCAAGGAAGTAACGCCGATCGCCCGTCTGACCGGCGAATATGAAGCCATCGTGGTTCCGGCATCCTCGCCGCTGAAGACCATCGGCGACCTCGTCGACCAGCTCAAGAAGGATCCGGGCAGCGTTTCCTGGGGCGGCGGCTCCGCCGGCGGCACCGACCATATCGCCGTTGGCCTGATCGCCAAGGCGGCCGGCGTCGATCCGACCAAGATCAACTACATCGCTTACTCCGGCGGCGGCGAAGCGCTTGCCTCGATCCTCGGCTCGCAGGTGACTGCCGGTATTTCGAGCTACGGCGAATTCGAAAGCCAGGTAAAGGCCGGCACGCTGCGCCTGCTCGCGGTTTCCAGTGAAGAGAAGCTGGAAGGCGTTGATGCGCCGACGCTGAAGGAAAGCGGCCTTGATGTCGTCGTCCAGAACTGGCGCATGGTCGCTGCTCCTCCCGGCCTGACGCCGGAGCAGGAAAAGGCCGTCAATGCCGACATCGAAAAGCTGGTGAAGTCCGCCAAGTGGCAGGAAACCCTGAAGACCAAGAGCTGGATGGACACCTATCTCGCCGGTGACGAATTCAAGGCGCAGCTCGCCAAGGATACCGACGCCACCGCCGCCATCCTCAAAGACATCGGACTGGTAAAATGAGCCAGGGTTCCAACCCTTCGCAGCATCAAAAGCGCCGCCCTGACTGGGCGGCGCTGGCGATCGCCATCTTCCTCGTCATCATCGCCTCGGTGATCTTCTGGGACAGCGCCCGTCTCGCCAGCGTCACCGGTTATTCGCCGGTCGGCCCGGCAACCGTGCCTTATGCCATCGGCTTCTGTCTTGTCGGCCTGGCGCTGTGGACGGCCGTTGAGGCCTGGCGCGGCGATTTTCCCGAACGCGACAAACAGGAAATCGCCCCGGTTATCTGGGTCGTGGCCGGCCTTGCCGCGCAGATGTTGCTGCTCAACGTCGCGGGTTTCTCCATTGCCACCGGCCTGCTTTTCGCCTTTACGGCGCGCGCCTTCGGCAAACGCAAGCTCTGGTATTCGATCCCCATCGGCATCGCCCTGAGCTTCTTCATCTGGTTCATCTTCGCGCGGCTGCTGCAGCTTTCACTGCCCGCCGGGCCTCTGGAACGGCTGCTCTTCTAACAGCCATTCCGACCAAAATTCGAGATCACAGGAACAATTGGCGCGCGATGACGCAAAAGCCAGTCGTTCCGCCCGCCCATCGGGTCCACTTGGGGGACATCTGTCCATGAGTACCTTTGAATTCCTGCTGCACGGTCTTGAGGTTGCCGCCCAACCCATGAACCTGCTCTATGCGCTGATCGGCGTCACGCTCGGCACCGCCGTCGGCGTCCTGCCCGGCATCGGCCCTGCGCTGACCGTGGCGCTGCTTCTGCCCGTTACCTACAGGCTCGATCCCGCCGGTTCGCTCATCATGTTCGCCGGCATCTATTATGGCGGCATGTATGGCGGCTCGACCACCTCGATCCTGCTCAACACGCCGGGCGAAAGCGCCTCGATCGTGACCGCGCTCGAAGGCAACAAGATGGCCCGCAAGGGCAGAGGCGGTCCGGCGCTGGCCACCGCCGCCATCGGCTCCTTCGTCGCCGGCCTCATCGCCACCATCGCTCTCGCCTTCATCGCGCCCTATATCGTCAAGCTGGCGCTGGTCTTCGGCCCGCGTGAATATTTCGCGCTGATGGTGCTCGCCTTCGTCACGGTTTCCTCCGCCTTCGGGGATTCGGCGCTGCGCGGCCTCACCTCGCTGTTCATCGGCTTTGCGCTTGCCATCGTCGGCATCGACCAGCTGACCGGCCAGACCCGCATGAGCTTCGGCATTCCCGACCTGCTCGACGGCGTCGAAGTAACGACGCTTGCGGTCGCCATGTTCGCCATCGGCGAAACGCTGTTCATCGTCGCCCAGGGCAGCACCGGCCCGGACAAGGTCGAAGCCGTGAAAGGCTCCGTCTGGATGAGCGCGCAGGACTGGGCACGCTCCTGGAAAGCCTGGCTGCGCGGCACGCTGATCGGCTTCCCCATCGGCGCCATGCCGGCGGGCGGTGCTGAAATCGGCACCTTCCTGTCTTATGCCACCGAAAAGAAGCTGACCAAATATCCGGAAGAATTCGGCCATGGCGCCATCGAAGGTGTGGCCGGTCCGGAAGCCGCCAATAATGCGTCCGCCGCCGGTACGCTGGTTCCGCTCTTGACGCTCGGCCTGCCGACGACGGCAACGGCCGCCATCATGCTCGCCGGCTTCCAGCAATATGGCCTTCAGCCCGGCCCGCTGCTGTTCGCAACCAATCCGCAGCTCGTCTGGGGCCTGATCGCCAGCCTGTTCATCGCCAACCTGATGCTGCTGGTTCTGAACCTGCCGCTCGTCGGCCTCTGGGTGAAGCTGCTGACCATTCCGAAGCCATGGCTTTATGCGGGCATCCTGCTGTTTGCGACGCTCGGCACCATCGGCGCCAACCCGTCGGTCTTCGAACTCGGCATGCTGCTTGCCTTCGGCATCCTCGGCTATATCATGCGCATCTTCGGTTATCCGATTGCGCCTGCGGTCGTCGGCCTCATCCTCGGTCCGCTCGCCGAACAGCAGCTGCGCCGCGCGCTCGCCATCGGTCAGGGCGATCCGACGGTGCTGTTCACCTCGCCGATTGCCGTTGGCCTCTTCATCGTGGCAGCCGCCGCCTTCATCATCCCGCTTATCATGCGTATCCGCGGCCGTGGCGAGGTGCTGACGCAGCTTGCCGCCAACGAGGACTGAGAAACCAAGAGCCTCCCAAGGCAACTGGCCCCGTATCTCCGGATGCGGGGCCTTTTTTATTCACGCCAACGGGATGTGTGATGCACGCACGCCCATGATAGAATTGCGCCAACCGCAGGAGAAAGACATGCGCACGATTGCGATCATGATGGTTCTGGCGCTTGCCGGCTGCACCACCGCCCCCGATGTCGAGCCCATTCCCGGCAGCATCACCTATGGCGGGCAGCCGCGCACCAAACTGACCAAGTCCCCCATCGGCAGCACGCTTAGCAATGAATTCGTAATGGGCGACGGGCGGCTGGCGATCGAAACCTACCGCGTGCAACCGGATCGGTCGCTGAAACTGGAGAGGCGCGAAATCGTCGGCGACTGGCCGCCGGAGTGAGGGGAACCTGCCTACCTGTTGCTGCTATTGAGACCCCGTCATGCCGGACTTGATCCGGCATCCAGCCAGCCCAAGTCCTTGGGCTGAAAGAACCCTCATCGCCGCGCAGACGCGCGTCGGCTGGATGCCGGATCAAGTCCGGCATGACGGATGTCGTGGCTAGGCTGCGTCCTACGTCCGGCGATCACAACGAGTCTTGCTATACGCGGCTCCCCCTTTCCCGCTCACCGCAATTCAGAACCGTTCTAAAACATAATTTTGATTTCCGCCGACCTTGCCAATAAAGCTGATCATCAACATCAAGTTAACCCGGTGGGATCGTTTCCGCCGGCTCGGAACATAGTGCAAGGGACATATAAGTGGCCATCAACTTCACCTTCCCCGTTCGGCTGCTGGCGGCAGCGGCCTTCAGCCTCGGCGCGACGACGGCAATTGCCGAAGAAATGACGATCAAGCACGCGCAGGGCGAAACCGTGCTGAAGGCGGCGCCGAAGAAGGTTCTGGTTCTCGATATTCCCTCGCTCGACAATCTCGATGCGCTCGGCGTCGAGCCCGCCGGTGTCGTTGGCTCCAACCTGCCCACCTATCTGCAGAAATATGCCGATGGCAAATATCTGAAGGTCGGCACGCTGTTTGAGCCCGATTATGAGACGATCAATGCGGCCGAGGCCGATCTCGTCATCGTCGGCGGCCGTTCGCGGGCGAAATATCCGGACGTTGCGAAGATCACGCCCGCTATCGACATGTCGGTGGATTCCAAGGAATTCATCGGCAGCGTGAAAGCCAACATCACCAAGCTCGGCGATATCTTCGGCAAGCAGGAAGAGGCCAAGAAGCTCGACGCCGCCATCGATGAAAAAGTGGCGAAGCTGAAGGAAATCGCACCCAATTCCGGCACGGCGATGATCCTCGTCACCAATGCCGGCAAGGTCGGCGTTTATGGCCCGAGCTCTCGCACCGGCTGGCTGCACACCGAAATCGGCTTCAAGCCGGTCGCCGCCGACATCGACGACCGTTTCGACCGCGGCGATGTCGTCTCCTTCGAATATCTGGCCGAGGTCAACCCCGAATGGCTGTTCGTGATCGACCGCGATGCCGGCATCGGCCGCGCCACCGACCCCGGCAAGGCGGCCGCGCAGGTGCTGGATAACGAGCTGGTGCACCAGACCAATGCCTGGAAAAAAAAGCAGATCGTTTATCTCGATCCGCAGGCGGCCTATATTGTCAGCAGCGGTTATACGGCGCTCTCCACCCTGCTCGATCAGGTCTACAAGGCCGTTTCCGAGAAGAAATCGTAAAAGCCTCTAGGCATCCGCTTCTGAAGGCTGCTCCATACTCGACGTCATCCTCGGGCTTGACCCGAGGATCCATCGCGCGTCAGGTTCTGGATCCTCGGGTCAAGCCCGAGGATGACCAAGGAGAGGTCGGACACCTGTTTCGGCAGCCTGCCAAGCCACGGGAGCTTTCACCATTTTCGAAAAACCGCCAACGTGAAATCCCTGTCTCTCATCCTTGCCCTTCTTCTGGCCTTGACGCTCGCCATCGTCAGCCTGTTCGTCGGCGTGAGCAACGTTTCGCTCACAACGCTTTTCGCACCGGACACGAGTGCAGACGCGCTGCGCGTGCTGCTCGTCAGCCGCATTCCGCGCACGCTGGCGCTGATCCTGGCCGGAAGCTCGATGGCGATTGCCGGGCTCATCATGCAGATGCTGGTGCGTAACCGCTTCGTGGAACCTTCGACGGCGGGGACCACCGAATCCGCCGGCCTCGGCCTTCTCATCGTCACCCTTCTGGCGCCGGACACGCCGATCTTCGGCAAGATGCTGGTGGCCGCCGTCTTCGCGCTCGCCGGCACCGCGCTTTTCCTGCGTATCCTGAGGCAAGTGCCGCTGCGCGACGTGCTGCTTGTGCCGCTGATCGGCATCATGCTAGGCGGCGTCATTTCCGCCGTCACCACCTTCTTCGCTTATCGTTTCGATCTCTTGCAGTCGCTGGGCGCATGGATGACCGGGGATTTTTCCGGCGTGCTGCGTGGCCGTTATGAGTTGCTGTGGGTCGGCTTCCTTTTCGCCATCGCCGCCTATCTCGCCGCCGACCGCTTTACCGTGGCCGGCATGGGCCGCGATTTCACCACCAATCTCGGTCTGAACTATCGCCGGGTGATGGCGCTCGGCCTCACCATCGTCTCGCTGGTCAGCGCAGTCGTCGTCGTCACCGTCGGCATGATCCCCTTTCTCGGGCTGATCGTGCCGAATGTCGTCAGCCTGATGATCGGCGACAATATGCGCCGCTCCGTGCCCTGGGTGGCGACGCTCGGCGCGGTCTTCGTGCTTTCCTGCGACATCATCGGCCGAGCCGTGCGCGCGCCTTACGAAATACCCATCGGAACCGTGGTCGGTGTCATTGGCAGCGCGCTGTTCCTCTATCTCCTGCTGCGGAAACGCCACCATGCGTGAGAGACATCCCGACCGGCGTGCGAAAGCCGTTCTACTCGTGCTTGCGGCATTCGCACTCATCTCCATGGCCGCCTTCATGACGCTGGGCGCCAAGGGCAGCTGGAGCTTCGTGCTGCCGTTTCGCGGCATCAAGCTTCTGTCGCTCTTGCTGGTGGCCTATGCCATCGCGGTCTCCACCGTGCTGTTCCAGACGGTCACCAACAACCGCATCCTCACCCCTTCGGTGATGGGTTTCGATTCGCTTTATGTGCTGATGCAGACCGGGCTGATCTTCGTTTTCGGCTCGGCAACCGTCGTCATGATCGATCCGCAGCTGAAATTTCTCACTGAAACCAGCCTGCTCGTCGCCTTTTCCGCCCTGCTCTATCGCTGGCTTTTCGTCGGCGCGGAACGCAGCCTGCATCTTCTCGTGCTGGTGGGCATCGTTTTCGGCGTCTTCTTCCGCAGCCTCTCGGGTTTCATGCAGCGCGTGCTGGACCCCAATGAATATACGGTGCTGCAGGATGTGCTGTTCGCCAGCTTCAACTCCATCGATCCGACGCTTCTTGCCGTCTCCGCCGTCATCATCGGCGTGGTGACCATCATCGGGCTCAGGCTGATGCACACGCTCGACGTCCTCTCGCTCGGCCGCGCAACGGCCATCAGCCTCGGGGTCGAATATAAGCGCACGGTCACCATCATCCTCGTGCTGGTCTCCGTGCTGGTCGCCGTCTCAACCGCCCTCGTCGGCCCGGTCATGTTCTTCGGGCTGCTGGTTGCAGCCCTTGCCCATTATCTCACCGGCAACGGCAAACACGCCTATGTGCTGCCGGCCGCAATCCTCATCGCCGTGATCTGCCTCGTTGGCGGCCAGGTGGTGCTGGAGCGGGTCTTCGCCTTCGATACGGCGCTCTCGATCATCATCGAATTTCTCGGCGGCATCGTCTTTATCGGTCTTATTTTGAAGCGGGGTGCGCGATGATCATCGCCAGTCAGATCAGCAAATCCTATGGCGACAGCCTCGTCGTCGATGGCGTCTCCGTCTCCATTCCGGCAGGCGGCGTCACCTCCATCATCGGGCCGAATGGTGCGGGAAAATCGACCCTGCTTTCCATCGTCGCAAGGCTGATGTCGATGGATGCCGGAACGGTGACCGTCGACGGGCTGGATGTCACGAAAACCCCTTCCGACACGCTGGCAAAGCGGCTCTCCATATTGCGGCAGGACAACCACATCTCCTCACGCCTGACAGTGCGCGATCTCGTCGGTTTCGGCCGTTACCCCTATTCCAAGGGCCGCCCCACCATCGAAGACAAGGTCCATATCGACCGGGCGCTGGAATATCTGCATCTCGAAGCCCTTGCCGGCCGGTTTCTGGACGAGCTTTCCGGCGGCCAGCGCCAGCGCGCCTTCGTGGCCATGGTGCTGTGCCAGGATACAGATTACGTGCTGCTCGACGAACCGCTCAACAACCTCGACATGAAACACGCCTCCAGCATGATGAAGATCATGCGCAAGGCCGCCGACGAGCTGAAGAAGACCGTGGTTCTGGTGCTGCACGACATCAACTTCGCCTCCTGGTATTCAGACACCATCATCGCCATGCGCGAAGGCCGCATCTGCCATCAGGGGCCGGCGGAACAGATCATCCGTCCGGACGTCCTCAAGGAGATCTACGACATGCCGATCCGCGTCAATGAAATAGACGGCCGGCGCATCTGCCTGTTTTACGAATGACATGATGATTGTGCAGGATTTTTGCTGTCCCGGTGCTTAGCATGGAACAGGGCCACAGGCCCGGACGTTAAACGACGGACTTTTCCAAAGCGGCATTCCGTCCGCAACTTCAGGAGACATCGATGAAGACGCACAAGACGAAGAACGACCTGCCTTCCAACGCCAAGTCGACCGTGATCGGCATTCTGAACGAATCGCTGGCCTCGGTGATCGACCTTGCGCTTATCACCAAGCAGGCGCACTGGAACCTCAAGGGCCCACAATTCATCGCCGTGCATGAACTTCTCGACACTTTCCGCACCCAGCTCGACAATCACGGCGACACCATCGCCGAACGTGTGGTCCAGCTTGGCGGCACGGCGCTCGGCAGCCTGCAATCGGTTTCCTCGACGACGAAGCTCAAGGCCTATCCGACCGATATCTACAAAATCCACGACCATCTCGACGAACTGATCGAGCGTTATGGCGAAGTCGCGAACATGATCCGCAAGGCAATCGACGATTCCGACGAGGCGGGCGACCCGACGACGGCGGATATCTTCACCGCCGCCTCGCGCGATCTCGACAAGTCGCTCTGGTTCCTCGAAGCGCATGTGCAGGAAAAGAGCTGAGCGGAAAACGGCTCTCGCCTGCCCAAACAGCAAAGCGCCCGAGACACCCGGGCGCTTTTTTTTTAACGGAATGGCGCAATCAATGCCGACGTAAGACCGCAAGCCCTATATCGCGCAACATTTCATGGTCGAGAATGCCGCGCTGGGCGCTTCGGATCAAAACCGCTGCGCACTCATTGGCAACATGGCTGCTGCGATCTTGAAGGCACTCGAAACATACGCCATCGAAAATATTCTGTAGATCGGTGATCTGCTCTGGCGACAATTGTGCGCCAACTCTTTCAAAAGCTGCGTACGACAAGGCTCATCCTCCCGATGATGATATGCCAAGTATCGTTCCCAATATCGTTTCGATTTTTTCGTGGACAGGAAATTTGTACACCCGAACGAATCACTTGTCGAATCAGATTTTAACCAAATGTAAATAGGTTATTTTCTGGCCTTCCCGCCGGCCGCCACTCCCGTGACAGGGAGATAAAACCAGCTGAAACAATATCTTCAGCGGAAATTCCCTGCGCTTCAGCCCGTGATGGCCGCCAGATTTCAGATAAATCCGCGCACAGGCGGATTTCCACCGAAACCGCAAAAGAAACTGTTGCATTCCAAAAACGATTGAGCGATATAGCACCCGTCGCCGCTTCGGCGGCCCACGGTTCAGCGAACTACCCCGGACCGGTGGATTTGAGCGGGTGTAGCTCAGGGGTAGAGCACAACCTTGCCAAGGTTGGGGTCGAGGGTTCAAATCCCTTCGCCCGCTCCAAATTTCCAGAACAGGCGGATAAATCTTCACTGCACCCGATGTGAAACGCGACGTTTCCATGGGCTGTGACGCGCATCGCCGCGCGAAATGCGCGAGGATTTCCCACGCATGGGCAAACCGGGAAGGGCGTTCCCTCCCCGGTCCTAATTGTCAGGCAGCCTTGTCCCAGACGGGTGCAAGCCCTTCCGGCGAAACGATGCGGCCACCCGGCATGGCAAGCGCGCGGATCGCCGCCATTTCATCGGTGGAAAGCTCGAAATCGAAGATGGCGAGATTTTCATCGACGCGGGCTTCGCTGACCGTTTTCGACAGTGCGATGACACCCTGCTGCTGCACGAGCCAGCGCAGCACCACCTGCGCCACCGACTTGCCACGGCCTGCGGCGATTTCCTTCAGCACCGGATCGTTAAACACTTTGCCGTCGGCCATGCCGTAATAACCCGTCACCGACATGCCGGCGGCCTTTGCCGCGGCGATAACCACGTCCTGATCGATATAGGGGTGGTATTCGATCTGGTTGGTCACGATCGGGGCCTTGGACAGCTTCACCGCCTCGGCCATCAGCGCCGTGCTGAAATTGGAAACGCCGATATGGCGAACCTTGCCCGCTTCCTTCACCGCGTTCAGTGCGCCGATCTGTTCGGAAAGCGAAACCGCCTCGTTCGGCCAATGCAGCAGCAGCAGGTCGACATAATCGGTCTTCAGCTTTTTCAGGCTCTCATCCACGGAGGCGAGAAAGGCATCGTGCCTGTAGTTCTCGACCCAGACCTTGGTGGTCAGAAACACGTCGCTCCGGGCCACACCCGAGGCAGCGATAGCTTCGCCGACTTCAGCTTCGTTGCCGTAGATCTGGGCGGTATCGATATGGCGGAAACCGGCTTTCAGCGCATGGGGAACGATGCGCAGCACATCGGCACCGGGAATACGAAACGTGCCGAAACCCAGCGCCGGGATCGAAGCGCCATTTGCGGTGACATCAAACATATATTTTCTCCTTTGAAGTGGCCCGGCCGACTTGGGAGCGGCCGGGAATTTTATGAAAAGTTCAGGCGGTTTTCAGGGTCAGCGCGGCGCGGCGGTCGAGCGTGCTGCTCCAGAGGGTCAAGAGCAGGGCCACGGCGACGAGAATGGCGCCGACCCACGGGGTTGCGGCAAGACCCATCGGCGATTCCACCACCAGACCGCCAAGCCATGCGCCAATGGCGATGCCGAGGTTGAAGGCGGCGATGTTGAGCGCCGAGGCGACATCGACAGCGCCGGGGCGATGTTCCTTGGCAAGCTGCACCACATAAAGCTGCAGGCCGGGAACATTGGCGAAGGACAGGAAACCGAGCGCGGCAAGCGTGATGAGCGTCAGCACCGGCGAGAAGGCGGTGAAGGAAAAGACGAGCAGCACGATGGCCTGCGCCAGGAAGAGGCCGATCAGCGCCCTGGCCGGGTTGTGGTTGGCGATCCTGCCGCCGCCGATATTGCCGGCTGCAATGGCGATGCCATAAAGCACGAGGATCAGGCTGACGCTTTTTTCCGAAAAGCCGGTGACATCCTGCAGGATCGGCGCAAGGAAGGTGAAGGCGACGAAGGTGCCGCCGTAGCCGAGCGCGGTCATGGCGAAAACGATGAGCAGGCGACCGGAGCCGAGAACACGGACCTGATCGAAGAGGCTCGCCGGCGGCGCCTTCTTGAGCGTGTTCGGCAGAAGCGTGGCAATGCCGAAGAAGGCGATGACGCCAAGGGCGGCAACGACCCAGAAGGTCGCACGCCAGCCGAAGACCTGCCCGATATAGGTGCCGAGCGGAACGCCGGTGACGATGGCGACCGTCAGCCCCATGAACATCATGGCAATGGCCGAGGCGCGACGATTTTCCGGCACGAGATCGGCGGCGATGGTGGAGCCGACCGAGAAGAAGACGCCATGGGCGAAGGCGGCGATGACGCGGGCGACAAGCAGCATCTCATAGCTGGGCGACAGGGCCGCCGCGCTGTTGCCGATGACGAACAGGGCCATCAGGCCGAGCAGCAGCGGCTTTCTCTCGATCCTGCCGGTCAGCGCCGTCAGGATCGGCGCACCGAAGGTAACGCCCAGCGCATAAACGCTGACGATGAGGCCGGCAAGCGGCAGGGTGATGTGAAGATCGGTCGCGACCGTCGGCAGAAGGCCGACAATCACAAACTCCGTGGTGCCGATCGCATAGGCCGCGATCGTCAAGGCAAATATGGCCAATGGCATGACAAATACCTCTTCGCCCGGAGCGGGATCGCGGGCGTTCTGGACAGCAACGCCGTCCGGTTGGATCATTTGGACAGCGATGCTGTCGGCTTGCATCGTTTGGACAGCGATGCTGTCCGGTTGGATCAAATCTATGGACGCAATATGGGCGAAGGGGACTTGCATGATAATCGGCAAGGTCGGATAAATACCTTTGAATTGATTTCACAGGTGGTGCGGCGATGGACAATCGGGCCGGAGAAATGGAAGTCTTCGTGGCGGCGGCCGAACTCGGCAGTTTTTCCGCCGCCGGGCGCAGGCTGAAGCTTTCACCCTCGGCGGTGAGCAAGCTTGTCACACGTATCGAAGACCGCCTCGGCACCCGGCTGCTTGCCCGCTCCACCCGGCTTGTCACGCTCACACCGGAGGGCGAAGTCTATCTTGCGCGGGCAAGGCGCATTCTCGCCGACATAGCCGAGACCGAGCAGATCGTGGCGAGCGGCGGCAAGGTGGTGCCGCGCGGCCTTTTGCGCGTCAACGCCACGCTGGGCTTCGGCGAACGTTATCTCCTGCCGCTTGCGCCGGAATTCCTGTCGCTTTATCCGGAAATCGAGCTGGATATCTCGCTGACCGACGGCGTCATCAGCCTGATCGAGGAACGCACCGATATCGCCATCCGCTCGGGCGCGATGGGAGATTCATCCCTGAAGGCGAGAAAGCTGAAGGAAGTCCGTCGCGTCATCGTCGCCTCCCCCGCCTATATCGAACGACACGGCATGCCGGAAACACCGCAGGATCTGGCGCGGCACAATTGCTTCAGCTTCAATTTCAGCCGCAGCCTCAACGAATGGCCGTTTCGCAACCCCGGTTCTACGGAGGTCTACCGACTGCCCGTAACGGGCAATGTCTCGGTCAACAGCGGCATGGCCATGCGAAGGCTCTGCCTGACGGGCTTGGGGCTGGGAAGGGTCGGCGAATTTCATATCGAGCCGGATATCGAGGCGGGCCTGCTCGTGCCGGTGCTGGAAGACTACAATGCCGAGGAGATGGAAGTGATCCACGCGGTTTATGCCGGCCACGAACACCTGGCCGCCCGCGTGCGCGCCTTCATCGATTTTGTCGCGGCAAGGGTCGGGCGGTGACTGGTCGCCTCACACCAGACCGTGCACCAGCTTGGCCAGCCAGTCGACAAAAACGCGGACCTTGTTGGTTACATGCCGGGTCTGCGGATAGACCACATAGATCGGCATGGCCTCGCGCCGCCATTCGGAAAGCACCGGCACCAGTTCTCCCCGCGAAAGCGCATCCTTCACCATGAAGACGGGAAGCTGCACGATGCCCATGCCGGCCAGCGCAGCATTGAGATAGGTGCGGCTGTCATTGACCGAGACGACATAATTCGGGGTCAGCTCGACGCTGCGCACGCCATTGTCGAAGGAAGCCGGCATGATCTGGCCGGTGGTGGCATTGAGGTAACCCACCGAATAATGCTCCTTCTCCAGATCCTCCGGTTCTTGCGGCATGCCGAAATTTTCGATGTAGGACGGCGAGGCGAATGTCTCGAACCGGAGTTCGCCCACTTTACGGGCAATCAGCGACTGATCGCGCAGCACACCGACCCGCAGCGCACAGTCGACATTCTCCGCGATATAATCGACCAGACGGTCACCGACACCGAGATCGAGACGGATTTGCGGATAACGCTGGTAAAATTCGCAAAGATGTGGGATAACCACGAGGTCCGCGAAGACACCGGCCATTTCCACCCGCAACCGGCCGGAGGGCTGAACCTGAGCGCTGGACATGCTGCCGTCAAGTTCTTCGATTTCCGACAAAATCTGTGAGGCCCGCTCATAATAGAGAGCGCCGTCCGTTGTCAGCATCACCCGGCGCGTGGTGCGGTTGAGAAGTGTGGTGTGCAAATGCGCCTCCAGCGCCTGCACCATATTGGTAACAGTGGTTTTCGGCATGTTCAGCGCGGTGGCGGCGCGGCTGAAATTGCCGGTTTCCACGACCCGCGTAAAAACCCGCATGGCGGAGAGCTGATCCATTCACTGCCTCGGAGATATGATTATCCGTGATTTCGGAATAGTGTTTTCAAATTTGCATGCTTGATCGTTTCGATCCGAACAATAATATGGATTTCAGATTTTGCAATATGATCCGCCTTCAAGCATGTCGCGCAAAAGTGCGTTGCGGTTTTGCGGTGACGACATGCGGCAAGATAAAAACTTAAAGCGCAGGAGCGTATCCGAAGGATCGCAACACGCTTTAAGTGGCGGCGCAAAGGATCTGGAGTCATGAACGCGCATTGGGAAAATATGGGTAGCGAGACGTCCGCGTCGAAGCTCTCCGTGCGCCGTTATGAAGGTTCCTGCCTCTGCAGCCATCCGCCTGTCGTGCTTTATCTGCGCGGCGGATCGTTTCTAGAACCCGGCCTTGAGCCGGGCGGCAATTGCCCCGAGCTTCCGGTGGCCCGCGCGCTTGCGGAAAGCGGCGCAGTGGTCGTGGAAGCCGACTACAGCAAGCCGTCCGGCAACGAGTTTCCGATGGTCATCGACTGCGCCTATGAGGCGCTCGATCATCTGAGCCGGGACCGCAAGCATTATGGCGGCGCGAAATCGCTGCTGTTCGTGGCCGGCGAAGAGGCTGGCGGCAATGTGGCGGCGGGGCTTGCCTTGAAGGCCCGTGACCGCATGCCGGGCAAACTCGCAGGCCAGATTCTTCTGTCGCCCATGATCGACCCGATGATGACGACGGAATCCTTCCGCGACGCGGACAGGATCGGCATGCGCCAGCGCTGGGCCGATGGCTGGAGCCATTACCTTGCCAAGGCGTGCGGGTTTTTCCACCCCTATGCCGCGCCCTGCCAGTGTACGCGGCTGAACCGGGTGGCGCCGGCGCTGATCTTTACTGCCGAGGACGACCCTCTGCGCGACGAAACGGTCAATTATGCAGACCGCCTCATCGCCTCCGGTGTCAGCGTCCGGCAGCATGTTTTCCCCGCCGGCGTCGGCTGGACGGGGCTTTATCAAGGAGAGGGCGGCGGATGGGTCTCATCCGTCTGTTCGGAGTTCAAGACCTTCGTTGACCAGTTGAAACACTGAATACCGCATCGAGAGCATTTCCAGGAAAAGTGGCCACCGGTTTTCCGTCCGGAAATGCGACAGAACTAAAGAGTTTGAGCATTTCCAGGAAAAGTGGACCCCGGTTTCCTGTCCGGAAATGCGAAAAAGCAAAGAGATAAAGAAACTGACCGGCTCCTGATCGGGAGCCAAGGAGAAACCCATGACGCTGAACACAAAGCGCCGGGCCCTGACGGGTGCCGGCATCGGACTTGCCATGTCCGTTGCAGCAGCAGCACTGTTTTTCGACCTCCCCACCAGCCGCGATGCAACGGCCGCCTCCACGCCTGCCGAAACGCCGGCAATCCCGGTCACCGTCGCCAAGGTGGAAAGCCGCGACGTCATGCGCTGGGAAGAGTTTTCCGGCCGTCTCGAAGCCGTTGACCGGGTGCAGATCCGCTCCCGCGTCGCCGGCCAGATCAAGGCCGTACATTTCCGCGAAGGCGCGCTGGTGAAGGAAGGCGATCCTCTCTTCACCATCGACCCGGCCCCTTATCAGGCCGCCGTTGCGGGAGCTGAAGGACAGGTCGCTTCGGCCGAAGCCAAGGTCAGCCTTGCGAAGACCGAACTCGACCGTGGCCGCAGGCTTTCCGATAACCGCACCATCTCCCAGAGCGATCTCGACCAGCGGCAAAGCTCGTTTGCGGATGCCGAAGCCCAGCTTCGCGCCGCCCGCGCAGCCCTGACCACGGCTCAGCTCGATCTCGGTTATACCGAAATCCTCGCCCCGGTTTCCGGCCGCGTCGGCCGCATCGAAATCACCGCCGGCAACCTCGTCGCCGCCGGCTCGACCTCGCCGGCGCTCACGACACTGGTATCGGTCAACCCGATCTATGCCAGCTTCAACGCCAGCGAAGGCGTCGTGGCCAAGGCGCTTGCCGAACTGCCGCAGACGGACGGCGCCCTGCCCGCCCTCGAACAGATCCCGGTGGAAATCGGCACGCTTTCGGATGAAGGCACGCCGATCAAGGGCACGCTGCACCTGATCGACAACCAGGTGGATTCGGCAAGCGGCACCATCGGTGTCCGCGCCGTCTTCGAAAATCCGGACGGCAGGCTCATTCCGGGCCAGTTCGTGCGGGTACGCATGGGTGAACCGAAGCCGGAGAACCGCATCGTCATCAGCGACCGGGCCATCGGCACGGATCAGGACAAGCGTTTCGTCTTCGTGGTCGATGCCGAAAACAAGGTGAGCTACCGCCAGATCAAGCCGGGCGCACCGGCCGATGGCCAGCGCATCATCGAAAGCGGCCTCGCCGCCGGTGATACGATCGTCGTCAACGGTCTGCAGCGCATTCGCCCCGGCGCGACCATCGCACCGCAGGCGGAAGACAAGGTTGCTGCTTCGCAGTAACCCGCCTCTTTGATCAGCAAGCGTCCCGCGCTTTCGCGAGACGCCCCTTCAGACAGAACCGGCCTTCACCGGCGGCAGGATTGCCGCCGGAACGGCCTTCGCATTCCCAAAGACCCGGAGAGGGACTGGATATGAATATTTCCAGATTTTTTGTCGACAGGCCGGTATTCGCCGGCGTTCTGTCGATCCTGATTGTGGTGGCAGGCCTACTCGGCATGCGCGCCCTGCCGATTTCGGAATATCCCGAAGTCGTTCCGCCATCCGTCGTTGTCCGCGCCACCTATCCCGGTGCGAACCCGACCGTTATTGCCGAAACCGTCGCGACACCGCTGGAAGAACAGATCAACGGCGTCGAGGACATGCTCTATATGGGCAGCCAGGCGACGTCTGACGGCGTGCTGACGCTGACCGTGACCTTCAAGCTCGGCACCGACCCTGACAAGGCGCAGCAGCTGGTGCAGAACCGCGTGTCGCAGGCCGAACCGCGCCTGCCGGCGGAAGTGCGCGCACTCGGCATCACCACCGTCAAGAGCTCGCCCGACTTCATCATGGTCGTCAACCTCGTCTCGAAGACCGACGCCTATGACATCACCTATCTGCGCAACTATGCGACGCTGAACGTCAAGGATCGCCTCGCCCGCATCGAAGGTGTCGGCCAGGTGCAGGTCTTCGGCGCAGGCGACTATTCCATGCGCGTCTGGCTCGACCCGCAGAAGGTGGCCGAGCATGATCTGGCAGCCAGCGACGTTTCCGACGCCATCCGCCAGCAGAACGTTCAGGCCGCAGCCGGCGTCATCGGCGCTTCCCCAAGCCCGAACGGCGTCGACCTGCAGCTCAACGTCAATGCCCAGGGCCGTCTGACGACGCCGGAGGAATTCGGCAACATCATCGTCAAGAGCGGCGCCAACGGTGAAATCACCCGCCTGCGCGATGTCGCCCGCATCGAACTCGGCGCGGCCGATTACACGCTGCGCTCGCTGCTCGACGGCGAACCTGCCGTGGCTGTCGCGGTGCTTCAGGCCCCCGGCTCCAACGCCATCGAAATCGCCGACAATGTCCGCGCCACGATGGACAATCTGCAGCTGGCAATGCCTGACGGTGTGAAATACGAAATCGTCTACGACACGACGAAATTCGTGCGCTCCTCCATCGAAAAGGTTGTCGATACACTCCTCGAGGCCGTTGGCCTCGTGGTGCTTGTCGTCATCCTCTTCCTGCAGACCTGGCGCGCCTCGATCATTCCGCTGATCGCCGTTCCGGTCTCGATCATCGGCACCTTCGCCGTCATGTATGCCTTCGGGTTTTCCATCAACGCGTTGACGCTGTTCGGGCTCGTGCTCGCCATCGGCATCGTGGTGGATGACGCGATCGTGGTCGTCGAAAACGTCGAACGAAACATCGAAAACGGGCTCTCGCCGCGTGACGCCACCTATAAGGCGATGCGCGAAGTCTCCGGCCCGATCATCGCGATTGCGCTGGTTCTGGTCGCCGTCTTCGTGCCGCTTGCCTTCATCTCTGGCCTGTCAGGCCAGTTCTACCGGCAGTTCGCACTGACCATCGCCATCTCCACCGTCATTTCGGCGATCAACTCACTGACGCTGTCGCCCGCTCTTGCAGCCCTGCTGCTGAAGGAGCACGGCGCACCGAAAGACTGGTTGACCCGCTTCATGGACAAGATTCTCGGCTGGTTCTTCCGCGGCTTTAACCGCGCCTTCGGCGCAGCCTCCAACGGCTACGGCAAAACCGTGGGCGGGCTGGTAACGCGCAAGAGCCTTGTCATGATGGTCTATATGGCGCTGGTGGCCGCCACCTACGGCATGTTCACCACCGTCCCGAGCGGCTTCGTGCCGGCGCAGGACAAGCAGTACCTGATCGGCTTCGCCCAGCTTCCGGACGGCGCAACGCTCGACCGCACGGAAAGCGTCATCAAGCGGATGAGCGACATCGCGCTCGAAACACCCGGCGTCAGCCACGCCATCGCCTTCCCGGGCCTGTCGATCAACGGCTTCACCATCGGCTCCAATTCCGGCATCGTCTTTGCGGTTCTCGATGACTTCGAAAAGCGCAAGACACCGGAACTGTCCGGCGGCGCCATCGCCATGCAGCTGAACCAGAAATATGCGGGCATTCAGGATGCCTTCATCGCCATGTTCCCGCCGCCGCCGGTAAACGGTCTCGGCCAGACGGGCGGCTTCAAGCTGCAGATCGAAGACCGCGCCGGCTACGGCTATCAGACGCTGGATGAAGCGACGAAGGCAGTGATCGGCAAGGCGTATCAGACGCCGGAACTTGCGGGCATCTTCTCCAGCTATCAGATCAACGTGCCGCAGCTCTTCGCCGATCTCGACCGCGCCAAGGCGGAACAGCTGGGTGTCTCCGTCAGCGACGTCTTCCAGACGCTGCAGATCTATCTCGGCTCGCTCTATGTCAACGACTTCAATGCCTTCGGACGGACATACAGCGTGCGGGTCCAGGCGGATTCCCAGTTCCGCGCCCACGCCGAAGATATCGGTCGCCTGAAGGTTCGCTCCGCATCGGGTCAAATGATCCCGCTGTCGACGCTCTTGAAGGTAAATGCGACGACGGGGCCGGAGCGCACCAACCGTTATAACGGCTTCCTTGCGGCCGATATCAACGGCGGTCCGGCGCCGGGCTTCTCCTCGGGACAGGCGCAGGCGGCGATTGAAAAAATCCTTGCCGAAACCCTGCCCGCAGGTGTCGACTACGAATGGACGGACCTGACCTACCAGCAGATTCTGGCCGGCAATTCCAGCATCGTGGTCTTCCCCTTGGCGCTGCTGCTCGTCTATCTCGTGCTCGCCGCGCAATATGAAAGCCTCACCTTGCCGATTGCGATCATCCTGATCGTCCCGCTCGGTGTGCTTGCGGCCCTCACGGGCGTCTGGTTGACGGGAGGGGATAACAACATCTTTACGCAGATCGGCCTTGTCGTCCTTGTCGGCCTCTCGGCGAAAAACGCGATCCTGATCGTGGAATTCGCCCGGGAGCTGGAATTCGAGGGACGAACGCCGCTTCAGGCGGCCATCGAGGCAAGCCGGCTTCGCCTGCGCCCGATCCTGATGACCTCGCTCGCCTTCATCATGGGCGTGGTGCCGCTGGTCGTCTCCACCGGCGCAGGTGCGGAAATGCGTGCGGCCATGGGTGTCGCGGTGTTCTCCGGCATGATCGGCGTAACGTTCTTCGGCATCTTCATGACACCGGTCTTCTACGTGCTGGTGCGCAGGCTGGCGGGCAATCGTCCGCTCATCCAGCACAAGCAGGAAGAACCGGCCAATTCGGACTACAAGCTCGAAAAGGCCGGCTGAGACCGCACTCCCATCCACCGCCACCTTCGAAGCAAGCCCGCCGCGCATCCCTCGATGCGCGGCGTTTTTTATGGCTGGAAATGTCTATGCGACTTCACTGAAATAGAATCAGTTTCAAATGCTTAAGCGGGAAAATCGCCTATATTGTTCCGCATTGAACCTGCCAAAAATCAATATATCCAAACCAACTCGACGGATCAGCAAGAAACGATGCTATTTTATGCTTTGTATTTTGTGGTAAATTCTCAAGAACAGGGTGATTCGGACTAAATGATTTAGTTCAGGGGCTGCACGATGGAGCAGGAATACGAAAACTGGGCAACGACCGTTGCCTATTCGATAGTGATGCATGAAGGTCTGGATCTGGCGCTTTCCGCGCAGAACCTGGACAGAAGCAAGACCAGAAACAACCGTGAGCGGCTGATGGAAGCCATTCGCACATCGTTGCTGGAAGCCCGTTCGCGCAGCCATCTGACGGCAGCGTAACGACTTCCCACTGCTCGGCTCCGGTCTCCTGCTTGCGGCATATCATCCGCAACGGTATCAGACCGGAAGCAGGTCGGTCCGCACCGCCGCCTTCAACGGCAGATGATCCGAGGCGATGCGCGCCAGCGCGCTGTCATGCGCCTCCACCTGCTCGATCAGCCCTTCACGATTGGCGATGATCCTGTCGAGCGCGAGCACCGGCAGGTTGGACGGAAAACTCGGCACCGCCGGCGGCAAAGCGCCGAAAGCATCCCGGAACGTATTGAGCGACGACCCGTTGCCGAGACGCCATTCGTTCAGGTCTCCCATGAGGATGGTCGCGCATTCGTTGCGTGCTTCCAGAAGGCCGATCAATGCTTTCGCCTGCTGGGCGCGGGAATGTCTGAGAAGCCCGAAATGGGCGGCGATGACCCGCAGCGTGCCGCCGCGTTTCAGATCCAGCTCCACGACGAGCGCGCCGCGCGGCTCCAGCCCCGGCAATTTCAGCGTATGCACATCCCTCACCGCCCCTTCCTTGAACAGCACGACATTGCCGTGCCAGCCATGCGCCTTCACGCCGGCCTGCACGGGCACGGGAATGAGGCCGCTTTCCCGCTCCAGCCGTGCGAGATCGAGCAGGCCGGTGCGCTCGCCGAAACGGCTGTCCGCTTCCTGGAGGGCGATGATGTCAGCGCCGATTTCCTGAATGACGCGGCTGGTGCGATCGGGATCGAACTTGCGGTCGCGGCCGACGCATTTATGCACATTGTAGGAGGCGATGACGGGGAAGGAATGATCTTTCGTCGCTGGCGCCGTATTCTGGCGCTGGCGGCGGTCGCGCAGCGACTGCATGACGAAGGCGGACAGGCTGGTGTTTTTCGTCAAAGCCGTTTTTTCATCATCCAGCAAACCGTTCTTTTTCACGCGTCGATGCCTCCGGTCTCGCGCAGCGCCCTGCCGGACGCACCGCACTCTAAAGATAAGGCGAAGCGAGCCACAGGACACGCTCCACAAAACGGACAACGAATGGCCGCGCATTCAGTTCGCTGAGCCGCACGGGCAAGGCGGTTGCCCGTGCATCCCGGATGCGCTCGCCGATTGTCGCGGCGAATTCCTCATCCATAACTTCGAGATCGATCTCAAAGTTCAATCGCAGCGAACGCGGATCGAGATTGGAAGAGCCAATGTAGCTCCAGCGCCCGTCGATCACCAGAAGCTTGGAATGATTGAAAGCCCCCGTCGCCCGCCAGATGCGGCAGTAATTCTTCAGCATCTGGTCGAACTGCGCCGTCATCGCCCTGTCCACAAGCACCAGATTGTTGCTTTTCGGCACGATGATATCCACCACGACTCCCCGCCTTGCTGCGGTTATGAGCGCCGAAATAAGCTCCCGATCGGGGAGAAAATAGGGCGACATGATGAGAATGGAGGAACGCGCGACGGAAAACGCGCCCATCAGCATCTTGTGACTGGTCTCGATGCTCTTGTCCGGCCCGGAGGAGCAGACGCGGGCGACGATCTGCGAGCCCGGCACGCCATCGGGGATGGCGATATCCCAGACCGGCGCATCCAGAAGCTCCCTTGTCGTGAAGCGCCAGTCCTCCGCCGCGATGGAGAAAAAATCCGATACGACCGGCCCGGTGATCTTGAAATGCGTATCGTGCGACTGGCTTTCGCCGCCGAATTCCTGAGTAAAACCCTCGCGAATATTCATGCCGCCGCTGAACGCGATGCGCCCGTCCACCACGAGGATTTTGCGGTGGGTGCGCAGATTGGCATAGGGCAGCCGCAGCCCCATGATGACATTGCCGTTGAAGACATCGCAGACGATGCCCTTTTCCCTGAGCGTCGGCAGGATGCTCGGCACCGAGTAACGCGCACCCACCGCATCCACCAGCACCCGCACCTCCACGCCGCGAAACTTCGCCCTTTCGAGCGCCGCGACAAAGCGGGCGCCGATCCGGTCATTGTCGAAAATATATGTTTCGAGAATGATCGACCGCTTCGCCTCGTCGATGGCCTCCAGCATGGCGGCATAGGCGGCATCCCCCGTCACCAGCGGCTCGATGCCGTTGCCGGTCGTCAGCGCATGGCGCGTCACCCGGTCGCCCAGCGTCTTCATCGCCTCGAACCGGCGTCCGAAACGCGCGGCTATCGTCTCGCCGCTGGCATCCAGACGCGCCACGCGATCCATGATTTCGTCCTGCATGAAGGACCGCTGCTGGGTGATGTTGGACCGGCGAATGCGGTTGATGCCGGCAATGGCATAGATGACCGCGCCGACGATGGGCGACAGCACGATGACGCCGACCCAACCGAGCGCGGAGCGGACCTCCTCCTTCGTCATCGTGGCATGCACGGCCGCCACGGTTCCCATCAAAATCGAGAGAACGGCAAGAATATGCGGCCAATAGGCAATGACGAGATCGAGCATGGTACAACTATAGAGTACTTCGGCAATCTCGCAATGACAGGCAGGTAGCGCTGGCAGAGACAGAGAACCTGACCGCGCCATGCTTTTGCGGGACAGACCCTTGCGGGATTAACGGTGGAAACCGGCCTTGCGATATGTCATGAGAGCGCATCTTGATCTTTGGGCAGTGGCAAGGCGGGGTGCACTTGCGGGCTTTCTGCCTCGTTTGAAAGCAAGAAGGCCGTGATGCAGGAAAATACACAGGGCGCCGTCATCGTCATTTCCAGCCATGTCATGCGTGGTTCCGTCGGCAATCGCGCCGCTGTCTTTGCGCTGGAGACACTCGGTTATCCCGTCTGGGCGGTTCCCACCATCGTCATGCCCTGGCATCCCGGCCACGGCCCTTCCACCCGCATGCGCTTTCAGGACGACGATTTCGACAAGGCCATGACCGACCTCGAAAACGCCAAATGGATCGGCGAGGTCAAGGCTGTTCTGACCGGTTATTTCGGCAGTGCCGCACAGGTGCGCTCCGTCGCAAGGCTGATCCGCAATCTGAAGGAAAAGAACCCGTCGCTGATTTACGCCTGCGACCCGGTCATGGGCGATCTGGGCGGGCTTTACATTCCGCTCGAGACCGCAGAAGCCATCCGCGATCACCTCATTCCGCTTGCCACCGTCGCCACGCCGAACCGTTATGAACTCGCATGGATGAGCGGCGCGGAGCTCGAGACCAACAATGCCATCATGGATGCCGCGCTCGCCCTCGGCCCGCCGAAAATGCTGGTCACCTCAGCCGTGCCGATGATGACGGGCGGCACCGGCAATCTTTATCTCAGCGGCCGCCACGCGCTGCTTGCCGAACACCGCGCCATTGAGAATGCGCCGAACGGCCTCGGCGACCTGATGTCGGCGCTGTTCCTCGCCCGCCTGCTGGAAGGCATGGATGACGAAAAGGCGCTGCAGCTCGCAACCGCCAGCGTGTTCGAAATTCTGGCCCGCACCAAAAAACGCGACATGAACGAACTGACGCTGGAGACGGACTCTTCAAGTCTCTCCACACCCATGGCCATGGTGCAGATGCGCCATCTCTTGCATCCTTCGCGCAGCAAGCGCAAATAGCGGCTAGAGCATTTCCAGGAAAAGTGGCCCTCGGTTTTCCGTCCGGAAATGCGACAAAAAAGGAGTTGGAGCGGTTTCGCGGTTCGAAGAAAAGCGAAAATGCTCCAAAGGATTGGTCTTCAACGCACCGAGTTCTTCTCTTGATCTCGGTCCAACCACAACGGTACTGCGATAGATGAAAGATTTTCCGGAAACCCTTCTCAACGGCTACAAGAACTTCATGAGCGGCCGCTATGTCGACGAGCGCGAAAGATACCGCGTTCTGGCCGACACCGGACAGAAACCGCAGACCCTGTTCATTGCCTGTTGTGACTCCCGCTCCGCGCCGGAAACCATTTTCGACTGCGGACCGGGAGAGCTTTTCGTTGTCCGCAACGTCGCCAACATGGTGCCGCCCTTCGAGCCGGACGGGCAGTACCACGCCACCTCGGCGGCCATCGAATACGCCGTTCAGGTTCTGAAGGTGAAGGATATCGTCGTCATGGGCCACGGCCGCTGCGGCGGCATTCAGGCAGCGCTCGATCCCAATCTCGAACCGCTGTCGCCGGGCGACTTCATCGGCAAATGGATGAACATGGTCAAGTCCGCGGCCGAGCAGATCCAGAGCAACGATGTCATGACCGCTTCCGAGCGCCAGACCGCGCTGGAACGGGTTTCCATCCGCAACTCCATCGCCAATCTGCGCGGCTTCCCCTTCGTCAAGGCGCAGGAAACCGCCGGCAAGGTGAAGCTGCACGGCGCATGGTTCGATATTTCGACCGGCGAATTGTGGGTGATGGACAGCAAAACGGGCGATTTTCGTCGCCCGGATCTGTGATTTTCAAAGCCTCGTCACCCCGGACTTGATCCGGGGTCCAGCGCGATCAAGCCCTTGATCGGGCAAGACTTGTCCACGGCACAGACGCGCCGTGGCTGGATGCCGGATCATCCTCGGGCTTGTTCCGGGGACCGGCATGACGGAAGTGAAATTTCAGTCCGTGGAAAGCGGCCTTATTGGCCGTCAATCGCCTTGCCGATGAAGGCGATGGCCTGCTGGTAGACGCTTGCGGCGTTCCAGCCCTGGATGGCGGCGTAGTTCGCCTGTCCCTGCTGATAACCGGCGCCACGCTGCCAGCCATGGCCGACAAGGAAGTTCGCGGTGGAGGCCAGTGCATCGGCGCGCGAGCCGACGAGATCGATACGGCCGTCGCGGTCGAAATCAACGCCGTAACGCACGACGTTCAGCGGCAGGAACTGCGTCTGGCCGATTTCACCATGGGCCGCACCCTTGGCATTGACGTTCAGCGAACCGCTGCCGACGAGCTTGAGGGCCGCATAAAGCTGCTCGGTGAAATAATCCGAACGACGGCAATCGAAGGAGAGCGTCGCCACGGCGGAAAGCGTGTGCTGGTTGCCCATGAAGCCGCCAAAGCCGGTTTCCATGCCCCAGATGGCGAGCAGCGGACCGGCCGGCACGCCATAGGCGCGCTCGATGGAAGCAAAGAGAGAAGCGTTGTTCTTCTTCATGGTCTTGCCGCGCGAAATGATCGTCTGACCGCCACGCTTCTGCATGAACTGTTCGAAGGAGAGTTTGAAGCTGTGCTGGCCGCGGTCTGCGCGGATCGTCGCCTGGTTGTAGGAGACGCCGGAGAAAGCACGGTCGAGCACCGAGGCGCTGACGCCGCGGCCCGCCGCTTCCTGCTTGAAGGCGCCGACCCAGGCATCGAAGCCCGCCGAAGTGTTGCCGCATTGCGCAGCCATAACCGGCGTCGCTGCCAGAACCGAAACCATGGCCACACCAGCCAGAATTACCTTCATTGCCCGCATCAAAATCTGCCTTCGATATCCTTTGGGGGAATTTTTCCCGAGAACCAAACCGTCAATACTGTATGATTCAGGTGCCAAAACTGTCTTTTGGCGGCCTAAATTGCCTTTCGGCAGCAAGGCCTGCAAATAAACTGGCCGTGATCGTCGCCAATTATGAAACCCGCCTGCCCCACACAGAACAGACGGGTTATACTTAACGAACCTTAAAAAATCGTATCGTGGATCAGGCTGCCGCCTTGCGGGGCTTGATGAAACCACGATTGATCAACAGTTCGGCGATCTGGACGGCGTTGAGAGCCGCACCCTTGCGCAGATTGTCGGAAACAACCCACAGGTTGAGGCCGTTTTCGACCGTCGCATCTTCGCGGATGCGCGAGATATAGGTCGCGTCCTCACCGGCGGATTCAACCGGGGTGATGTAGCCGCCGTTTTCGCGCTTGTCGATGACGAGGCAACCCGGCGCTTCGCGCAGGATGTCACGCGCCTGATCGGCGGTGATCTCGTTTTCGAACTCGATATTGACCGATTCCGAATGGCCGATGAAGACCGGAACGCGCACGGCCGTGCAGGTTACCTTGATCTTCGGATCGAGCATCTTCTTGGTTTCGGCCAGAACCTTCCACTCTTCCTTGGTGTAGCCGTCTTCCATGAAGACATCGATATGCGGAATGACGTTGAAGGCGATGCGCTTGGTGAACTTCTTGGCTTCCACCGGATCGGCCACGAAGACGGCGCGAGTCTGCTGGAACAGCTCGTCCATGCCTTCCTTGCCGGCGCCGGAAACCGACTGGTAGGTGGAGACGACGACGCGCTTGATCTTGGCGAAGTCATGCAGCGGCTTCAGCGCGACGACGAGCTGTGCCGTGGAGCAATTGGGGTTGGCGATGATGTTCTTCTTGGTGAAGCCCGCAACTGCATCGGCATTCACTTCCGGAACGATCAGCGGAACGTCCTGATCGTAGCGCCATGCGGAAGAGTTGTCGATGACAACGCAGCCCTGCTGGCCGATCTTCGGCGACCACTTCTTGGAAACATCGCCGCCGGCCGACATCAGGCAAATATCCGTGTCGGAAAAATCGTAGTTCTCGAGGTTCGAGACCTTCAGCGTGCGGTCGCCATAGGAGACTTCCGTGCCCTGCGAGCGGGCGGAAGCGAGCGGCACGACTTCATCGGCGGGGAAACCGCGTTCGGCCAGGATATTGAGCATTTCGCGACCGACGTTGCCGGTGGCGCCTGCAATTGCAACTTTGAAACCCATGATCAAGCTCTCTTTCTGTCTCTCCTCTTTTTGGTGAGGTGGGAACCCGCATCAGATCGCGGCTTCCTCGATCCCCAGCCAAACCGGGGAGAGAGCGGTGGCCAGAGACGTTAGACGGTTTTAATCGTCGTTTTGGCCGTAATTCGGGTAGAATGAGAAAGGCGCGGATCATCGCCGGCGGATTGTGCCGGTCCTTCCATGACGAACATGTCTGCAACATGCATACGCAAGGTGATGCTCCTTCTTCGCGAGAAGCTATTAGAAGGTTTCTTGTTTGTGTCAAGAAAAAAGGCGCGTTTGGAGACGCCTTGCGCAAGACGTCAAATCGGCTTCGCGACATTTTCGGGACGCCTTGCATTAGACTAAAGTCATAATCCGAAAGCATCGCTCTTATTGCAGTTAATTTTCTGTCACTCTGACACTCCGCGCATTGCACCCTTATGGGGAGTCCGGAGGAGAGAGATGGGCTCCGCAATGCGCCAATTGGGACATCTGTGGAGGACAGACAATGGCAGATATTGCAGCCGTGAGCGGCGCCGCCCGTCCAATGACGGGTGAAGAGAAGAAGGTGATTTTCGCCTCTTCTCTCGGAACAGTCTTCGAATGGTACGATTTTTATCTGTACGGCTCGCTCGCGATCTATATCGGCGCGAACTTCTTCAGCCAATATCCGGAAACGACACGCAACATCTTTGCGCTGCTGGCCTTCGCCGCCGGCTTCCTCGTGCGCCCCTTCGGCGCGCTGGTATTCGGCCGTCTGGGCGACATTGTCGGCCGCAAATATACCTTCCTCATCACCATCCTCATCATGGGCGTTTCGACCTTCCTCGTCGGCGTCCTGCCCGGCGCGTCGCAGATCGGCATTGCCGCTCCGATCATCCTGATCGTTCTGCGCATGCTGCAGGGCCTGGCGCTCGGCGGTGAATATGGCGGTGCGGCAACTTACGTCGCCGAACACGCGCCGAACGGCCGCAGGGGCTATTACACTTCATGGATCCAGACGACGGCGACGCTCGGCCTGTTCCTGTCGCTGGTGGTCATTCTCGGCGTGCAGTTCGCACTCGGCAAGGAAGCCTTCGCCGCCTGGGGCTGGCGCATTCCCTTCCTCGTCTCCGTTCTGCTGCTCGGCGTATCGGTCTGGATTCGTCTGAAAATGAACGAATCTCCCGCCTTCAAGAAGATGAAGGAAGAAGGCAAGACATCCAAGGCGCCGCTCAGCGAAGCCTTCGGCCAGTGGAAAAACGCCAAGATCGCGCTCATCGCGCTTGTCGGCGCCGTCATCGGCCAGGCCGTTGTCTGGTATACGGGCCAGTTCTACGCGCTGTTCTTCCTGCAGAGCATTCTGAAGGTCGACGGCCAGTCCGCCAACATCATGGTAGCGGCGGCCCTCATCCTCGGCACCAGCTTCTTCGTCATCTTCGGCTGGCTTTCCGACAAGATCGGCCGCAAGCCGATCATCATGGCCGGTCTCATCCTTGCCATGCTGACCTACTTCCCGCTGTTCAAGGCACTGACATGGGCCGGCAACCCGGCGCTTGCACAAGCCCAGTCCACCGTTCGCGCCACCGTGACCGCAGCCCCTGGCGACTGCAAGTTCCAATTCAACCCGACCGGCACGGCGAAGTTCACCACATCCTGCGATATCGCCACCTCGTTCCTGACGCGCAACTCCGTTCCCTATGACGTGGTTGCAGGAGCAGCCGGCCAGCCGGCCAGCATCAAGATCGGCGATGCGACCATCGCCAGCTACGACGCGGCCGCCGCCGGCGCGGATGCGGCAGCCAAGGACAAGGCCTTCCAGAAGCAGGTCAACATGGCGCTTCACGATGGCGGCTACCCGCTGGTGCGCGGCGCGGCGCAGGTGCCGGACGCGAAACTGGATGCCTTCATTGCCGCAAACCCGGAGCTTAACCTCAATGCCGAGGCCGTTCGCGCTGCCGACAAGAAGATGGTCGCGACCGACAAGCTGGTGGCGGACAAGCTGCTGACACCGGCAGAAGCCGCAGGTGCCGCGGAAATGGCCGTCTACACCGTAGCCGGCGGCGGCACCTTCTCCATGGTGGCCGATCCGGCCGCCGTGAACTGGGTCGTCATCATCGCAGTCCTGACCGTCCTCGTCATCTACGTGACGATGGTCTACGGCCCGATCGCGGCCCTGCTGGTCGAACTGTTCCCGACCCGCATCCGCTACTCCGGCATGTCGCTGCCATACCACATCGGTAACGGCTGGTTCGGCGGTCTTCTGCCCGCCACCGCCTTTGCGATGAGCGCGGCGAAGGGCGACATCTATTACGGCCTCTGGTACCCGATCATCTTCGCGGGCATCACGCTGGTCGTTGGCCTGCTGTTCCTGCCGGAAACCAAGGATCGCGATATCCACGCCATGGATTGAGCCATACCCCTGTTTGACATTTTCGGAACCCGGCGCTTCAGCGCCGGGTTCTTTTATTGCGCGGTACGTCCGCATAGCGAACAAGACTGTCGCAGCGGGCTGTCATTCCGTCGCAGGCAAGACAAAATCAATATGGAGACAAAGCCCCCCTGAATAGGTTATGACCCCCCTATATTATCAGGCAGAGGGAGAGCCATTTTGAGAATCGGGACACCTAAGGAATTATATGAGGGCGAGGCGCGCGTCGGCATGACGCCCGACAGCGCCCAGGCATTGCAGAAACTCGGATATGATTGCATTCTTGAAACCGGTGCAGGCAAGGCGGCGGGTTTTTCCGACGACGCCTATCGCGCAGCCGGTGTGACCATCGTCGACAGCGCCGATGCGCTTTACGCCGGTTCCGACATCATCGCCAAGGTTCGTCCGCCGGAAACGTCGGAGATTGATCGCCTGTCTTCGGACAAGACGCTGATCTCGTTCTTCTATCCCGCCCAGAACAAGGACCTTCTGGAGCAGGCGAAGGAAAAGGGCGCAAATGTCATCGCCATGGACATGGTGCCGCGCATTTCCCGCGCCCAGAAAATGGACGCCCTGTCCTCCATGGCCAATATCGCCGGTTATCGCGCGGTCATCGAGGCCGGCAATAATTTCGGCCGCTTCTTCACCGGCCAGGTTACCGCCGCCGGCAAGGTGCCGCCCGCCAAAGTTCTGGTCATCGGCGCAGGCGTTGCCGGTCTTGCCGCCATCGGCACGGCCACATCGCTCGGCGCCATCACTTATGCCTTCGACGTTCGCCCGGAAGTGGCCGAACAGATCGAATCCATGGGCGCGGAATTCGTCTATCTCGATTTCGCCGATCAGCAGCAGGACGGCGCCGCCACCGGCGGTTATGCCGCCCCCTCCTCGCCGGAATTCCGCGAGAAGCAACTCGAAAAATTCCGCGAGCTTGCACCGCAGATCGATATCGTCATCACCACGGCGCTGATCCCGGGCCGTGACGCCCCGAAACTGTGGCTCGCCGACATGGTGGCGATGATGAAGCCGGGTTCGGTCATCATCGACCTCGCCGCCGAGCGCGGCGGCAATTGCGATCTCACGGTTCCCGACCAGCGTGTCGTTTCCGACAATGGCGTCATCGTCATCGGCTACACGGATTTCCCGAGCCGCATGGCCACGCAGGCCTCGACGCTCTATTCCACCAACATCCGTCACATGATGACCGATCTGACGCCCGCCAAGGACGGCAAGCCGGTTCACAACATGGAAGACGATGTCATCCGCGGTGCGACGGTCACCTATCAGGGTGAAATTACCTTCCCGCCGCCGCCGCCGAAAATTCAGGCGATTGCCGCGCAGAAGCCGAAGGAAAGAGCAAAAGAACTTACGCCTGAGGAAAAGCACGCCAAGGAACATGCGGACTTCAAGGCGCAGACGAAAAGCCAGGTCGGCCTGCTCGCCATCGGCACGGCGATCCTGCTTCTGGTGGGCGCTTTCGCGCCGGCAAGCTTCATGAGCCATTTCATCGTTTTCGTTCTGGCCTGCTTCGTCGGTTTCCAGGTCATCTGGAATGTCAGCCACTCGCTGCACACGCCGCTGATGGCCGTGACGAACGCGATTTCCGGCATCGTCATCATCGGCGCATTGCTGCAGATCGGTTCCGGCAACTGGCTGGTGGTGATCCTCGCCTCGCTTTCCGTCCTGATCGCCACGATCAACATCGTCGGCGGTTTCCTCGTGACACGGCGCATGCTCGCCATGTTCCAGAAGTCCTGAGCCGTGTAGGGGACATTCAATGACCATTGGTATCGTTTCCGCGGCCTATGTTGCCGCAGCCGTTCTTTTCATCCTTTCTCTTGGCGGCCTTTCCGGACAGGAAAGCGCAAAACGCGCCGTCTGGTACGGCATTGTCGGCATGGGTCTCGCCATCGTCGCCACCGTCTTCGGCCCTGAGATCAGCAAGGGCGTCGGGCAGTGGCTCGTGGTGCTGCTGATGCTGGCGGGCGGCTCCGTTCTCGGCTATTTCGTCGCAAGCCGCGTGCAGATGACCGAAATGCCGCAGCTTGTTGCAGCCCTTCACTCCTTCGTCGGCCTTGCCGCCGTCTTCATCGGCTTCAACGCCCATATCGAGGAAGCGCATGTCGCCTCGCTCGATGAGACAGCGCGTTCGCTGTTGACGGGCTTTTCCGCCATTCTCGCCCACAAGACGCCGGTTGAACTGGCGATCATGAAGGTCGAGGTCTTCCTTGGCGTCTTCATCGGTCGGTCACCTTCACCGGCTCCGTCGTCGCCTTCGGCAAGCTTGCCGGCAAGGTGGACGGCAAGGCGAAGAAACTGCCGGGCGGGCATCTGCTCAATGCCGGCGCTGCGATCCTGTCGCTCGTGCTGCTCATCATGTATTGCAACGGCGCCGGCGCTTGGACGCTGGTGCTGATGACGCTGGCCGCCTTCTTCATCGGTTATCATCTGATCATGGGCATCGGCGGCGCCGACATGCCTGTCGTCGTTTCGATGCTGAACAGCTATTCCGGCTGGGCGGCCGCCGCCATCGGCTTCACGCTCGGCAACGATCTGCTGATCGTCACCGGTGCGCTGGTCGGCTCCTCGGGTGCGATCCTCTCCTACATCATGTGCAAGGCGATGAACCGCTCCTTCATCTCGGTCATCCTCGGCGGCTTCGGCGGTACGACGGGTCCGGCGATGGAAATCGAGGGCGAGCAGGTGGCGATCGACGCCGAAGGCGTGGCCGCAGCGCTGAATGACGCCGACAGCGTCATCATCGTTCCCGGCTACGGCATGGCGGTGGCGCAGGCGCAGGCGGCGGTCTCCGAACTGACCCGCAAGCTGCGCGCTGACGGCAAGACCGTGCGCTTCGCCATCCACCCGGTCGCAGGCCGTCTTCCCGGCCACATGAACGTGCTGCTGGCCGAGGCCAAGGTGCCTTACGACATCGTGCTGGAAATGGACGAGATCAACGACGACTTCCCCAATACCGACGTCGTCATCGTCATCGGCTCCAACGACATCGTCAATCCGGCCGCCCAGGACGATCCGAACTCGCCGATTGCCGGCATGCCGGTTCTGGAAGTGTGGAAGTCCAAACTGGTCATCGTCTCCAAGCGCGGCCAGGGCACGGGTTACTCCGGTATCGAGAACCCGCTGTTCTACAAGGACAATACCCGCATGTTCTACGGCGACGCCAAGAAGTCGATCAACGATCTTCTGCCGCTGATCAAGTAAATGAAAAGGGCGTTTCCGGGAGGCCGGAAACGCCTTCGAATTTCTGAGAAACGACGATACGTTTTGTCCGTCATGCCGGACTTGATCCGGCATCCAGCCACGGCGCGTCTGCGCCGTGAAAAGAGTCTTACGCGATCAAGGACTTGATCGCGTAAGACCCCTGATCAAGTCCGGGGTGACGGTGTGCGGATGCTACGGCCGCGCCAAACGGAACCGTTTCGCGGGACTTTGTCGATAGACTGCCGCCACTTCCAACTTTCAAAAGACCGCGCTCAAAGCACCCGGTAACGCCGGTTGAAATACATCAGCGCCTCATCGCCCGCATTGATCTTCATATCGACGACATCGCAGATCAGAATATCATGCGTGCCGCCGTCATGCGCCTCGCGGATGCGGCAGTCGAAAGAGACAAGCGCGTCCTCCAGAACCGGCGCGCCGGTTTCGAGCACACCCCAGCTCCCGGCGGCGAAACGCTCTTCCGCCGGCGTCTTGCCGCCGAAAAGCGTGCTCAGCACCTCGTGATGGGCGGCGAGCGTGTTGACGCAGACGACGCCATTGGCCTTCACCACCCTGTAAGCGGAAGAATTGCGGTTGAGGCAGATAAGAAGCGTGGGCGGGTTGTCGGAAACGCTGCAAACCGCTGTCGCTGCAAAGCCTGCACGGCCTGCCGCCCCGTCCGTGGTGACGATATTGACCGCCGCACCGAGCCGCGCCATGGCGTTTCTATAATCGAGGCTGCGCTGCTGTGCAGTCTTCGTCTCCATATCCGCTTCCTTTTCAAGAGACATCATCTGCATCTAACCCATCCTTCCTTAACAGGCCATCAAGCCAGCACACAGGCGTCTTCGAAGCCAAGGCGGGGCAACCGTCCGAAAAGCTTCGACGGATCGCCATAGCCGAGATTGATCAGGAAATTGGACTTCCACGTCGTGCCTGCGAAAAACGCCGTATCCACCTTGCCTTTGTCGAAACCGGACATCGCTCCGGTATCCAGGCCCAACGAGCGGGCTGCAAGGATGAGATAACCCGCCTGCAGCGTGGCATTGCGGAAAGCCGTTTCCTCGGCCACAGCCGGGCTGGAGGTGAACCACGAACGGGCATCGGCATGCGGAAACAGCATCGGCAGTTTCTCGTAAAATTCGCGGTCGATGGCGGCGATCACGGTGACGGGTGCTGCCATGGTCTTTTCAAGATTGCCCGACGAAAGCGCCGGCCGCAGTTTTTCTTTCGCTTCCTGGCTGCGCACGAACACGAAACGCCCCGGCGAGCAATTGGCCGAGGTCGGACCCATCTTCGTCAGATCGTAAAGCTCTCTCAGCGTCTCGTCGCCGACCGGCTTGTCAGCCCAGCCATTATGGGTGCGCGCCGCGGTGAAAAGTGCTGCAAGTGCCTTGTCGTCGAGTGCTGTGGTCATTGTCTTAAAAATCCCGTCAGAATGTTCGTGTTGCCGGTAGCAGAAACTGCAAAAGCCGAGCGTTGAAAAGGTCAGCTTCGGTAATATTGACCGCATGCGCCCCGAAATCGAGAAGGCAGAGTTCGCCCTGCGGCAAACCCTCAGCGAGACGCAGGGAGCGGGTGTAGGGCACCAGCAGATCGTCTTTCGTGCCCACCACCAGAACCGGATTGCCGATCTCACCGAGGCGGGTATCCACATCGAAGGCCCTCAGCGCCGCGATGCGTCGAAGCACATTCGCCCTGCCCTGAAAATGCGCGACGCCATGGGCATCGTCCCGCGCCAGCCGCTCCTGATGGTCCGACATCCACGCGGCCGGATAGAGAAACAGCGGCTGGGCTTTGACGAAAGCCTCGACGCCGGATTTCTCCAGAAGCTCGATCCGCACATCGAAGCAGCGCCCGGAATGCGGATCGGCCTTGCTCCAGGCATTGATAAGAACGAGCCTGTCGATGAGACCGGGTTGGCGCAGCGCGATATCGAGTCCGATCAGACCGCCAAGCGCATGACCCATGAAGTGGAATTTCTCGAGGTTCAGCGCCGAGACGATTTCCAGCACATCATCCGCCATCGCCGATATGCCGCCCTCCAGCGGCATCTCGCCGCCGGTCCTGCCGGTTCCGCGATGGTCGTAGGTGACGATCCGGAAATGATCGGAAAGGGCTTCGATTTGCGGCGTCCAATAGGCGCCCGATCCGCCCAGTCCCGATGACAGCAGGATTGTGGGCGCCTCAGGATCAGTCCGGCCATGAACCTCGAAATGCATCATCTGCCGTTTCGCCTTATTTGCCGATATGGGCGACGGTAGCGATTTCCACCAGCGCGTCGGGCTTCACGAGGCCGCACTGGATGCAATAACGCGCCGGCTTGTCGCCGGGGAAATATTCGGCATAGACCGTGTTGACGGCCTGGTAATTCGCCCAGTCGGTGATGAAGATGTGGTTCATCGTGACATCCTCCATCGTGCCGCCGGCGGTCTCGATGACGGACTTGATGGTCTCCAGAACATGGCGGGTCTGCGCGCTGGCGTCGCCCACATGCACGACATTATTGTCCTTGTCGAAAGGCAGCGTACCGGAAACGTAAACCACGCCATCGGCAAGGGTTCCCGGCGAAAAGGGAGCGATGGGTCTGCTGGTGCCGGCGGGCACGACGATCTTCTTCGGCATTTCGTTCTCCTCTTGTGGTTGGATATCAAGCGCTGACGGGTGCGGCCTGCGAAATGACGCCGCAGAAATCATTGACGGTGGCGACCCAGCCGAAAAATTTCTCGACATTGTAGACCGTCGCCTGCTGGATATAGTCCGGCCCGAGATGATGTGTGGCATCCTCCAGCATCACCCCGAAATATTCGAGATGGAAGGCGTCGCGCAGCGAGCTTTCCACGCAGACATTGGTGGCGATGCCGACGAAGACCAGATTGCGGATGCCGCGGGCGCGCAGAACACTGTCCATATTGGTGTTGAAGAAACCGCTGTAACGCGTCTTCGGCACCAGAATATCGCCGGGCTGCGGCTGCAGCTCGTCGACGATGGCATAGTCCCACGTGCCCTTGGCCAGCAGCTGGCCCTGCAGCTCCGGCCTCTTGCGCATCGTCTTCAGCGCATTGGACTTGTGCCAGTTGGGCGAACCCGGGCCGCCCGCCTCGACATAATCCTTGTCCCAGCCATTCTGGAAATAAATGACCTGAACGCCCGCCGCGCGCGCGGCATCCAGAGTCTTTTTGATGTTGGCAATAGTGCCCTTGGCCCCGGAAATATCGAAACCGGCCAGATCGACATAACCGCCCTCGGTCGAATAGGCGTTCTGCATGTCGACCACGACAACGGCGGTCTCGCTGGGCTTCAAGGTGATCGGCTCCGGCCTTGCGGGAAGCGTCACGCTTTCCGAACGGCTTTCCGGCCCCTTGTAACCCGCCACAACGGCTTCACTCATTCCGCAGCCTCCAGTGCAGCCTGAACATGCGCGCGGCTCTTCATCAGCGGCTGCACATATTTGCCGAATTTCTCGACGCCTTCGAGGAAGTCGTCGAAGGTCAGCATCACGCCGCCCGTTCCCGGCACTTCGCTCATCTCGTCCAGCATCGCCGCCACTTCCTCATAGGAGCCGATCAGCGTTCCCATGTTGATGTTGACCGCCGAGACGGGATTGGACATGTGGCGGACATTGGTGTCGGAGCCGGATTTGGTATCGACAGCGCTTTGCAGGCCGAGCCACTTGATCGCATCCTCATCCGCACCTGCCTTATAATGCTCCCATTTCGCCCAGGCATCCTCGGATTTTTCCTCGGCGAGCACCATCGTCAGCACGACGGATTTAACCTCGCGGCCGGTCTTTTCCGTTGCCGCCAGCAGCCGCTCATTGGTGGGCGCGAAGGCCTTCGGCGTATTGACGCCAACGCCGAAGCAGAAGCTGTAATCGGCGAACTTGGCCGAAAACGCCATGCCGGAGTTGGAGGAACCGGCGCAGATGAGTTTGACGTCGCCCTGCGGCACCGGCTTCATGCGGCAATCGTCCATCTGGAAGAACTTGCCCTTGTAGTCCGACTGGCCCTCCGTCAGCAGCTCTTTCAAGATGGAGGTATATTCGCCGAGATATTCGTAGCGGTCGCCGAAATAATCGTCGCCCGGCCAAAGGCCCATCTGGCTATATTCCGGACGCTGCCAGCCGGTAATAAGATTGATGCCGAAACGGCCGCCGGAAATGGAATCGATGGTCGTCGCCATGCGAGCAACGATGGCCGGCGGCATGACCAGCGTAGCGGCCGTGCCGAACAGCTTGATCTTGGAGGTGACGGCGGCAAGGCCCGCCATCAGCGTGAAGGATTCCAGATTATAGTCCCAGAATTCGGTCTTGCCGCCAAAGCCGCGCAGCTTGATCATCGAAAGAGCGAAGTCGAAACCATATTGCTCCGCCTTCAATGTGATGGCCTTGTTCAGGTCGAAGCTCGGTTTGTATTGCGGCGCGTTTTCTGACAGCAGCCAACCATTGTTCCCGATCGGGATAAAAACACCAACTTCCATCTTGCTGTTCCCTTTTTTGCATCAGGTGTCTCCTGACTTGGCAAAAGAGTAGCAGGTTCTGTGCCAGACCAAATAAAATAATTTTATCAAATGGATAAAATTTTGGAGGCGAATTATTTTTACCAAAAGATAAAAATTTTATCATTCGATAAAATTATTTGCCTGTTTATTCGGCAAATATCGAACGCAATCTGCGGGGAATGGGTGGCTCTTACATCGGTCGCGGAGCGTCGTACAAAATCCGGAAGCTCTTCTCCGTCATGCCGGACTAGATCCGGCATCCAGCCACGGCGCGTCTGCGCCGTGAGGAATGAGTCTTTTGCGATCAAGGACTTGATCGCGCTGGACCCCGGATCAAGTCCGGGGTGACGCCGTGAGGGTGCCAAAACCCGGCCAAACATCCATGCACACGCAGCATTCCAAGCACTCTCAGATGAGCTGCCGCAAAGCTATGCCGAAATCTCACACGAGGCGCTGCTGCGCATAAGCATGCACAGCCCGGAAAGCGGCTTCCGCACCGGCGATGACCCGCTCTTCCTCTTCGACCGTCAGCGAAATTTCATCGAGCGCAGCGGTGAAAGTGCGCCAGTGCAGGCCGCGTCCTTCCGGAGCACCGGCCAGATGGCGTGCCCCGAAGTCTTCATTCAGACCAAGCTTGGCCGCATCTTTCAGCAGGAAAGCAGCGCCCAGATTGGAGCCTTCGACCACATAAAGCCAACCCATGGCCTCCGGCAGATCGAACGGCGTTTCACCGGTGAAGCGCGGCTCCGCCGTTTCGGGAATGGAAAGGCCGAGATCGGCAAGGTCCTGCTCGATCATGGAGAGACGGCGGCGGCCCTTGAGATCGGGAAGCAGGCCATCGAGCGTCGCATTTGAAAAGAAGACATCGAGGTCACGATGGAAAAGATATTGCGTTTCCACGAATTTACCGAAGTTCTCCCGGCTCTCGAACGGCTTCGATGCCATGATGAAAGCATCGAGATCGCCATGCGCGCCGCGCGTCGCAGCTTTCAGGCGCTTGACGCGGCTCTGCTCAATGTCTGCTACAGGCGCTGACGGCTCCGCAATGGTCATGATGATGGTCCCTTTATCCCTAATATTCAGATTGCTGATAAAAATCTTTACTCCAACAGTCAAATTTTATTTTCGCATTTATCCGCTCGCCCTGCAAAGAGCATAAGCCCGCTGTCGCCACGGTAAAGCAGCCCCCCTGCCCATGTACAACCCTTCCATCCCAACGCCTCGCAGCATTGCCGCTCAACGCACGACGAAGCGAATTCCTCGATTCCCATCTTCCGAACAATCAAACTGCAATTACCTCTTTACAACTAACATGTCAGTGCGTTATCAATGCGCAATCACCTTCGAGGAGCATCTTACTTGACCCAGAAATTCGGCCTTTCGGCAGCCCTGACCACCCCTTTCAAAAAGGACGGAACGGTCGATATCGACGCCATGATCGCCCATGCCCGACGCTGCCTCGCAAATGGCTGCGACAGCGTGACACTCTTCGGCACCACGGGCGAAGGATGCTCCGTCGGCAGCCGTGAACGGCAGGTCATTCTTTCCCGCTTCATCGAGGCGGGCGTTGCGCCTTCCCGTCTGGTCACCGGCGTTCTGGTGGATTCCATCGAGGATGCGGCCGACCAGTCGGCCGAGGCCCTGAAGGCAGGCGCCCGCAATATTCTTCTTGCTCCACCCTCCTATTTCAAGAATGTCGGCGATGACGGCCTGTTTGCCTGGTTCTCGGCGGTTTTCGAGAAGATCGGCAAGGGCGCTCGCGACATTCTCGTCTACAACATCCCTTCCGTGACCATGGTGACATTGTCGGTCGAGCTGGTTGGACGGCTGAAAAAGGCATTCCCCGGCATCGTCACCGGCGTCAAGGATTCCTCCGGCAACTGGAGCCATACCGAGCGCCTGCTGAAAGAACATGGCGATCTCGCCATCCTGATCGGCGATGAGCGCGATCTGGCGAAGGGTGTTCGCCTCGGCGGCCAGGGCGCGATCTCCGGCGTCGCCAATTTCCTGACACAGGAAGTCCGCGCCATGGCTGTTGACGGCAAGGACGACAAGCGCGTCGAAGATCTTGTTGTGGAACTTCTGAAATTCCCGGTTACGCCAGCGGTCAAGGTGCTGGTATCACACACGACAGGAGAAAATATCTGGGCGGATGTACGCGCGCCGCTCGTCGCCATTTCGGCTGAAGACCGGCGGCGGATCGAAGGCGCATTCGACGCGCTGTTTCGCAAACAGGCCGCCTAAACGGACCTTGAAAGGTTGAGCATGGAAGATACCGGCGAACAGACATTGCGGGAACGGGCGTATGAAAGCTTTACGCATCACCTTCTCTCGCGCGACGTTCGCCCGGGGCAGTTCATCTCGCAACGCCGCCTCGTGGAATTGACGGGTCTGCCGCTGGGGGCGATTCGGGAGGCTATTCCACGGCTGGAGGCGGAAGGTCTCATCAAGACCGTGCCGCAGCGGGGGTTGCAGGTCGCCCATATCGATCTCAACCTCATCCGCGAGGCGTTCCAGTTCCGCATCTTTCTCGAAAAGGAGGCCGTGGCGCTCTTTACCCGCTCGGCCTCCGACGAGGCCATCGCAAAGCTTTTAAAACAGCATCGCGATATTGCCGAAGCGGCTGAAAATGGCGGGGAATCGCCGGAACTGGACGAGCATGCGCAGCAGGTGGACTGGGGCATGCACGATGCCTTCATCGATGCGCTCGGCAATTCGATCATCTCGAACGCCTACCGGGTCAATTCCATCAAGATGCGCCTCATCAATCAGGAGCGCTTCCGCATTGCCGGCCATGTGAAGTCGGTGATGAAGGAACATCTCGCCATTCTCGAGGCCATCGAGAGGCGATCCGTCGAAGACGCCGTGGAGCGGCTGACCGCCCATATCCGCAACGCAAGGGACAGGGCGCTGGCGGTTTAGGGCAATTCCGGCAGGGACTGAAGAGGGTCCTGCGCCGGGATTGCAGGAAAATAAGCAACAAGCCGGGGTGAGGAGAATTTCCGGCTAATCTGGAGGAGAACTGACATGACGCATTCATTGCTCAACCCCACGCGTCGCGCCTTTCTGGCAGGCACGGCGGCGCTTGGTGGCGGCGCGATGCTCGGCATTCGCCCGGCATCGGCAGCGGTGAACTGGAAAAAACACGCCGGCACCACGCTTGAAGTCAACCTCGTCAAAAGCCCGCGCAGCGAAACGCTGATCAAATATCTCGGCGAATTCGAAGAACTGACCGGCATCAAGGTCAATGCCGAGGCAACCCCGGAACAGCAGCAGCGCCAGAAAGTCGTCATCGAGCTTTCCTCCGGCAAGCCGAGCTTCGACGTCGTGCATCTGAGCTATCACGTCCAGAAGCGTCAGTTCGAAAAGGGCAAATGGCTGGCCGATATCAGCGGCTTCCTGAAGGACCCGTCGCTGACCGATCCGTCGCTCGTCGAAAAGGATTTCGCCGAAGCCGGCATGCTGTTCGCCAAGGATAGCGACGGCGTGCTGCGCTCGCTGCCCTTCTCCGTGGATTACTGGATCGTCTACTGGAACAAGGAACTCTTCGAGGCCAAGGGCCTGAAATACCCCGAGACCTTCGAGGAACTGGTGACGGCAGCAGAAAAGATCACCGATCCCGCAACCAACACCTATGGTTTCGTGGCGCGTGGGCTGAAGAACGCCAATACCCCGGTCTGGACCTCGCTGATGCTGGGTTACGGCGCAAAGCCCATCGGCGCGGACGGCAAACTCGTTACCGAATCCAAGGAAGCGGTGGAAGCCGCCAAGCTTTATCAGCGCCTGATGACCAAAGCCGCCCCTCCCGGCGTCTCCGGCTTCAACTGGGCCGAAGCGCAGTCTGCCTTCCTGCAGGGCAAGATCGGCATGTGGTTCGATGGCGTCGGTTTTGCTCCGCCGATCGAGAACCCGGAAAAATCCCGCGTGGTCGGCAAGGTCGGTTACGGCGTCATGCCGAAGGGCCCGGCAGCGCAGGCAGCCGGCACCTTCGGAGATGGCCTCGGTGTCGTCGAGGCCAGCAGCAAGAAGGAAGCCGCTTACCTCTTCTGCCAATGGGCGATTTCGCATGAAATGGGTGCGCGTCTCCTGCAGGCCGGCGCCGGCGTTCCCTTCCGCCAGTCCATCCTCGAAGACCAGAAGGTGCGCGAAGGCGTGAAGATGCCGGCTGCCTGGCTGGATGCGGTCGTCGGTTCCGGCAAGGTCTCGCAGCTTGCGCTGCCCGTCATCATTCCGGTGACGGAATTCCGCGACATCTACGGCGTCGGCCTCACCAATATGATCGGCGGCGCAGACCCGGCAGCCGAACTCAAGAAGGCGACGGAACAGTTCGCACCCGTTCTGGCGCGTAGCGAGGGATAATGGCCTCCGTGAGCATCGAAAACACCAAAACAGGCGCGAGCCGGAGAGAAGGGAGCAGGCCGGCAAGGCTTGCTCCCAACTACTGGCCCTTCGTTATACCGGCACTTGTCGTCATATCAGCCGTGATCGTTTTTCCATGGGTCTTTACCCTCTGGATGAGCGCACATCGCTGGACGCTCGGACAGGAGCAGAGCTTTATCGGTTTCGAGAACTATATAAGGCTCGCCAGCGACGCCCGGTTCTGGGAATCGCTCTGGCACACGCTCATCTATACCGTGCTGTCGGTCGTCGCCCCACTATTCCTCGGAACATTGGCGGCGCTGGTTTTCGATGCGCAATTTCCGCTGCGCGGTTTTCTGCGCGGCGTCTTCGTGATGCCGATGATGGCGACCCCGGTCGCCATCGCGCTCGTCTGGACCATGATGTTCCACCCACAGCTCGGCGTCCTGAACTATCTGCTCTCCTTCATTGGCATCGGGCCGCTGGAATGGATTTACAACCAGTCCACCGTCATCCCCTCGCTGGTGCTGGTGGAGACCTGGCAATGGACGCCGCTTGTCATGCTGATCGTGCTTGGTGGTCTCGCTGCCGTGCCGCGCGAGCCCTATGAGAGCGCCGAAATCGACGGCGCCAATGCCTGGCAGAAATTTCGTTATCTCACCATGCCGATGATCGCCCCGTTCCTGATGATCGCCGTCATCATCCGCTCCATCGATGCCGTCAAAAGCTTCGACATCATCTATGCGATGACGCAAGGCGGACCCGGCACGGCCTCGGAAACCATCAACATCTATCTCTACAACACGGCATTCGCCTATTACGACATCGGTTACGGCTCGGCCATGGCCGTCGTCTTCTTCATCATCATCGTGGCGCTCTCCTTCGTGCTTTTGATGGTGCGCCAGCGCTCGCAATGGAACGAGATGGAGGATCGCTGATGAGCCGCCAGATTCTGAAACGCAAGACGCTCGATCGCATCGGCCTGTTCTTCGTGGCGCTGGTGATGATCTCGCCGGTCATCCTGTTCTTCATCTGGATGATCTCGCTATCGCTGAAATATGAAATCGACAACGGCGCCTATCCGCCGATCCTCATTCCCGAACGTTTCGCCTGGTCGAACTACGTAAAGGTGTTCGAGGAGAATAATTTCTTCCTCTATTTCTGGAATTCGGTCCTCGTCACCGGTGCCGCCACCATTCTGGCACTGGTGATCGGCGTACCCGCCGGTTACGGCATCGCCCGGCTGAAGGCGGAAAAATCCGCCGTCGTCATCATGATCGCCCGCATGACGCCCGGCCTCTCCTTCCTCATTCCGCTGTTCCTGCTGTTCCAATGGCTGAACCTCTTGGGCACGCTCTGGCCACAGATCATCATCCATCTTGTGGTGACGGTACCTATCGTCGTCTGGATCATGATCGGTTATTTCGAGACCACACCGAAGGAGCTGGAAGAAGCGGCAAGCATCGACGGCGCGTCCTCCTGGCAGGTGTTCCGGCTGGTGGCGCTGCCGATTGCCAAGCCCGGCATCGTCGTCTCCTTCATCCTCGCGGTCATCTTCTCGTGGAACAACTTCGTCTTCGGCATCGTGCTGGCCAGCCGTGAAACACGCACCCTGCCGGTCGCGGTCTACAACATGCTGTCCTTCGAACAGGTGAGCTGGGGTCCGCTTGCCGCCGCAGCGCTGATCGTGACGCTGCCGGTGCTGCTGCTGACCATGTTCGCACAGAAACAGATCGTGGCGGGTCTCACCGCCGGCGCCGTCAAGGGCGGCTGAACCTAACGAAGGGCATTCCATGCCCTTACTCTTTTAACGCAATTCCGGACGCAAAACCGCGACGCACTTTTACTGGAATTGCTCGTAACGGGAACCAAAAACATGGCACCGGTCAATATCCTGAACGTCCAGAAGCGCTTCGGCGCGGTCAACATCATCCACGGCATCGATATCGATATCAAGGATGGCGAATTCGTCGTGCTCGTCGGCCCTTCTGGCTGCGGCAAATCCACCCTGCTGCGCATGATCGCCGGGTTGGAAGAGCTGAGCGACGGCGAAATCCACATCGGCGCGCGCGAGGTGAGCCACCTGCCCGCCCGTGACCGCGATATCGCCATGGTCTTCCAGAACTACGCGCTTTATCCGCACATGACGGTGAAGGATAATATGGGCTTCGCGCTGAAGCTGAAGAAGGTGAGCGCCGAGGAAACCAGGGCCAAGGTCGACAGGGCCGCCGCCATTCTGGGGCTGGAAAAGCTGCTGGACCGTTATCCGCGCCAGCTTTCCGGCGGCCAGCGCCAGCGTGTCGCCATGGGCCGCGCGTTGGTGCGCGATCCGCAGGTCTTCCTGTTCGATGAGCCGCTCTCCAACCTCGATGCCAAGCTGCGCGTGCAGATGCGCGGCGAGATCAAGGCCATGCACCAGCGCATCGGCACCACCACCATTTATGTTACCCACGATCAGGTGGAAGCCATGACCATGGCCGACAAGATCGTGGTGCTGCATGATGGCGTCATCGAGCAGATCGGCGCGCCGCTGGAGCTTTACGACAATCCCGCCAATCTCTTCGTCGCCGGTTTCATCGGTTCGCCCGCCATGAATTTCATTCGCGGCCGGGTGGAGGAAGGTGTGTTCCGCACCGCCAAGGGCCTCAGCCTGCCGCTACCTGCCAATGCCGATATCGGCACACTCGGCGGCCGCGATCTCGTCTACGGCGTACGGCCGGAACATATCCGCGCCGCTGAGACCGGCATCGAAGGCCGGGTCGAACTGGTCGAAGGCACCGGCTCGGAAATCTACGCCAAGCTGAACTGCAAGGGCGACGAGATCGCCTGCCTGTTCCGCGAGCGCCTCAATGTCCGATTCGGCGATACGATCCACATTGCCATCGATCCTGCAACCGTGCATCTGTTCGACAAGGACAGCGGCAAGCGTATCTGAGGCGCAGCGGGAGCGAAGAGAATGACGAAGGAACAGGGCGGCAAACATGTGCTGTGCGTCGGAGCCGCCGTGCTTGACACCCTTTTTCGCGTGCATGAGATGCCGAAGGGCGAAGGCAAGGTTCTGCCCTACGAAATGTTGCAGATCGCCGAAGGCATGGCGTCGAGCGCCGCCTATGCCGTGCATCGCATGGGCGGCCGCGCCAGCCTGTGGGGTGCGGTGGGCGATGACGAAACCGGTACCCGCATCCTGCGCGATCTCGCCGAAAGCGGCATCGATGTTGCCGGCATGACCATCGCTCCCAGTGCGCGCTCGGCACTCTCGACGATCATCATCGATGACCGCGGCGAGCGGCTGATCGTGCCTTTTTACGATCATCGCCTGCATGAGAAAAAACGCTCCTGCACACCGGAAGATATTGCCCCGTTCGATGCCGTTCTGGTGGATGTGCGCTGGCCGGAACTGGCGCTTGATGTGCTCACCGTGGCGCGCGCGCTTGGCAAACCGGCCATTCTGGATGGCGATGTGGCGCCGGTGGAAACGCTGGAGAAGCTTGCTCCCGCCGCAACCCATATCGTCTTTTCCGAACCCGCCGCCGCCCGGCTCACCGGACTTGAAACGGTGAAGGAAATGCTGCCGGTTCTGCATTCGCGCTATCCGCAGATCTTCATCGCCGTCACCGCCGGTCCGCAAGGCTGCTGGTGGACGGAGGCCGGCGATCCGACCGTGCATTTCCAGACGACGATGCAGGTTAAGGCAGTGGATACGCTGGCGGCGGGCGACATCTTCCACGGCACCTTTGCGCTTGTGATGGCTGAGGGTATGGAAAGCCGTGCGGCCATCCGGCTCTCCTCCGTTGCCGCCGCGCTGAAATGCACGATCTTTGGCGGCCGCATCGGCGCACCCACGCGCGATGAGACCGAGGAAGCCATGCGGCAATGGCTGGAGCGTGAAGGCGAACCCACGCTGCGCGCCTCCTGAGCGCATCCATTGCCCGCATAAAACTATTCCATTTTTGCGATGCCGTTTCGCGGAGAACTAGGCTAACGTTCGGACAGGCAAAGCTTTTCGCAAGCCGCGCCCGCTCCAATTTCAGCCTGCATTCCGCAAAAGTGATCGCCCGATGCATCAGACGACCCGCCCGAGACTGCGCGATATCGGTTTCCGGCCCGGCCATTTCGAGACCGGCCCGCTCAACGCCATCACCGATGTCGAAGGCGTGACCATCGGCCATTCGACCGTCATCGAAGGCGACACGATCCGCACCGGCGCAACCGCGATCCTGCCGCATGGCGGCAATCTGTTTCAGGACAAGGTGCCCGCCGCCTTCGCCGTCTATAACGGCTTCGGCAAATTTGCCGGCTCGACCCAGATCGAGGAACTCGGCGAACTCGAAACACCCATCATCCTCACCAACACGCTGGCGACAGGCCGGGCCATCGAGGCGCTCAACCGCCATACGCTGGCGCAGCCGGGCAATGAGAAAGTCGTCTCGATCAATGCTGTCGTCGGAGAGACCAATGATTCCCGCCTGAACGACATCCGCGCTGGGCGCCCGACCGTCGAGGAAATCTCAACCGCGCTGCAAAACGCTGCCACAGGCCCGGTGGCCGAAGGCGGCATTGGAGCCGGAACCGGCACGGTGGCCTTCGGCATGAAGGGCGGCATCGGCACCGCATCCCGCATCGTCACCATCGCCGGGGAGACCTATACGCTCGGCGTGCTGGTGCAATCCAATTATGGCGGCCATCTGCTGGTCTGCGGCAAGCCCTATGTCAGCCCGGAGCATAAGGACAAGGACGGCTCCATCGTCATCATTGTCGCAACCGACGCGCCACTCTCCTCCCGCAACCTGAAGCGTCTGGCGGCCAGAAGCTTCGGCGGGCTGGCGCGCACGGGCGCAGCACTCAGCAATGGCTCCGGCGATTACGCGCTGGCATTTTCCACCGATGAGCGCCTTCGCCGCACGCCTGCGCGCCGTAAGGCCGTCGCAGACTATCCAGAACTTTCCAACGATGCGATTTCGCCGCTCTTCGAAGCAGCGATAGAGGCGACGGAGGAAGCGATCCTCAATTCGCTCTGCGCAGCAACCACGACCACGGGCTTTAATGCCGGCACCGGCAAGGTGTCCACGGTCGAGGCCATTTCCATCGACGCCCTTAAAACCCTTCTTTCAGCCTGACTTTTCCAGACGGAGTTTTCATGACTAGCCCATCCGGTCGCATCGTTTACGTCAACGGCGAATTCCTGCCCGAAGCGGACGCCCGCCTTTCCATCTTCGACCGCGGTTTCCTGTTCGGCGACGGCATTTATGAAGTCACCTCCGTTCTGGAAGGCAAGCTGATCGACAGCGACCTGCATATGGCCCGGCTGAAGCGCAGCGCCCGCGAAATCGACGTGCCGCTGCCGGTCACCACGAAAGAGATCGTCGAGGCCGAGCGCCGCCTGATCGCCGACAACAACCTCGTCGAAGGCATGATCTACCTGCAGCTGACGCGTGGCGCCGAAGACCGCAACTTCCTGTTCTCCGCCGATCTGAAGCCAACGCTGGTCATGTTCACCCAGGCCAAGAAGCTGATCGGCACCCCCGTCGAGGAAGCCGGCATCGCCGTCAAATCGGTTCCCGACCAGCGCTGGGAACGCCGCGACATCAAGACCGTCTGCCTGCTGCCGCAGGTCATGGCAAAGCGCATCGCCAAGGCCGAGGGCTGTGACGAAGCCTGGATGATCGAGGATGGTTTCGTGACCGAAGGCGCCTCCTCCACCGCCTATATCATTACCGGCGACAAGAAGATCATCACCCGCGGCAACAGCAACAAGACCCTGCCCGGCTGCACCCGCCTCGCCGCCCTGCAACTGGCCAGGGAAGCCGGTTTCACGCTGGAAGAGCGGCCCTTCACGCTGGAAGAGGCGCTGAATGCCGATGAAGCCTGCCTGACGAGCGCCTCCAACTTCGTTGTCTCGGTGACGAAGATCGACGGCAAGCCGGTTGGCAATGGCAAGCCCGGCCCGATGGTGAGCCGCTTGCGCGCGCTCTACCTCGAAAACGCCCGCCGCACCGCGATTTAAGCAAGCATCAGCCTTCGAGAACCGCCCATATACGCTCGACAACGGGCCGGCGGTTTTCCTTGGAACGATAAAGCCGGATATCGACGGCAATATCGAAACTGTCATCGGCGGCACGCACCAGCGCGCCGCTGTCCAGCTCCTGCCGCATCAGGCTTTCCGGCACCCAGGCGACACCCCAGCCGGCCATCGCCATGGCTTTCAGCCCCACCGACATGCTGCCCTCATGCACCCGCTCGAATTGCGGCAGGCGCGCGCTCAGGAGATCGCGCAGCAACGGCCCGAAGAAAGAAGCCTTTTCATAATCGAGATAGGCGAATGGTTTCCGTGCATTTTCCACGAGTTCATGCAGCGGTGAACCATCTTTTGCCGGCGCGGAAACGGGAATGATATTTTCCGCACCAAGCACCCGAAACTCGAAGGTCTGCGCATCGAGCAGCATCGGCACTTCGGGATGGGCATAGGTCAGCAGAAAATCGCTCTGCCCGTCCACCAGCGAATTGAGGTTTTCCTCCATGCTGCCGGAATCGGGCCTCAGCACAGAAAACAGCGGTCCGGCCGTCTCGTTCACCCGTTTCAGCCAGTCGGGAAAGAAGGTGAAGGACAGGGTGTGCAGAGCCGTCAGCCGCACCGTTCTGGCATCGGCCCCCTCTTCCTGAAGAAGTGTGCGCCGGGCATGGTAAAGCTGTTTCAGGGTCTCCTGCGCCACCGGCACGAATTTCACACCCGCTTCGGTCAGCCGGGAAGGATAGGAGGCGCGGTCAACCAGCGTCGCACCCACCCAGGCTTCCAGCTGCTTGATACGCCGGCTGAAGGCGGATTGCGTCACATGCCGCTCATCCGCCGCCTTCGAGAAATTGAGCGTTCCGGCCAGCGCCAGGAAATCCTCGAGCCATTTGACTTCCAAGGGCCTGTTCTCCCACAAAGATGTTGTCCCGGCCTGCCGGGAACATGGATATTTATTAGGAGCAATGGAACCTGATTGAAACCCACTAGAAACTTCGGACTGTTGAGGAAATAGCCCGAGCCTCGCTCTCGTCATCCTTGGGCTTGTCCCAAGGATCTAAGCACGTCAACAAAATCAAACGTTTGCAGATCCTCGGGACAGGCCCGAGGATGACGTCGAATTTGTCGGGCGCAACGGAATCGGTTTCAGACCGTTAGCGGCTTCTGGAATATTCGATCATCCGCGCCCGGCTGGAAACCAACTCGATCCGGTCATCGCCCAGACGATTGAGGCAGACGCGCTTCGTCCATGGCCCGTCAATCAGCGTGAAGAGGAAACGACCATTGCCGAGCGCCTTCAGAGGCATGCTGCGACGCGTCGGGCCGATGCCCATCGTCAATGACGAACCGCTGATCGAAAATTCCGCTCCCTCATCGGAGCGCCACGAGCCCGAAAGATCATCCGGCACGGCATGCTGGCCGACCGGCAGGAAACGGCGGGCGGCGTGACCGGCCTCACCGACAATGGCATCACCGTCTAACCTGAGACGCATCGGAGAAGATGCGGAGCGGGAAGAGACCCAGCCATCGACATCTTCATAAAGCGTGTCGTCACCATCGATAAAGGTGGATGTGCTGCCCTTGATTTCCAGCCACCACGGCCCGCTTTCGGTCACGTAAAGGCCTTCCGGCAGGCTGGCGGCCGGCTTGGGCAAAGGCAGGCCGGTGAGGGCCGCCATGCTTTCAAGCGCGATCTTGAAGCCATTGGTATCCTCACGGTTCGACACCACGACAAAACCCGTGCCGCTTTCCGGATCGAGCAGGAAATAGGTCTTGTAGCCCGGATGCGAACCGCCATGGCCGACGAAGTGCCTGTCACCGAGATGCGACCAGCGCAGGCCGAGGCCATATTCGCTCATCCGCCCATCCGCGAGCGGCCGCTCGGCCGAAAGCGCGTCAAGAACAACCGCGAAGCTGCCCTCGCCGCGCATCAGACCCTGCAACCAACGGGTAAGTGCTTCGGCACTCCCCGCAAGGCTGCCGGAAGCGGAAATATGCAGGCCGGCCGCCGAAAGCTGCCAGTTGTCTTCAGCCTTCCAGTAACCCGGCACCAGCCCGTCGACAGGATCGTTCCAGACATCCGGCGCCTTGAGGAACACGCCGAACGGCCCGGCAATCTGCTGCTGCACGAAATCATCGAAACGGAAACCCCGGCGCTCGAGTGCCGCTTCCACCAGACGATAACCGGTATTGGAATAGGACACCTCGCTGCCGGCAGGGAAATTCAGCCGGGTGAGCTGCGACAGATAATCGAGAAGCGGGCCGGCCTTCGTCTCGGTGTAAACGGAAAGGCCAAGCAGCGAGAGGCATTCCCGTGTATCCGGCAGGCCGCCGCTCATATCCAGCGCCTGCCCCACCGTCACCTCGCGCAGCGGTGATTGCAGCTCCGGCAGATGCTTGCCGAGCGGGTCGTCCAACCCGATCAGATCGGAATGGGCAAGTACCATGGTGCAGAAGGCATGTTTGGTGACGGAGGCATAACGCACCACGCTCTGCGGCGTGAAAGGTGCGAATGTCGAAAGGCTCTCGACACCGCCCGCATGGGCGAAACGGATACCGTTGAGATCGAAACCGATTGCCGCTCCACCCGGCTCATTGCCCCCCCATTGCGAGACGAAGCTCTCTGAAAGGGTTGAAGCGGCGTTCCAGTCGAATTGCTGTGGCATGGTTCGGTCTCGTGTCTCTATTGCAACGCGCGAAGACAACGGTTTTGTCACCGGCATCGCCGCTTGTTTCTTCTCCCCGAGGGGGAGAAGGTGGCCCGAAGGGTCGGATGAGGGGGCGACGGTAGAAATTTACGGAGAGCTGGCCCCCTCATCCCGCTGCCGCGGACTTCTCCCCCTCGGGGAGAAGAAGCGGGCGGCACCCGCTCGATCCATGTGTAACGTAGGCTAGGTAACCGGCCGTCAGGCCGGCTCTTCCAGCCGGATACTCAGGCTACGCAGCTCTTCCGTATGCGGGTGTTTGGTCCGTCCCTCACGCAGATCACCCGCACTCAGCTGCTCCACCATTTCCCCGTTCAGCATCACGCCAACCTGCGGGCACAGATGCGCGATAACAGCCAGATTGTGGCTGACGAGAATATAGGTGAGGTTGCGTGCCGCACGCAGGTCCTGCAACAGGTTCAGGATTTCCGCCTGCACCGACACGTCGAGCGCCGAAGTCGGCTCATCCAGCAGCAGCACCTGCGGGTCCGCGATCAGCGCGCGGGCAATCGCCACGCGCTGGCGCTGGCCGCCAGAAAGCTGGTGCGGAAAACGGAAGCGCACGGCCTGCGGCAGCGCCACGTCGGACAAAGCCTGTTGGATGCGCTTTTCGATATTGTCCATGCCGTGCACCAGCGGCAATTCGCTGAGAATGCGGTCGATGGTCTGGCGCGGATGCAGCGAGCCATAGGGATCCTGAAACACCATCTGCACCTGCCGGAAGAATTCCGGCGTGCGACGCAGCGGTGCATCCTTGCCGGCAAAGGCAATGCGGCCTTCCCAGCTTTCGTTGAGGCCGGCCATGGCGCGCAGGATGGTGGACTTGCCCGAACCGCTTTCGCCGACGATGCCGAAGCTGCCGCCCTTCTCAACCGAAAAGGACACGCCTTTCACGACTTCGCGGTCGCCGAACTTGATACGGAGATTATCGACGTCGATCATTGGCTGGACCACGCTGCATCACGGTTGAGAACGGGAAGACGCTCGCGCGGATGCGTCAGCGAGGGAATGCAGTTTAAAAGTCCCTGCGTGTAAGGATGCTGGGCCTTCAAAAGCTCGGAAGCCTTCAGTTCCTCCATCACCCGGCCCGAATACATCACGGCGACGCGGTCACAGAAATGCGAGACGAGCGGCAGATCATGGCTGATGAGGATGAGGCCCATGCCGCGTTCCGATACCAGCTCCTCGATCAGCCGCAGGATTTCCGCCTGCACCGTGGCGTCGAGCGCGCTGGTCGGTTCGTCGGCAATCAGCAGTTCAGGATCGGGCGCGAGCATCATGGCGATCATGACGCGCTGGCCCATGCCGCCGGAAACCTCATGCGCATAGGATGAGGCAACCTGGCGCGGATTGCGGATCTTCACCTGATCGAGCAGGGCGATTGCCGCTTCCATGGCCGCACGCTTGCTGCCACCCTTGTGGGCGCGCCAGGCTTCCGCGATCTGCGCACCCATGGTCTTGACCGGGTTCAGCGAATACTTCGGGTCCTGCAGGATGAAACCCGCCCGCTTGCCACGGATCTGGCGCATCTGCCTTTCGCTGGCGGACAGCACATCGATACCGTCGAAGGAGAGCTTGTCGGCGCGGATATCCGCATTGGAAGGCAGAAGCTTCATCAGCGCGCGCGCCGTGAGGCTCTTGCCCGAACCGGATTCACCGACGATGCCGAGCTTTTCGGTTCCAAGCTTCATGGAAACACCACGCACCGCCTCGAAACGGCTGGTGCGGGTCTGGAATGCGATCTTCAGATTTTCGATTTCGACCAGCATGGCTCAATGTCCCTTCGGGTCGAGAACGTCGCGCAGGCCATCGCCAAGGAAGTTAAAGGCGAGCGAAACGAGGAAGATGGCAATGCCGGGAATGGTGGCGACCCACCATTGTTCGAAGATGAAGCGCTTGGCGGTGGCGATCATCGCACCCCATTCCGGCGAAGGCGGCTGCGCACCCATGCCGAGGAAGCCAAGGCTTGCGGCGGTGATGATGATCGAGCTCATGTCGAGCGTGATGCGCACGATAAGGCTCGGCACGCAGAGCGGTGCGATATGCCGGGCGATGATGCGCCAGGCGGAAGCGCCGGTCAGCCGGTAGGCCGCAACGAAATCACTGCCGCGCACCGTCATGGTTTCGGCGCGGGCCAGACGCGCATAGGGCGGCCATGCGGTGAGCGCGATGGCGAGAATGGCGCTTTCAACGCCGGGCTTCAGTGCCGCAACAAAGGCCAGCGCGAGGATGAGGCGGGGGAAAGCCAGAAACACATCCGTCACCCGCATCAGCACCGTATCGACGATACCGCCGAAATAACCGGCGATGCAGCCGATGGCGAGCCCGATGGGTGCGACGAGAACGACAACGGCAATGACCATGCCGAGCGTAACGCGGCCGCCATAGAGAATGCGCGAGAGAATATCGCGACCGAGCTCATCCGTGCCGAACCAGTGTTCGGCGCTCGGAAACGCCAGACGGTTGCCGAGGTTCTGCATCGCCGGATCGTAAGGGGCGAGCAGCGGCGCCAGCAGCGACAGCGTAATGAAGAGAACGATGATCGTAAGCCCGATCACCGCCAGCGGATTGGACTTGAGATTGAGCCAGATGCGATACCGGTTGCCCCAGGCAGCCTGTGTTCGCGAATGCGGCGTCTCGTCCAGCGCCCAGTTTCTGAAATTAGCTAACATCATCGAACGCGAGGATCCATAACTCTGTAAAGCACGTCTGCGAGCAGGTTGAGGGCGACATAGATGAAGCCGATCAACAGGGTTGCTCCGACGACGGGGTTCATGTCCGCGTTCATGAGCGAGACGGTGAGATATTGGCCAAGGCCCGGCCAGCTGAACACGGTTTCCGTCACCACCGCACCTTCGAGAAGGCCGGCATAGGTGAGCGCGAGAACCGTGATGAGCTGCACGGCGACCGTCGGGAAGGCATGGCCCCAGATCACGGTCATTGCCGAAAGCCCCTTGGCACGGGCGGTGATGACATATTCGCCCTTCAACGCGTCGATCATGAAGGCGCGCGTCATGCGGGTGATATAGGCCATGCTGAAATAGGCAAGAATGCAGACCGGCTGCACCATATGGGCGATGGCGTCGTAAAAGGCGTCCCAGTCGCCGGCAAGCAGCGTGTCGACCGTCATCAGGCCAGTGACCTGCGTGATCATGCCGTCATAGATGATGTCCTGCCGGCCCGGCCCCGGTGCGACGCCAAGCGTGGCGTAAAAGACGAGCAGCGAAATCAGCGCCAGCATGAAGACCGGCACGGAGTGACCGGCAAGGCAGACGACGCGGATGACCTGATCGGTCAGCTTGCCCTGCTTCACGGCGGCCCAGACACCGAGCGGAATGCCGATAAGCGCTGCGAGGATAAGTGCTGCCGTGGCAAGTTCAAAAGTGGCGGGGAAAACGCGCTTGATATCGATCCAGACCGGATTGCGGGTCAGGATCGAATTGCCGAAATCGCCATGCAGGACCTGCGAGACATAATGGAAGAACTGCACGACCAGCGGCTGGTCGAGACCCATTTCGGCCCGCACGCGCACGATGACGTCTTCGGGCGCATTGTCGCCGACCGCCGCGATGACGGGATCGACGGGCATGACGCGCCCGATCATGAAGGTGATGACCATCAAACCGAACAGCGTCAGGATGACGCTGCCCAGTATCGACGATATGCTTTTAACGCGCTTGTTCAATGTCACGCTTTCTTCGCATCGTGGTAGGAATTGCCCTCGGAGAGAACGCCGAGCTCGAAGCCGGAAACGCCCTTGCGGAAGGCGGCCGTCTTCGTGGTCTGGAACATGAACACGAAGGGGCTGTTTTCCATGTGCTCGCGCTGCAGAGCTTCATAAAGCTCCACGCGCTTTGCCGGGTCCTTCTCGTCACGGGCAGCTTCCGCCTTGGCGGCGAAGTCGTCGTTCTTGAAGCGCGAACGCCACAGGAAGGGCTTCGACTTGGCGTCGTCGCCATTGTCCTTGTTGATGTTGAAGACATCGGCGTTGGAATGCGGATCGAAATAATCCGTGCCCCATGCGGAAAGCGCCATCTGATGTTCGCGGGCGCGCATCTTGGTCAGAACCTGACGGTTTTCCGCCGACTGCAGACGCACCTTGATGCCGATATCGGCAAGATTTGCCTGAATGGCCTGCGCCAGATCCGGATAGGGCTGGGCGGAATAGTGATCCATGCTAATCTCGAAACCATCGGCAAGGCCGGCTTCCGCCATCAAAGCCTTCGCCTTTTCGACGTCGCGCTGGTACGGGATGTCGTTGACGGCGCCGGGGAAGCCCTTCGGCTCGAAGCTCTGGTGGATTTCGTGCGTCAGCGGCACGATGTTTTCCTGCATGCCCTTGTAGTCCAGCGCCCACTTGATGGCCTGCCAGACCTGCGGCTTGGCGAGGTTCTCATTGCCCTGGTTGAGCGAGATCAGCACCAGCGAGGCAATGGACTTGCGCTCCAGCTCGATATTCGCATCGTCCTTGACGGTGCGCAGCTGTTCCGACGTCAGGTCGCGGGCAATGTCGATATCGCCCTTCTGCAGCATCAGAAGCTGGGAAGACGGATCGGTGACGTGGCGCAGGATGATGCGCTTGATATTGCCCTTGTAAGGACCGTTCGGATTGACGGTGAGTGCTACGCTTTCGCTCGGCTTCCAGGCCTGCAGCACGAAGTCGCCGGAGCCGGCGCTGTTCTTCTGCAGCCAGCCATTGCCGAGGTCTTCGCCCGATGCATTGGCGAGAACCGCCTTCTTTTCGACGATCGCGCCGATATTGGCCGAAAGGCAATAAAGCAGGAAGGAGATGGCGGTCGGCTTTGCCGTCGTCAGCTTCACCGTCTTGTCATCAGTGGCAACGATGGTCGTCTCGGCATTGTCAGGCGTGAAGCCGAACTGGCTGATGATGAAGGCCGGGCTCTTGTTCATCTTGATGGCGCGCTGCAGCGAGAAGGCAACGTCTTCCGCAGTCACTTTCGCACCGCTGGAGAAGGTCGCTTCGTCACCGATCGTGAAGGTGAAGACCTTGCTGTCCGCATCGGCTTCCCAGGACTTGGCGATGACGGGATCGACCTTGGTGGAATCCTCACGGTTGGCGCGCACCAGCTTCTGATACATGTTGGAGATGATTTCACCGCCGACGGCTTCGAAACCTTCATGCGGGTCAAGGCTCGTCATATTGTCCAGTTGCTGGGCGACAACCAGAATATCCTTCGGCGTCGCGGCAAAGGCCGGAATGCGCGCATAGGACAGGAACGGAACGGCAGCGCCGGCAATCAGAAGGTTGCGTCTTGAAATCATCGAAAATCCCCTTTCGGACCTTATTTTTCGGAAAACGGTATGGGTTTGCCCCAATCCAGTCATTTTTTTTATGTTTTCCCGCGATTACCACGAGCAAACGAGGCCCGACCAATTCCAAATTTGGCAGAGCCTATGCACGGATTGCATTTGCTCCCGCCTTGACCTTTCCTCTACCAATTCTGAAAACTCGTCCGCACGCGCGTCCGCGCAATCCCATTTCCGAAGGTGAATGACCATGACCGATCAAAAAACCGTATCCGTCTTCGACGGCCACAACGACGTGCTTCTGCGGTTATGGCGATCGGGCAATGCTTCCCCCGAAACGCTTCTCATCGAAGGGGATACCGTCGGCCACATCGACCTGCCGCGCGCCAAGAAAGGCGGGCTGGCCGGTGGCCTCTGCGCCGCTTATGTGCCTTCGCCCAGCATGGACAAGGACGCCAACGGCGACTACCCGACACCGACCGAGGCGGATGCGCTGAAGGCAACGCTTGCCATGGCCGGCCTTTTGTTCCGGGCAGAGAAACAATCCGCAGGCGCGCTCAAGGTCTGCCGCACGGCCGCCGATATCCGCGACGCCATGGCGAAAGGGGCTTTCGCTTCCGTCTTCCATATCGAAGGTGCGGAGGCGATCGGCGCCGATCTGGATGCTCTCCACGTTCTCTACGAAGCGGGTCTGCGCACGCTCGGGCCGGTCTGGAGCCGCCCGAACATCTTCGCTTACGGCGTTCCCTTCCGTTTCCCCTCGACGCCGGATATCGGCCCCGGCCTCACGAATGCCGGCAAGCGGCTGATAAAGACCTGCAACGAGCTGAAGATCATGGTCGACCTGTCGCACATGAACGAGCAGGGTTTCTGGGATATTGCCGGGATTTCCGACGCGCCGCTGGTGGCTTCGCATTCCAACGCCCATGCGATCTGCAACCACAGCCGCAACCTGACTGACCGCCAGCTGGACGCCATCCGCGACACGGGCGGCCTTGCAGGCATCAATTTCGGCGTTCTGTTCCTGCGTCAGGACGGCGTGAAGAACCCGGATACCGATCTCAACGAACTCGTCCGCCACGTGGACTATATCGTCAACCGCATCGGCATCGATCATGTCGCGCTCGGTTCGGATTTCGACGGCACCACCATTCCCGCGGCCATGAAGGACGCAGCCGACCTGCAATTGCTGGTCGAAGCCCTGCGCAAGGGTGGTTATGACGACGAGGCGCTTGCCAAAATCTGCCACGGCAACTGGATCCGTGTGCTGGAAAAAACCTGGGGCGCGTGAGGCATATTGCAATTTATCTCCGGCGCAAAGCGCCGGAGATGTAAGCGGCAGGCCCTTAAGCCTTTGCCGCTTTTTTCTTGCCGGTCGCCCGGAAGGCCAGAAGCCCGGCGACGACACCGATCATCGCCCATTTCATCGGCAGCACATCCGCCGTCTCGCTGCGGATCGGCAATACGGTCACGGTGCCCGGACGGGATTCATAACCCATCTGCCCTTTTGCCTTGGCCTCCGCGATCTGTTGCGGCGAAACGACCCATTCGGCACCGCGCATCTTATCCACCGCCATGTATCCGCCGCCCGCCACGAGGGCGACGACGAGCGAAACGACTATTCTTGTGGGCGTGTTCATTGGCATCTCCTTCAATCGAAAGGAGCGTGTAGTCGCATCAAACGGCACCACCAAGCAACTGCAACGGTCAATTTGGCGTCATTCGGAACAATCCCGTCAATCATGCATTCCATAGTTGCATTTTCCACCCCAAACCCGGTGAAATTCACGCATGATCGGACATAAACTTCACATCGACACTTCATGCTTTTCTGCTAATCACATTTCCTCAACCGAAACGAATTAGCGACACAATCCTGTGGTTCGCCAACAGGAACTGGCGCTGGGCAAAGTAAATGGCAGACAAGAGCGAAATTACACAAACCGATGTTACGGAATCCGCGGTTGAAAGCTTTTTTGCCAGAAACCGCCCCTATCTGACCGCGATCGCCATTACGCTGGTCTTCGTGATGATGACTTTCGCCATCTATCACCTGACCTCCGAAGTCCGTTATGACGACGTCATCGATGCGCTGACGCAGACCTCGGCCTCGGCGGTGCTGCTCGCCATCGTCTTCACCGCGCTCAGCTTTCTGGCGCTGATATTCTACGACGCCAATGCCATCGAATATATCGGCCGCAAGCTGCCCTTTCCGCCCATGGCGGCAACTGCGTTTGCGGCCTATGCCATTGGTAATACTGCCGGTTTCGGCCCCTTGAGCGGCGGCGCCATCCGCTTTCGCGCCTATTCCCGGCTGGGTTTGTCACCCGGCGAAATCGCCCGCGTCATCGCCTTCGTCACGCTGTCCTTCGGGCTTGGGCTGCTTTCGGTCAGCGCCATCTCCACCTTCATCGTCGCACCGCGCATCGCCGCCATCATCGGCGTCGATGCCGCTATTCTCAGGGGTGCAGCGCTTGCCATAATCGCGGTTCTCGTGGTGGCGGCCTATGTCGGGCGCAACGGGCGCGCCATCCGGCTCGGCGCATGGCGGCTTCGTCTCCCGGACAGCCGGACATCGTCACGCCAGTTCCTCGTCTCCGCCTTCGATATCGCCGCTTCCGCTTCGGTGCTTTATGTCCTGCTGCCCGACACACATCTCGGCTGGCCGACATTTTTCGCCATCTACGCCACCGCCGTCGGCCTCGGCGTCCTCAGCCATGTGCCCGCCGGCCTTGGCGTCTTCGAAACCGTCATGGTTGCGGGGCTGGGCAACGCCATCAGCGTCGATCAGCTGCTCGGAAGCCTCGTTCTCTACCGCGTGATCTATCACGTCCTGCCGCTGGTGGTGGCCATTCTGGTCATGCTCGTCTCGGAGATGAAGCAGTTCGCGGCAAAGCCTGTTGTCTCCGATATCAGCCAGCTTGCCGTCAGGCTCGCGCCGCCCCTGCTATCGACCTTCGCGATGATCCTCGGCACCATGCTGATCTTCTCGAGTGTGACGCCGACACCGGACAGCAATCTGGATTTCCTCTCCAATTTCGTACCGCTTCCCATCGTCGAGGCGGCGCATTTTCTCACAAGCATTCTCGGCCTCGTGCTTGTCGTCGCCTCGCGCGGCCTCGGGCAGCGGCTTGACGGCGCCTGGTGGATTGCGCTGGTCGCCGCCTCGCTGGCGCTGGTCCTCTCGCTCCTCAAGGCCATTGCCGTGTTCGAAGCCGCCATTCTCGGCGTCTTCATCGCGGCCCTTTCCGTCAATATGCGCAGCTTCAACCGCCATGCCTCGCTGGTGAAGCAGGCGCTGGGCCCAAGCTGGCTCGCCGCCATGGCCGTCATCATTGCCGGCGCGGCGACAATCCTGCTCTTCGTCTATCGCGATACGGATTACAGCCAGACATTATGGTGGCAGTTCGAATTTTCCGAGGAAGCGCCGCGCGGATTGCGCGCCCTTCTCGGCCTCGTACTTGCCTCCTCCACCATCGCCATCTTCAGCCTGATGCGGCCGGTGGCCTTCAGGCCGGACGCCATCAAGGCCGACGACGTCACGAGTGCGACCGGCATCGTCATGACACAGGATGCGGCCGACGCCAATCTGGTGCGCATGGGCGACAAGCACGTGATGTTCTCCGAAAGCGGCAACGCCTTCATCATGTATGGGATTCAGGGCCGCTCATGGATCGCGTTTGCCGATCCGGTTGGCGATGAGGATGATTTTCCGGATCTGGTCTGGCAATTCGTGGAAGCCGCCCGTGGCGCTGGTGCGCGCGCCGCCTTCTACCAGATTTCGCCTTTCCTCCTCTCCCATTGCGCCGATGCGGGCCTTCGCGCCTTCAAGCTCGGCGAACTGGCATTGGTCGATCTCACCGCATTCGAACTGAAGGGCGGCAAGCTCGCCAATCTTCGCCAGTCGCTGAGCCGCGGCGCGCGCGACGGACTGACCTTCGAGGTGGTAGAGCAAGCGCAGGTGGCGGATATTCTGGATGAGCTGAAACAGGTCTCCGATGGCTGGCTCGCCCACCACAACACCCGGGAAAAACGCTTCTCGCTTGGCGCTTTCGAGCCGGATTACATTCTGTCGCAACCCGTCGCCGTGCTGCGCAAGGATGGAAAGATCACCGCCTTCGCCAATCTGATGGTGACGGACACGAAAAAGGAAGCCACCGTCGACCTCATGCGTTTTTCGCCGGATGCGCCGCGCGGCTCGATGGATTTTCTCTTCGTCAGCATCATGCAATATCTGCGCGAGGCGGGTTATGAGAGCTTCAATCTCGGCATGGCCCCCATGTCCGGCATGTCGAAACGCGACGCCGCCCCCGTCTGGGACCGCATCGGCAGCACGCTGTTCGAACACGGCGAACGGTTCTACAACTTCAAGGGCCTTCGCGCCTTCAAGGCGAAGTTCCACCCGAAATGGGAACCGCGTTACCTTGCCGTGCAGAACGGCGCAGACGCCGCTCTGGCGCTGATGGATGCGACGGTTCTCATCAGCGGCGGCGTCAGAGGAGTGATCGGAAAATGAGAAAATCCAGCATGCTGAAAGCGGTTCTTGCCGCCTCCGCCCTGTTCGTCTCCCCCTTGTTTGCTTCTGGCGCCGTTTTTGCGCAGGACAAGCCCGCTTACGAGACCGGCATGATCCCCGCCGGGCACATCATGGTGCCGGACGGCGATATCCTCGCCAGCGTCTTCCTGATTTCCGATGCGGACGGATGGACGGCCGCCGATGAGACCCGCGCCAAGGCGCTGGTTGAAAAGGGCGCAGCCGTGGTCGGCATCGACTTCAAGGAATATCTGAAGGCGCTCGAGGCCGATGACGACGAGTGCATCTATATGATCTCGGATATCGAGTCGCTCTCGCAGCAGATTCAGCGCACCGCCGGCACGAGCAGCTATCGCCAGCCCATCCTCACCGGCATCGGCAAGGGCGGAACGCTGGCGCTGGCGATGATTGCGCAGAGCCCCGTTTCCACCGTCCGGGAAGCTATCGCCGTCGACCCCAAGGCCGGCCTGCCGCTCGAGAAAATCCTCTGCACCCCCGCCACCAAGGACAAGGCGGATGGCGAAACGGTCTATGGCCTGACCGACGGCCCGCTGCCCGCTCCCGTCAGCGTGCTGTTCACGCCTGCCGCGGATCAGAAGGGCCGCGACCACGTCAACGCGCTCGTCAAGCTGCATCCCGATATCGACGTGACGGATGTGGATGACAAGGCGGACGAGGTTCTGACCCAGACCCTGTCCGACCAGATCGACGCCGCAGGCGACACCGACAGCCCGCTCGGCCTGCCGATCAAGGTTCTGGAAACCAGCCCGGTGATGGACACCATGGCGGTGATCTATTCCGGCGACGGCGGCTGGCGCGATCTCGATGAGGAAGTCGGCGGCGCCTTCCAGAAGGAAGGCATACCCGTCATCGGCGTCGATTCGCTCCGCTATTTCTGGAAGGAAAAGAAACCGCAGGAAGTCGCCACAGATCTCGGCCGCATCATCGACACCTATCGCAAGGAATGGAAAGTCCGCAATGTGGTGTTGATCGGCTATTCCTTCGGTGCCGATATTCTTCCCGCCACCTATAATCTGCTGCCGGACCGCGACAAGTCGCATGTCGTGCAACTGACCCTGATGGGACTTTCGACCGAAGTGGATTTCGAGATTTCCGTCGAAGGCTGGCTTGGCGTTGCCGGTGAAGGCAAGGGCGGCAAGACGGTGGATGACATCGCCAAGATCGATCCGAAGCTGGTGCAATGCATCTATGGCACGGAAGAAGAAGATGAGGACCCCTGCCCCGGCCTGAAAGCCAAGGGCGTGGAAGCGGTCGGCATCGAGGGCGGTCACCATTTTGACGAGGACTATGAGGGACTGGCCAAGCGTATCGTGACCTCGCTGAAGACCCGGCTGCCGAAATAGCCTGCATCCCCATCGGCCGAAATCCCGCCTCTAGGATGATCTTCAGCCGCGAATGCATCTCCGATGCTTCTTCGCGTCGCGGCCGTGCTTGCGGAATCGCTTAAACTATTATTCAAAAGAAACCGGCCTGCAGTGGATGTTCATCACATTTCCGCAACCGTGCTGCTGTTGATCGCCAACCATGGATTTTATATTTCCGGACGGGTTCAGGGAGCCGCCGCATGCCCGCTTCAAAGCGAAAGACGAAAACACCAGTCCTCGTGGAACGCATCGATCATTTCGTCGGCCAGGTCAAAGAGGCGATGAAGAGCGATGACACGCTGCGCAACAGAAAAATCCGCGATCTGTGGGATGCCGAGGTCCGCTACCATTTCGACAATGGCCGCACCGAAAAGACGCTCGAACTCTACATCATGAAATATCGCAATGCGCTGAAGGCCGAGTTCGGCGTCAAGAGCACACCGCTTGCCATCTGCAACATGAAGAAGCTGCGCGAGCGGCTGAACACCTATATTGCGCGCGCCGACTATACGAAAACCGGCGTGGCGACCTCCATCGTCGAAAAAATCGAGCGGGCGGAGTTCAATACCGCCGGCCGCAAGCCGACCGTTCTGCTGCGTATCGCGGATTTCATTTCGGCGATGAACGGCATGGGAACGAAAGAAGAGATGCAGACCCTGTGGAATGCTGAAATCAGCACCATGAAGGGCAGAGCCCAGACAACGATCATCTCCTACATCACCAAATATCGAAACGCCATCCGCGAGGCCTTCGGCGACGACCACCCGATGCTGAAGATCGCCACCGGCGATGCCGCGATGTATGACGATGCACGCCGGGTGAAGATGGAGAAGATCGCCAGAAAGCACGGCGCGCTGATCACCTTCGAGAATTACCGGCAGGTCCTCAAGATTTGCGCCGATAAGCTCCTGTCCGCCGATCCCCTGATGATCGGCATCGGCCTGATCGGCATGACGGGACGCCGCCCCTACGAGGTCTTCACCCAGGCGGAATTTTCACCTGCCCCCTATGGCAAGGGCGTCTCCAAATGGAGCCTCCTGTTCAACGGCCAGGCCAAGACGAAACAGGGCGAAGGAACGAAATTCGGGATTACATATGAAATCCCGGTGCTTGCCCGCTCGGAAACCATTCTGGCCGCCTATAGGCGCCTGCGCGAAAGCGGACAGGGAAAATTGTGGCATGGCATGTCGATCGACGATTTTTCGTCGGAAACCCGCCTGCTGCTCCGGGACACGGTTTTTAACCTGTTCGAGGATCTCTGGCCGAAGGAAGAGCTTCCCAAGCCCTATGGCCTCCGGCACCTCTATGCCGAGGTGGCCTTTCACAATTTCGCGCCGCCGCATGTGACCAAGAACAGCTACTTCGCCGCCATTCTCGGACATAACAACAACGACCTCGAAACCTCGCTGTCCTATATGACCTATACACTGCCGGAAGATCGCGACGATGCGCTGGCGCGGGCCAAACGCATCAACGAACGGACGTTGCAGCAGATGGCGACAATCGCGCCGGTATCCCGCAAGGCGTGATGCGTTAAAGTCATTTTCCGGGCGTAAAACCGCTCGGCAGTTTTGCCGGAAATGCTTTGGCCGCGGATTTCAGTTCTCCGCGGCCGGCCATTTCATTCATCAAACCCGCGCGTCACCGGAGGTGCGGTAAAGCAGGGTCAATACCGTCAGCATCAGCCCCACAAGTGCGACCGAACCGAAAATGTAGAAATTCCACTCGGGCGCCAGACCCCGCTGCAGCACGAGGCCGCCGATCATCGGGCCGGCAATGCCGCCGAGCCGCCCGACCGCCAGCGAGAAGCCGAGACCCGTGCCGCGAATATGAACGGGGTAGAGCCGTCCCACCAGAACATTGGCGAGAATCTGGGTGCCGATGGTGCCCGCACCCGCAAGGGCGACGAAGGCATAAAGAAGCGGACCCTTATTCACCGTCAGGGCGAAGATCGAGGCGGCGCCGATGGCAAACAGGATCGCCACGACCACCTTGACGTTGCCCTTATCCGCAAACCGCCCGCCGATGAGGATGCCGATCGCAGCCCCGACATTGAGCATGACGGAAAAGCTGAGCGCCGAACTGATGTCATAACCCATCTTGTTCATGATGGTGGGCAGCCAGTTGACCATGCCGAAGGTGAGAAGCAGCGAGCAGAAGTGGATACCCCAGGCATTCAGCGTCGAGAGCAGCCGGCCTTCCGAGAACAGCGCGCCGACGCCGCCCTTTTGAATTTTCGCATGCGGCACGATGCGTTGCAGACCGTAGCTGTCGCAAATGCCGTCAGCCTCCGCCTGCCGCCCCTTGCTTGCCAGCCATTCGGGCGATTCCGGCAGGAACCGCATGAAGATCGGCAGAAGAATAAGCGGCAGGCCGCCGATCAGCATCAAGGGCCGCCAGCCATAGGTCTCCAGAAGAAGGATGCCCATGATGCCGGAAATGATGCCGCCGATAAGATAACCGAGGAAAGACAGGGAATTGGCCTGCGCCCTGCGATGCGGCGGCGAAAATTCCAGCACCAGCGCGGTGACCGTCGGCAACAGCGCGCCAAGCCCGAGACCGGCGAAGAAGCGCGTGATTTCGAAGGCGAGAAAATTCGGCGTCATGGCCGATGCGATCATCATCGCCGAAAAGCCGGCGAGGCTGAGAAGAACCACCTTGCGGCGGCCGATGCGGTCGGCCATGGTGCCGGCAAATAGCGCGCCGAGCAGCATGCCCACCAGCGTCAGCGCGGCGGCGCGCCCGACCATGGCCGGGTTGAGCGCCCATGCGCTTTCTTTCAAAAGTGCCGGTGCGACGGCGCCGTAAACGACCAGATCGTATCCGTCAAACATGATCATCAGGCCGCATGTCGCAATAACGCCGGCCGGGTTCTTCGTCCGCGCTGACGCGGCGCTCAGATAATTCGTGGACATGTTCCTCCCTTTCACGCATGAACGCGCCATCCGGTATGGATAAGCGTCTCCCGTTCCTGCGATATCCTCCGTGAGTGCCCGGCGCGCTCCACACTGATATGTGCCCTGCTCCGTCAAGCACATATCGCCAGCATCACCCGCCTTCGATTAAATGTTGCATTTGCAAAAATTGCAAATGAAATATTAACAAATGCCAGGCGCATCGCGCCGACGAAATTCAGCCGGGCCCCAGCCCGGAAATCGTCGACAGCGTCGGCGTCCAGCTCAAAATATGAATGCGGTTATAAACACCGTGAATGACGAATGGATCGGCATCGCTGAAGGCGATGACGTCTTCGATCGAGCGCGCCTGCGCGATAATGAGAGCGGCGGATGGGCCGTCGGCAACCGCACTCATCGGACCGGAGACAAGAATCTTGAACCCTTCCGCCATCGCCTCGCCATTGCGCAGATGGGCCTTGTGAGCCTCTATCTGCGCCGCCCGTTGCACGGCCGCAGCGGGATCGCTTTCGGCGAAACGCACGTAAAGCCGGGTTCGGTCGCTCCCGCCTCTCATCGGGCGAGCACGAAATCGTGGTTCACCGACCAGAACCAGTCGCCGATGAAACCCAGGTCCCGCGCCTTCTGCGCATCTTCCACCCGCTGGAAATCGGCGAGCAGACTTTCCTTCACCCCGAAGACCGCATCCGAACGGATATAGGGATCGTCGGGATCGAAGATATGGGTGACGAGCGTGGTGAAGCCTTCGGCCGAAACGATATAGTGCAAATGCGCCGGCCGGTAAGGATGCCGCCCCATGGCGCGCAGCAACTGCCCGACCGGACCGTCATCCGGGATCGGATAATATTTCGGCTTGGCGGCCCGGAACCAGTAGCGCCCGTCCTCGCCAGTGATGAAGACGCCACGCAGGTTGAAATCGGGCTGGATGCCCTTCTGCTGCACGTCATAAAAACCTTCGTCATTGGCCTGCCAGACATCGATACGCGCGCCGGCGACCGGCGCTCCCTCGGTGTCGAGGATGCGGCCGGTGACCACCATATCCTCACCCTTGCCATCGAGGCAGATATTCGCACCCATCGGCATTTCCGGCGCATCCGCGACATGGAAGGGGCCGAGAACGGTCGATTCCGACGCGCCGCTTGGCTTGCGATGGTTGATGGCGTCGACCAGCATGGAGACGCCGAGAATATCGGAAAACAGGATCCATTCCTGCCGCCATTCATTGCAGATCTGGCCCACCTCGGTGAGAAAATGAATGGCCTTCATCCACTCCTCCTCGGTCGGTTCGATTTCCTTCACCGCCTCATGCAGCTTGCGCGTCACCACCGCCATGATTTCCTTCAGACGCGGATCGTCACAGTCGCGCATCCGCGCGATCACGGTTTCAGCCGAGCGTTCCTCGACGAAATAGCCGTCATCATTGCTCATCTTCATATCCATCGTCTCCTCCTCCCATCACTCCGGCCGCGCGCCTTCGAAGGCGCGTTGCAAAAGGTCGCGGATCGCAGTTTTTTCGATTGGCCGCGGGCACCAGTAAGGATTGGCCGTTGCAAGCTCCGCCATGCGGTCGAGATCGTCCGCCCGGACCCCGAGAGCGACAAGGCTCGATGGCGCGCCAAGCCGGGCGGCAAAATCGTAGAGCCCCGCCCCTGCCCTGCCGCCGACAAGAGCGGCGAGCGGCGCGAGCAGATCCGGCACCGCCTGTTCCACATAGGCGATGGTATGCGGCAGAAGCACCGCATGGGTTTCCGCGTGCGGCAGATCGAGACTGCCGCCCAACGTATGGCAAAGCTTGTGATGCAGCGACATGCCGACGGCGCCAAGCACCGTGCCGCACAGCCACGCACCATAAAGCGCGGTCTCGCGTGCTTTGACATCCTGCGGCGCAGCTTTCACGCCGGGAAGCGCCTCGATCATCGCCCGCAATCCCTCAACCGCTATCAGGCTCGCGATGGGATTGCGGTCCTGTGCATAAAGCGCCTCCGCCGCATGCGCCATGGCGTTCAGCCCGCTCGTCATGCTGATCGCGACCGGCAATCCAAGCGTCAGTTCCGCATCGTAAATCACCACTTCCGGCAGGATTTCCGGCCCGCGCATGGTGGTCTTCACCCCGTTTTCCGTCTGGCCGAGAATGGGCGTCACCTCGGAGCCGGCATAGGTGGTCGGGATGACGATCTGCGCCGCACCGGTGCGCAGCGCAATGGCCTTGCCGAGACCGGTGGTGGAGCCGCCGCCGAGCGCCACAACGCAATCCGCACCGGCGGTGCGATAGGCTTCGACCGCGTTTTTCGTCACCTCGACCGGCGTATGCATGGCCGCATCGCAGAATACGCCCACGGCAAGCCGGCCGAGCCGGGCCGCAAGCGCCTCCGCGTCACCCTTCTGCTGCGGCGTGGAAAGCACCAGCACCCGCGACAGGCCGAGGCGGCGGATTTCCTCCGCCACGCCCGCCGAACTGCCTGCGCCGAAGACGATGCGGGCGGGAGCGGCCATATAGACGAAAGGCCGCATGGTTCAGCGCCCATCGAGCTTGAACAGGCGGCGCGCATTGGTGCGGCCGATCTTTACCCGGTCGGCCTCTGCGATGGTCGTCGCGTTGAACCAGTCGGAGGCGTGGTCGATATTCTCAAAGGGCCAGTCCGTGGAAAACAGGATGCGATCCGCGCCGATTTCCAGAATGGCGTCGATCAGCGTCTGGGTGCGGAAATTGCCCGAGGTGGTGATGTGGAAATTCTCATTGAAATAATCCACGAAACGGCGCTTGGCGGGATAACGCGGCGGCAGCTTCACCCAGGCATTGCGGTGGTCGATGCGCCACATCATGTAAGGCAGGCCCTCGCCCATATGGCCGAGGATGATGTTGAGACGCGGATGCTCGTCGAACAGGCCGGACGCCATCAGACGCAATGCGTGCACCGCCGTTTCCTGCGCAAAAGCCCATGTGGGGCCGAGCAGCCAGGGATGGCCGTCATAGATGCGCGAATCCTGCGGCAGCGGGTTGCGCGGATGCAGGTAGAAGGGCACGTCGAGCTTTTCCATCTCGCCCCAGAATGGGCGATATTGCGGCAGGTCGTAATAAAGCGGCGTCTGGCCATCGCCCTCCTGGCTGAAACCATTGACGAGCGCGCCGACGAAACCGAGATCGTTGACGCAGCGCTGAAGCTCCTGCGTCGCCGCATCAGGGTCCTGCAATGGCAGGGCTGCGAAGGCAAGGAAACGATCCGGCCGCCTGGCGCATTCTTCGGCGAGGACGTCGTTTGCCCGCCGCGCGATCTCGATCGCCTTCTTCCTGTCGGGAATGGCCTGCACCGCCGGCGCGTTCAGCGACAGGATCATGGTTTCGATGCCATGCGCATCCATCAGCTTCAGGCGCGTATCCTGAATGTCGAGCAGGCGGTGCTGTAATTCCTTCCAGTAATCGCCAGGTACGAACCCGGCCGAATCCTGAAGCGTTTCCGGGATTGCGAAATGCTCCTCGAGAGCGACCTTGCCTTGCATGTGGTTTCCTCCGAATTCACTCTTTGATTTGCCGCCTGAGAGGCGATCAATATTGACCCTTGGGTTCCAGCCCGAGCATGCTCTGGCCGATCATGGTGCCCACGGCGTCCCAATTCATGCTGATATGGCGGCCGACCGCATTCGCATCGCGCCACGCCCGTTGCACCGGGTTGGAAAGATCGAGCCCGACGCCGCCGGTGGAGTCGTTGAGCGCCTGCACGGCGCGCAGGGCGAGAGACACCGCAAAGGACTGGCCGCGACGGCTGAGAAGACGGTCATCCACCGTAAATTCCGCCCGGCCTTCGATCCTTGCCTGCGAGAGCGCCTGTGCGCGGGCAACATCGCGCAGCAATATTTCGCAAGCCGCATCGACGCTTGCGGCAGCTTCCGCGACGCGCAACTGGATAGTCGGAAATTCGGCCATGCGATTATTGCCGCCCGCCACGGCACCGCGCGTCACCCGGCCGCCGACGTGATCGACATAAGCGGCAAGCGCGCCCCTGGCCGCACCGACGCCTGCCGCCGCGAGACAGGAGGGAATGCCGGTCAGAAGCGGCATGTTGAACAGGCCTTCCTCCGCATAATAATGCCCGCCGGGCGTCTTTCCGCTGGTCGCGTCCGGAAAGGTCAGAACCCGGTGTTTGGGAACGACGACATCATCGAGAACGAGCGTCTTGGACCCCGTGCCGGCCAGGCCCACCACGTGCCAGGTGTCTTCAATCGCATATTGCCCGGCGGGAACGAGCAGGAAGGCCGGAACCGGCTTTCCCTCTCCCTGCGGCGGCAGAATGGCGGCGCAGAGGGACCATTGCGCGTTTTCGCAGCCCGAGGCGAAAGCCCATTTGCCGCTCAGGCGATAACCGCCATCGGCTGTTTCCGCCATATTCACCGGCGCATAGGAACCGCACAGCAGTGCATCGGGGTTTTCGCCCCAGACATCGGCCTGCGCCTCTTCCGGAAACATCGCCAGCAGCCATTGATGGGCCGACAGCAGGCCGGCGACCCAGCCGGTCGACGCACAGGCGGCTGAAAGCTCGATATTGGCCTCGACCAGCTCGGCGAAATCTCCGCCCTTGCCGCCGAAGGCGCGGGGTTTGACGATATCGAAATAACCGATGCCGCGCAGCGCCTCGATGTGGCTGGCCGGAACGCGCCGGGCCTCCTCCGTCTGTCTGGCGCTCGCCCGGAAAAGATCGGCTATGCCGGTAACGCGGCTTGCGAGGCGGGCACGCGGGTTCGTTTGCGCCGGCAGCGGCGCATGGCTCATATCGTTCATGATTGTCTCCTTCCGGACGTTACTGGCCGGATGTTGCTGGCCGGAGGTTATCCCGCCGGGATTATCTGGGCGGCAATGATCAGGCGGGCAGGCTCGCGGGGCTTGCGGCGCAATATTGGGCGTTTTCGTAGAGCAGCGGCCGTGTCGTCTCGCTGACATCGGCCGAAACAACCTGCCCGATGAAGACGGTATGGGTCCCGTAAGGCATCGCCGCAACCCGACGGCAGGCGATGGCGGCATGGGCCGTGGGCAGATAGAGAACGCCATTGTCGTGGCGCTGCCATTGACCGTCGCGGAAACGCTCTTCCGGCGACACCTTGCCGCTAAAGGCGTCCGACAGGGCAATCTGATCCTGCGTCAGCACATTGACGATGAAATCGGGCCGGCACAGCAGCAGTTCATGCAGCAGGGTGCGATTGTTCAGGCAAACCAGCAGGGACGGCGGCTCCATCGAGACTGAAGTGACGGCCGTGACCGTCATGCCGTGATCGCGCTGATCACCGGAAGCACAGGCCGTGATAACCGTCACAGTCGCCGGGAAACGACGCATCGTTGAACGGAAATTCTGACCGACGCCTTCAGGCGCAAGGCTGCTCAGGCCAAACAATGCTGATGTCATGAGATCCTCCCAAATCCTGCATTTTTATTTATTTGTATTTGCAATATTTGTCAACGCAAATGTTTTTCGTCATTTTTTGTGAAAGGCAGAACGCCGCATTCCCGTGTCTTATGGGGCGAAGCTATTGAAACGGATGGATTGTGCCGGTACAGCCGATAGGCGCACATCAGCATCTGCGCAGATGGTTCTCAAACGGGGATTTGCTCGTGTCCTATCAATTCACCGATTCGGTACCCTACCTACTCAACTGGGTGGGCGTTCGGCTTGGCGAGCGCTTTTCCGTAAGACTGGCCTCCTATGACATCACCCTGCCGATGTATCGCGTGCTGGCGACGCTGCGGCAGCAGGAGAGCAAGACGCTGACCGAGCTTTCGGACATGGTATCGGTGGAGATTTCCACGCTGTCCCGGCTTGTGGGGCTGATGGTCCGGCGTAACCTCGTCAGCCGCGAACGGCCGCTCGACAATGCGCGCATCGTGCGCATCACCCTCACCCCGAAGGGCGAGGAACTGGCCGATGAACTCATGCCCATCGCCGCCATGTTCGAAAAAACCGCGATCGAAGGCCTCGACCCGGCCGAAGTAAAACTCTTCAAAAGCATCCTGCGCCATATCGGCCGCAACATTGCCGGCCTCTAAACGGCCCACATTCGAAAAATGCGGGCCGTTATGATCGGCAGAGGTTTCCGCCTATTCGGGATTTGAGAGTTTCTTGCCCGCATCAGGGCCGGACCGCAGCGTATAAATCGCCTCCAGGTGGATAAGCACGGCGCATTTCGGCTCTTTCATTCCCGCCTTGCCGGCGAAACCCAGGGCATTCTGAAACGGAGCCCCTTCGGTGAAAATCTCCGGCCGACCGACGAAGCGATAGCCGTCGAGCGCTTCCCGGTCTATGACCGCGACGGCGATCTTCGAGCCGTCACGGATGTTCTGCAGCGTTTGACCGCCGGTATTCTCATTGTAGATCAGCGTCCTGTCGTCATAGACCCTGAGCGAGCGCTTCGGCCCGATATCCGGCAAGCCGTCCTTGCTGACCGTCGACTGGATCGGCAGCTGTTTGGCGAGAAAGGATTTCATCGTATCGTCTAGCGTATTCACGTTGCATTATCCTGATGTGTTTGAGAGTGGGCTTTCATCGTCATGACGGAATGATCGGGCAATGCGGGCAATCGTCGCCCGCCTGCTCCGCATGGCGGGCCGCACGGAAGACGGCAAAGGCCGTGCCATATGCCTCCTGAACCGCACGGTCGATCACCCCGTCGTCACGCCCCCCCGACCGGAGATGATGTGCAAAGGCTGCGAGAGCCTGTTTGAGATGCTGCACGCAGGCGACCCGCATCGCCATCGGCGAGGAGGACGACCGGGCGGCCTCAAGAAGCCGCTCGTAAGCTCTCCGGTAAAGCCCCTCCGCCTCCAGGTAATTGCCCTCACCATTCTCCAGTTCCGCAAGATTATGGCACGAGACGTTGTAGATGACCGGCGCTGGATAGTGGCAGGGCTTTTCGAGGGCGGCGGCAAACAACCGCTCCCCTTCCGCCAGCGCATCGCCGTAAATGCCGCGCGCAAGCGAAATTTCCCCTTGCGAATAGGCCATATTGGCCCGTTCGGTCAGCCTCTTCCAATATCGGTCGCCGCCATCGATGACGACGAAGTCTCGCGAACGCGATGCGGCAAAGGCCTGCGTTCCGCCTGGGATTGAAACCTGTTTCATGCTCGACCCTCACTTATGCGGCCTTCAGGACGTCGTCGCCCTTCTGCCAGTTGCATGGGCACAATTGGTCGGTTTGAAGCGCATCGAGCACCCTGAGCACTTCCTGCGGATTGCGCCCAACGCCGAGATCGTTGACCGTGACGAAGCGAATGATGCCTTCAGGATCGACGATGAAGGTGGCGCGCAGCGCAACGCCTTCCACGGGATGCAGAACGCCGAAAGCCGCACTCAACTCGCGCTTGATGTCCGATAGCATGGGGATCGGCAATTCTTTGAGATCCGCGTGGTTCTGCCGCCAGGCGAGGTGGACGAATTCACTGTCGGTCGAGACACCGTAGACGACCGCGTCGCGATCTGCGAATTCCGGGCTGAGCTTGCCGAAAGCCGCGATTTCGGTAGGGCAGACGAATGTGAAGTCCTTTGGCCAGAAGAAGATGACCTTCCACTTGCCGGCGCTGCTCGTGTCGCTGATGCGTGTAAAAGCATTGGCCGGATCAGTGGAGACAACCGCCTGGAGGTCGAATGCGGGCAGTCTTGCACCAATGGTAAGCATTTGGATTTCCTTTCATTGCCGTTTGCCGGACGAGACAAGGCAGCTCATTCCGCCTCCATCCGGAAAGGCGGGCCGCAATTTCCAAAATCTGTGACGGCTTTCACAAAGCGGACGCCGACTGCGCCGGGGCTATGAGACGATGAACGGGTTTGAATGCGCGCCCGGCGCACAGGCGCGGGCGGCTCTCCAGAAGGTCGTCATTTCAGGTTTCCATCCCTCAATCCCCGGCGTTCAGGCTCATCGCGACATGCGGAACCGCACCCTCGAGTAGCCTGTTTCTCCGGCCTCAGACGCACAAGACGAAGCAGAATATCCACCTTGTCGATGGCATATCCTTCCGGCGGTTCGGGCAGCATTCCCAGACTGATCCGGCCGGCGGGAATATCGATGATCCGATCCTCCGCCTCGACATAGAAATGCTGGTGATTGGCGGTATCGGTGTCGAAATAGGTCCGCCCGCCCTCGATGCAGACCCTGCGGACGAAACCCGCCTCGGCAAACTGGTTGAGCGTATTATAGACCGTCGCCAGAGACAGCCGCGTTCCTGTCGCAATGGTCTCACGATGCAGATCGTCGGCCGTGAAATGTCTGTGCTCTTCCCGGAAAATAAGCCCGCCAAGCACGATTCGCTGACGGGTTGGACGCAGGCCGACCCGTTTCAGCGCCGCCCGTGTTTGCAGCATCGCCTCCTCGGTGCGGAAGCGTTTGCGGGTTTCATCAGGAACAAAGAGCATCTGGACATCCGATCGAAAGGGATAAATTGCGGGAAGAAACTGCGATCCCGGCCGGATCATCCGCCTCCGCCGTGCAGATAAACCCATTCGCAGCGACCCATTCGACATCGATCATCTGAACTCGCCCGGAAACCGAAATTGCAACTCATTCGCAACAGCAGAATATGGGAAATAAACCCAGCGTCAATCATTATTGCAAATGATTCTTAACTGCAAAAGATGAAAGATGGCTTCCTGGACGACGAAACCTGCGCTGTCCCAGGATAGCGGAATGGCCTGTCGGCACATATCGGCCGCAACATCGCCGGCCTCAGATACCGGCAATTCGGGCATCGCCGCTTTCAGCGGATGCCACCCGCTTCGCCCCGCTTTTCCCGTGCAATGTACTTGCAATAACCGGTTCCTATCCCTGCGAAGGTCACCGCAGAAAGGAACTTCCATGTCCAACAGATCGTCCCTTGCAGTCCCGGCAGCAATCTTCCTTATCGCCGGCGCATCGATACTGCTCACGGCCTGCGCCTCGACTGTCATGAAAAGCTATATCGGCGCGCCCATCACCAGCGTGATGCTGGACTATGGGCCGCCGGACAATATCTACAGTCTGGGTCCCGGCCAGCAGGCCTATCAATGGCGGAAAAACAAGACGCAGGCTGTCGCCGGATCGTCGAGTGGCGAAGTGCGGACAACACGGCGTGGCGAACGTTACGAAGTGTCCGAAACGCCGGCCTATATCGAGCGCATCGACTGCTTCTATACCTTCTACACCCGCAATTCCGGGGCCGAATGGTATGTTACGAGCTTCCGGCAACCTTCGCTCGAATGCGAATGACCGTTCCGGGTTTCAAATTTCAGCCCGGTTACGCATATTCCGCGCCCCGCCCTTTTTCACCGCCGCTTCCAGACCGAAAGCGGCGGCGTTCTTTTGAGAATTCTCCCTGGAATCTGTCATGGGAAGGGCCGATCAGAAGCGATAATTCAGGCCGGCCTTGATGACATGATCGCTGATATCGGTTTTCGATTTGCCGCTGGCGGTCGTCGTGGCCACATTTCCGGTGCTCACGTAATTATATTCGAACTTCGCCGACAGGCCGCCGCCGAAGCTCTGTTCGACGCCTGCCCCGACCAGATAGCCCTGTTTCCAGCCATCGGGACCTGTCACGCCGTTTCCGTCCCTGAACTTTGTCGTGGTCAGGCCGGCGGTGCCGTAAACCAGCGTCTGGTCGAGCGCCACGCCGGCCCTCATCTTGGCCGCGCCCCGGAAACGCTCCCGCAAACGACCGTTCGGCACACGCGCCTCGTTCCCGAGATAGGACCCTTCGAGTTCCGCACCGACCACGCCGGAACCGAACTGGAAGTTATACCCAGCCTGCACACCCCCCGTCAGGCCGCGGCCGCTGGCCAATGGGTTGAATTTCGGGGAAGCGACGCCACCATGCACACCCACATAGGCCCCACCCCAGGAGAAGGCCGGCGGACTGCCGTAATCGAAGGATTGCTGCGTATTGTAATTGGTGAGATCAGCGGAATAGGCGTTGCCCGCAACCGCGACGGCGATGGCCACGGCGACAAGCGATTTCTTGACGATCGACATGAATGACTCCAGACGAAACCGATGCGCCATCTTCTGGCGCAGCCAAGTTTCAGTTCGCGTTGAAGAACCGGAAACCGGCTCCCGTTAGTCTGCTGCGCCGGCCGACATGACGCGCGGATGCGTTCAGCAGATAAGGGGATTTTCCCCGCGAGAATTGTGCCTGCATTGCATGGAACGAATTTTATTAGAAATTATTTATTTATTTAAATAAGTTAGATCTATTTCCTTAACCGAATCGTAAGAAATTTCATTATCAAAGCGCGGTCGCAGCGCCTTTCGAAACTATCGATCGAATTTCGAGCCGGACACAAAAGCCGGGATTGAGATCGAGAAATAGAACACAGCCGCAATGTAGCTCCGCCGCCTTCTGGACGAGATTTAACCCAAGGCCGGCTCCGGGCGAGTTCGTGTTGATGCGGTGAAACGGCTCGAATACCTGCGCGCGCTCCGGGACAGGTATGCCCGGCCCTTCATCGCAGACCTCGATGGCCCCCGCCGGATCGACCCGGATCGAAATTGCGCCCTTGCCGCCGGCATGGTCTATCGCGTTGCGCACGAGATTGACGACCGCCATCTCGATAATCGACGTCTGCACCGTGAAGACGACTTCGCCCTCGCCGGGCTCGAAATCGAACTCGTAACCGGCATCCATCGCAATCGGGGCGAGATCGGTCGCGATGCGCTCGACGAGTTTGTTGAGATCGCGCGGCTCCGCCGGCAGTTTGACCGCACCCACCGCCTGCATCTCCAGTAGTTGATGCGCAACGCGGGTCAAGCGGTCGATATCGGCCCTGATCTGACGGCTCAGCGCGTCATCGGGCAAGAGGTCGGCTCTGGTACGTACGATTGCGATCGGCGTCCTCAGCTCATGCGCCGCATCGGCGAGAAAGCGGTTGCGGCGATTATACCCGTCATCGAGCCTCGACAGCGCGACGTTGAAGGCATCCACCAGCGGGATGATTTCAAGGGGAACTTTCGAACGGTCGATACGCTCGGAACGGTTCTCGAAATCGATGGACTGCGCCTGTTTGACGGTTTCCATCAGCCCGCTCAGGGAACGGCCCACCGCCCGCGGGGTCACGAGCAATGTCGCGATGCCCGTCAGGATCAGCATGGGCACGACGGCGATGAGGATGATGAAGCCCAGCGCCGGCAGCACGGTCAGCCAGCGAATGGCGCCCTCGGCATCCTTTTCCAGATCCAGCTGAACATTGATCCAGATACTCAGACCGTCATTGGGAATTCCTTCCTCCGTCCCGGCAGTGAACTGAAGCCGCCCGGCGGCTGTATCGCGGTTTTCAACGGTGGCGCGGAGCGTTCCGGCCGCCTCCAGACGCGCACGGTCAAAACTCCGGGGAAATACGGCCGACAGGGCAGGCTCCGGGACCGCGCCATATTGCAATACGATGTCATTGGCGTCGCGCACCACAAACCAGAGATTCGGATAGCGCCGTTTCAGCTCCGCCAGCTCCGGCGTCGCCGAAAGTTGCGGCCTGCCCTGTCCGTCCTTCGTCACGCTCTCCGCAACGATACGGGCAGCCTCTTCATTCGCACCTTCGAGCCGTGGATCGATGATCCATATCCAGCCGATGAGAAGGATGACAAAAAGGACGAGCAGGAATGCCTGCAACGCGAAAAGGCGCTTCATCAGGCCCCATCGCAGGGATCGATTGCGCTCCTGTCTCATGTCTTCAACCGGATGAGATAACCGATATTCCGCACGGCCCTTATCTCCACGGTGGCGTCAGCCTGCGCCAGCTTCTTCCTGATCCGGGAAATGTGCGCATCGAGAGCGTTGGACTCGATCTCGTCATCGAGCGTATAGACCGCCTCGATCAGGTTCGACCGCGTGACGATTCGGTTCGGACGCCGCATCAGCGCCTCCAGCACCAGATATTCCCGACGCCGCAACTCGATGATGGAGCCGGCAATGCTGACTTCATTGCTGCGCGGATCGATGCTCAGATTTCCGAAATGCGCATATTTGTCGGAAAGAGAAGGGCCGCGTCTGTGGAGAGCCCTGAGGCGGGCGAGCAGCTCCTCGATTGCAAAGGGCTTGGCAAGATAATCATCCGCTCCCGCATCCAGCCCGTCGACACGATGATCGACACTTCCAAGCGCTGTCAGAACAAGGATCGGCACGGAATGCCTGCTCCGGCGAAGCGAAGCCACCAGGTTCAGCCCCTCGCCATCGGGAAGACGGCGATCCAGAACCAGAACATCGTAAGACCCGTCCCGCGCAAGGGCGTCAACATCGCTGATGGTGCTGACATGATCGGCAAGCACATCGCGCCGGCGCAGGGCTTCAAGAAGAGCGCGCGCCATTTCGGGTTCATCCTCAAGAAGCAAGATTCGCAATGACTTCCCCCAGAGATGGATTCTTGCCATCCCCACCACTGGTCGAAAAATGTTGCAGCTACATTGCAGAAGAGCGGGCAGACAATTCGTCTTCTACCACCTTACAGCACATAATCCGACGGCATTGCGTATGTTTTCGCGCTGACGTCACTCCGGAAATGTCACGGTTGCGCCGTTCCAGGCCTGTACCCGTGCCTCGCATAAAACCGGTCAAGCTCACGCCGCTGCGGCATCTCACCAGTATAGATGGCGATATAGTCCGGAATCCTCTGCATCCGCACCGTCACATCTTCCTCGGACTGCATGGAAATGTAGCCGATCTGCACGAGATAGGTGGTCCGGGCACGTACATCCGCCGTGTTTTCATTGTGGCCGAACCGCACGAACATGCGTGCAAGCGCTGACATTCTCATCTCGTCGGCCTTGCGAACCTCCGCGAGAATCTCGCCAGACTGAAGGGCCCAGCTTCGAACGGCGAATTCAAATCTGTTGTCGAAAAGGGAGGAATCCAGCCAGCAGTCGAAAACATTCAGCATGGCTTCGGCAAGCGTCTCGGCATAGGCCTCCGACTGCCGGACGATGCTTCCGGTATTTTTTTCCCGCCAGCGGGCGACAAGCGCGGCCAGCAATTCTTCCCGGTCCTTGAAGAACCAGTAAAAGCTCGTGCGCGACAGATTTAGCTTTTTCGCCAGAGGCAGGATTTTGACGGAATCCACGCCCGCTTCCAGCAAAGCCTCATAGGCGGCCTCAAGCCACCCTTCCTGCGATCCACGCCAGCCGGTGTCGTTCAATGTCGCTTCCATGACGCGTTCGTAGCAAATCGGTCTCTTCGCGACAAGCGGGGTGTACACCCATGTCAAAAGGAAAGACAATTGTGTTTTGTAAATTGACACAAGTGTACATTCCCGCTTAGCCTTGAGACAGAAACCCTTTTGGAGCAGGCTATGTCGAGCGATCCCCTTCTTCAGCCCTACCAGCTAAAACACCTCACCCTGCGCAACCGCATCATCGTCACCTCGCACGAACCCGCCTATCCCGAGGATGGCATGCCGAAGGGACGTTATCGCGCCTACACGGTGGAGCGGGCAAAGGGCGGCGTTGCGCTCACAATGACGGCCGGCTCCGCCGCTGTCTCCAGGGACAGCCCTCCGGTCTTCAACAACCTGCTCGCCTACAAGGATGAGATCGTCCCATGGATCCGGGAAATGACCGACGCCGTGCATGAACATGGAGCGGCGATTATGATCCAGCTCACGCATCTCGGCCGCCGCACCCGCTGGGACAAGGGCGACTGGCTGCCGATCCTTGCGCCGTCACATCACCGCGAAGCGGCGCATCGGGCTTTTCCGAAGAAGATCGAGGACTGGGATATCGAGCGTATCATCAAGGACTTCGCCGACGCCGCCGAACGCATGAAGGCAGGCGGAATGGACGGGGTGGAGCTGGAAGCTTATGGCCATCTGATCGACCAGTTCGTCTCGCCGCTGACCAACGAAATGGACGGCCCCTATGGCGGCCCGCTCGAAAACCGCATGCGCTTCTGTCTCGACGTCTTCAGGGCGATGCGCGAACGCGTGGGCGACGATTTCATCCTCGGTGTCCGCTATACCGCCGACGAATGTCTTGAGGGCGGCACCGGACAGGCAGAGGGCATCGAAATCGCCAGACGCCTGAAGGACAGCGGCCTGATCGATTATCTCAATGTCATCAGGGGCCATATCGACACCGACCCGGGCCTGACCGACGTCATCCCCATTCAGGGCATGGCCAATGCGCCGCATCTCGATTTCGCCGGTGAAATCCGCGCCGCGACCAGTTTCCCGACATTCCACGCCGCCAAAATCCCCGATGTCGCCACCGCCCGCCACGCCATCGCCGTCGGCAAGGTGGACATGGTGGGCATGACCCGCGCCCACATGACCGATCCGCATATCGTGCGCAAGATCATGGAAAAACGCGAGGACGATATTCGCCCCTGCGTGGGCGCCAATTATTGTCTAGACCGCATCTATCAGGGCGGTCTCGCCTTCTGCATTCACAATGCGGCAACGGGCCGTGAGGAAACCATGCCGCACGAGATACCCAAAGCGGCGGAACGCCGGAAGGTGGTGATCGTCGGCGCCGGACCGGCCGGGCTCGAGGCCGCGCGCGTCTGTGCCGAACGCGGCCATGAGGTCGTCGTGTTCGAGGCTGCTAACAATCCCGGCGGTCAGATTCGGCTGACCGCGCAAAGCGAACGCCGCCGGGAGATGATCAGCATCATCGACTGGCGCATGAGCCAGTGCGAGAGGCTGGGCGTCACCTTTCATTTCAACAACTGGGCCGAAGCGGACACGGTTCTTTCGGAAAATCCCGACGTCGTCATCATCGCCACCGGCGGGCTGCCGCATACCGATGTGCTTTCCAGCGGCAACGATCTCGTCGTCTCGGCATGGGATATCATTTCAGGAGACGTCAAGCCGGGAACGAATGTGCTGGTTTTTGACGATGCTGGCGATCATGCCGGTCTGCAGGCCGCCGAATTCCTCGCAAAAGCCGGGGCGAAAGTGGAGATCATGACGCCTGACCGCGCTTTTGCCCCGGAAGTCATGGCGATGAACCTCGTTCCCTATATGCGCTCGCTGCAAAAACGCGATGTCACCTTCACCGTTACCTACCGGCTGGAAGCGGCGGAAAGAAACGGCAACCAGCTTGTCGCCCATGTCGGCAGCGATTATGGCGGCGTGACGAAATCGAGAACCGTCGACCAGATCGTCGTCAACCACGGCACGATCCCGCTGGACGACCTTTATTTCGAACTCAAACCCGGTTCGAAAAACCTCGGAGAAATCTCCTACGACGCCCTGCTTGCGGGAGCCGCCCAAGCGGTCGAGCGCAACCCGGAAGGCGCCTACCGGCTCTTCCGGATCGGCGATGCGGTCGCCGCGCGCAATACCCATGCGGCGATCTACGATGCGCTTCGTCTGGCAAAGGATATTTGAAACCCGCGTTCCCGACAGACAGAGGCAGAATAAATCTGCCTCTGTCTCGATGTAATCCTGAGTGCAGGAGCGGCTTCAAGCCTGAATCAAGGCAATGCCCCGGTTCTTGAACCCCAGCGTCACATCGCTCGCCGCCGGCAGGCTGGTCTCCACGGCATGGTCGACAATGAAAAGGGTACCGATATCGGTTTCCACCTCATATTCGACGTGACCGCCGAGATAGGCGCTGTGCAGCACCCGGCCGGCAAGCCCCTGCCCGCCCGGCTGTCCAATGGAAATCGAGCCGGGGCGAACCGCAAGCTCTGCGGGACCCGGCCGGACATTACGAGCTGCGACCCGATGATCGATCCCCCCGACGCGGATCAGCGCATCGGTGCCCTCAACGCCAATGACCTCGCAACCGACAACATTCGCCTCGCCCATGAAGTCGGCGATAAAGGCGGAGGCCGGGGCCTCGTAGAGATCGCGTGGCGCACCCGACTGGGCAATTTCACCGTCCTTCATCACGATGATCCGGTCGGAAACGGCCAGCGCCTCATCCTGATCATGCGTCACGTAAACCGCCGTGAAACCCAGCCGCTGCTGCAATTCGCGGATTTCGGTGCGGACCCGGCGGCGAAGGCGGGCATCGAGGTTGGAAAGCGGCTCGTCCAGCAGCAGCACCTGCGGCTCGAGCACCAGAGCGCGGGCAACCGCGACGCGCTGCTGCTGACCGCCGGAAAGTTCGGCAGGCAGGCGATGCCCCATGCCGGCAAGGCCGACGAGCTTCAGCCCCTCTTCCGCTTTCTCCCGCGCTTCCGCCTTGCGCAGCCCGGAGGATTGCAGGCCATAGGCGACATTGTCGAGCGCCGTCATATGCGGGAAAAGCGCATAGGACTGGAAGACCATCGAGACATCGCGCTCATTGGCGGGCAGCATGGTCACATCCTTGTCGCCGATGAGGATGCGGCCCGAGGTCGGATGCTCGAGGCCCGCCAGCATGCGCAGCGTCGTCGTCTTGCCGCAGCCGGAGGGACCGAGCAGGGTGACCAGCGTGCCGGGCTCGATGGTGAGCGACAGGTCGGGAATGGCGGTGAAGGCGCCGAAGGTCTTGCGGACATTCTGAAAGGTGACGGAGCCGGGCTTTACGGAAATCATGCGGTTTTCTCCTGAGCGAGAGGAACGGAGGAAGCGGAGGGCAGGCCGGCGACGCGGTTTTCGCGCCGCAGGCGACGCTCGCCGACAATGAGCTGGAAGCCTGTGATGACGGTGATCATCACCACGATCAGCATGGAGGAATAGGCAATCGCCACCCCATATTCACCGTTCTCGACAAGGCCGACGATATAGGAGGTCGCCATGTTGTACTCGGCGCTGACGAGGAAGATGACGGCGCTGATGGAGGTGATGGCGCGCACGAAGGAATAGACCAGTGCGGCCGTGATCGCGGGCCTCAAGAGCGGCAGGATGACCTTGCGGATGGTGCGGAAACTATTGGCCCGCAGCGTCAGAGAGGCCTCATCGAGGCTCTTGTCGAGCTGGCTCATCGCCGCAATGCCGCCGCGCACGCCGACCGGCATGTTGCGGAAGACGAAGCAGGCGATGAGGATCAGCGCCGAACCCGTCATTTCCACCGGCGGCAGGTTGAAGGCCATGATATAGCTGACGCCGATGACCGTGCCGGGAATGGCAAAGCTCATCATCAGCGCGAATTCGAACAGGTTCCGACCGGCAAACTTCTGCCGCACGATGATATAGGCTGTCAGAAGACCGACGGCGGCGGTCAGCGGTGCCGAAACCAGTGCGATCTTCATGGTCGTCCAGAACGAGTTCCAGGCCACGCCGGTCCAGGCAATCGAGCCATTGGAGAAGCTGATGGAAAAAGCGCGGACGTAGTGGTCTAGGGTCAGGGAATTGTCGAGACCCCATGTCTTTACGAAACCGCCCACAAGGATCATGCCATAAACAACGATGGTGAAGACCATCCACGGCACCACGACGGCGTGAACGCCGATGGACAGGCCGCGCGGCAGCGCGATATGCGCGCCGCTGTCGCCCTTGCCCGTCACCGTCGCAAAATTCTTGCCCGCCAGCCAGAAGCGCTGCGCAAGAAAGGCCGAAAGCGTGAAGCACAGCAGGATAATCGCCAGAACCGCAGCGCGGGACGGATCGTTCTGCGAACCGACGACGGCAAAGAAGATTTCCGTCGACAGCACGCCATGGGTGCCGCCAAGCACCAGCGGATTGCCGAAATCCGCCATGCTCTCGATGAAGCCGATGAGGAAGGCATTGGCGAGACCGGGTTTCATCAGCGGCAGCGACACCCGCCAGAAGGTGCGCCAGCGGTCGGCGCGCAGCGTCTGCGAAGCCTCTTCCATAGACGGGCTGACACCTTCGACCACGCCGATCAGCACCAGAAACGAGATGGGCGTGAAGGACAGGACCTGCGCGATCCAGATGCCGGTCATGCCATAAAGCCAGCGGCCCGGCTCGATGCCGAAGAGATAGGAAAGCCACTCGGTGACAACACCGGCGCGGCCGAAAAGCAGCGTCAGGGCAAGGCCGATGACGAAAGGCGGCGTGATGATCGGCAGAACGGTGAGAAGCCGCAGGCCCTTCTTGAAGGGAAAGCGCGTGCGGGTGGCGATCAGCGCAAAGCCAAGACCGAGCACGGTCGAACCGAAAGCGGTCATCAGCGCCAGAAATAGCGTCCGCCAGGCAACGCCGCAACGCTCTTCGCCCATCACGCAGCCAAGGCTCCAGATGCCGGGATCCTGAATATTGCGGATGAAGCCATCGGCATTGAAGGAGCCATCGAAATCCTGAACGGAGGCGACCAGCATGCTGCCAATCGGATAGAAGACAAACACCGTGACGAGGAAAACCAGAACGGAAATGGCGCCGACGACGAAGGCGTCGCCTTTCATCACGCCGCGTTCGGCAAGACCGAAGGCGAAAAGCAGCACGAAGACGAACGAGATGACGACGGCACCGGCACCCATGGAGGGTTGGCCATCGGCAAGCACACCGAAGAGGTTTTCGCTCACCGTCCAGCTCCAGCCGGTAAAGCCGATGGCCAGCCCCTGCAAGGCGAGGAAAACAAGACCGGCAGCGCCGATGACGGCAAGCAGCCCGCCGCGCCGCATCGGATCACGGATGGACCGGACAAGGCATGCAGCGAGGAAGAAGAGGACAACGCCGACCAGCCATGGTTTTCCATAGGACAATATTTGCAGCACACCGGGCGCATTGCTGGCGGAAGAGAAAAATCCGGAAAGCCAGCGGAAGCTGAAAAAGCCGCCTTCGATGCGATACCAGGGAAGAAGAATGAGGGCAAAAGCCCCGAGCGCCAGGACGATGTCCAGCCTGCGATTGCCACGTGTCATGGCCGACCTCGCTTGTTTCATGCCGATGAAAGAGTGGCGGACACCCCGGCTTAAAAAGCCGGGATGCCTGTCGCCGGAGTTAAGATCAGCGGTTCAGATCAGTTCGCGACCGCACCGACCTCGCGGTCCCAGCGTTCCAGCAGCGCCTTGCGCTTGGCCGGGTCGCCATAGGTCTTGAAGTCATAGTCGATGAGCTTGATGTCTTCGAACTTCGGCGCTTCCTTCGGCACTTCCGCTGTCTTGTTGGAGGGCAGCTGGAAGGACTTGGCGTCCTTCATGCGCGACTGCACTTCCGGCTTCAGCGCCCAGTCGTACCAGGTCTTGGCATTGTCGAGGTTGCGCGCACCCTTGATGATCGACATGGAGCCGATCTCGTAACCCGTGCCTTCGCAGGGCGCGATGGACTTGACCGGGAAGCCTTCCGCCGTCTGCGCCACCGCATCATGCATGAAGACGATGCCGAGCGCGGTTTCACCGCGCGCCGCCGCCTTGACCGGTGCCGAGCCGGACTTGGTATATTGCGAAATATTGGCGTTGAGCTTCTTTAGATAATCAATCGCCTGATCCTCGCCCATGATCTGCGCCAGCGACGCGAGCGCCGTATAGGCGGTGCCGGACGAATTCGGATTGGCGATCTGAATTTCACCCTTCAGCTCCGGTGCCAGCAGATCGGCCCAGCACTTCGGCTCCTTGTAACCCTTGGACTTGAAGATTTCGGTGTTGTAGCCCCAGCCCAACGCGCCGGCATAAACGCCGACCGTCCTGTAACCGGTGCTTTCCGCCTGCTTCACGGCCCAGTCCTGCAACTGGTCCAGCATCGGCGACTTGTATTCGAGCGTCAGGTTCTCGGACGCCGCCTGCATGTGCGGATCACCGGTGCCGGCCCACCAGATGTCGGTCTTCGGGTTGCGGGCTTCCGCGCGCACCTTGGCATAGGTCTCGCCCGAAGACAGGCGCACCATGTTGACCTTGATGTCGTGTGACTTTTCAAAGTCGCCCTTCATCTGTTCGCAGATGACGACATCGGCCGAGCAGATCAGGTTGAGTTCGCCCGCCGCCTGCGCGGAAACGGCGCTTAGTGCCGTGCCGGCAAAAAGCAGGGTGGAAAGCATCGTCAGTCGCATGGTTATCCTCCTGTAGCTTGCGTCTGAATTCTTGGGCCGCGCGCAGACATGGCGCTGCCGGTCGCGGCGCCTTGCGGCACGCGCGCTGTCTTTTTGGGGTGTTGGTTTTGGCCCTACTGGGTCTGGGTCGGGTGGATTTCGCTGTCGAAGCGGCTCAATAACCGACTTCGCTCTTCCGGCTGTCCGAAGGTGGCGAAGTCGTAGTCCACCATCTTGATCATCGATATATCAGGTGCGGTCAGCGGCAATGTCGCCCGGGCGTTGGAAGGCACCTGGTTCTGGCCGGCAGCAGCCCCGGTCGCCTGCCCTTCCGGGCTCAGCGCAAATTCCACGAAATCCTGCGCAAGCGCCGCGTTGCGATTGCCCTTGACGATGCTGACAGCCCCGATTTCATAACCGGTGCCCTCGCACGGCGCGACGATCACCAGCGGAAAACCTTCGATCTTCTGGGTCACGGCATCGTGCATGAAGGAAATCCCGATCAAGATCTCGCCCCGCGCCGCCGCCTTGACCGGCGCTGCACCAACCTTGGTATAGCTCACGACGTTCTGGTTGAGCTTTGCCATGAAACCAAAAGCCTCCTCCTCGCCAAACAGCTGGACGAGAGTGGCCAGCATGGTGAAAGCCGTACCGGAGTAGTTCGGATTGCCAGTCAGGATATGGCCGCGATAAACATCCTTCGCCAAGTCCTTCCAGCAGGTCGGCGCCGGCAGATTGTTCTTCGCAAGCAGTTCCGAATTATAGGCAAAACCCAGCGCGCCGGCATAGATTCCGGCAGACCGAGACCCAGACATCACGGAGAAATTCTGCGCCCAGGGCAACAAATCTTGCTGATGGACGGGTCGGTATTCATCCAGCAACCCTTCCGAACCCGCCTGCAAATGGGTGTCGCCGGTACCACCCCACCAGACATCAACCGTGGGATGGGATCGTTCGGCACGGATCTGATCGAGGATTTCGCCGGTGCTCTTCCGCACCATTGATATCTCGAGACCGATCTTGGCTTCGAAAGCCCGCTTCATGGTCAAACACCAGGCCTCGTCGACGCCGCACAGGACGTTCAACTTCGGCTCGGCCATGCCATGCCCTGCGCCGCACAGCCATAGGACCATGCTCGCCGCAAGTGCGGTCAATGCTTTCAATTAAGCCTCCCTGCCTGGAACCTCCCCGTTCCAGTCTCCACCAACAGCATGTCACATCCAGCCCGCACCGCAATCGAAGAATGGTTACCAATCTTTCACCGCACCGCCGAACAAGATTACAGTTATTACAATTATGACAGGGGAGATAACCAGCGAACCTTTGAAGATCGCCGCCGCCATGCCTATGATGATGGCGGGAGGAATATGCAGTGCTTAATCAGAAGGTTCGCATTCTGATCGTCGAGGACGATCCGGATATGGCCGAGCTCATCTCGGACCTCATCGAGGCGGAGGGCTGGCTGCCCACCTGCGCGCGCTCCGCCGAGGAGGCGGATGAGATATTGGCAAAGGACAGGATGGAGCTCGTCCTCGTCGACCACAATCTGCCCGGCACATCCGGGCGCACCTTTGCCCAGCGGCTGCGCAGCCAGATCGACATCGGTATCGTCATGGTCACCGCCGCCGGCAGTGCTGCCGACCGGGTACTCGGTCTGGAAACGGCCGCCGATGATTATGTGGTCAAACCCTTCGAACCGATTGAACTCACGGCGCGGATCAAGGCCGTCCTGCGGCGAACAATCCCGTCGCTGAAACAGGACAAGGACAGCGAGCGTGACCACGGCCGCACAGCGCTGCGCCTCGGCGACTGGGCGATCGATCTCGATGCGCGCCGCGCCGTCTGCCTCGCCGACCGCAGCCGCACGCTCACCAGTGCCGAATTCGCACTTCTGGAAATTCTCGCAGAAACACCCAACCAGCCCGTCAGCCGCTCCCAGATTCTCGACAGGCTGGGTTCGGAAAGCGACCGTTATATCGACAGAAATGTCGACGTGCTGGTGCTGCGGCTCAGGCGCAAGATCGAGCGTAACCCGGATCTTCCACGTCACATCAAGACGCGACGCGGCAAGGGTTATGTCCTGCATACCGATGAGGGCGAGCTTTCCCCGTGATCAGCCGCTCCTTCCTTTCCTCCATCGCCTTTCGCCTGCCCTTTGCGATCGTCTTTACCTGCATCCTCGTCTTCAGCCTTTCCGCCATCGCCATTTACGGCCTGCAGCGCGCCCGCGATGAAATGGCAGCCTACGGCTTGCAGGCCTTTTCCAGTCTCGCCAAGGCCTCACTGGTCTCGCGGCAGGTCTCCGATCTCGTCTCCAGCGCCCCGTTTCTGATGAATGCCGCCTCGCCCTATCGCGTTTCCAGCGAAAGCCGCTCCGTGGTCCAGCAGGTCGACCTGCTATTGCAGATGACGGGTCCAGACAGCGGCGAACGGGCCGCACGCGGTTTTGCGAGCGAGCGTATCGTTGAACTGCTCCAGCTTATCAGGGCGCAGACACTGGACCTCGCAAAGGATGCCGACGCGGCGCAGGGGCACAAGGCGGAAGCGGCAGCAGCGCTCGGCGAAATCGCCACCGGTCAGGGCATCCTCGATCCGGAACTGCGTCGAAGAATGAACGGCATCGTGCAGGCCGCATCCGCATCCGACAGCCTTTTCCAGCTTGGCGAACTGCGCCGCCGCTACGTGGCGGAAACAACGGCGCGCCAGCAGGGTTATCCGGGCGAGCGCCTGCCTGTCGCCGAACTGCGGCCCTATGAGAGGGTATTCGAGGCCCAGAGCCGTTACCTTCTGGAAATGTTCGCGATCCGCGCCTCTGTCTCCCGGCTTCACACCGTCTCGCGCGATCTTTCCCATGTGACCGAAACCCAGGGCGACGCGGTTGCGCGAAGCCTGAACGAAGACCTGATCTCGACCTCCGATGCTCTCAACCGGCTGCTGATCATTGTCGCCGTGGCCTCCCTTCTGGTTCTCATCGTGGCAATCTTCTCGATCCGCTCAGTGATGCGTGTCTCGCGCGGGATCGTGACGCTCTCCAACGGCATGAATGCCCTCGCCAAGGGGGAAAAGGACGTCGGGCCGCCCTCCTATACGGGTCCCGAGACGGAGTTGATCCGGCTGCTCGATGCATTCCGCGCCTTCCACGACAGCGTCGATCGCGTCTCGCGCCTCAGGCGCACGGCGGAAGCGGCGGCCCGCACCATCCGCTCGACCTTCCGCAACATGAATGAGGGAATAGCGCTGTTCGATCCGGCTGGCCGGCCGATCACCATGAACCGCCGCATCATCGAACTCGTCGGACGCTCCGGCTCGTCGCGAAAACTGCCGCTTCGCCGGTTTGTCGAACCTATCCCGGAAATCGACCCGGCTCTACTGCCCTTCGATACAGAGCCGGGGGAATTGCTCGACCGCGCAGTCGTGCGCCATCGCACTGACGATCAGCGGGTGATCGAAGTCTCGATGTCACGCCAGCCGGATGGCGGCATCGTGCTGCTCGCCCGCGATGTGACCGCTCTCGACCGTCAGGAAGCGGAAGCCGTGAAGGCCCAACGGCTTGATGGCATTATGCGCATGACCCACCAGCTCAGCCATGAAGTGGGCAACATGATCGGCATCATCACCGGCAGCCTCGGCCTTCTGGAACGGGAAGCCGGTTTCAACGATCGCCAGAAGCGGCACATCGCCCGTATCCGCAAGGCGGCAGACCGCGGCCGGTCTCTGGCCACCAGCATGCTCACCATCGGCAGCCAGCAGCCGATCCACCCAAGCGTCATCAATGTCGCAAGCCTGCTGCGGGGCATGGCCGATATTCTGGAAATCGCCGTCGGCCCCAAATGCCGGATCGCGCTTGATACCGATGACAATCTTCCCTCGATACCGCTGGACCCTGCCCTCTTTGAGCAATCCATTCTCAATCTATGCCTCAATGCCGCAGCCGCCATGCCCGATGGCGGCCTGATTTCGATCGAGGCCGCCTCTGGAAAAGATACGCTGGTGATCGCCGTCACCGACGAGGGCATCGGCATGACGCCGGAGGCCGTGGACAAGGCCTTCGAGCCCTATTTCACCACGCGGGGCGACCATGGCGGTGCAGGTCTCGGCCTCGCCATGGTCTACGGTTTCGTGCGCCAGAGCGGCGGCGAAGCGCATATCAGTTCCAGACCCGGCGAAGGCGCGAGGGTGGAACTGACATTCCCGGCAAATGCCGGTCACACCTAGCGGGCGAGCTGTGCGGATTCGATCGAATCCGCCAGTATCTCCAGCCCAAGGTCGATTTCCGAATCCGATACCGTCAGCGCCGGCGCAATGCGGAAGACGCCGCCCATGCCGGGCAGCTTGACGATATTCATGCTGAGGCCACGCAACATCGCCTCCTGCATGATGCGCGCACCGAGTTCGAAACCCGGGGCTTTCGTATGCCGGTCGGCGACGACTTCAAGTCCGAGCAAAAGCCCGCGCCCGCGCACGTCTCCAACGCATTCGAACCGCTGCTGCAGCGAGAGCAGCCCCTCCTTCAAACGGTTCCCGCGGGCAATCGCCTGTTCCACCAGACCATCTCGCGCCACCACATCGAGAACCGTCACGCCGACAGCGGCCGGCAGCGGATCGGAAACATGAGTCGTATAGAAGAGGAAACCCCTCTCGAAGGCTTTTTGTTCGACCTCTGCGCTCGTCATCACCGCCGCAAGCGGCAGGCCGGCGCCGAGCGTCTTCGACAACGTCATGATATCGGGCGTCACACCATCGCGCTGGAAAGCGAACATATGCCCGGTCCGGCCAACACCGGTCTGGGCTTCATCGAGAATGAGCAGCATGCCGCGCTCCTCGCACTTTTTCTTTAGCGCAGCGAGATAACCGGCCGGCAGTTCAAGGATACCGCCGCTCGACAGGATCGGTTCGGCAATGAAGGCGGCAAGATTGCCGGTCGACTGGCGATCGATCAGTTCGAAGGCATCGTCGAGCTCCGCCTGCCAGTCATTCGATCCATCGGGGTTCTTGAAGCGCGGACGATAGGCATTCGGCGCGGGAATAACGAGTGAGCCGGCCGTGGCCGGGCCATAACCCCTGCGGCCGGCGCTATAGGTAGCGGAGGCCGCAGCGCCGGTCATGCCGTGCCAGCTCTGCGCAAAAGCGACGATCTCATGCCCGCCGGTGACGAGCTTCGCCATGCGGATCGCCGCCTCGTTGGATTCGGCCCCGGTGGTCAACAGTTGCACGCGATCGAGACCCGGCGCGAGCGCCGCCAGCCGCGCCGCCAAGTCGACGACCGGGCGCGACAACATGCCGGAAAAGAGATGTGCGACCGATGCCATCTGCCGGTTGACGGTGGTGACGATATCCGGATGGGTATGCCCGAGCAAAGCGCTCATCTGGCCGGAGGTGAAATCGAGAATGGCGCGCCCATCCGCATCATAGACGAAACTTCCCTCAGCACGTTCGACGATGATCTCCTCGAAGGCCGGTCCGTAGCGGGTCAGATGTTTATTGGCGGCCTCCCAGAAAGCCGGTTCGTCATTGAGCGAGGCGAAGTTCTTCGCAAGCTTGTCCATGGCACATTCCCCAAGAGTTTATCTTGCCGAAACATAACAACCCATTGCCACTTCAGTCCAATTGATAGTATTTTACTCCGATATCGATAATTTTGATATCGCCATGCTCGACCTTACCCTGCTGAAGAACTTTATCATTGTCGCTCGCACTGGCTCCATCAGCGTCGCCGCCGCGCAGATCGGGCGCACCCAATCCGCGCTCAGCACCCAGATGCAGCGGCTGGAAGAGCTGGTCGGCCATACTCTGCTGCAGCGAACGGGTTCGGGAGTGCGCGTAACCGCGGCGGGCGAGAGACTGCTTGCCCATGCCAGCGCCCTGCTTGCCCGGCATGATGAAATCCTTGCCGATATGGGCGAGGCGACGCTGCAGGGAACCGTGAGCCTTGGTTGCCCTGAAGATTATTCCATCGCCTTCCTGCCGGAACTGCTGAGAGGCTTCTTCGGCACCTACCCGAAAGTCGATCTGCGCATGGTCTGCGCGCCCACGACGGAATTGCGTCCGCTGCTGCAGCGCCGCCAGATCGACATGGCGCTGGTTTCGCAATCCGATCCGGATCACCGCGACGTGCTCCGCAGGGAAAGCTTCGTCTGGGTGGCGGACAGGCCGGAGCCGGATCTCCTCGCCAAGGATGTGCTGCCGCTCGCACTCTCCGCGCCCGTGACGCTGGATCACCGCGCGGCATGCGACGCCATGGAAGCCGCCAATCGCCGCTACCGCGTCGCCTTTGCCAGCAACAGCCTTTCCGGCCTCATCGCAATCGCGCGCTCCGGGCACGCCATCAGCGTGCTGACAAGGACAGCCGTGCCAGCTGACCTTCATATCGTCAAAAGCGGGCTACCACCCCTGCCGACGATCGGCATTGCCATCGAGTTTGCCGATACGCAGACATCTTCGGCAGCAAGGGCGCTGGGCAATCACATCCGCACCGTTCTTCCCGGTCTCAGCCTCTAGCGTTAGGTTAATCCGGGCTTCGAAGCGACGGGCTGCCGTGGCTAACAGCGGCACGGGTCTCGAGATATTCACGACTTCCGTTTCAATCACGCAGGATACAATCGTCTGGAACCTCGCCAGGCTATCAAGCGGCTCCACGCTATCCTTGTACAACGATCCGGGCACCGGGCTTTACCCGGTTGTAGAGGTCGATGATATCCTGATTCAAAAGGCGAATGCAGCCGGCCGATACAGCCTTGCCGATTGAGCCTGGATCATTCGTGCCGTGAACGCGATAATATGTGTCTCTGCCATCCTTATGCATATACAGCGCTCGGGCACCCATCGGGTTCGACGGGCCGCCATCGACTCCATCCTTGTTCGGGCCGTAATGCGCGGGGTTCCTTGCGACCATCTCAGGTGTTGGGATCCACCGGGGCCAGGCTGCTTTTCGCGCAATAGTCGCGTCGCCACCATCGAAGGCCCGCGCAACAGGGCCGACACCAACGGCATATCGGATCGCCTTATTGCCGGGTTGAATCAGATAAAGGAAACGTGCTCGCTGATCGACGATGATCGTACCGGGCTTTTCGTCCGTGGCATAGCTTACGACCTGCCGCACGAACTCGGGATTCATTTTTCCGGTATTAACGCCGGCAATATGAAAACCGGCATCGGTCTTTTCGCCATACATAAGCATCGGGTCGGTTCCGATTGGGGCTGCCTCCCGATCTTCGACGCGCTCATTGGAAGGGCGCGGCGCAGCGCCAGGAATACGGTCGGCATTGCTTGCGCAAGCGGTGAGGAAGATTGTCAACGCGACGGCCAACGGCCTGCGAGGAGAAACAATTAGACGAATCATGAGAGCCTGCTGGAATTGGTTGGAGCCTATAAAACGTGGCTGAAGCTCCAACCTTAAGGCTGCCTTAAACGGTAGTCCGGTCACTCCTGCGGCAGAATGAGCGTCACGACGAAACCGGAATCAGCCTGACGAAAATCAAGTTCCCCGCCGAGCTTTCGCATCGCCATGTCGACAATCGCCAGGCCAAGGCCGCTGCCCTCGCCATGGGCCGAATGCCCTCGCTTGAACCGCTCCCTGAAAGTCGCCTGATCTTCCGGATTTATGCCCTGCCCTTGATCCGTCACTTCGATTTCGACCCTGGGACCGTTCTTCAGTGCACAAATCTCAACGCATGAGCCTTCCGGCGAATACTGAATCGCATTCTCGATCACGTTGCGCAGGGCCAGACGCAGGAGATTCACGTTTCTCAAGGTCACCATTTCATCCGGTTGCATGCGAAGTTTCACGGAGATGCCACGCCTGCTGCTCTGGGCTTCAAGATCGGAACGAATGTCCTCCATTATCCCTGCGAGCCGCACCGTCTCGATCCCGTCGCCGCGATCCGCCGAATCGACGAGCGCCAGGTCGATAAGCTGGCGGACAAGACGCCCGGTCCGGTCAACGCTCGTCGAAATATGCGCCAGCGCCTTGTCTCGAACATCATCCTCTTTACTCCGCAGCGCCACCTGAGCCTGTGTCTTCAATCCGGCAAGCGGGGTCTTCAACTCGTGGGCGGCATAGGCGATAAACGTCTTCTCACGCTCGCGGGCTGCCTCCACCCGCAGGAAGAGGGAGTTCAGCGATCTGAGCAAGGGCTTGATTTCGCTGGGCGTGTCCCTGTTTTCGATGGCGTGCAGTTCATCCGCAGACCTCAACCCCAGTGACATGGCGATCCTGTTGAGCGGTCCCAGCCCCTGTCCAACACTCAGCCAGATCAGCACCGCAAGGATCGGCAAAATGGCAACGGCCGGAACGAGTTGCCCCTTGACCACATCGGCAACCAGCCTGTCGCGTATCTCCAGACTGTCGCCCACAAGAACACGGGCATTGAGGTTCGGATTCACAACCGCAAAGACACGCCAACGGACACCATCGACGATGGTTTCGCTAAACCCATCGCGATTGTCTGTGAGCGATTCACGCGGCGCACTTTCCGACCGGCTGACAAGTTGCCCCTGAAGCGACCATATCTGGCAGGAGAGCTGCCGTCGGTAGTCCCCCTGAAGATCGAACGGCGAAGCGGTGTCGGTGGCTTTCGTGTCATCCACGGCGGCAGCCACATTGATATGGTGATCGGTGAGGAGCGAGCTGACCATGCGGGCGGCTTCCATCAGTCGCGCGTCCAGCACCCGCTCGACCTGATGCTGCACGCTGAAATAGGTCCACATGACGGCAAGCAGCCAGAGGGCTCCCGTCGTCGCCAGCAGGATCGCAAAAAGCCGCAACCGGATCGAACGCATCAGGGCATCCCCAATCTGTAGCCAACCCCGCGCACCGTTTCGATGGCGGCACTTCCAAGTTTGGCGCGCAGCTTATGCACATGCACCTCGATCGTATTGCTCTCCACATCCTCCTGCCAGCCGTAGAGACGCTCTTCCAGTGCCTGTTTGGAGTGAATTGCCTGGGGACTTTCCATGAGCGCATGAAGGATCGAGAACTCGCGGCGCGACAGGATTACGGTCGACCCATCCCGAAGAACCTGCATCGAAGCGGGATCCAGCGTCAGCCCTCGCAGACTGATCTGCGCACTCGCCCGCCCAACGGCGCGGCGCATGATCGCCCGCAGACGGGCGGCAACCTCATCCAGATCGAAAGGTTTGCCAAGATAATCGTCGGCACCCGCATCCAAACCGTCGATGCGGTCTCCAACCTCATCCTTGGCCGTCAGGAGCAGGACGGGAATCCGGTTTCCACTGCGACGCAAGCCGTTCAGGACATCCAGTCCGGAACCGTCCGGCAGCATTCGATCAAGCACGACCGCATCGAAATTATCCGTCGCCAGCGCCTCCGACGCATCGGCGGCCGTTGTCACGCCGTCCGCGACAAAGCCGCTCAGCTTCAAACCTTCCCGTAACCCGTCGAGCAGGATCGGATCATCTTCGACAATGAGAATTCGCAATCATGCCTCCGCAAGCGGTCCATCCAATTTTGCCATGCACGCCCCAGCTTAAGCCTGCCTTAAGCTCCCGGCGAGATCAGTCCCGGCATGGAAGAATACATGAAAGGATATGCCGGATGCGCATATTGGCGTTCACATTTGTGATTCTGGCGCTTTTCAGGGTCGTCTCCCCGGCGGCCGCGCTGGAAACACCACTTGCCATGGACCAGGCGTTCAAGGCAACGGTCGAGCGAGGAAACGACGGCCGCGCCATCATTCGCTGGGCGATCAATGACGGCTATTATCTCTACCGTGACTATCTGAGCGCAGAAGGCGAGGACGGCCGCAAACTGGAAATCCGGTCCCTCCCCGGCGAGATGAAAGAGGACCCCAGTTTCGGCTTTACCGAGATTTACTACAAGACCGCAACGGCATCGATTGCCGAAGCGCCGGCAAAATTCCGCCTTACCTATCAGGGTTGCCAGGACAAGGGGCTCTGCTATCCGCCGACCACCAAAACGGTCGACATGGCAAGCCTGACCGTGAGCGCTGAAGGTGTGTTTTCCCAAAACAGCTTCGCTAAAGCCGCACAGGCTTCGGCCGGCGTCTCCATGGACGCCACACAGGAAGGATTTTCGCTGGCGGAGGATAGCGCGCAGACGGCGGTCGATCTGCTGCTGGCGGATGGCGGATTGATCCTGCTTCTTGCCGGATTTCTCGGTTTCGGATTACTGCTCGCCTTCACGCCATGCGTTTTCCCGGTGTATCCGATCGTTGCGGCCATGCTCGCCCGGGAAGGTGAAAAACTGACCGCGCGGCGCGGCTTCCTGTTGTCCGTGTCTTATGCGTTTGCGCTTGCATCCGCCTTCGGGCTGATGGGAATGGCCGCCGCATGGTCAGGGCAAAACCTTCAGGTCGCACTGCAATCGACCTATGCAGTAGCTGCTATATCCATCCTGTTCGCCGTCCTCGCGCTCGCAAATTTCGGCCTTTTCCACATTCAGCTTCCCGCCGTGATCTCTGCCCGGTTTGCGAAATCACCGCAGGGCGCGAGCACGATTCCCGGCGCGATGCTGCTCGGCTTCTCCTCGGCATTGCTCATCGGACCTTGCGTCACGGCTCCCCTGGCAGGTGCGCTTCTCTATATTGCCCGCACCGGCGATGTCGTCATCGGTGCCGCCGCACTATTTGCCCTTGGACTGGGCAAGGGAATTCCCCTCGTCATCATGGCGACCGCAAGCGGCAAGGCGCTGCCGAAAGCAGGGCTGTGGATGGAAAAAGTGCGCCAGATTTTCGGCTTCATGTTTCTGGCCACCGCGCTTTGGCTGGCAACACCGCTCATGCCGGAACGGCTGACATTGCTCGGATGGGCAATACTTGCCCTTTCCTTCGGCGTTTTTGCTTTCGGTGCAGGGGCCGGCGACCCGAAGTCCGGTGTGAGCGTGCTTTCCCGCACGACGGGTCTCGCATCCATTATCTGGGCAATCTTGATCTTCGTCGGTCTCGGCATCGGTGCAACGGATCCGCTCTCTCCCCTGAAGCCGCTGAGTTCCGCCAGCGGCTCCGAATCGCTCGCATCGATAAAGAAAAGCGACTTCCAGAAGATTTCCTCCATCGCAGGCCTGGGAGCCCGGCTCGACAGCTCGCCGCCACAGGAACCGACACTCCTCTATGTGACAGCAGACTGGTGCGTGACCTGCCGCACGATCGAACGCTCACTTTTAACCGCACCCGATGTGGTTGAAGCGTTGAAGGGAGTGAACCTCGTCAGCCTAGACCTGACAAAACTGGACGCGAATAAACAGGCGTTGCTTTCGACATTGAAGGTGGTCGGTCCGCCCACGATGGTTTTTCTCGACAGCAACCGAAAGGAGCCGGAAGCAACACGGCTGATCGGCGAATTCTCGGCCGCAGATCTGGCAGCATCGGCTCGCAGGGCGCAGGGATCGCCTCCGTGAGCGACGTCGCGATCAATCCTGCCGCATTGCCGGCATCCAATAATCCAACAAGGAGAATTCTGGTGTTTTCACGACGCGATTTCATGGCCGGCGGACTGGCGGCTTTTAGCGGAGCGCTGGTGTCTGCAGGAGACGGCTTCGCACAGCAGGTCAGCACGGACGAGGTGTTCTTCGACAGGGACGCACCCGTGCTTGGAAATCCCAAAGGCAAGGTCACGATTGTCGAATATTTCGATTATCAATGCCCCTACTGCAAGACCTCACATGCCATGGTGAAAAAGGTTGTCGCAAATGACGGCGACATCAGGCTTGTTTTGAAGGACTGGCCGATCTTCGGCGGCGCATCTGTCTTCGCGGCACAGGCGGTGCTGGGTGCCGCCCAGATCGGTCAATATGAAGTCGCCATGGAAGCGCTGATGAAAACAAAAGCGCGCATTTCCGAAAACGATGTCGAAAAGGCCCTGACCGGCGCCGGATTGGCGATGAAAGACATCGCCGCAGCGGTGAACACCAACAACAGGAAAATCTCCGCGCTGCTCGATCGAAACTACCGCCAAGCGCTCGCCTTCAACTTTGTCGGCACGCCGTCCTTCGTCATCGGCAAGACGATCTATCCCGGTGTTCTGGATGAGAAAGGCCTCAAGGCCGCCATTAAACAGGCCCGGTCATAATTCGCAAATCTCCCCGGAACAACGCCTCTCCCTTTCATCTCGATTGTCAGAGGAGTTGCCAGTCGAAATCGTCATAAGGAATCCATCGATGCCCTATAATTATCTTACACGAAATTTTCCGATCGCTGCCCTTCTGTCGAGCCTGCTGCTTGCCTCCCCTTCCTCGGCGCAGGATGCGCCGAAGAATGGATCGAACGACGGACTTCCGGAAATTCTTCGTTCTATCGAGCTTCAGGGCATTAAGATCCTCGGAGAAATGGATGTTCCGGGAGGGTTGAGAGGATTTGCCGCAAAAGCCGGAGCACAACCGATCGCGATCTATTTGACACCCGACAATAAACACGTTGTCGTCGGCACCCTGGTCGACGCCACGGGACAGGACATGGCTGCGGCGCAAATGAAGAAAATGGTCGAGAAGCCGATCCCGGAAGATCGCTGGAACCGGCTTTCCCAGTCAACCTGGGTTCAGGATGGAAAGGCAGATGCACCCCGGATCGTCTACACTTTCACCGATCCCAATTGCCCCTATTGCAACAAATTCTGGCAGGCGGCGCGTCCATGGATCAACAGCGGCAAGGTTCAATTGCGACACATCATGGTCGGCGTCATCAGACAGGATTCACCTGCAAAGGCGGCGGCCATACTCGAAGCGAAGTCTCCTTCAGAGGCATTGAAGGAAAACGAACTGAAGCACAAGGATGGCGGCATCACCCCTTTGCAGTCCGTGAAGGAAAAGACCACGGCCAGCCTCGACCGCAACGCCAATCTCATGACCGAACTTGGTTTCGGAGGCACGCCCGCAATCATCTTCAAAAAAGCCGATGGCACCTTCGGAACCGTTGCGGGCATGCCGCAAGATTCAGCGCTCGAAATGATTCTGGGTTCGAGATAATTGAAAATTCGAAAAAGAGACGCTCCGGGGAACCGCAAATCAAACGCATCGAATAAGTAAAGTTTAGGGATGAATATTATGTAAGCGGCCCCGCCATGTTGCGTGCGGCCGTAATCAATCTGACCTGCCACTGAGAATTTCCTCCA
>NZ_ASYA01000015.1:0-109510 GCF_001526585.1 Agrobacterium sp. LY4 | reverse complement strand
AGCCGGATGAAACTTCAGTGGCAGGTCATACGGTATCCAGAATGCAACCGAAAGATTTATCGGGCGTGGGAGATGAATTTGTCCTTTGACGACATGATTAATGACACAGTGACCCTTGTGAAAAAGGACGGCACCGTCGTCAAGGAAGGCATAAAAGCCCAAGTATCCAAGGGATCGATCATCACATTCGATGCGAGCCTGCCGATTGAGCCAGGCGACCATTTTGTCCGAATCCAGCAAAGTGGGCTTGCGGAAGATTATATTGTCGTCGATCCCGGCTACATGTCCGGCATCGGCGGCAGGGCTGGCATTCCCAACCACTTCCAATCCAAAGTTCGCCGCAGCGATGCACCCATCGCGCCGCCGTCTAAGATCATCAACAACATCCACGGCCCGAATGCTCGGGTAAATATCAACTCGACTGATAACTCGACCAACACGTCGATCACGATTCAGCCGTTGGAAGTCGCGTCCCTCATCGAGAAGATCAAGCCTCATCTTTCCTCGTTACCTGACGACACCAGAACACAAATGCAGGTTCCGATAGAGCTTCTGGAAGCCGAAATCCGATCAGGCAACCCGAAGAGTTCGGTCCTAGTGGAAGGCTCGAAGTCGATGAAAATGATCGCTGAAGGCGCGGCAGGCAATCTGGTGGCGGCCGGTATCGGAGCTATGATCGGGCCTATGTTGGGCGGCTAGGTACGCTCAGCAGGTATTTCTTAGTCGTCGAATTCGGAGCCAGCATGAAGACCATATTGACCGCCGGGCTTATTTTGGCATGCGCGAGTGTGGCTTCGGCCCAGACTTTGCCGGATTACAGTGGATCGTTCCTCTGCAAGCTTACGGCCAGTGCAGGGCTTCGTCTCAACAAGGAAGCGCAGACGTGGAACGGAGTTATCTTCGACGTGCGTAGCCAGTCCATTCTGATGAAGATAGAGACGACGGGAGAGAAAGGCAGTTCGACGATCCACGCGGAATTCGGACGATATCGGATATCGTTCAAAGATTTCGGATCGAAGGATGCTCCGCTTCAGTGTGTCAGCAACTATGCTTCTGCCAAATTCGTCCGAGAAGTGCCGATCATCGACGGTCGTATCGATTGCCGCGCCTTCAGCTCACATTACCAGGTCAATCTGACGGACAAGAAAATCCAGATCATGTTTGACGGCGGCTATATGGATGACTGGAAAGAGAACCAGGATACGCCTTATGTGGCCGTGGGTGTCTGTGAGAAGGTCTCCTGAACATGACAACAGTCGCGGAATACCAAGAATAGGGCAATCGGCGGGCTGGCGGAGCGCGCGGGATTCGAACCGGCTTAAAGGAGGGCTATAGCGTAAACGTAGTTATCATCTTCACCCGGTGCGGCGCGCCATTAAAATCAACTATTTATTGATTTTCGAGTAACCAAGCATGAAGCCTTGAGCAGCTTGCTCTTCGATACGCTTGGAAGCCAACGCTTCTGAGGCCAGGGTATAAGCAATTTCAGACATCGTCATATGGCTTCAGGAAACATCGCTGATCGCACATTTACTGTACGCGCTCGCGCTCGACACAGCCGATGGGTCGCATCTGCTCGAAGCCGCGCCGCGTAATCCAGGCGACATTGAATCAAGCTTTTAATTACATAACCACATCGCTGCCGGTCAGGACAGGTTTCGCCTCCACCTCGTCTTCTGCAAGGCTGGCATTCGCCTGCAGATGCAGGCCCATTACCGCCACGAGGAGAAAAAACCAGACGAAGCCCGAGCTGAGCAAGAATAGCGTTTCCAGAAAGCCGTAGAGCAGGACATAAAGCCAGACGCCGACATAAAGCCGCGTCAGCGGGCTGTTGCGCATGGTATCATCCATTTTGCCGAGATAGTGAAGCGGCAGCAGGCAAATCCACATCAGCACTAGCCCAAGGCCTGGGATGCCGCCTGCAAGCAGCAGGTCGAAATAGCCACTGTGGGAAGCCGGCGCGGTCGTCGCCCAGGTATTGTTTTCGGTGAAGCTCGACATCAAGGCGTCGCTGCGCCAAAAGGCCTGATAGCCGTATCCGAGGATCGGACTTTTGCGGATGTAATCGATGGCGACCACCCAGATATCGGTTCTGCCCGTAAAGCTGGCATCGACACCCATCCTCGTCAGCATCTGCGAAAACACCGGGTCGACCGTGGTGCCGACGGTCACGACGGTGAAGACCAACAGAAGCAGGGCCAAGACCACATAACGCCACTGGGGCCAGTGCACGATGAACCAGCCCGACGCGACGACGATCGGCATCAGGCCGAGCACCGTCTTGCCGCCTGACTTGATCAGGAAGAACAGCGATAACAGCAGCACCAGCAGGCCGCCGATGAAGGACCAGCGCCGGCAGAGATAAATCGCCACGATGATCAGCACCGCCATGACCGAGGCAGCCTCGTTCTTGTGCTGGAAAACCCCGCGCCAGTTACCCGCCAGAAGCGGCTCCAGCGCGTCGCTTGCCTGATGGATAGATCGTGATGGCAGGACGATGACGCCGAAGTAACACAGAAACAGGATAATCATCACGCACCCGGCAAGCAGCGTGGTGAAATGCCGCTCCGTGCGTGGCAATTGCAGAAAGCCGCCGGCAAGCACACAGATGATGGCGCACATGGCAAGCCGCCGCAGCGAAAACGCCGGCGCCTCGCCTACCAGCGAGGTGAAGACAAACCAGCCGAAAATCGCCGCCATCAGCAGGCGCGGCGTGAAGACGAGGGAAAGCGAACGTTCCCTCGCCATGAATACCATGAAACTGAAAAGCAGAATGATCGCGGTGAGTTGGTTCAGCAGGTTGGACCCAGCCGCCATGGCAGAGCCCTGATAGGTCGAGGAAAGCGAAACATAGGGCGAGAAGCCGACCGTGAAATAAAGGAACGTCACATAGAACAGTGTATTCCGCCAATATCCACGCGCCTGTTCTTCGTGCGCTGCAGCCATAAGGGGGGCTTCTCTGTCTTTTTTCATGCGCGCCACATCGTACCCGATGCTTCATTCCGGTAACATGAATATCCCGCCAAAATCCTATTTTTTAGTTATTCCGAATGCACGGATGAATAGCAATGCCTTCATGAAAGAAAGAAGTGTAAGCGGAGAAGCAGGCGCTTTTTTGCAATCAAACAGTGTGCAGATCAGGAGTCGAGTTAGCCCTTTTAGGCCTCTAAATAAAAAGTGGCGCCTTTGCGACGAACTCCCAACTCATCACTTGACTGGAAGATATCAGTTCGGGCTTATTGGATTTCAACTAGGGGATGTTTTTTATTAGGGGGTATCGTGAAGGGCTCATTATTAGCCTGGCTGCTTGCCATGGTTTTGTACGCTGTGGGCTCTCCAGCTCAGGCTGTAAGTATAGACTGCGGAGAGAACCAGTCATTTTCGGCCGGGCTCGGAGGCTGGGGACCATGGTGGAGCGGGTCAGCTCCGGTCGTGGACACGTCCGTCGGCCACACGGATTCACAATCCTTGCGCTTACAGGGCGGTCCTGGCACGGCAAGCAGATACATATTGCCCACCGAATGCCCGCTCGGCATCGCTTATGTGAATTATTGGGTGCGTACCCAAACGGGTAGCGCTCGTATTTACACAAAGCTCGTTGATCAGGTGACCGACGCCGTCCTGTACGATTCGGTCAACGCCGGACCGACCATTGTGGGGACGACTTGGACAAGGATTTCGATTCCCGCCATGATCACCAATGAGACACTCATTGGCATTACCGCCGAGCCGGTTTCGCCGGCAACCAACACAACAGTTTATATTGATGACGTCGTCGTTGCGAATGATGCCTGCGCAAACCAGTCTTTCACGCAAGACACGGGCGGGTTTGTGGTTTGGTGGAGCGGCAATGCGGTGGCCAGAACCTCCCCCGGACGAACAGATAACTGGTCGCTCAAACTGAGCGGTTCTCCATATGGCACCGCCAAGCGAGATATAAGCCCCGGCGAATGCCCTCAGCCATTAACCCGAGTTGCTTATTATGTCCGAGCGGAGACGGGAAGCGCTCTTGTTCACACAAAACTCGTCGATCAGGTAACTGACGAAACACTATGGGATACCAACACCGGCCCGATTGCCGTTTCTTCAACGGCCTGGACGCGCGTCGTTATTGACGTTCCCATGCCGAATACAACATTGATCGGTATTACAGCCGAAAGACAGGATGGCGGTGCGGTCTCGGTGCTGGTCGACGATGTCATGCTGAATCCAGGCATCGCCGCCTCCCCCCCAACGCAGCCAGACAACGTACCTGTTCCCGTTCGCGATGGTTGGGCCCTGACTTTTTCGGATGAATTCTCGAATGGTACACTTGATCCCGCAAAGTGGGTGGCAATCACCACGGGCCCAACATACGGATCTAGCACGGAGGGTTTTGGCGAGACCTGGGGAACGGAGTGCTATAACGCTTCGCAAGTAGCGATCCAAAACGGATCGCTACAGTTGACCGCAAAGCAGCAGTCCGTGAGCTGCCTGGGGATCACGAAATCGTGGCTCAGCGGACTTGTCATCTCGAAGGATCGCTTTTCGCAGGCTTTTGGCCGTCTGGAGGCACGGATCAGAATGCCAGTCGCAAGGGGATCTTGGCCAGCGTTCTGGATGATGCCGCAATTGCAAAAGAACTGGGGAACCTGTGGCATGTACTGGCCCTGCGGAGGCGAAATCGACATTCTTGAATATGTGGGGCAACTCAACTCGACGACCAATGCCACTGAAGACAAAACAGTGCACAGTACTTTGCACTGGGGTACATCGACTGGTGGGCATACACAGGACTCCGGTTCGGCAAATGTTGTCCCCAGCGTCGACCGTTGGACGGTATACGCGGCTGAATGGGATACGACAGGCATCTCGTTCTTCGTCGATGACACCTTTGTCAAAAAGGTCGCGTTTCCCCTGCCCAACAGTTCAGGACTTTACACCGGGGCAGAGCCATTCAATGTTCCATTCTACTTTATATTGAACCAGTCCGTGGGAGGCGCTTGGCCGGGGACACCAGATCCCGCAGATTATCCTAACACTGTCAAAATCGACTATGTTGCGGCATATAAACGTCCATGACCGGTACGTTTATTCAATTGCATGTGCGATGGCTGTATCCAGGAAGAACAACTCTAATCACGTGTTCTTCAGATTTTAGGTATTTTTTGAACGTATACATCATAAATTCTTGTGAGCATCGTAACTACGATAATCCGGTGACTTTTTCGACATGATGCGCCGCGTTGCCTCTATCTGCATTTGAGGCGAAGGACGTGAACGGTTGAGTACTTCAGGAGTGGCAATGCAAAAGGTTTATTCCATCCAGTCTCTGAGGGCGCTCGCGGCGTTTTCGGTCTTGCTGTTTCATATAATCGGCGAACCGTTTACGATTGGAGCGGCAGGTGTGGATGTCTTTTTTGTCATCTCCGGCCTCATCATGGGATCGTTCGCGGCAACGGCGGGGCCGGGAGCGTTTTTATATCATAGGCTGGTCCGTATTGTGCCCCTATACTGGGCCGTGACCCTGGTAATGTGTGTCGGTGCGATGGCGGGCGTTTTTTCAACCTTCACCTTCACGCTCGAACATTTATGGAAATCGCTGTTTTTTATTCCATATGCAGGCGACAACGGCGAGGTGGTTCCCCTGTTGGTCGTGGGCTGGACCCTCAATCTGGAAATGTTCTTCTATATTGTCTTTGCACTTGGACTTGCTTTGCGCGCGCCGCTGGCTGTGACGGTCGGCATCCTGTCCGCCATGGCTTTGGCAGGACAGGTTTTCAACTGGCAATCCCCCTTCATGCAGACCTGGACATCGCCGCTTTTGCTGGAATTTCTTGGCGGCCTCCTGCTGTCGCGCTTCATGTTCCAGGGAATGCAAGCGGGTATCGCTGCGCTTGTCGTATCATTGACGGGTTTCGTTGCCGCAGCCCTGATAAGCGAGCAATCCGGAATGCTGCGCCTGATGACGTGGGGCGTGCCTGCCTTTTTCCTTGTGGCCGGATGCGTGTGGCTTGAGAATGCCGGATCGTGGCCAAAACGCCTGTTTAAACCCATCGAGATTGTCGGGGATTCATCCTACGCCCTTTATCTTCTGCATGGCCTGGTGATTTCAATCGTCCATAAGATACTGGCGCCCGGACTTCTCGCAGGGGTCGTCATCATCATCGTTGCGCTGACGGTGTCGGTCTTTGCGCATTTCCTGTTCGAACGGCCGCTGATCAAGCTTTTCAGACGCAGGTATGGCGGCGGGCCGCGCCGGCAAGACCAAGCCGTACCGGTGCGCTGACGCGAGGATTGGCCGGCATCGCGCATGAACAGCGTCATGCCGATACCATCATCGCCCGCAATATCCTGCACGACCTGGCGTTAGTGGAGAGCTTCGCCTTGAAGAACGGCGCCAGAACCGAAACCGCCTCATCGACGAACGTCTGTCCGTCATAGAGGTCCATGTGATTGGCCCCTTCGACGATGTGAAACGCCTTGTCCGTGCTCGCAGCACGGTCGAAGAGGTCGTCGCTCATCCACTTGCTGCCCGCCACGCTGCCGGCGACGATCTGGATCGGCTGCGTCAGATAGACGTCGGCCATGTGATAGGCATCGTAGGTGATGATCTGATTGAGGCTGCGCAGCGTTGCGAAGCCCGGCGCGGTCGCGCACTCGGCGCGCGGCGTGTGGTAATATTCCCAGGCCTGCCGCAGCTCTTCGTTCGGCGCGTCCTTTTCGGTCAGCGGCGCCAGCGGCATGGTGGCGTAACCCTTGCCTGCGGCGTCCGTCGTGCGGGCGTTCGATCCCGCCTCGACATAGGGCAGCGCGTCGATAGACCTGACGGTGTTTTCCCAGCCATTGCGGAACATCGAACCGATATTGACCGCGCTCACCGTGCCGACCGCCTTGATGCGGCGATCCTGAATGGCGGCATTGGCGGTGTAGCCCGCACCGGCGCAGATGCCCATCGCGCCGATCCGATCCCTGGCGACGTAAGGCAACGTGGTCAGATAATCGATGACGGCGCTGACATCCTCGGTGCTGACATAGGGATTTTCGAGCTGGCGCGGTTCACCGCCGCTCTCGCCCTGATAGGAACGGTCGAAGGCGATGGTGACGAAACCCTGTTCGGCGAGCTTCCTGGCGTAGGTGCCAGCGGTCTGCTCCTTCACGCCGCCGCCGGGATGCGAAACGACGACAGCCGGCCAGGTTTTCGTTTCATCGAAACCTTCGGGGAAATTGATCACGGCCGACATGACGATGGTCGGGTTGTTCGAATTGCTGAAGCTGATCTTGCCCATTTCCAGTCTCCTTCTGTTGAGCCAGCGGCGGTTTGAAATTCTTTCCGGGTATCCGCTTGCCGATGGAGGTAATCTACGTCAGAAAGATTGTGTCGATTAGACAGGGAATTCATATTGGGCCTATCACTGGAGTGATGAATGAGGCGGGATGAGATTGCCGATCTGGCGGCGTTCGTCGTCGTCGCCGAGGAGCGCAGCTTCACCAAGGCGGCAGCGCGTCTCGGCATGGCGCAGTCCGCCCTCAGCCAGATCGTGCGGCGGATCGAGGAAAGGCTCGGTGTGCGGCTTTTGTCGCGCACGACACGGAGCGTCGCGCCGACCGAAGCGGGCGAGCGGCTGATCGCGACGCTCGGTCCCATGCTGCACGATCTCGATGTGGCCGTCGCGTCGCTCGGCGATCTGCGGGATCGACCGTCTGGCACGATCCGCATCACCACCGTGGAGCACGCGGCCAAGACAATCATCGTTCCGGCAATGAAGCGGCTGCTGCCGGACAATCCCGACATCAAGGTGGAAATCACCATCGACTACGGTCTGGCCGATGTCGTTGCCGACCGCTTCGACGCGGGTGTCAGGCTCGGCGGCGACATTGCGAAGGACATGATCGCTGTGCGCATCGGACCGGACACGCCGATGGCGATTGCCGGTTCACCCGATTACTTTCAGAAACATCCGGCGCCAACGTCGCCATCGCAACTCGTCGATCATCGTGCGATCAATCTGCGGCTGCCGACATCCGGCACGCTGAACGGCTGGCGTCTCACACCCGGCGGCCGGGAGACGCGCGTTCGCATCGACGGGCCTCTGGTCCTCAACACCATCGATCTTATTCTGGACGCGACACTGGACGGGCACGGCCTCGCCTATCTGCCGCTCGATCAGGTTCAGCCGCATCTGGATGCAGGCCGACTGATGCGGGTGCTCGGCAAGTTCACGCCCGACCTGCCTGGCTATCACCTCTATTATCCCCACCGGCGGCATCCATCCGCCGCCTTCAGCCTGTTCGTCGAGACCCTGCGGTTTCGCGGGTAACATTGAGAGCGCCGGATGAAACGATCCGGCTGGGGCTGCGTCAAAAGGCCCCTGCCCGAGGGCATGAATTGGCGTTGTTGAAGCAGCCGGTTTGAGGTAGCCCTATCCTCGATAGATTGTATCAAGTAACAGACTGGAAATACTCAAATGATGGATTGGGATTGGGTAGATTTGTTCCCCTTGGTCTTCTTTCCGTTCAAGATTATCGTGTTGGGCACGGGCATGTTCTTCGCCATCAAGTGGCATCACGATCAGGCGAAGAAGGAAAAGGGCCCCAGCGGCCCGTAAGCGCCCGCCGGTCGGGCAGCGAAAAGTTCAGATTTCATCGGATGGATGTTTTCGCGCGTGAACCGGTGCCGGGGAACCCCATGGCGATGGTTGCCGATGCGGATGATCCAGCCGTCGCGAAGATGTTGCGTCTCGCACGGTGGACATCGATTTTGCCAGAACGGCTTTCGATTGCGCCACATCGTCGTTGAACGCCGGCGGGGATGCCTCCCCGCCGAAACGCATGCTGGAAGCGGACCGCCGCTTAGAACTCCTGCCAGTCGCCCTTTGCCGTATCCACAGCAGCATTGCCCGAAAAGGCCGAGGCGATCTTGCGGCCCAGCGCGCGGACCGGGGACGCCACATATTTGTCGCTGCCACCGGCGCTGCGGACCGGCGCAGGCTGGCTCTTTGGCTGATACGCGCCGTCGGCGAGCCGGAACTGGGAGAGCAGCTGGTTGAGCGACGCCACTTCCTTGGCGAGGCTGTGGCTTGCGGCATTGGTTTCTTCCACCATGGCCGCATTTTTCTGCGTGTCCTGATCCATCTGGTTGACCGCCGTATTGATCTGCTGCAGACCGGAAGACTGTTCCTGCGCAGCCTCCACGATGGAGACGACGTGCCGGTTGATTTCCTGCACTTCCGAAACGATGGTCGCCAGCGCCTTGCCGGTGTCGCCCACCAGCTGAACGCCCTGCTGCACCTGATCGTTCGAGGTGTTGATCAGCGCCTTGATCTCCTTGGCGGCATGGGCGGAGCGCTGGGCAAGCTCGCGCACTTCCTGCGCGACGACGGCAAAACCCTTGCCGGCCTCGCCCGCACGGGCGGCTTCCACGCCGGCATTCAGCGCCAGAAGGTTGGTCTGGAAGGCTATTTCGTCGATGACGCCGATGATATTGCTGATCTCATTGGCGGATTTCGCAATCTGCTCCATGGCGACCACGGCGCGGCGCACCACCTCGCCGGATTGTTCGGCGCCCGCCTTGGCACGGCTGACGATCAGGCCCGCCTCCTGCGCACGCTTGGTGGAATCCCTGACCGTCGTGGTGATTTCTTCCAGAGCGGCGGCGGTTTCCTCGACAGCCGCAGCCTGCTGCTCGGTGCGCTTGGCCAGATCGTCGGCGGCAGATTTGATCTCATCCGCACCCGCGCCGATGCCGCTGGCGTTCTGGGCCACCTTGGTCAGGGCCGCCTGCAGCTTTTCGGCGGACATGTTGAAATCGTTACGAACGGCGTCGAGCGTGGCGGTGAACGGCTGGCCGATGCGATAGGAAACATCGCCTTCCGAAAGCTTCGAAAGACCGGCTGCGAGATTGTCGACGGCGAACTTGACGTCGGCCGCTTCCCTTGCCTTCTGCTGCTCGCGCTCCATCCGGTCTTTCTCCGAGAGGCTGCGATTGGCTTCGGTTTCCTGCTCGAGACGAATGCGCTCGATGGCGTTTTCGCGGAAGACCTGCACGGCCTTCGCCATCTGGCCCACCTCGTCGCGGCGCGCCATGCCGTCGATTTCCGTCGCCGTCTCGCCGCCGGCAAGCGACACCATCCGCTCGCGCAGGCGGGCGATAGGGGTTGTGATGCCGCGGGACGCCACGAACAGCGCCAGAATGATGCCGACCGCAAAAGCGATACCGACAACCACCAGCGAGGTGAAGATGGTCGAGTTCGTCTGATCCGTCAGTTCGTCGCTTCCCTCAACGACGCCCTTGGCGAGCTTGTCCAGCAGCGCCGTTAGGGCAACCGAAGTCGCCTGAATGGAGGCGTCCGCCTTGAGCAGCTGGGCAGCGGATTCCTCATTACGGTTTGCCATACCAAGTTCGACAGCCTTGTCCGTCATGGCGGTTATGGCCTGCGACTGCGCGATGAAGGCGTCCATGGCGGCGGACTCTTCGGGAAAAACAGTCTTCACATTATTGAGACGCTGCAGGAGCGCGCCCTTGCTGTCACTGTAGGCCTGCTTGGCGGCCTTTATCTCCGGCCCGTTCACGTCATACGCCATGACCTGATAGGCGCCATAGGCCAGGGCAACCAGATTTCGGTTGGCACGCGCAAGCTCCACCAGAGCGGCGTTGTCGTTGGCGATAAAGAGCGAGTAGGCCGTGTCCGCTTCCTTGTAGCGGGTGGACATGAAGGCGGCTGCGCCAAGGCCGACGATGCAGAGCGGCAGAATGAGCGACAGGATTTTGGTGCGGATACTGGCGTTTTGAAGAAAAGACACGGAAAGCCTCACGTCATTGAAAAAACCGCTCCTTCCCCGTGCCGGAGGTGTTCGGCAAGACTGACATTGCACGTCGAACGCCCCGATCATCGAGACTTCGCTAGCCACATCATAGGCTCTGGCCGCATCTGCATCATGCATGCGCCGCAGAAAGCCGCCTGTCCCTTCCAATACGGGGAGGCCGCTCACCACGGTTGGCGCGGCGGCCCGCCAGCAGGCGGGAACGCCAGGCCAAATTCCCTGAAAAAAGCGGAAGCGAGCGAATTTTCAGCCGTCGCTCCCGGTTTATTTTCCAGTAAAATGATTATAGTCAAAAACTTTACAATTCCTTCACGCCACGGTGGGCAAAGCACGGGTGTTTTTTGCCCCCGGAGACCGGTCGTCAACTGCCCGGCGCAAAGGGCCGCGCCCTTCGCGTGGCCGCCCATCGCTGCAAGATGGCGGCCATGACGCAAGTCCGGCCATGGCGGCGAATATCATCGCGATGTCGCGATAGGCGGCGGCGAAACCGAAACGGGCAATCCATGGCTGGCTTGCCAGCGGCGAGATGAAATGCCCGAGAAACATCGAAGCGGTGACGATGCCGGCGATACGCCCGCGCAGTCTGAGCGGCGCCAGCATGATGGTGGTGGACATGATGCCCGGCATCACCACGCCAAGGCCAAACCCCACCACCGCAAGCGATGACAGCATGGCGACCAGCCCTTCGGCCATGGCGAGCAGCGCAAAACCCGTCGCCATCGACACCAGCCCGGCGGCAATGATGGCGGTCACGCTGGCCCTTGCCCGCAATCGCCCGAAATTGAGCGCCGCCAGCGCCCCGGCCAGATTGAAAATGCCGATGGCGTATCCCGCAATGCTGCCGGAAAACACTCCAAGCTCCCGCAGGAAAAACGGCAATTGCGAGGGAATGGTGTAAAACAGGGCATTGACGAGAAATACCGCCAGCGCCAGCACACCCACCAGCAGCCAGTTGACCGCAAAGTCCTGTTCGCCGCCGGTTTTTATACGGCTGTCGCTTCTGACCGGTTCCGTCAGAAAGAACAGGGCCGCCGGCAGAATGAACAAGGCGACGGCATAGACCGCGAAGGGCGCACGCCAGTGCAGATCCGCCAGCAAACCGCCGGCCACCACAAAAACCACGCCGCCGATCTGGGTAAAAGCCTGTTGCAGGCCGAGATAACGCTCCCGCGCCGGGCCTTCGAAGTAATCGCCCACCAGCGCCGTGCCGATCGTCATGATGGCGCCGATCGCCAGCCCCAGAAAGGCGCGCCCGACGAGCAGGCCGGTAAGACTTTCGGCAAAAAGGCCGGACATGCCGGAAAGGCTGTAGAGCAGGATCGCGCCGAGCAGCAGCCGCTTGCGGCCGAAGCGATCCGCCAGCACACCGGCAATGGGCGCGCAGAAAGCCACGAAAACCGAAGGCAGCGTCAGCACCATGCGGCTCATGATATCCACATGCGGCGTCGACAGGAAAGTCTGCTCGATGGCCGGCAGCGAAGGTGCGACCGTGGTTCCGGCCATGATGGTGAGCGTGGCGACGAACAGCAGCGTCACTTTCAGGGCGAGGGATTTTTCGGCCATCTCACGCCCCCTTGTAAGGCGTTGCGGACCGCGCCTGTTTCAGCGCCCGCGCCCACCAACCAAGCTTGTTCATCATCGTCTCCAGCGCGCCTGCCGCCGGCGCGCCGGCGTCGAACTGGCCGGCGGCATCGACACGATCCCAGGGATTGGCGAAGCTGACGACATCGCGGATCGTCACCGCATGCAGTTCCGCAAAGACGGGACGAAGCTGCTCGGCGGCGCGCAGGCCACCGGAAATCCCGCCATAGGACACGAAGGCCACGGGTTTGGCGCCCCATTCGTCATAGGCGGAATCGATCAGCACCTTCAGCGCGCCGGGGTAACTGCGGTTATATTCCGGTGTGACGACGATGAAGGCATCGGCGCCATCGAGGCTTTTCCGAAGCTCCCGCACCGCGGCGCGCTCGGGCGCGTGGTCCTGCGGCAGATCGAGTTCGCGCGGGTCGATGACCGCAAGCTCCAGTCCCGGCAGGGCGTCGAGCCGCTCCAGCAGCCATTTGCCGATGACATCGCAGAAGCGCGGATTGCGGGCGCTGCCGAAGATGATGCGGATGGAAAGAGTATTATCGCTCATGGAACGTCCTTCAACAGTGTGTTCCATGTCCTGATAATTCCTCAACTATAGTTGAGGTCAATAGCTGCGCAGAAAAAAAGCGGCAGGTTCAAAACCTGCCGCATCCGTCTCTTGCAGTGGCGTGGGGTGCTTCAGGCCGCCGCGCGCCGTAGCGCTGTCGCAACCTTGTGGATATGCGCCGCACCAATGCCGCAGCAGCCGCCGATCATGGTCGCGCCCGCATCCGCCCAGGAGCAGGCAAAACGGGAATAAACATCGCCGGTCAGATCGGCGCGCGTGCCATGCAGCCCTTCATTGGCGGCGGAATCGCCCTGCTCGCCTTCGAAGGCATTGGCGTAGACGCCGATTTCCAGCGACACAGCCTTTTCCGCGAAGACGGAGGCGGCCGTCTCGACGGCGGCCTTCATGACTTCCGGCTTGCTGCAATTGAACAGAAGCGCGGCGGCACCCGATTGCGCCGCCCATTCGGCGGCCGCCCTGACCGTTTCACCGGAGCGAAGCGCGGGCTCGCCGCCGGCCGCAGCCGCATCGTCGTTGAGCGTGAAGGAAATCCAGAACGGTTTGCCGCTCGCGGCAACGGCCTCGCGCACCGCCTCACCCTCGGCGATCAGGCTGAGGGTCTCGCCGAGCCAGACATCGACATGAGGCGCGAGATTGTCGACCAGCACCTTCAGATAGGCCTGCACCCGCGTGGCATCGAAATTCTGCGGCTCATAGGAACCGAAAATCGGCGGCAGCGAACCCGCCACCAGCACCCTGCGACCGGAAGCATCCGCCGCCTCGCGCGCCAGCCTGCCCGAAAGGGCGATCAGCGATGCGCCATCCTTCTGGAAACGCTCTTCGCCGATGTGGAAGGGCACCAGCGCATAAGAATTGGTGGTGACGACATCGGCGCCGGCTTCGATGAATTCCGCATGCACCTGCCGCACGATCTCGGGCGCGTCGATAAGCGCCAGCGCCGACCATTCCGGCTGTTTCAGCTCGGCCCCGAGCCGCTGCAATTCGCGGCTCATGCCGCCGTCGAGGATACGGATTGTGCTCATGGTCATACTCCCTGAATGTTTATCGCCTGACCGGCACCTGCTGTTCGACAAGGCCGAAACAGCGGGCGATGATGGCGGTGAGAATGAGATAGAAGACGGTGACGACGATCAGCGGCTCATAGACCAGAAGCGTATCCTGCCGCACCTTGTAGGCGACGGCGTAGAGGTCCATCACCGTCACGGTGAAAGCAAGCGGCGTGGCTTTAAGCTGCATCACCACCTCGCCGGCAATGGTCGGCAGCGCGATGCGGATGGCGCGCGGCAGCCAGATGCGGCGAATGAGGGTGAAACGGCCCATGCCGAAAGCCCTGCCCGCCTCCAGCTCGCCTTTCGGCACCGCCAGCAGCGCGCCGCGCAGAACTTCCGCCTCATAGGCCGCATAGTTCAGCGTGAAGCTGACGGCCGCGAAGAAGAACCCTTCGCGCAGCACCGGCCACATGAAGCTCTGGCGCAGGCCGGGGATCATCGGCAGAAGCGAGCCGACGCCGTAATAAAGCAGCCAGAGCTGGATGAGCAGCGGCGTGCCCCGGAAGAAGGTGCAATAGGCCCGCGCCAGGATTTTCGTCATCCGCCCGCCGCTCACCTGCGCAAAGGCAAGCCCGATGGCCAGAAGAAACCCGATGCTGACGGAGATGACGAGCAGCGCCACCGTCTGCCATGCACCCGAAAGAAGCAGCGGCCAATATTTCGCGACCCATGAAAAATCCATGCCGTCCCCTCCTCAGGCCAGGGCCGGCTGGCCGCGCCGCACGCGGCGTTCGAGCAGCGAAAAAACGAGGTTCGAAACAAGCGTGATGGCGAGATAAAGCAGGGCGGCGGCGAGGAAAAACAGGAAATATTGCTTGGTGCTGGCCCCGGCGAGACGCGTCGCGAGCGCCAGTTCCTGATAACCGACAACCGCCACCAGGGCGCTGTCCTTGGTCACCGCAAGCCAGAGATTGCCGAGCCCCGGCAAGGCGTTCGGCAAAAGCGCCGGCAAGACCACCCGGCGGAACCGTAAGGCGGGCGACATGCCGAAGGCGCGCGCCGCCTCGATCTGCCCGCTCGGAATGGCAAGGATCGCCCCGCGCAGCACCTCGGTCATATAAGCCCCCTGCACGAAACCCAGAACCGCAACGGCGGCGACGAAACCGTTCACCTCCAGCGGCGGCATGCCGGCGAGCAGCAGCAGTCGGTTGAGACCGTCAGTCCCGGCATAATAAAGCCCGACGATAAGGATCAGCTCGGGAACAGCGCGGATCGCGGTGGTATAGAGATTGAGCAGCAGGCCAAGCGGCCTGTTGCCCGAAAGCTTGCCGAGCGCCCCGGCCATGCCGATGGCAAGGCCGATCAGATAGGCGCCGGCGGAAATGGCAAGCGTCGATGCCGCACCCTTCAACAGGGTGCCGCCCCATCCCGGAGGATAGGGAGACAGAAGTTGCAACGTGGTTTCAAGGCTTGCCATATGCGTGACCGATCAGACCGAATTACTGCCCGTAAATATTGAAGCTGAAGTACTTCCTGGTGATCTCGTCATATTTGCCGCTGGCGCGCACGGCGGCAATTGCCGCATTCAGCTTGGCCTTGAGTTCGGTGTCTTCCTTGCGCAGGCCGCCCGAAACGCCGAGACCGAGGATTTCCTTGTCGTCGGCGACATCGCCCATGTCGGCGCAGCAATCCTTGCCCGCATCGCTCTTCACGAAAGCGTCGAGAACGATGGAATCGCCGAAGACATAGTCGATACGGCCGGCCGCAAGATCCTGAAACGCCTCGTCCAGCGTCTGGTAGGTCTTCTCATCGGCGACACCGGCGAAATATTTCTTGTAATATTCGGACTGGATGGTGGCCACCTGAATGCCGATGGTCTTGCCCTTGACGTCCTCAGCCGTCGCACCCGCCTTTTCGCCCTTGGCGCCGATCAGCTTGCTCGGCGTGTTGTAATATTTATCGGTGAAATCGATGATCTTCTGACGCTCTTCCGTGTTCGACATGGAGGACCAGATAACGTCGAATTTCTTCGTCTGCAGCGCCGGGATGAGGCCATCCCAGGAGAGCTCCACGATCGAGCATTTTTCCTTCATTTCCGCGCAGACGGCGTCCATGAGGTCGATTTCCCAGCCCTGCCACTTGCCGCTGGCATCCTTGGCGAAGAAGGGCGGATAGGCCTCGTTCATGATGCCGAAGCGCACCTCGGCGCTGGCGGTGAAGGCGGAAAACGCAAATGCCGTTCCGGCAAGCAGCGTGGCGAAGAATTTCATTCAAGTCTCTCCTGTTAAAACGGACTGTCAGGCAAAAGGGTCAATTGGCGAGCGCGCCGGTAAATTCCCGGCAGCGGGCGCTCAAGGGGTTTCCGAACACCTGCGCCGGCGGCCCCGCCTCCTCCACCCGGCCCTGATGCAAAAACACGACCTGCGAGGATACATCGCGCGCAAAGCGCATTTCGTGGGTGACAAGCAGCATGGTGCGGCCTTCCTCGGCCAGATCGCGAATGACCTTCAGAACCTCGCCCACCAGTTCCGGATCGAGCGCTGAAGTGGGTTCGTCGAACAGCATCACCGCCGGTTCCATACAGAGCGCACGCGCAATGGCGGCGCGCTGCTGCTGCCCGCCGGAAAGAAATGCCGGATAGGCGTTTTTCTTGTCATAAAGCCCAACCTTGTTCAGCAGGGCTTCGGCCTTTTCGACCGCCTCCTGCCGCCTGACACCGAGAACATGAACGGGCGCCTCGATGACGTTTTCGAGAACGGTGCGATGGGCCCAGAGATTGAAATTCTGGAACACCATGCCAAGGCCGGTGCGCAATTTTTCCACCTGCCGCCAGCTTTTTGGCACGGCCTTGCCGTCGCGGCCGGTCTTTGTGGCGATTTCCTCGCCATTGACGATGACGCGGCCGCGATCCGGCGTTTCGAGAAAATTCATGCAGCGCAGAAAGGTGCTTTTACCGGAACCGGAAGACCCGATGATCGAGATGACATCGCCCTTGTGGGCCTGCAAGGAAACGCCCTTCAAAACTTCATGCGTGCCGAAGCTCTTGTGGATGTCATCCGCCTCGAGCGCGCAGGCGCCTGTATCTGCCATCGATTGACCTAGCCGATCCGTTTTTTCAGTGCCGCCGCGCCAATAGCCGGGGTTTCGCGGTGCGACGTGCACAATAACAAAGACTTGAGCCGCGCATGTTTAGCGAAAATAGCCGCAGACGCGCGCAACAATCGGCTCTTTTACATATTTGCAACGAAAAATCATTTCAAAATATCACCTGGAGCGAACGACAGGGGAAGCCTGCCCCCGCAGCGGTGCCGGGGCAATGCCCGCTCCACCGCCGGGTCTCTCCTGTTCCGCCTCCGCTTCGTCCTCCACCGGGGTGGTCCGCGCAAATCCTATTTTTTAGTTATCCATGATGCACGGGGAAATAACACCGCGATTGTGCGCTTTTCTTCGGGAAGTCGGAGCCCGGAGACAAAGGACAAGACGGAAGCTTGCCAAAATTGACGCCAGACCCCAAAAAATCGCCTACAAAAATTTATCCATATTTCATCCAAAGGTTGCTTGCTTGAGTGTATTTTATTAACCTCGAACGATGCGGCTGATACAGATTAATATCTTGATATAAATATAATTTATCCGAAATACGATACTTTCGATCCCACCGGATTGCAGGTTTTATATCTATATTAATACATTCAAATATACGCTGCCTATGGTTGATTTCGTCAATGCACAAAAGGTGGGGGCCGACGGTGGACGTTCCGATACACACCCATATGGACGATGGCGATAGCGGTCACTTGACACAACGCCCGGTTCAAATCGGTGTGTCCGGCATCCGCCCCATGCGCCGGGAAGACGTCCCGGCTGTCGAGGCCGTGCTCAACAGCGCTTTCAGGAAGACCGGGCAGGAGCGGAACTTCGATTTCGGCTCCTATATCGAAAAACTGTTTTTCGGCAGTCCCGCCTTCAGTCCGGAAAACGGCAGCGTTGTCTATGACGCCGGGGAGAACGGGGTCACCAGTGTCATTCTCGCCGTGCCCATGCGCTTCGTTGCGAATGGAAAAACCATCACCGCACGGCTGCTCTGCGCCTTCGCATCGGACGGGAAACGCGGCGCACTCGGCGCAGCGCGTCTGTCCCGCGGCATGCGGGCCTCCAAACACGACATGTTGTTCTCGGATACGGCTTCACCCGTCAGCGCCGATCACTGGGTGGCGACCGGCGGCAACATGTTGCCGATTGAAAGCCTGCAATGGCACAAGGCGCTCAAGCCCTTCTGCACCATCGCGCTGCGCATGCCGCGCCGTTCGAAACTGGCAAAGACCACGCTGGCGCTCGCCGCGCTCGGATTTGTGGATGGAATCCTGCGACGGTGGAAAAAGGGTCTGAGACCGCAGGAGGCCGCCGGCGCTACGGTGAGAACCGTGGATTACGAAACCTTCCGCCGCAGGGCGCTCGCGATGATCGAGCGTTTTTCCATTCGCCCGGAATGGTCTCACGAGGAATTCCACTGGCTGATCGAGATGAGCAGGGCCAATGAAAGCCTCGGCGAACTGAAAGGCGTGTTGATCGAGAATGCCGAAGGCCATGCCATGGGCGCTGCGCTGTTTTTCGGCCAGCGGGGGAGAACGGCCTATGTGCTCAATCTCGTCTGCGATGCCGGTTGCGAAAACGATGTCCTCAACACCCTGTTCCGCCATTTCGATGACGAGAACTATGCCCATGTCACCGGCATGGCGCAGCCCTTTCTCATCAACGCGCTTTACCGCCAGAACCACATGAGCTTCCGCCATGACGGTTATTTCTGCATGGCGACGCGCGATGACGCCCTGCGGGAAAGGGCGCTGGCCGGCGATATTTATATTGGCGGACTGTGCTCGGAGAGCTGGAGCAAGCTCATCACCGACTATTGAGCCCCTGCCCCGCCTCACGACGGAAGACGGATCGAAACCCTCAAGCCTTGCTGAACCGCCCGACATTGGCCGAGATGAGATGGCGCAGCGCTTTCGCATAACGTTTGGAGCGCGTCTTGGCCGCCAGCGCGCTGGTCCAGTCCACCATCGACCCGTTAATATCGAAATCGCCGAGCTGGCCTTCCGGAATATCGCCCTTTTCGATGCGCTCGACGATGGAGGCGAGCGCCGCATAGAATTCCGGCGAGCGATAGGGCGGATGCAGTGAATACATGCCCTTGCCCGTACCGAGAAAATCGAGGCGATAAACACCCGTGCGCATCATGTTCGTGCTCAGCACCTCCTCGGCGGGCATCGAGACAGGCTGCTGGTTATAGGCATAGGAGCGGATGCGCCGTTTGACATCGGGCTTGAGCAGTTCCAGCGAGCCGATGCGTTTCGCAAAGCGTTCCATATCGATCATGAAAAGCCGGGTGGAAACGGTGGCGAAACGCCAGGTGGGAATGCGCGACGGCAGCTTGCGCGGCGCAGGTATGTTCTTCACGCCGGGCATGCCGACATGGCGGGAAATATCCAGATCGCCGCGCACCGTCGGCGGCCCGGAAAAGGGCGTGATGCACAGCGCATCCGGATTGGCCTTCTGAAGCGCGATAGCCTCGCCGAACCAGCTCTGGCTGCCGCCGCCGAACATCATGTCGCTGTCCATATGCAGCACATAACGGGCATTGGCGCGTTTCAGCCCGTAGAAATAGACATGGAAAGGCCCGCCATCGAAAGCCTTGGCGGGATAGGGGATCGGCGAGCGGGGAAAGAAGGTTTCCGACACGGCGCTGCGCGCCGCATCGCTGTAATCGACGATATCCACATGCAGATGCGGATAGTTGGTCTGCATTTCCTCCAGCATGTCGAAGAGACGCTGACGCGCCGCATCGAAACCGTTGCCCTTGTAGCGGCCGGCCCCCACCTGGCCCGTATCGACGGTGAGGAGAATGCGGTCCACCTGTCCGCCCCAGACCCTGAGCTGATGCGGCAGGGTCAGGGCCGCATGCGGGGCATCGAAGGGGTGCAGGTTGATTTGCAGCGCCTTTTGCACGGGAGGAAGCGGCATTTCAGCATTCATAGTCATGCACCACGGTTCCGGAATTCATTGATGATGGCCATCATGGGTTTTTGGTTGAAACTCCAGTCCAGCGGCAGCGGCCGGTTGGCAGTGCCATCCCGGCGCGGATAGGCCCAGCGGATCCAGCTATATTGATCCGAGATGCCCCATGTGGTGATGGAGGAAAGCGCGCCGCCCGCGGAAGCCGCCTCCAGAAACTCGCGGACCTGGCCGTTGATCAGCATATCGCGCTCGGCCTCCGGCGCGGGCAGCGTCTGGTCCATCACATCCAGCTCCGTCACCAGAACGGCAAGACCGTAACTGCGCATTTCCGTCGTGAAGGCGGCAAGCTCGTCCTTGGCGATCGGCCAGCCGCCGCGCAAATGCCCCTGCAGCCCGACGGCGTTGATCGGCGCGCCCTTCTCCAGCAGTTCGAGAATGAGATTGCGGAAGGCCGCGCGCTTGGCCGGCGATTTCTCGGCGGCAAATTCCACGTCATATTCATTGAGCACGAGCTGCGCCTTAGGATCGACCGCATGGGCGATCTCGAAAGCTTTCTTGATGGCGTCCGGCCCGGCGCCGTAATACCAGGCATCGCGCCGCGCGCGCACATTGCCCGGCACATCGGGGATCGGCTCATTGACCACGTCCCAGCTATGGATCACGTCCTTATAACGCTCCATCACCGTGACGATATGGGTCTCCATCAGCTTCTCGACCTTCACGCCACCGCCGATGCTCGCAAGCCAGGGCGCGTTGGAGGCATACCAGATCAGCGGATGACCGTGCATGGAAAGCTTGTGCTGACGGGCGAAATTGGCGATTGCATCGGCGGCGGCGAAATCGAACGCCTCCGCCGAAGGCCGCAGGACCTCCCATTTCATTTCGGTAACGGGGGTGATACGCGAGCAATATTTCACCACCGCTTCGCCGATGCGGCTATCGGCGGTGAGATCCGGCAGGTAAACGGCCGCGCCATACGGGGCGGTTTTGCTCGCCGCTTTCTTCTGCGCGGCAAAGGCCGGGCCGGCCACGGCATGCAGCAGGCCAGCGCTTGCCGCACCGCCCATAAAATTCCGCCGCCCGATCCGCATGCACCCGCCTCCGCAACCTTTATTCCCAAAACATAACATTCCGATCATAGGAAAAGGATATTAAAGATTTGCAAGGTTAACCGACGTTATACCACGTCATAATTGGCCAGACCCGCTTAATGCGGTAGTAACTTCGCTGTGCGAATTCTTGGCCCACGCCGCATGGAGTTTGAAGTCTTGGTTTCCGTTTCGATTGTCATTCCCGTTCGCAATGGCGAGCGTTACATCGTGGAAGCGATCGAAAGCGTGTTGCTGCAGGGCGAGACCATCGGCGAAGTGCTGGTGGTCGATGACGGCTCCACCGACACCACCGCACAAAAGGTGGAAAGTTTTTCCGACCCTCGCGTCAAATTGCTGGCCCGGCCGCAGGGAAGGCAGGGCGTTTCCGCCGTGCGCAATTTCGGCCTGTCGCAGGCGCGCGGCGAATGGACGATGTTTCTCGATGCCGACGACCGCCTGAAACCGGGCGCCATCGCGGCCCTTTGCGCCGGCATTTCCGGGCCGGATGTCGTCGCCGTTTATGGCGATTACGAGCGCATCGATGAAAACGGCGTCAAGATCGGTCGGCGCAATCTCATTCGCCGCCGGGAAAAGCCCGATGGTTTCATTCTCCAGCCGCTGCTCGGCGGCAACTTCATCGTCAATGGCGGCATCATGCTGGTCAGGACCCGCATCTTTCAGGAATTCGGCGGTTTCGACGAGACTTTGCGTTATGCCGAAGACTGGTATGGCTGGTGCAGGCTCGCCGCCGCCGGCCGCTTCGTTTACCTGCCCGGCTGCCATGTGCTGGATTACCGCGTGCACAGGACGAGCGTGATGATGAACCGGCTTTTGACCTTCCGGGATTGCGAACCGGCAATCGAGGCCGTGTTTTCCGACCCGGCCATCGTCGCTGCCGTTTCGCCGCCGGAGTTGCGACGGCTTCGCCGCCGATCCGAAAACCATATGAATGCCTATACCGTGGCGCAGGCCTTCCGCGCCCGCCGCTACCGCGAGGCCTTTTCGGCGCTGGCCGATACCTTCCTCAATCGCCCGCGCCAGAGCCTCAGGGCCGTCGTTTTTTCCGCCGCAGCGCTTGCCGGAATTTAGGAGTTTCCATGTCCGAGATCATGCCGGAAGCGGTGGTGTGCATTCCGAGTTTCCGCCGGCCGGAAGGCCTGAAAAAGACGCTTCGGTCACTCGCAGCCCAGAAGGTCGATTTTCCCTTCGCCATCGTCGTGGTGGATAATGACGGCGCGGGCCAGGCGGGCCTTGCGGTCGCGCGCGCCTTTTTCGCCGAAAGCGGCATGGCCGGCGAGGCATTGGTCGAACCGACGCAGGGCAATTGTTACGCCATCAACACCGCCTTCCGCACCGCCCGGCAAAGCTATGCTTCGGCTGAGTGGTTCCTGATGATCGATGACGACGAGGCCGCCTCCCCCGGCTGGCTTGCCGAAATGGTTTCGGCGGCGAAATCCTTCGACGTCGATATCGTCGGCGGCCCGGTCAACCGGGAATTCGACGCGCCGGCTTCGAAGGCGGTTCTCTCGCATCCGCTGTTCGGCTCCATCGAAGCGCCGACAGGCCCCGTCGAGCAAATCCACGGATCGGGCAACTGCCTGATCTCACGGCGGGTTTTCGAGACGCTGGCGAAACCGGAATTCGACGTGCGCTTCAATTTCCTCGGCGGCGGCGACATGGATTTCTTCACCCGCTGCCGCAAGGCCGGTTTCAAATTCGCCTGGAATGCGCAAGCGCTCATTATCGAATATGTGCCGGAAAACCGCATGGCGCCGCGCTGGATCATGGAGCGCTCGCTCCGAACCGGCATCATCAATTACAGCATCGACCGCGCGCGACGCCCCGGCCTGAAAGGCGGGCTGCTGCTTGCCGCCAAAAACGCCGTCAGCCTGTGCCTGTCTCTTGTCCGCGCCGTTTCCACCTTCGCGAAAACCGGAACCCTGCTGCCAGCCACGCATCCGCCGCTGATGTCCATCGGCCGCGTGATGGCAAGCCTCGGCATCACGCTCACGCCTTACAAGGCGCCGGCGAAGAAGAGCTGAAGCAGGATAGTTTCGGCTCAGCTAAGGTTTTTTTGCCTGCCGAGCGAGATCGTATTCGTGAACCGTTTCTGGAAACCGAACGACGCCAAGGCCGTCGCGAGGACGAGGAGCGGCACGAGCACCGGCCAGAAGAAACAAAGGACAATGCCGGTGACGCGATAAAAATCCCAGTCCTTGTCGCGGCGGGCGCCTTCGATATAGGTCATGGCGAGAGAGGTAACGGTGCCAATTCCATATATAAAAAGAGAAATGGACGTAATCACCATTGGTGGCCTCAATAAATCTATGATTCGAATAAATTTGTAATATTGATGCAGTGTAGCGCAGATGTTCGCAGTTGCAACGGATTTCAGCGACGCAGCGCATCCATTCAATAAGTTAGGAAAATCTTATATTGTCGGGCGGGAGGCGCAGGCGCGCTTTATTCTTCGCGCAGCAGCAGCTTGTCGCGATGATCTAACGACCTTGCCCCGAAGCCCCGAACCGATACTTCAGCAGCGAATATATGGCGATCGGATTGGTCAGCAGGTAACGTTTTCCGAGCCGCTTCGGCTCAAGCATGGCCCGGTAAAGCCATTCCAGCCCCATATCCTGCATCCATTGCGGCGCCCGGCTGTTCTTGCCGGCGAGGAAATCGAAAAGGCCGCCGCAGGTCTTGATCACGGCGATGCCGGAAAGCCTGTCCAGATTGCGCGAGACGAAACGCTGCTCCAGCGGTATGCCGAAGCCAACCCAGAGAATATCCGTCCCGGATGCCGCGATATCGGCAAGGATCGCCTCCTCCTCGGCCCGGCTGAAATAACCGTTGCGCCGCCCCGCAAATATGAGGCGCGGATAAAGCCTCTGCATTTCCTCGACCGCCGCGCGGTTCACCTCTTCGGAGCCGCCGAGGAAATAGAACCGGCTGCCCGTCTCTTCGGCGCGCTTCGCAACCGCATGAACGAGATCCGTGGTCGCAACCCGTTCTCTCAATGCCTTCGGGCAGAATTTACGGGAAAAGATCACCAGCGACATGCCGTCCGCATGAATCTGGTCCGCCTGCCGCAGCATGGCGTCGAACTCCCGGTCATGATGGCAGAGCGCGATGACCTGACCGTTTGCCGATGTCGAATAAAACGGTCTTGCACCGGCCGCACGCGCCGTCGTCGCGCGCAGGATGAAATCCCGCGCCGTTTCGTCGATGGTCGCGTCGGTAATGGGCAACGCCGCAAGCGGAATAACCGGCCAGACCTGGCCAGTCCCCTCCGCATCCGGCATCTCTCTCCCTGTCATAATCTGTCCGGTGTCCAAGATAGGCATCGTTTCATTGTTATATTCACGCTTATGCTTAGGGTATAAGGCTTCAAACACTACGAAGAACTATCATTAATATTTTTATAAATCCCCGTATGCGGCAGCCATTTTACACGCCTGAAGGTTGTGCGCCACATTTTCCGCCTATTCCGGTTTTCCAGCCGATGGGTTAAGGGACGCGGAAATCAAACCACGGAAGGGCTCCGGCCATGGAAACAATCTCGATCGACAATCGCGGCGATTTCGGCCTCTGGGCGATAGAACGGGCGAAAGAAATCGTCGCCAACGAAGCGTCCGATCTTGCCATTTCGGTTCGCGACGGTGACGAGGTGGGCATTCGCGATGCCGGCAATGCGCTGGGCGCGGCCATCGCCGCCGCCCTGCTCGAAGTTTATGACGGTCTGATTTCGGAAGAATAAGGCGGCACGCAGCCGCTTTGTCTTACCGCGCCGCGACATCCGCGTGATCGTCCCGGCGAAGATAACCCCAGAGGCCGAGCGCCACGGCAATTGCGAGACCGAGGAACAGGCCGCCCATGCCGCCGGCAATCAGGAAGGTCAGCTTGCCCGGCGGCCAGCTTCTGGAATTGGGCGCAACCGGCTGCGAAATCACCCGTACATTGGTGGAATCGATCGACTGCTGTTCGGCAAGCTGGCGCGAGCGGGTGAGATAGGTTTCATAGATCGCCGCCGCCGAGCGGGCGTCACGATCGAGATCACGCAGCCGCACCTGCGCCTCATTGTCGGTAAAGACATTGGCCCGTTCCGCCACCGCTTTCAGCCGCAGGGCATCGAGTGAGGAGCGCGCCTCCGCGACATTGATCTTTGCCGCTTGAAGGATACGCCGCGCCTCATCCGCCATTCCCTGTTCCAGCATCGCCCGCTCCGCCCCCGCGGTCGCAAGACGCGGATGGCGCGCGCCATAGGTCAGCGTCATCGCACCGATCTGCTGTTGCAGCGTGCTGTATTGTGCGCGGATCGTATTCATCGTTTGGCTGTCGAATATGGCGTCGCTCTGGGTGCGGTTCTGCGCAATCGCCGCCTCCATCTGCTTGAGGCGCGATTCTTCCTGAATGAGGCGCTGCTGGGTCGCAAGCACCTGAGCGTTCAGCTCACCGGAAGCCAGATTGCTGACGAGCTGGCCGTTATTTTCCTGCAGGCCGTTCTCGCGGCGGAAATCGGCCACGCGCTTTTCGGCGGCGGTCACATTCTCGCGCATTTCCTCAAGCCGCTTCCTGAGATCGTCAACGACGCGTTGACTGCTATCGGAGTTTGTCTGGAATAGCTCGCTTTCGAAGGCCTTCACGATGGCCTTGGAGACAGTCACGGATTTTTCCGCGTCATTAGTCCAGACCGAAAGCGTCACGACAAAGGAGCGCGGGTCGCGTTCCGCCGCCACCCGATCGCCAAGCGAACGAAGCGCGCCGACCCGGTTGTCGTCATCTTGCGGTTTGGATGAGAACATCGCCTTCAGCCGGGCGAGCGGCGGCGGACTGATGAATTCAGGGTCCTGATCGAGCTTCAGCTCGTCCACCACCCGCGCCAGCACGTTGCGCGAGGTGATGGTGCGCAGCTTGCTTTCCACCTCGAGGATTTGCGTGTCGCGCTGCTGGTTGGGCGAAAACACCCCGTCATTGACGACATTCAGGTTGGAGGGATTGACGACGATATCCGTATAGGCCTTGTAGCGCGGCGGCGTCATATAGGCATAGGTCAGCGCGCCGGCGACGCAGAGAACGATTGCCAGCACGATCCAGACGATGCCTTTGCGAAGCCAGAGGATGACGTCATCCACACCGATCCTGTCGATATGTTTCAGGCCCGGCAGCGCAGCCGCCAGACTGCCGCTCGGCGAAGCCGCCTTCACCGGCGTCTCGGCCGCGGCCGGCTCGGCGACGGTCTTCGCCGGTTTCGGCTCCAGATGCTCCTTCAGCACCGTGCGCTCGAATACCTCGTCCTCATCCACCAGATCGTCCAGCAGCGAACCATGGGTTCTCGCGGCAGGCGCCGTTTTTTCATCGAGCGGACGTGCCTGCTTATGTCCCGCCTTTTGAAGCCTGTACATCAGCCAATCCAACTCGAACGAACCACAAAAAGGCCGGCAACAGAGGGTTCCCATCGTCGCCAGAGCCGCTATCGACGGACAAGTTTAAATATGACGGGTGAATTTTAGGTTACCCGCATCAGTCCCGCCATCATCGCCTATTCGCGGCCACGTTGAAAGGGATGATTGACTTGAATGGATCGATACGGTTCTTTCAACCGTTATATTTTTGCATTATCCATTTGACCCTCAAAGATTTTATCGAAACGGAGTTTGGAATGAGCCTGAAATTTGGAACGAGCGGCCTTCGCGGCCTCTCCGTCGATCTGAAAGGAAAAGCCTCGGCCGTTTATGCCACGGCATTTGCGAGGCACCTTCTCACATCGGGCCAGGCAAAGGCGGGCGATCCCATTCTCGTCGGCCGCGATTTCCGCGATTCGAGCCCGGATGTTTCCGCCACCTGCATCGCCGCGCTCAAAAAAGCCGGCCTGACCCCGTTCGATTGCGGCACGGTGCCGACACCCGCGCTGGCGCTTTACGGCCTGTCGTTGAAGGCGGGCGCGCTGATGATCACCGGCTCGCATATCCCGGCCGACCGCAACGGCATCAAGTTCTACCGCCCGGACGGTGAAATCGACAAGCAGGACGAGACGGCGATTGCCGCTCTTGCCGCCGAAATCGAAGCGGAAGGCATCAGCGACGAGGCGGCGACCGCCGAGGACCATTCCGCCACCGCAGCCGAACTTTTCTACGAGCGCAACATCGCGCTGCTGCCGGAAAAGGCGCTCTCCGGCCTCAAGATCGGCGTTTACCAGCACAGCACGGTGGCGCGCGATCTCTTTGTCGACGTGCTTGCCCATTATGGTGCGGATGTCGTTCCGCTCGGCCGCTCCGAAACCTTCATCCCTGTCGATACCGAAGCGGTCTCGTCGGAAACGCTGGCCCTTCTCAAGAAATGGTCGCCGGAGCACGGTCTCGACGCCATCGTTTCCGCCGATGGCGACGGCGACCGTCCCCTGCTGACCGATGAAAACGGCGTGCCGCTGCGCGGCGACCTCATCGGCCTGATCACCGCCAATTTCCTCGGCGCCGGCGTGGTCGTCACCCCCGTCACCTCCAATTCCGGCATCGAGGCGAGCGGTTCGTTCGACGTCATCCGCACCAAAGTCGGCTCTCCCTTCGTGATCGCGGGCATGGCTGAGGCGCTCGCCGCCGGCAAGAACGGCGTCATGGGTTTCGAGGCCAATGGCGGTTTGCTGACGGCCTCCGCCTTCACACTTAACGGCAGGGCGCTTTCGCCGCTGCCGACGCGTGACAGCTTCCTGCCGGTTCTCGCCGTGCTGCTTCTCTCGGCAGAACAGAAAAAGCCGCTGTCGCAGATCGCCGCCGCCTATAACCTGCCGGTCGCCGCCGCCGACCGCCTGGAAAATTTCGCGCAGGAAAAGAGCGCCGCCCTGATGACGCATCTGCGCGCCTCGCGCAGCAATCTCGAGGCCTTCCTCACACCGGTCGGCACCGTGAAGGCGCTGAGCGACATCGACGGCCTGCGCGTCGCGCTCACCGATGGCAGCACCATCCATTTCCGCCCTTCCGGAAATGCTCCCGAAATGCGCTGCTACGTCGAAGCCGCCAATCAGGATGAGGCCGAAACGCTTCTGAACAAGGGGCTCGATCTCATCCGCAATTTTGGGTGAGAGTGGATGCCGCATACGCGATGGTGTAAGCTGCGCGCATGAAGAGAACGGACGCAATCAGGAAACTCAAGCGCCACGCCCATGCAGTGAAAAGCATGGGCGTGACGTCGCTCTATCTTTTTGGATCGACGGCCCGCGATGAGGCCCTTGCCTCCAGCGATCTGGACATCTTCATCGACTATGATCCGGGCCGCCGTTTTTCGTTGATCGATCTCGTCGGTATCAAGCAGTTTCTGGAAGAAGAATTGGCCGTGGAAGTCGACGTGACGACACGCAACAGCCTCCACCCGTTGCTCCGGAATGACATCGAACAATCCGCCGTACGGATATTTTGATGACCAGACGCAGGGCCGGGCCGGTTCTCGCCGAAATTCTGGAGGCCATAAACGGTATTGAGACCCACACCGCAGGCGGATGACGTCGTTTGGGCCGTGGTCACCGAACATGTGGCGCCGCTCAAAATCGCTGTTGAGGCTATCCAACGATCCGTCGAAAGTGAAAGCTGAGGACTTATCAGCGCGGTGTCGCAAATGTCGCACCCCGCCCGTGCCCTGTTGCTCTTCCGGCTCCATGGAGCGATAAGGACCGGAGGGCCACGAGAGGCGGATTATGAGCGGCGAGACCATTACCCTTTATGAAGCGATAGGTGGCGATGCGACCGTCAGGGCGCTGACCCGGCGCTTCTACGAATTGATGGATACCCTGCCGGAAGCGGCGCGCTGCCGCGCCATCCATCCCGCCGATCTTTCCAGCAGCGAGGCGAAGTTTTACGATTATCTGACGGGATATCTTGGCGGACCGCCCGTTTATGTCGAGAAACACGGCCATCCGATGTTGCGGCGGCGTCATTTCGTCGCCCCCATCGGCCCCGCCGAGCGGGATGAATGGCTGCTCTGCTTCCGACGCGCCATGGACGAGACCATCGAAAATCCGAAGCTGCGCGAGATCATCTGGACGCCGGTGGAGCGGCTGGCCTTTCACATGCAGAATCAGGAGGCGGACAGCCAATGACCACGCAGAGCGCGACCATCGCAAGCCTGCCCCGCGAAAGATTGCGGGCCTTCATTCTGTTGCTAGGCGGCCTGCTGGGCGCGGCCGGTGTGATGCTTGCAGCCGCCGCCACCCATACCGGCGAAACCTATATGCTCGGCAATGCCTCGGCCATGGCGCTGGCGCATGCGCCGGTGCTGGTGGCGCTCCATATCGGCGCGGATCGCATCAGAACCGCCATTCCGGCAGGCCTCATCCTCGGCCTCGGCACGGCGATCTTTGTCGGTGATCTCGTTACCCGGCATTTTTCCGGCCACAGCCTCTTTCCCTACGCCGCACCCACGGGCGGCCTCGGCATGATCGCCGGATGGCTGGTGCTGTGCGCGGGAGCGTTTCTGAAGCCGAAGGGCTAGAGCGCGTCCGGTTTAAACCGAACCGTTGGGCGTGCCCTACCTCTCTGTTTTACGCATTTTCCGGGCGCAAAACCGCGTCGCACTTTGACTGGAAATGCTTCAGCTTCAGCCCTTACGCCGCGTCCAGCGAAACGAGAGGATATTGCGGCCCTCTTCGGCCGCCGCGCCGATCTCGAAGGACGGCGTTTCACCCGGCTGGCGGGTACGCAGATAGGGAAAGGTCACGACATTGCCGCCGCTTCTGGCAAGGCGGTTGCGCCTTTCGCGTTCACCGATGATTTCATAGATATCCGTCAGGGCCGGATCGGCAGCCTGCTCGGCCATCTTGTGCAGTTCCACACGGCAGGCTTCCGCCGCCGGCTCTTCACCCTTAAAATTATTGCGCTCGTCGCTCATCGCTGGAGGTCCGTTCATTCATGGTCTGCAGCGCCCGCTCCAGACTGGATTTGCTGCCGTTGCGCAGCGGAATGAACGTCTTGCCGAATTTCTTGCAACCGGACTTCACCCGCAGACACGCATCGTGGCTGATACAGTCGATCGGGCAGAAAACGCAGTCGACGGAGGGAAGCACGGTATCGATGCGCGAGACGGCTTCACGCAGGCCGCCATCGTGATGAATGAGCTCCGCGCCGAAATTGCTGGCGATCTGGCGAAGATGCGCAACCTGACAGTCACGGCCGCCGACATAAAGAAAGCTTTTCGGACCGGAAAGCTGCTGTTCGGCCACGTCCTTTTCGGTCTGTGGCGCGCCCTTGCCCTGCTTGCCGCCACGTTCGGCCTTCTTCTTTTCCTTACGTGCCATTCCCTCACCTGCCGGTTGATTTTTCAATGCCCCGGACGTTCGGGATGCCGGCACCATAATAAAGATGAGTTTTGGAGTAAAGTATAAAGGTGATAATTTTCCTCATGTTTTGACATAAAGAATCGATCACATATTCGCGAGAATGGTTTCGTTCAGCCGTTTATCCGCAATCCGCCCATGAAAAGCTGCTCCAGATGCCGGGCCGCATCCTCAAAACGGCCCTCGCCGCCATTCTTCTCACCCAGCACCGCCCGCACCTGCACATCGAAATCCGCATAATGCTGCGTGGTCGACCAGATGGAAAAAATAAGATGATAGGGATCGCATTTGGCCATCCGCCCGGCCTTCACCCAGGCGCGGATCACCTCGGCCTTTTCATCCACCAGTTGTTTCAGCGGCCCCTTCAGCTCATCCTCGATATGCGGCGCGCCCTGCAGGATTTCATTGGCGAACAGGCGGCTTTCACGCGGGAAATCGCGCGACATTTCCAGCTTGCGACGAATATAGGAGCGGATCTCGCTTTCGGGATTGCCCTTGGCATCGAAAGCGCGCAGCGGGTCGAGCCATGTGTCCAGCACCCGCTCGATCAGCGCGCGATGCATCGCCTCCTTGGTGCGGAAATAATAAAGCACGTTCGGTTTCGACATGCCGGCCGCCTCGGCAATCTGGTCTATGGTGGAGCCGCGAAACCCGTTTGTGGAAAAAACACTGAGCGCGGCTTCAAGAATCGCTTCCTGCTTTTCTTCCTGAATGCGGGTCCGCTTCTGTGTTTTCGCTGCGCGCGGTATGGCCATTCTCAGCTCTCTGTTTCTTTTCCATGCAATTGCCGTTACAGTATGCTTAAAAAATAATCTACGCGTACAGTTTAGGCAAAATTACTGCGATTCGTCACGAAAATCCCTTGCTGACGCCACCGCGAATTTGCAATGTTTACCAGCCGGTCAATTTATCCCCCATCGCCATCACAAGGCAATGGCTGTTATCTTAACCGGCAAAAAAGGGAACGGCACAAGCTTTGCTTCGATAAAAACAAAACAGATGAGGACGACACTTCATGGCGGCGGGTAAGAACTTGACGGTCAATGGCGACCGTCTGTGGGACAGTCTGATGGATATGGCGAAGATTGGCCCCGGCATTGCCGGCGGCAATAATCGCCGCACGCTGACGGATGAGGATGCGGAAGGCCGCCGCCTGTTCCAGCGCTGGTGCGAAGCGGCGGGCCTGACGATGGGCGTCGACCGCATGGGCACCATGTTCGCCACCCGCCCCGGCGCGGACCCGGACGCGCTTCCCGTTTATATAGGCAGCCACCTCGACACCCAGCCGACCGGCGGCAAGTTCGATGGCGTGCTCGGCGTATTGGCCGGGCTGGAGGTGGTGCGCAGCCTGAATGACTTGAACATCAAAACCAAACACCCGATCACCGTCACCAACTGGTCAAACGAGGAAGGCGCGCGCTTTGCGCCGGCCATGCTGGCCTCCGGCGTCTTCGCCGGCATCCACGATCTCGATTACGCCTATGGCCGCACCGATACCGACGGCAAGACCTATAGCGAAGAGCTGAAGCGCATCGGCTGGCTGGGCGAGGAAGAGGTGGGCGCGCGCAAAATGCACGCCTATTTCGAATATCACATCGAACAGGGGCCGATCCTTGAGGCGGAAAGCAAACAGATCGGCGTCGTCACCCATTGCCAGGGCCTCTGGTGGCTGGAAGTGACGCTGACCGGCAAGGAAGCCCATACCGGCTCCACCCCGATGGCCATGCGCGTCAATGCCGGCCTTGCCGCCGCCCGCATTCTCGAAAAGGTGCAGGAGGTGGCCATGGCCCACCAGCCGGGCGCCGTCGCCGGCGTCGGCCAGATGATCTTCACACCCAATTCCCGCAATGTGCTGCCCGGCAAGGTGGTCTTCACCATCGACCTTAGAACCCCCTCACAGGCGAAACTCGACAGCATGCGCGCCATCTTCGAACGCGAGGTGCCGCAGATCGCCGAAGAGCTCGGCGTCGGCTGCTCGATCGAAGCCATTGGCCATTTCGATCCCGTCACCTTCGACCCCGTTCTGGTCGGCCGCGTGCGCTCTGCTGCCGAAAAACTCGGCTACAGCCACATGGACATCATCTCCGGCGCCGGCCACGATGCCTGCTGGACGGCAAGGGTCGCACCCTCCACCATGATCTTCTGCCCCTGCGTGGATGGGCTTTCCCACAATGAGGCCGAGGAAATTTCGCCGGAATGGGCCGCCGCCGGCTGCGACGTGCTGCTGCATGCGGTGCTTGAGACTGCGGAGATCGTGGAATGACCGCCACCATCATCAAGAACGGCACCATCGTCACCGCCGACCTCGCCTACAAGGCCGATGTGAAGATCGAAGGCGGCAGGATCACCGAGATCGGGCCCGATCTGACCGGCGGCACGGTACTCGATGCCACCGGATGTTATGTCATGCCCGGCGGCATCGATCCGCATGTGCATCTGGAAATGCCCTTCATGGGCACCTATTCCGCCGATGACTTCGAGAGCGGCACGCGCGCGGCGCTCGCCGGCGGCACGACCATGGTGGTGGATTTCTGCCTGCCGGAGCCTGGCCAGTCGCTTCTCGACGCGCTGGCGCGATGGGACAACAAGGCGACGCGCGCCAATTGCGATTATTCCTTCCACATGGCCGTCACCTGGTGGGGCGAGCAGGTCTTCGATGAGATGAAGACGGTGGTTCGGGAAAAAGGCATCAACTCCTTCAAGCACTTCATGGCCTATAAGGGCGCTTTGATGGTGAATGACGACGAGATGTTCGCCTCCTTCTCGCGCTGCGCCGAACTGGGCGCCATTCCCTTCGTGCATGCGGAAAACGGCGATATCGTCGCGCAGATGCAGGAAAAGCTGATGGCGGAAGGCAATGTCGGGCCGGAGGCGCATGCCTATTCCCGCCCACCCTCCGTGGAAGGCGAGGCCACCAACCGCGCCATCATCATCGCCGATATGGCGGGTGCGCCGCTTTATGTCGTCCACACCTCCTGCGAGCAGGCCCATGAAGCGATCCGCCGCGCCCGCCAAAATGGCATGCGGGTCTATGGCGAACCGCTGATCCAGCACCTGATCCTCGATGAAAGCGAATATGCCAATCCCGACTGGGATCACGCCGCGCGTCGAGTGATGTCGCCGCCCTTCCGCAACCGGCAGCATCAGGACAGCCTCTGGGCGGGCCTCGCCTCCGGCTCGCTGCAATGCGTGGCGACCGACCATTGCGCCTTCACCACCGAACAGAAACGCTTTGGTCTTGGCGATTTCCGAAGGATTCCGAACGGCACCGGCGGGCTGGAAGATCGCATGCCGCTGCTCTGGACCCATGGCGTGGCGACCGGCCGCCTGACGATGAACGAATTCGTCGCCGTCACCTCCACCAACATCGCCAAGATTCTGAACATCTACCCCAGAAAGGGCGCGATCCTCGTCGGCAGCGATGCCGATATCGTCGTCTGGGATCCGGCGCTGGAAAAGACCATCCGCGCGGCGAGCCAGCAATCGGCCATCGATTACAACGTGTTCGAAGGCCAGAAGGTCAAAGGCCTGCCGCGCTACACCCTGTCGCGCGGTCTCGTCAGCATCGAGGAGGCCACCATCGAAACGCAGCCGGGTCACGGCCAGTTCATCGCCCGCGATGCTTATCCAGCCGTCAGCCGGGCGCTTTCCACCTGGAAGGAACTCGTCGCGCCGCGCAAGGTGGAGCGCAGCGGCATTCCGGCATCGGGTGTATGACCGTGAGCGCCGGGCCGAAACGCGAAATCGTCATCGCCGCAGCCGTTCTCCTCAATGAGCGGCGGCAGATGCTTGTCGTGCGCAAGCGCGGCACCACGCAATTCATGCAGCCGGGCGGCAAGATCGATCCAGGCGAAACGCCGGAACAGGCGCTTCACCGCGAACTTGCCGAGGAAATCGGCCTGACGCTGCCCGAAAATGCCGCCCGTTATGAAGGCGTCTTTCGCGAGGAGGCCGCCAATGAGACGGGGGCGGACGTCGTCGCCCATACATTCATCGCGAGGCTTCATGCCGATGTGGCCCCGCAGGCGGAAATAGAGGAAGTGCGCTGGCTCGATCTCGACGGCCACACCGGCGTAACGATCGCAAGGCTTACGGAAACCCAAATGCTGCCGCTGGCGCGCGCGGCCCTGACGGAAAGCGAAACCAAGCCCAGATGAACCAGGCCTCCCCCTATTCCGTCGTTTCCGCCAGAAATCTCGGCCTCACTTTCGAAACGGGCGATGGCCCGGTGCACGCACTCTCCAATGTCGACCTGGAGGTTGGCAAAGGCGATTTCGTCTCCTTCATCGGCCCTTCCGGCTGCGGCAAGACCACCTTTCTGCGGGTCATCGCCGATCTGGAAAAACACACATCCGGCGACATCACCGTCAACGGCACGACGCCGGAAAACGCCCGCCGGGACCGCTCCTACGGTTACGTTTTTCAGGCCGCCGCCCTTTATCCCTGGCGCAGCATCGAAAAGAACATTGCACTACCGCTCGAAATCATGGGCTATACCAAGGCCGAGCAGCGCGAGCGCATCGAGCGCACGCTCGATCTCGTCAATCTCAACGGTTTCGGCAAGAAATATCCATGGCAGCTTTCCGGCGGCATGCAGCAGCGCGCCTCCATTGCCCGCGCTCTCGCCTTCGATGCCGACCTGCTGTTGATGGACGAACCCTTCGGCGCACTGGATGAGATAGTGCGCGATCACCTCAACGAACAACTGCTGAAACTCTGGGATACGACCGGCAAGACCATTTGCTTCGTCACCCATTCCATCCCCGAAGCGGTCTATCTTTCGACCAAGATCGTCGTGATGTCGCCGCGGCCGGGCAGAGTGACGGATGTGATCACATCGACGCTGCCACGGGAAAGGCCGCTGGACATCAGGGAGACGCCGGAGTTTCTGGCGATTGCGCATCGGGTGCGTGAGGGGTTGAAGGCGGGGCATAGCTATGAGGGGTGAGGTCAGCGCCAGCATTACCCCCCTCTGCCCTGCCGGGCATCTCCCCCTCAAGGGGGGAGATCAGCAAGAGGCGCGACCACCGCTTCATTCGCAAACGTTAAGACGGGCGAGACCTCACCACGAGTCGATCTCCCCCCTTGAGGGGGAGATGTCCGGCAGGACAGAGGGGGGTAAGCGCCACCCACAAGGCACCGCTAAGCCCCACCCGCGGCAAAAGCGGCGGAGCGAAAACCCATGACCCTCCTCCGCCACCGCCTCCTCCCCATCCTAACCGTCCTCCTCGCCATCCTCATCCTCTGGCACCTCGCCGTCGTCTACCTCAACATGCCTTTCGCCCGCGATCAGGCCACCCGCGCCGGTCAAACGCCGGGCTTCTTCGAGCTCCTGCCGCAAACCTTCGCCCAGGAGCGCCCGGTTCTCCCCGCCCCGCACCAGATTGCCGCAGAATTGTGGGACACCACGGTCAACAAGGCCATCACCTCCAAGCGCAGCCTCATTTACCACGCCGGCGTTACGCTCTCGGCCACGCTGCTCGGTTTCGCCATCGGTGCGGTACTCGGCATCCTGCTTGCCGTCGCCATCGTGCATAACCGCGCCATGGACCGCTCCGTCATGCCGTGGATCATCGCCAGCCAGACCATCCCCATCCTTGCCGTCGCGCCGATGATTATCGTCGTGTTGAATTCCATCGGCATTTCCGGGCTGCTGCCGAAGGCGCTGATCTCCACCTATCTTTCCTTCTTTCCCATCGTCGTCGGCATGGTGAAGGGTCTCCGAAGCCCGGAGACGATCCAGCTCGACCTGATGCACACCTATAATGCCTCGCCCGGCCAGATATTCTGGAAGCTGCGCTGGCCCGCAGCGCTGCCCTATCTCTTCACCTCGCTGAAGATCGCCGTCGCCATTGCGCTGGTCGGCGCCATCGTCGGTGAATTGCCGACGGGCGCTGTTGCCGGGCTCGGCGCGCGCCTGCTTTCCGGTTCCTATTACGGCCAGACGGTGCAGATATGGGCGGCGCTGTTCATGGCCGCCGGTGTGGCGGCACTTCTGGTGTCGATCATCGGCATCGCCCATGCCGCCGTCCTCAAGAGAATGGGAGCCCGGCCATGACCCATCCCGGCTGGTTTTTCGGCGCGATCCTGTTCTGGCTTGCCGCCTGGGCCTTCAACGAATGGCTGGTGCGCCGCCGTTTCTCCACACCAGCGGCAAAGCGCATCGGCCGCATCGCCGTGCCCCTCCTCTTCGGGCTGGCGATCCTCGCGCTCTGGGAAGGCGTGGTGCGCGGTTTTTCCGTGCCGCCCATCCTGCTGCCGGCTCCGAGCGCCATCCTCGCGCGGCTCGCCGGCTCCCTGCCGATCCTCTGGGCCGATTTCCGCCAGACCTTCATCAAATCGGTACTGACGGGTTATGTGCTCGGCTGCGGCCTCGGCTTCCTCGTCGCTATCCTCATCGACCGGTCGCCTTTCCTCCAGCGCGGGCTGCTGCCCATCGGCAATTTCGTCTCGGCTCTGCCGGTCGTCGGCGTAGCACCCATCATGGTCATGTGGTTCGGCTTCGACTGGCAGTCGAAAGTCGCCGTCGTCGTCATCATGACCTTCTTCCCCATGCTGGTGAATACGGTGCAGGGGCTTGCCGCTTCCAGCCACATGGAACGCGACCTGATGCGCACCTATGCCGCCGGCTGGTGGCAGACATTGGTGAAGCTGCGCCTGCCCGCCGCCTGGCCGTTCATCTTCAACGCGCTGAAGATCAACTCCACGCTGGCGCTGATCGGCGCCATCGTCGCGGAATTCTTCGGCACGCCCATCGTCGGCATGGGTTTCCGCATCTCGGCGGAAATGGGCCGCAGCAATGTCGATATGGTCTGGGCCGAAATCGCGGTCGCCGCGCTCGCCGGCTCCGGCTTTTATGGTCTCGTGGCGCTCGCAGAGCGGGCCGTCACCTTCTGGCATCCGTCCGTCCGTGGGGGACGAACGTAATAACGAAAAAGGGAACAGCGATGAAAATGAAACTTGCATCCATGCTTCTTGCCGGCGCGTCACTCCTGACCGCATTCGGAGCGCAGGCCGCCGACAAGATCACCCTGCAGCTGAAATGGGTGACCCAGGCGCAGTTCGCCGGATATTACGTCGCCAAGGACAAGGGTTTTTACGAAGCCGAAGGCCTCGATGTCGACATCAAGCCCGGCGGCCCGGACATTGCGCCCGCGCAGGTTCTGGCCGGCGGCGGTGCTGACGTCATCGTCGACTGGATGCCATCCGCGCTCGCCACCCGCGAAAAGGGCGTGCCGCTGGTCAATATCGCCCAGCCGTTCAAATCGTCAGGGATGATGCTGACCTGCCTGAAAGAAACCGGCATCACCAAGCCGGAGGATTTCAAGGGCAAGACGCTGGGCGTCTGGTTCTTCGGCAATGAATATCCATTCCTGTCGTGGATGGCGCACCTGAAAATCCCGACCACCGGCGGGGCCGATGGCGTGACTGTTCTCAAACAGGGCTTCAATGTCGATCCGCTGCTGCAGAAACAGGCCGCCTGCATTTCCACCATGACCTATAATGAATATTGGCAGGTCATAGATGCCGGCATCAAGCCGGAGGAACTCGTCACCTTCAAATACGAGGCGGAAGGCGTGGCGACGCTGGAAGACGGGCTTTACGTTCTGGAAGACAAGCTGAAGGACGCCAAGTTCAAGGAAGACATGGTCAAATTCGTCCGCGCTTCCATGAAGGGCTGGAAATGGGCGGAAGAAAACCCTGACGACGCCGCCGATATCGTTCTCGAAAACGACGCCTCCGGCGCCCAGACCGAAAAACACCAGAAGCGCATGATGGGCGAAGTGGCAAAACTGACCGCCGGCTCGAAGGGCGCCCTCGACAAGGCGGACTATGACCGTACCGTCAAGACGCTGCTGGGCGGCGGCTCCGATCCGGTCATCACCAAGGAACCGACAGGCGCCTACACCACCGAAATCACCGATGCGGCGCTGAAATAGTCGGACCGACCGCCAAATCACCGAACGCGCGGTATTTCCGCGCGTTCGGATTCACGAAGAAAATTTAAGACCTCTCCTCCGTCATGCCGGACTAGATCCGGCATCCAGCCACGGCGCGTCTGCGCCGTTATCAGTGTCTCTCGCGATCAAGGACTTGATCGCGCTGGACCCCGGATCTCGTCCGGGGTGACGGTATACGGATGATACGTTTTGCCAAAACGCACAGATTTTGCGAAACTTTACGAACGATGCGAACATGCAGCCGGCCGGACACTCCATTGGTAACCCATTTGACGAATTACAATATCTCGACCTATACAAAAATGTATATCAACCATCGCGGCTATGCGGATTGATTTGTACGACAACAAGAATTACAGTCCCGCCCACAAGACTGCCAAATTTGATCTTGTAAAATAAGCACAGGGCAAAGGTGCTTAAGATTCGCGTTGAGGGGCGTTTGAATCGGGAGGATCGAAAAGGAAGTATTGTGATCCCTTGTTTCACATTCGCTATCGCATGACCTTTTAAAAAAGAGCCCTGGGGCTGCAGGACATGCGATCGGATATTGCGCGAGCCAAGACACATGCAGCATAAAGTCACGTTTAACCGCTTTGTATTCCTTCTTCTTTCCGCAACGGCGCTTCCCCTCTCCGCAGCCGCCGAGGGAGAGGCGCAGGCGCCGGCCAAACAGCAGAACCTGCCTTCCATCATCGTCGCCCATGCGGCAAAACGCGATCTCGTGGACCGCATCATCGCCACCGGCACGATCCGCCCCGTGGACGAGATTTACGTCCAGCCGCTGGTCGACGGCCTGTCGATCGACACGCTGAACGCCGATATCGGCGACCGGGTGGAAGCGAATGCGGTTCTGGCCGTGCTGTCTTCCGACAGCCTCGTGCTGCAAAAGAGCCAGCTTGAGGCCAACAAGGCCAAGGCCGAAGCCTCCGTCACCCAGTCGAAGGCGCAGGTGCTGGAAGCGCAGGCCAATCTCAATGACGCCCTTCGCCAGCGCGACCGCGCCGCCAAGCTCGGCCAGAGCGGCTCCGGCTCCGTCTCCGAGACGGAAAAGACCGAAGCGGCCGCTCAGGTGGCGCAGGCCCGCCTCGATGCGGCCAAACAGGCCGTTTCCGCCGGCGAGGCCGACATCAAGGTCGTTGACGCGCAGATCGACGACATCGATCTGAAGCTGACGCGCACCGGCGTGAAAACCCCGGTCGCCGGCATCGTATCCGCCAAGAACGCCAAGGTTGGCGCAATCGCCAGCGGTGCGGGCAATCCGCTGTTCACCGTCATCAAGGACGGCGCGATAGAACTGGTCGCCGATCTCTCCGAGACCGATATCCAGAAGGTCAAGGCAGGCCAGAAAGCCTATTTGACGGTTGCCGGCGGAGCTGAGAAAATAGAAGGCAAGGTGCGCCTCGTTTCACCCACCGTCGACCCGACGACGCGCCTCGGCTCCGTGCATGTGGTTCTGCCGACCGACAGCCCGGCGCGTTCCGGCATGTATGCCAGCGCGGCGATCATCGTCGAGGAGACGAATGCGCTCGCTTTGCCGCTGTCGGCCGTCACCTCCGGGCGTGAAGGCTCCACCACCCGCAAGGTGGAAGGCGACGTCGTCAAGCAGGTGAAGATCGAGACCGGCATCGAAGACGGCGGTTTTATCGAGATTGTCAGCGGTCTTGCCGCTGGAGACAAGGTTGTCGAGAAAGCTGGAGCATTCGTGCGTGATGGTGACCGGATAAGACCGGTGGAAGCCCAGACGGCTGCGTCCAACTGACTGAGGGAATGAGATGAACTTTTCCGCATGGTCAATCCGTAACCCGATTGCGCCGCTGCTCGGCTTCGCGCTTTTGATGATCCTCGGCATGCAGGCGTTCAACACCCTGCCCATCACCCGTTTTCCGAATATCGACGTTCCCGTCGTGGCCGTCACGGTCACCCAGAGCGGCGCTTCGCCGTCCGAGCTGGAAATGCAGGTGACGAAGGAGATCGAAGACGCCGTCGCCGCCATCAGCGGCGTCGACGAAATCCAGTCCACCGTGGTCGACGGACAGTCGACGACAACAGTTGTCTTCCGCATCGAAAAGCCGACGGAAGAGGCGGTTCAGGACACCAAGGACGCCATCGACAAGATCCGCAGCGATCTGCCCGCCGATATCGAAGTGCCCGTCGTCAGCAAGATCGACGTCGAGGGACAGGCGATCCAGACCTTCGCCGTCTCCTCACCCAACATGACGCTGGAAGAACTGTCCTGGTTCGTGGATGACACGATCAAGCGTTCGCTCCAGGGCCAGTCCGGCATCGGCAAGGTCGACCGTTACGGCGGCGCGGACCGCGAGGTGCGCGTGTCGCTGAGCCCGGAAAAGCTCGACGCCTATGGCATCACCGCAACCGAGGTGAACAGCCAGCTGCGCGGCACCAATATCGATCTCGGTTCCGGCCGCGGTCAGGTCGGCGGCAACGAGCAGACCATCCGCACGCTCGGCGACACGCGCGATGTGAGCCAGCTCGCTAACACCACGATTGCGCTTTCCAACGGCCGTTTCGTCAAGCTTTCCGAGCTCGGCACGGTCACCGACACCTATCAGGAACAGAAATCCTTCTCGCGCTTCAACGGCAACCCCGCCGTCACCTTCGCGGTGTTCCGTTCCAAGGGCGCGAGCGAGGTATCGGTCGCCGAAACCGTGGCGGCAAGCCTCGATGAGGTGCGCAAGAATCATCCGGATGTGTCGATCGAAATGGTCGATGACGCCGTCTATTTCACCTATGGCAACTACAAGGCCGCGCTCGACACGCTGATCGAAGGCGCGATCCTCGCCGTCATCGTCGTCCTGCTCTTCCTGCGCAACTGGCGCGCAACCCTGATTGCCGCCGTGGCGCTGCCGCTTTCCGCGATCCCGACCTTCTGGATCATGGATATCATGGGCTTCTCGCTCAACCTCGTCAGCTTCCTGGCGCTCACGCTCGCCACGGGTATTCTCGTCGACGACGCCATCGTGGAAATCGAGAATATCGCCCGCCATATCAAGATGGGCAAGACGCCCTATCGCGCGGCACTCGAAGCGGCGGATGAAATCGGCCTCGCCGTCATCGCCACCAGCTTCACCATCATCGCCGTCTTCGTGCCGGTGTCGTTCATGCCCGGCATTCCCGGCCAGTACTTCATCCAGTTCGGCCTCACCGTCGCCTTCTCGGTGTTCTTCTCGCTCGCCGTGGCCCGTCTCATCACACCGTTGATGGCGGCCTATCTGATGCGCGCCGAAGATGCGATGGACGATCACCACGACAATGACAGCCGGTTGATGAAGGCCTATACGCGCATGGTGACCGCCACCACCCGCAAGTGGTGGGCGCGATATCTGACGCTGCTCGGCGCCATCGGCTTTCTCGTCGCTTCCGTCATTCTGCTTGCCGGCGTTCCGGGCAGCTTCCTGCCGCCGGACGACGCCTCACGCGTGACGCTTTCGGTGGAACTGCCGCCCAATGCGACGCTCGACGAAACCGACCGCACGACGACCCAGATTTATCATGCCCTGCGTGACATCAACGGCGTCGAAAGCGTCTTCATCCTCGGCGGCGCTTCGCCCAAGGGCGATCTGGAGCTTCGCCGCGCCACCGTCAACGTCATCCTCCAGCACATCGACCATTCGCTGCTCAAGCTGGTGGTCAACAAGGGGCTGGGCTCCATTCCGCTCATCGGCCAATACTTGCCGAAGGTGGAGGAAAAGGGTCGCACACGTCCGCAATGGGATGTGGAACGGGATATTTTCGCACAGGTGCGCGGCATTCCGGATGTCCGCATCATCAAGCTGAACGACCGTGCGGAACGCGAGCTCTCCTTCAACTTCCTTTCCACCAATGAGAAGGATTTGAACGACGCCGTCGGTATTCTCGAAAGCCGCCTGCGCGCCTCGCCCATCCTTGCCAATGTCAGCTCGGAAGGTGCATTGCCCCGCCCCGAACTGCAGATCCGCCCGCGCAAGGATGAAATCGCCCGTCTCGGCATCACACCGCAGCAGATTTCGCAGACCGTGCGTGTCGCCACCATCGGCGATATCGATGCGCAGCTGACGAAGATTTCGCTGGATGACCGGCAGATTCCGATCCGCGTGCAGGCGTCGCTCGATACCCGCCGCGATCTCGCCACCATCCGCGCGCTGAAGATCAAGACCGCCTCCGGGTCGCTGGTGCCGCTCTATAGCGTTGCCGATATCGACTATTCGGAAGGTCCAAGCTCAATCAAGCGCAACGACCGCAACCGCGTCGTCTCCATCGGCTCCGACGTTCCCTTCGGCACGGCGCTCGATACATCGACGGCCGAGTTCAAGCGCATCGTGTCGGAAACCGATCTGCCGGCAAGCGTGCGCCTTGCCGAAAGCGGCGACGCCAAGGTGCAGGGCGAAATGCAGCAGGGCTTCGTCAACGCCATGCTGCTTGGCCTGATGCTGGTGCTGGTCGTGCTCATCCTGCTGTTCAAGGATGTCATTCAGCCCTTCACCATCCTGTTCTCGCTGCCGCTTGCCATCGGCGGCGTGGCGGTCGCGCTCATCATCACGCAGAACGCGCTGTCCATGCCCGTTCTCATCGGCATCCTGATGCTGATGGGCATCGTGACGAAGAACGCCATCCTGCTGGTGGATTTCGCCATCGAAATGCGCCGTCACGGCATGGAACGGGTGCACGCCATGGTCGAGGCCGGCCGCAAGCGCGCCCGCCCGATCATCATGACATCCATCGCCATGTCGGCAGGCATGTTGCCCTCGGCGCTCGGCGTCGGCGAAGGCGGTTCGTTCCGCGCGCCGATGGCGATTGCGGTGATCGGCGGCATCATCGTCTCGACGGTGCTGTCGCTCATCGTGGTGCCGGCCTTCTTCCTGATCATGGACGACCTTTCGCGCCTGCTCGCCCACCTTTTCGGCCGCTTCGTCGGCAAGAAGGAAGAGGAGGAAGAGGCCCTCTCCAACGAGAAACTCTCGGAGATCGCCCGCGAAAACAGCCTGGCGCTCTCCTCGCTGGAGGCGCGCGTCGCCAGCATGGAAAAGGGCGCCGGCGACAAGGCCGCGGACAAGGGCAGCAACATATTGCGGTTACCGCCGCTTGCTGCGGAGTGAAGCTCGCAGAATAACGATTGAGACGCCGGGCCCTGTGCCCGGCGTTTTCTTTTGGGGGTGTTTAAAGGGCAAAACGTCGCCGCCTGTTTCTTCTCGCCGAGGGGGAGAAGGTGGCCCGAAGGGTCGGATGAGGGGGCTACGTTGCCGAATATCTTTACCCTTGCCCCCTCATCCCGCTGCCGCGACCTTCTCCCCCTCGGGGAGAAGAAATATGCGGCACTCACCCGCGCCATATTTCCCCCTGTGCTTCTAAGCCCGAATGGACGAACCATTTCCTCCCCGTAACGACTGCAATCCTGTTTGATCGAAATCAATTCGATTTCCAGGTGAACTGCTAATCTCCCTCGCATCGGGAATTGCCGGTCGAAGGATAATGCGATGAGCTCTTTTCAGATAGGCGTGCGGGAACACGAACATCCCCGGTTTCGTATCGCTTCGGACAGCCCGGCAAAAGGTATGAGCGGGAGCCGGATGGACGTGAACAAGACCGTGAAGCTGAGCAACAGGGACAGGAACATTCTGCTGCGCGCACCCTTGATCGGGATAGCGGATGATGCGGCGGCGTTAAGCTGATGGAGGCGGCGACCATCACCAATGTGAACGCCCGCCATGTGCTCTTCAAGGAAGGCGAAGCGGCGCAGCATTTTTACTGCGTGCTGTCGGGTTATATCAGGCTTTACCGGCTGGACCGGCACGGGCGCGAGGCGGATGTGCGCGTCAGCGGCCCCGGCGATACCTTCAATGAATGCCTGATTTTCGGCAGCGATACCTATCGCTACAGCGCGCAGGCGGCGGAAAGCTGCACCGTGGCGCGGTTCGAACTTGCGAGAATCCGCAGCCTGATCGATCAGGAGCCGGCAATCGCCAAGGCCGTCATGCGCTGCCTGTCCAACAGCCTGCTGGCCACCATGGATTGCATCGCCAACGACCGGCTGCAGACGGCGCCGCAACGTGTCGCCCATTACCTCATCAATCAGGGCCCGCGCGACGCGACATCCTTTTCGCTCCGGCTGCCCTTCCAGAAAAGCCTGCTCGCCGGCAAGCTCGGCCTCGCGCCGGAAGCGCTGTCGCGCGCCTTTTCGGCACTGAAAAAGGCTGGCGTTACCGTGCGCGGACGCATCGTGCAGGTCAATGACGTCGCCGCACTGAAGCAGATCTGAAAATACCGGGAGAGGATGAAGGGCGGGATGCCATCAGGCATTCCGCCCTTCTGCATGTCCGAAATCGGAAAATCAGTCCGGTTGCGGCACGAAGCGGAAGCTGTCGCCCTGCCGCTCGACACGGAAAAATCCGCCGAGATGACCGCCGGAAACCAGCCAGCCGCGATCGGCGGCCTCGGCCAGCGCCTTGAGGCGTATTTCAAAAGCAAGCGCGGAATCGATATCGTAGACGAAACCGACGCCGGGATCCTTCACCTGCAACGCGCTGACATGCAGCACGTCGCCCCATAATAACAGCCGCTCATCGCCATTGCCGATCAGATAACCGGTATGCCCCGGTGTATGGCCGGGCATGGCGACGGCCTCGATACCCTCGGCGACCGCGCCCATGGGGATCGGCCGCAGCATCGGGCCGCAAATGTCGAGCAGCCGCGCGGCAAGGTCGAAACCGCCCTGCCGGGCTGGCGGCAGGCTCTTGCGCGCCTCCGCGCTGCTGAAAAAGCCGAGATCGGCCTCGGGAACCCATATGTCGGTATTGGGAAAATAAGGCTGGTCGCCGTCGATGAGGCCAAGCGCATGGTCGCCATGAATATGGGTGAGGATGACACGCCTCACATCGGCCGGCTGAATCCCGGCGGCAATCATCGCCGCGCGGGCATGGCCATAGGCCGCACCCCAGGCTGTGCCGCAACCGGCATCGATCAGCCAGATGCCGTCAGGCCCGGACAGCGCGAAACAGTTGACGTCCATGTCCACCGTTTCGCCCTGATGGCCGGCAAGGACCGCAGCCAGCGCTTCGGCACCCTGACGGTGAATGAGATGGCCGACCGGCGCCTTGTAGACACCGTCGACAAAACGGGAAACCTCGTAAGCGCCGAAACGGCGGGAGATAGCCATATTTCAGAGACCGCCCTGCTCTTTCAGGAAACCGACGATGCGATCCACGCCGTCGCCGCGTTTCATATCGGTGAAGACGAAGGGCATGGCGTTGCGCATGCGGGTCGCGTCGCTGTCCATGACGGTGAGGTCAGCGCCGACATAGGGTGCAAGGTCCTTCTTGTTGATGACCAGCAGGTCCGAGCGGGTGATGCCCGGCCCGCCCTTGCGCGGAATTTCCTCACCCTGGCAGACGGAGATGACATAGATGGTGATATCGGCCAGATCGGGCGAAAAGGTCGCCGCGAGATTGTCGCCGCCGGATTCGATGAAGACCACGTCGAGATCGGGAAAGCGCGCATTGAGCCCGGCAATCGCCTGCAGATTGATCGTCGCATCCTCACGAATGGCGGTATGCGGGCAACCGCCCGTCTCGACCCCGACGATACGCTCGGACGGCAGCGCCTGCATGCGCACCAGCGCCTCGGCATCTTCCTTGGTGTAGATATCGTTGGTGACGACCGCGACCGAATAATCCGCGCTCATCGCCTTGCAGAGCTTCTCCGTCAGCGCCGTCTTGCCAGAACCGACCGGCCCGCCAATGCCGACGCGCAGCGGCCCATTACCCGATTTCATCACTCTGTTCCCTTCGATATGCTTTGGTCTTGTTTCACCATAGTCCCTCAACGGGACGCTTCAATATATGCAAGGACCGTGCCGCCCTTTCATGACCGGAAAAGCCGGGTGCCCTGCGTTTCATGGCGCATGGCTGCCGTATCGGCGATGATCGTCGCGCTGCCGAGATCGTCGAGCGTGGATTGCATCGCCCGCGCCGCCATCGCCGCGATGATCGCCTCGCTTGCGGCCAGAATGGTAACGCCATCCTTCTGTCCCGCGACCCCGAGGCGGATGCCCGCTGAAACGATCTGCGAAGCGCCGCCATGCAAAAAGGCGGCAATCGTTTCCCTGAGCGGCACCGCATGGCCGGCGGCGACCGCGCCGACGGCGATGGGATAGGGAACGTCTTTCGGCAAGAGGTCCAGAACCGCATGCGGCCATGCCCCGGCGGCGGCAACGAAAGCATCGCCCAGAAGCACCGTCTCGCGGTATCGCTCCGCCGAACCGGCCAGCGCCCGCGCCAGATCGGTGGTTTCGCTCAAGACGGCCGCATCCCCGGCGCTGCGCCAGGCATGCGCCAGAAACACCGCATCGTTCCACAGGCTGCCGTGGCGCAGCAGCGTTTCGAGCCAGTCGCGCAGGGCCGCCGCATCGCCGACGCGCCGATCCTCCACCGCCTTTTCAAGCCCGCCGGAATAGGAAAAACCACCGACGGGAAAAGCCGGCGACATCCAGGCCATCAGCCGCAGCAGCGCGGCGACGCCGCGATCTTCACTCACGGCTCAGCCGTGATCGTGATGGTGATGCCCGTGGTCATGACCATGGGAATGGCCGCCATGGGCGTGGTAAGCGCCGCGCGCCGGCTGGAATGGCTCTTCCACCTCACGCACGGTGGCGCCCAGACCTTCCAGCATGGCGCGGATGACGTGGTCGCGCAGGATGAGAATGCGTTCCTCCTCGATCTGCGCGGAAAGGTGGCGGTTGCCCAGATGCCAGGCAAGTTCGATCAGGTGAAGACGGTCCTTCGCCTTGATTTCGAACAGCTTTTCATCCGCCGCGCGGACCTCTATCAAGTCGCCGTTCTCCACCACCAGAAGATCGCCATGGGCAAACAGCACGGCTTCCTTCAGGTCCAGCATCACCATCTCGTCATTTTGCAAATGCAGCAGCTTGCGGCGCAGATGCCGCTGGTCATGCGCCAGGGTGACATAGCCGGAAGCTTCGTCGGCGGGAGTTCCGGCCGGATGATAGGAGGTGACGCGCAGCATGGGATGATCCGTTTCAGAAACAGTCTTGGGGGTCTGATTTTTGCCGGATAGGCGGGGTGATTTCAAGGTGAATGAATGCAAGGTATGAAAAAGGCCGGCATTGCCGGCGTAAAGACTTGAGGCGTCCGGCAACTTCTCCTCCGTCATGCCGGACTGGATCCGGCATCCAGCCACGGCGCGTCTGCGCCGTGAGAGTAGTCCGAGATGACGGTGTGCGGATAAGGCGGCACCGCGAAAGACAAGCACGTCCCAGAAAACGAAAAAGCCCGGCATTGCGGCCGGGCCTTCGTAAAATCGCAAAACCAAAATCAGGCCGCAGCGCGTGCCTTCAGGTTTTCCAGAATGTTCTGCGGCGCGGAAACGCCATAGGGGTCGGATTCGCAATTGTCCGAATAGCCCTCTTCCTCGAACCACTGCTCGACGACGCCATCGTTGACGACGGCGGCGTAACGCCAGGAACGCATGCCGAAACCGAGATTGTCCTTGGCGACCAGCATGCCCATCTTGCGGGTGAACTCACCCGAACCATCCGGAATGACCTTGACGTTTTCGAGGTTCTGGCCCTTTGCCCAGGCATTCATGACGAAAGCATCGTTGACCGACAGGCAATAGATGTCGTCGACGCCGAGCGCGCGGAACTCGCCCGCCAGCTTTTCGAAATCGGGCAGCTGGTAGGTCGAGCAGGTCGGCGTGAAGGCGCCGGGCAGCGAAAACAGAACGACCTTCTTGCCCTTGAAATAATCGTCGGAGGTCATGTCCTGCCAACGGAACGGATTGGGGCCGCCGACGGCCTCATCGCGAACGCGCGTGCGGAAGGTTACGGCGGGCACTTTTTTGCCGAGCATGTCTTGTCTCCTGTTCTGGCGTTTTACGAGGATCGCTTGGGATCGATCCGCGCGGAATTCTTTTGCCGTTTCCATAGCGCAAGACGCGCTGCGGTGCAGCATAAAAATAGGCTTTGCCGGAGGAAAACCGCAGCTTGCGAGGATCAATTATGCAGCGCCACCGACCAGCGCAGAAATGGCGGCAACGGTGTCCACCAGCCGGTGCGAATGCCGGCCTCTCGCAACATGGCGGCCGACCATGTGTTGCAGCCGACAAGGGCGTTGAACCGGCCATTCGCCTCGAAAAACGCATCGGTCAGACCATAGGAAACGCCGGGTATCAACCGCACCTTGCCCCCGGGCCCGCCCCCGCCATCGTCCCGCAGAAAACTTCCGCGAATGGCGGCCATGAGGCGCCGATAACCCGCTTCGGAAATGCGAAGGCGCTCTACCCCGGCAAGATCGGCGGGAAAATCCCCTGTCACATCCACATGCATCACCGACCGGTCGAGCGTCAGCGAGCGCAGGACCGGCATGGGTTTCAGATCGGCCCAGGTGGGTGTCTCGGTATAAAACGACCGGCCGCCCCAGCCGAACACCAGATAGGCCGCCGCCGGATGGTTGACGGCAATGCCGCCCTCCTGCAATTCGGAAAAGTCCCGTCGCAGATCGTCATCAACCGACAGGGCGATATCGGTATGGATCGGGTTGGATAACAGCAGGATTTCGCGGCCCGCCGCGCCGCCGCTCACATCCCCGGCGAAAAACGGGCGCGGCACGACAGTGCCGAGCAGAAGCAACAGGAGGATCAGCAGCATGCCGCCGCCGATCCGCCTTGTGAGAATTCTCAACACGAAATGCCGTCAGAACAGGAAATAACGCTGCGCCATCGGCAGAACCGTTGCCGGTTCGCAGGTCAAAAGCTCGCCATCCGCCCGCACTTCGTAGGTTTCCGGATCGACCTCGATATGTGGGGTGAGCGAATTGTGGATCATCGACGCCTTGGAAATGCCGCCGCGGACATTCTTCACCGGCAGCAGCTTCTTGGCAACGCCGAGGCGCTGGGCAAGGCCCGCATCCAGCGACGCCTGCGACACGAAAGTGACCGAAGAATTGGTGCGCAGCTTGCCATAAGCGGCGAACATCGGCCGATAATGCATCGGCTGCGGCGTGGGAATGGAAGCATTCGGATCGCCCATCGGAGCGGCGGCAATCGAGCCGCCGAGCAGCACCATCTCCGGCTTCACCCCGAAAAAGGCCGGGTTCCACAACACCAGATCGGCGCGCTTGCCGACTTCGATAGAGCCGATCTCGTGGCTGACACCCTGGGCGATGGCGGGGTTGATCGTATATTTGGCGATATAGCGGCGGACACGGAAATTGTCGTTTTCGCCCGTCTCTTCCTTCAGGCGGCCGCGCTGACGCTTCATCTTGTCGGCCGTCTGCCAGGTGCGGATCGCCACTTCGCCGACGCGGCCCATGGCCTGGCTGTCGGAAGAGATGATCGAAAACGCGCCGATATCATGCAGAATATCCTCCGCCGCGATGGTTTCCTTGCGGATGCGGCTTTCGGCAAAGGCAATGTCTTCGGGAATGGACGGCGACAGGTGGTGGCACACCATCAGCATGTCGAGATGTTCGGCGAGCGTGTTGACGGTATAGGGCCGTGTCGGGTTGGTGGAAGACGGAATGACGTTGGGATTGCCGCAGACCTTGATGATATCGGGCGCGTGCCCGCCGCCCGCCCCTTCGGTATGGAAGGCGTGGATGGTGCGGCCCTTGATGGCGGCGACCGTATCTTCCACGAAGCCGCTTTCATTCAGCGTATCGGTGTGGATCATCACCTGCACATCGTATTGATCGGCCACCGTCAGGCAATTGTCGATGGCGGCCGGCGTCGTGCCCCAGTCCTCATGCAGCTTCAGCGACGACGCGCCGGCAAGGATCATCTCTTCCAGAGGGGCCGGCAGCGAGGCATTGCCCTTGCCCGCCAGCCCAAGATTCATCGGGAAGGCATCGAAGCTTTCGATCATGCGTTCAATGTGCCAGGCGCCGGTGCAGGTGGTGGCAAGCGTGCCATGCGCCGGGCCGGAGCCGCCGCCCAGCATGCAGGTGATGCCGCTCATCAGCGCTTCTTCGATCTGCTGCGGGCAGATGTAGTGGATATGCGCATCCATGCCGCCGGCCGTCAGTATCCTGCCTTCGCCGGCAATCGCCTCCGTCGATGGGCCGACGATAATCGTCACACCCGGCTGCGTATCGGGATTGCCCGCCTTGCCGATGGCGTGGATGCGGCCGTTCTTCAGGCCCACATCCGCCTTGTAGATGCCGCTATGGTCGACGATCACCACATTGGTGATGACGGTATCGACCGCGCCTTCGGCCCGCGTCGCCTGGCTTTGGCCCATGCCGTCGCGAATGACCTTGCCGCCGCCGAATTTCACTTCCTCGCCATAGATCGTGTGGTCCTTCTCGATCTCGATGAAGAGTTCGGTATCGGCAAGACGCACCTTGTCGCCAACGGTCGGGCCGAACATGCCGGCATAGGCGGCGCGGGAAATCTTGTAGGGCATGGGCTCAGGCTCCTTCGGACGCGGAGAAAATCGATGTGGGAGAAATTCGTGTCAGCCGGCCCTCGCCCGCGAGGGCTTCGACCAGCTGTTGTTCGGCGGTAAATGGATGGCCACTCCAGCCCTGATGGCCGAAACCGGCAATCGCCACCTCGTCGCCATCGTCGCTCACGCTCTCAAGAACATGGGCGATGGCGAAAAGGCCGGTGCTGGGGCAGACATAGGGCATGGGCGCATAGGCTTCGAGCGCGGCATCGAGCCTTTCATGCACACCGCGCGGAATGACCATGTGCCCCTTGCCGGCTTCTCGTGCGATGGCGGCAAAGCCGGCGGTATAATCGGCGCAGAAATCGGTCAGTTCCGGCCAGCGTGCGCGTATGTCCGGTTCCATTTCGGAAAACTTGGCGGGATCACGCACCGACCAGATGGCGGAGGCCTGCCGCACGCCGTCGCTTTCGCGCCAGTCTGTCCCTTCCGCCATCTCGCGGCCCGGCCGCCCGGTATTGCACACCGCCACCACATCAGTGCGTGTGCCGCCCGGCCCCAGCGACCGGCAATCATTGAAGCGGATGACGATATCGGAACAATCGATGAAATCAGCAGCACCCGGCGGCAGTTCCCCGTTTCCAACGATCGTGATGCGCCGCCCCATGCGTTCAGAAACCTTCCGACAACTGACGCAACTCTTCCGCCCGCTTGCCGCTCATCTCGGCAAGGCAGGAGGAAATCAGCATCGGTTCCATCGAGCCGCCGCGCGCCTGAAAGCCTGAAAGCGCGCAATTGGCGTCACGAAACGCCACCCAGGCGCGCTGGGCAGTCACCAGCGCGTCGGTCGCACCTTTGCCGTTTGCATCCGCCGTCTTGTCGCGCTCGGTGAGCAGCTTGCGCAGCTTCTGATATTCGACGTTCAACTGCTTGTCGGCCTTTTCGTAATCCTTGCCGGCGCAGATGGTCATGTCCGCCTGCGTCTGCGGAGCCTTGCAATCCGGCTCGCCCTGCGCGGCGGCCGGCATTGACAGGCCGGCGGTCGCGCAGAGAAGCACGGCCGCCATAAGGACATTTTTTCGGCTCATCTCCATCGCTCAGGCCGCCGCGCCATCGAAAGCCTGCGGCTTCAACGCCCGGGGATCGACACCATCGAGACAATTGGCATTGACCGCCACCATCGGCGTGCCATCCGGCCCATCGGCATAAGCAAAGCTCTCGATGCCGCAGGTGGAGCAGAAAAGATGATGGATCTTGTGTTTGTTGAAGAGATATTCCGCCAGCTTGTCCTCCCCGGAAAGCAGCGTGAATTTCTCACGCGGCGCGAAGGCCAGTGTGGAACCGAGACGCTTGCAGCGCGAACAATTGCAGATGACGGTATGGTCGAGATCGGCATCGACCTCGAAGCTCACATCGCCGCACTGGCAGCTTCCATGATAATGCGCCGTCGCCATTTCATAACCTCCCCATGACCTGTTGACGGAAACCGTAAACCTCGCGCTTGCCGGAAAGCGGCACCAGCGTCACCTCCCGTTTCTGGCCCGGTTCGAAACGAACCGCCGTGCCGGCGGGAATATCGAGACGCATGCCGCGTGCCTTGTCGCGGTCGAACAGCAGACCCGCATTGGTCTCGAAGAAATGATAGTGGCTGCCCACCTGCACCGGCCGGTCGCCCGAATTGGCGACTTCGATGGTCACGGTCGGCTGGCCGGCATTGAGTTCGATGCTGCCCTCTGCGGCAATGATTTCGCCTGGTTTCATGGTGACCTCTAATTTTTGCACAAGGGAATAGTGTTCGCCAGTAAGAATATCGCGCCACTTCCGCCAATAAGTGATCGCCAAAATAAATCTCTGGATGACCTAAGAGAAGTTTCTGTTGATTTTTTCTCTTTTTCTTTACGATAGAATTGCGTCCATCCTAAGAAAACTGGATGTCGAGCTTCTATTCCCTGAAGATAGTCGTTATGCACGCCGATAACGCGATCCAACGCCCTATATCGCAGATACCCGAATAAGCTAAGAGCAAACGGGACAATAAGACTTAAAGTGGCATGACCAAACTCGAACTTTAAGTCTTTTATTAAAAAACCATAGACCGCAGCCATCGCAAGCAGGATTAAACTTTCGTTCTTCTCCATGATGTCGATGTTGGTTTTGAGCATATCTCGGACATACTTATATTCCTCGATCGCTAACTGCTGGCCATTTTCGTCTGGACTTACCACCATGCCCCCTCACCGTATCGGTTCGTGAACGGTCACCAGCTTGGTGCCATCGGGAAACGTCGCTTCCACCTGCACATCATGGATCATCTCGGCCACACCTTCCATCACCTGATGGCGGGAGATGACATGCGCGCCGGCTTCCATCAGCTCGGCCACGGCACGGCCGTCGCGGGCGCCCTCGACCACGAAATCGGTAATCAGCGCAATCGCTTCGGGATAGTTCAGCTTCACGCCGCGTTCCAGCCGGCGGCGCGCCACCATGGCGGCCATGGAAATCAGCAGCTTGTCTTTTTCTCTTGGGCTAAGGTTCATCGTGGTCCCGCAGCTTGGAACCTGTTCCGCAAACATGGTTGCGGCAAGCAGATTCGACATGTTGACAGACCCCGAAGGCCGCCGGTTGCCGACGATCCGAAGGGTTTACAGATTCCAGACTTTCGGCACTGGCGCGCCGTTTCGCAAGAGCGAAATGATCGGAAAAAGCAATTTTCTCAAGGAGAAACCATCGGCGGCAGAGACCCGAACGACAAGCTTGCCCTGCCATTCGCTGGCACCGCCGCTTTCCCCGGCAATAGCCCGGATTTTAGGCAGAAGCGCCTCGGCCAGCGGCCCGATATAAAGCAGCGTCGCAAAAGCGACCTGACCGGCCAGCACCGCCGGTTTCGCGGTCAGTTCCGCCACCTCGCCTTGCAGCAGAAGCTCTTCGGCATGCACCAGCTTACCCCCGTGGCGAATGCGCCAGCGGTCGCGGAAAAGACCATGAGCCATCGCCTCGCCCATGGCCTGGCGGCCGAGCAGCACGGCTTCGACGGCGATGAATTCGGAAGATTGGTCGAGATCGGCTTCCAGCCGGCGGGTCAGCGAGGCCCGGTCGAAAAGGATGGTTTCCTGCGGCAGCCAGTGCAATCTGGCGCCCGGCCCGGCGGAAACCCGGGCGGTAACGGTGGCGGTTCCGGAAGATGCCTTGTAGACCTTCTCGCAGGCCTGCGTGGTCACCACCAGCGAGGTGCCGGCGCCGGCCACCGCCTGCCATTCGAGTTCGTCTCCGCCGGTCAGGCCGCCGGAGGAATTGATGAGAATGGCTTCGGCTTCGTTCGAAAAGGTTTCCGGCAGGCGGATTTTGGCGCAGCCTTCCTGGAACAGTTCCTCCAGCCGGCTGCGCCCTTCAACCGCTTTGGTTACAATGCGTCCTCTGCCACGGGCGCGCTGCTGCCGGACAGGTTGAGCGTCTTGGCGACCGGAAGGGCCGATGGCTTGCTGTTGTTGCTGCACGCGGTCTCCGAAGCGGTTGCGGAAGCGGATGAGGCCTTTGCGCCGCAATCCTTCTTGACGACGGCATCCACGACCAGCTGCCCTTCCGTATTGCGGAAGAAATCCCACATTCTTTCCGCCGCATCAACCGTGCGCGTCACTTCGCCTGTGGGCATCTTGCGCTCCACGGCCGGTTCCGCCTTCGGCGTCTGTTCGCCGCCCGGCTTGCGGGTGACGACGGCGCTCGCGGCCAGCACTTCCGCCTTCATGGTGGCGCGCGGCCAAGCGTGGTCCCAGTCGTTGATGACATAGGACTGAATGCGTGCGCCCGCCTTGCAGACATCATAGGAATTGACCGTGAAACTTTCGCCCACCTTGCTTTTGGCGGCGCCCTTGCAGCCGTCCATCTCGGCCCAGCGCTTCAGCGCCGTCTCGCCGCCATATTGCCAGTAGGATTTGCCGCCGCCCTGATAGGGGTTGGCGGGATCCTTCAGCCCGGCAAAGGCGATGATCGACATCGGCCGCGCCGGCGTGCAGCTTGCCGCATCCGGTGCCCATTTGCCCTCGGTCTCCAACGGATAACCCGCGCGCAGCGAGGCGACGAAACCGGCAGCGGTGAAATCCGCGCTGCCATTGCAGATGAATTGCGACAGCATGCGCCCGCCGCCGGAATAACCGGAACCGTAAAAACGCTCCTCATCGACGCAGAACTTGCCCTTCACCATGGTGATGGCATCGCGAATGAAGCCGACCTCGTCCAGCCCGCCCGGACGCTTGGTGACGCCGGGAACATTCCAGGCATGGGTGCCGGGCAATTCGCCATTCAGGCTGCCGGCCAGCGCCACGACCACCAGACCGTCACGTTCCGCCAGCTTGTCCCAGCCGCTGCGGTTCAGCTGGCCATGCGGATTGCTGTTGGAGCCATGGAAATCGAACACGACAGGCAGCGGCTTTTTTCCGTCATAGGCGGAGGGAACAAAATAGACGCCGTCGCGTTTTTCACCGTTGGAGAGAATGGAAAAATCATGCCTGCCCGGTTCCATGCCGGGTCCGGGTAACTGACCGCAGGTCGATGCCGACGCTGCGACACCGGCGCTCGCGCACATCGCAAGACCCAGAAACAGGGTGCGGGCGGAGCGGAACAGCCGGGCGGCCCGGCCAATGGCAAAGTCTTGATTCATTGACACGCCTTTATTGGGCACGGTTTCCCCGACGATACGTCGGACGTGCGTGGAATGTAAGGGATCAACTGTCGCGGCGTGCGAATAGACTTTTCCTGTGTCTCGCATGCAGCATTTTCGCTGCCAATATCACAGGCAATTATTCAATGAAATGCTAAAATTACGCATGAAAGCCATGTCGAGACGCATAGGCTTTCAAAATATTAATCGGCCGTTTGCACGCCGTGATCGGCGCACAAAGGTTTTAGTCTCGATCTATACTGTCAGGTGACGCCGCGCTTCCGGCGTATCCAGCGTTTCGGCCAGCCCCTGATGCACGATTTCGCCGCGGTCCATGATGTAAACGTAATCGGCAAGCTCGCGGCAGAAATCCAGATATTGCTCGACCAGCAGGATCGCCATGCCGGTAGAATCGCGTAGATATTTGATCGCCCGGCCGATATCCTTGATGATCGACGGCTGAATGCCCTCGGTGGGCTCGTCGAGAACGAGGATCTTCGGCCGCGTCACCAAAGCCCGGCCGATGGCAAGCTGCTGCTGCTGGCCGCCGGAGAGATCGCCGCCGCGCCTTCCCAGCATGGATTGCAGCACCGGAAACAGGCTGAAAATATCGTCCGGGATGAAGCGTTCCTTACGCGGCAGCGGCGCATAGCCGCTTTCGAGATTCTCCTGCACGCTGAGCAGCGGAAAAATCTCCCGCCCCTGCGGCACGTAACCGACACCGCGCTTGGCCCGGTGGTAAGGCGCCAGCCCATCCAGCGCCGCCCCTTCAAAGCTGATCGTCCCGGCACTGATGGCGTGCTGGCCGGTAACGGCCCGCAGCAGCGAGCTTTTGCCCACCCCGTTGCGGCCGAGGACACAGGTGATCTTGCCCATCTCCGCCGTCAGCGAAACGCCACGCAGGGCCTGCGCCGCGCCGTAATGGAGGTTGATGTTGTCGACGTTCAGCATGGTGAGACTCCATTGACGCATTGGCGGGAGGCGTTACCCCCCTCTGCCCTGCCGGGCATCTCCCCCTCAAGGGGGGAGATCAGATGCCGCACCCGCCCGTTCCATGGGCAGAGTTTTCGCCGCTTGCCGATCTCCCCCCTTGAGGGGGAGATGCCCGGCAGGGCAGAGGGGGGTAACGCCGCAAACACCACCATCACCGCCCCAGATAATTCTCAATCACCTTAGGATCGTTCGACACGAAATCGATCGATCCCTCCGCCAGCACCGAGCCTTCGGCAAGGCACGTCACCTTCACCCCCAGCTCGCGGATAAAACCCATGTCGTGCTCCACCACCACAACCGAACGGGTTTTGGCGATTTCCTTCAAAAGCACGGCGGTTTCGGCGGTTTCCGCATCCGTCATGCCCGCCACCGGCTCGTCCACCAGCAAGAGCTTCGGCTCCTGCGCCAGCAGCATGCCGATTTCCAGCCATTGTTTCTGGCCGTGCGAGAGGTTGGCGGCGAGATCGCCGCGGCGGTGGCCGAGGCGCACGGTGGCGAGGATTTCCTCGATGCGGGCCTTGTCTTCCTCCGTCAGCCGGTAAAACAGCGTCGCGAAAACGCCGCGCTTGCGGTTGAGCGCCAGTTCCAGATTGTCCCAGACGGTATGGCTTTCGAACACCGTCGGTTTCTGGAACTTCCGCCCTATGCCGAGCTGGGCAATATCCGCCTCGTCCTTCTTGGTGAGGTCGATGCTGTCTTCAAACAGCACCGTGCCCGTATCCGGCCTTGTCTTGCCGGTGATGATGTCCATCATCGTCGTCTTGCCAGCACCGTTCGGGCCGATAATGGCGCGAAGCTCACCCGGTTCCACCACGAAGGAGAGGGAATTGAGCGCCCTGAAACCATCGAAGGACACCGAGACGCCGTCGAGATAAAGCAGGCTTTTCGTTCTGTTTTCGGAAATCGTGTTCATATCCGCCTCACTCCGCCGCCTGTTGCGCCACTGTCGAGCCGCTGTCATTGCCCGGCTGGACGTCGCCTGCCGCGAGCGTGACCCGCTTTTCGCGCCGCCGGGCCAGATAGTGTTGCAGCGTGCCGACAATGCCCTTGGGGAAGAACAGCGTCACCGCGATGAACAGCCCACCCAGCGCAAACAGCCAGAATTCCGGGAAAGCGCCAGTGAAATAGCTCTTGCCGCCATTGACCAGGACAGCGCCGATAATCGGCCCGATCAGCGTGCCGCGCCCGCCCACCGCCGTCCACACCACCACTTCGATGGAGTTGGCGGGAGAGAATTCACCGGGATTGATGATGCCCACCTGCGGCACGAACAGCGCACCGGCAATACCCGCCATCATGGCCGAAACGACGAAGGTGAAAAGCTTGATGTTTTCCACCCGGAAACCGAGGAAGCGCACCCGGCTTTCGGCATCGCGCACGCCCACCAGCACCTTGCCGAATTTGGAATTGACGATGCCGGAGGCGATCAGCAGTGAAAGCGCCAGCATCACCGCCGTCATGGCAAACAGCACGGCGCGCGTACCATCCGCCTGTACGGAAAAGCCGAGAATATCCTTGAAATCGGTCAGCCCATTATTGCCGCCGAAACCCATGTCGTTGCGGAAGAAGGCGAGCAGCAGCGCATAGGTCATGGCCTGGGTGATGATGGAGAGATAAACACCGTTGACACGCGAGCGGAAGGCGAACCAGCCGAACACGAAGGCGAGCAGCCCCGGCACGACAAGCACCATCAGCGCCGCAAACCAGAACATGTCAAAACCCTGCCAGAACCACGGCAGTTCCTTCCAGTTGAGGAACACCATGAAGTCAGGCAGCACCGGATGACCATAAACCCCGCGCGTGCCGATCTGTCGCATCAGATACATGCCCATGGCATAACCGCCGAGCGCGAAGAAGGCGGCGTGGCCGAGCGAGAGAATGCCGCAATAACCCCAGACGAGATCGAGCGCCAGTGCGAGCAGCGCATAGGCCAGATATTTGCCCAGCATCGACATGATATAGGTCGGAATGCGGAATGCGCTATCGGCCGGCAAAAGCAGGTTGGAGGCCGGCACCAGCACGGCGATGGCCAGAATGATGCCGATGGCGATGGAGATGCGGCGGTCGAGCGCGCGCAGGAGGAAGCCGGTAATCATGCTTCGATCGCCCTTCCCTTGAGTGCGAAGAGACCGCGCGGCCGCTTCTGGATGAACAGGATGATGAGAACGAGCACGAGGATCTTGCCGAGCACGGCGCCGACCGTCGGCTCAAGGAACTTGTTGAGCACGCCGAGAGACAGGGCGCCGACCAGCGTTCCCCAGAGATTGCCGACGCCGCCGAACACCACCACCATGAAACTGTCGATGATGTAGCTCTGGCCGAGATTGGGCGAGACATTGTCGATCTGCGACAGCGCCACGCCGGCGAGACCGGCAACGCCCGAACCGAGCGCGAAGGTGAAGGCATCCACCCACGGCGTGCGGATGCCCATGGAAGAGGCCATGCGGCGGTTCTGGGTCACGGCGCGCATCTGCAGCCCGAAGGCCGAGCGCTTCAGGAGAACCAGCAGCGCGAAGAACACCGAAAGCGAGAAACAGACGATCCACACCCGGTTCCAGGTGAAATTGAGATAACCGACGCTGAAGGAGCCGGACATCCAGCTCGGGCTGCCGACTTCCCGGTTGGTGGGGCCGAAGATGGAGCGCACGCCCTGTTGCAGGATGAGCGAGATGCCCCAGGTAGCGAGAAGCGTTTCCAGCGGCCGCCCGTAAAGAAAGCGGATGACACCGCGCTCCATCACGAGGCCGACAAAGGCCGTCACCAGAAAGGCGGCGGGCAGAGCGATGGCGAGCGACCAGTCGAACAGGCCGGGGAAATGCGTGCGGATCACCTCCTGCACCATGAAGGTGGAATAGGCGCCGATCATCACCATCTCGCCATGCGCCATGTTGATGATGCCCATCACGCCGAAGGTGATGGCAAGGCCGATGGCGGCGAGCAAAAGCACGGAACCGAGCGACAGGCCGTACCAGATATTCTGCGCATAGTCCCAGAAGGCAAGGGAGCTTTCGATGCTCGATATGGCGCTGTCGATATCCGGCTTCAGGCTCTGATCCACCGACGAGGAAGCCGCCATCAGAATGCCGATGGCATCGCGCCCGCCGAGGCTCTTGATGGTGGCGATTGCCTCTTTCTTCTGTTCGAGCGACCGTTCGGAGGAGAGCAGCGAGACAGCCCGCGCCTCCTCCATCCGGGTCCGCACCTCAGTATCGGCCTCCTTGGCGATGGCCGCTTCCAGCAATTCGAGATTTTCCGCGCTCGGCGCTTTCAGAACGGCGTCCGCCGCGGAAAGCCGCACGGATTTTTCCGGGCTCAGCAGGGTCAGGCCACCGAGTGCGGCGCGGATGACGCGGCGCAGATTATTGTTGACCTTGATCTTGCTGACAGCCGCCTTCGGCGCTTCACCCGCACTTTCGCCCGTCAGCGGGTCGATCAGCGTAAAATTGGAACCTGCCGGTTTCGTCATGAAAACCAGATTGTCGGCCTTGCGCACGTAAAGATCGCCCGCCGCAAAAGCCTCGAGCGCCGGCACGACACGCGCATCGCCCGTGGCGGCGATCTGCCCGATCAGCACTTCGGCCTGCTTGAAATCCGCCGTGCCGAGCTGGTCGACCAGCGCCTTCGGCTCGCTTTGCGCGAAGGATTGGGCTGCGATCCCCAGGGTGAGCCAGAGGAAGATGGCTCCGAGAAAAGATCGGATCGTCATGTCGGGTTCCTTGGGCGTTTTACGACAGGGCGTTTGTGGGTAACGCCACTTGAGTATGCCGCTCACCCCCCTCTGCCCTGCCGGGCATCTCCCCCACAAGGAGGGAGATCGGCAAGGTGCGCTCGCATCGCTCTATCTCGACCGAAGAGAAATGCGGGGCCTAGCCACGAGTCGATCTCCCCACCTGTGGGGGAGATGCCCGGCAGGGCAGAGGGGGGCACGCTTGTTCAGTTTTCAACTATTGAAGCACCGCCCCCAACGAAGAGGGAGCGGCACCATCCCCCGGGGCTAATCAGCTACCCTTGCCGCCGCACTTCCCACTGGCCACATTGAAATTGCCGCAAGACATCGGCTTCCTCCAGTCCGAGATCAGATCCTTCGAGTCCGGCAGATAATCCGACCACTCGTCACCCACCACCTGCGGCGTCTGCTGCACGATCTCAAACTGGCCATCGGCCTGGATTTCGCCGATCAGCACCGGCTTGGTAATGTGGTGGTTCGGCATGACGGTGGAGTAACCGCCCGAAAGGTTCGGCACGGAAACGCCGATAATCGAGTCGAGAACCTTGTCCGTATCCGTCGTGCCGGCGGATTCGACGGCCTTTACCCAGGCGTTGAAGCCGATATAGGCGGCTTCCATCGGGTCGTTGGTCACGCGCTTGTCGTTCTTGGTGAAGGCATGCCAGGTCTTGATGAATTCGGCATTGACCGGCGCATCGACGGACTGGAAGTAGTTCCAGGCGGCAAGGTGGCCGACCAGCGGTGCGGTATCGAGACCGGCAAGTTCTTCTTCGCCGACCGAGAAGGCGACGACGGGAATGTCTTCAGCCTTGATGCCCTGGTTCGCCAGTTCCTTGTAGAAAGGCACGTTGGCGTCGCCGTTGATGGTAGAGACCACGGCGGTCTTCTTGCCGGCCGAGCCGAACTTCTTGATGTCGGACACGATGGTCTGCCAGTCGGAATGACCGAACGGCGTGTAGTTGATCATGATGTCCTCTTCCTTGACGCCCTTCGACATCAGGTAGGCCTTCAGGATCTTGTTGGTGGTCTGCGGATAGACATAGTCCGTGCCAGCCAGAACCCAGCGCTCGACGCCTTCGGTATTGGCGAGGTAGTCTACGGCCGGAATGGCCTGCTGGTTCGGCGCCGCACCCGTGTAGAAGATGTTGCGCGAGGATTCTTCACCCTCGTACTGAACCGGGTAGAACAGGATGGAATTCAGTTCCTCGAAGACCGGCAGAACCGACTTGCGCGAGGAGGACGTCCAGCAGCCGAAAACGGCGGCGACCTTGTCCTGCGAAATCAACTGGCGGGCCTTTTCGGCAAAGAGCGGCCAGTCGGAAGCCGGATCGACCACCACGGCTTCGAGTTTCTTGCCGAGCACGCCACCCTTCTTGTTCTGCTCGTCGATGAGCATCAGCATGGCGTCCTTCAGCGTCGTTTCTGAAATCGCCATTGTACCGGACAGCGAATGCAGCACGCCAACCTTGATGGTGTCGTCAGCGGCAAAAGCGCCGTGGAAGGCGGTGGTGGACAGGATCGCGCCAAGCAGCGCGGCACTAAGCGTCTTGCGGAATGTCATCGGAAGAACCCCTCTCCTTGTTTGGCCTCTCGTGGAGGCTCAGCGGCATCTGCGGCCGCTGCTGGAGGGACTATCGATCTCGTGAGAGCGAAACCGTATACGTCAATTGACGTAGGCGGGGTGGCGAAAGATGCATGAGGGGGAATAAGCTGAACCTGAAGGCGCTTGTCTGTGAAGCAGGAGGCCTCAGCTTGTTTCTTCTCCCCGCCGGGGAGAAGTCCGCGGCAGCGGGATGAGGGGGCGAGCGCCGCGATATACGGAGGGGTTGCCCCCTCATCCGACCCTTCGGGCCACCTTCTCCCCGGCGGGGAGAAGAAATGCGCGGCACGGTCTCACATCAGGAATGCGGCCATCAGGAATGCGGCTTGTCGTTCCGCTCTTCGTCGCGGATCGCATCGTCGTGATACCACGAACCGAAATCGATATGCGGCTCCTGCGCCTGACGCTCGAGGTCGCTGAGGCTGCTGTTGCGGAACTTCGAAAGACCCGCGCGCCCGCCGACCGGGAATTGATAGATCGTTGCCGTCTCGCGATGAATGCCAGTTGCCATTTCGATCATCTCACTTTGTTTGCATCGAAGCACTTTATGTCTGGAGCTAACCCGCAAAGGCCAGATTCGCTCCGTTTGATTAAAAAAAAATCACCTTGCGAAAAATATAGGCATTAATCGTCTCATCTACAAGAAAAACCATTCCGAAAGCGCCGGTTTTTGGGGCAAATGCCAATCCCTCGCGCGCAACCGAAATCATTGCACCGCAGCAGGGCATTCCGCCGGGAGACGCCGGCTATCTATCAGGATTCAATGATGAAACATGAGGGGTGAATTTGCCTACCGCAATGCAGCAGAACCAGCCACGCGCGATATGCAGGCTCCTGCGCGACCGGGGGCCTGAAAGATTTTTCGAAAAAATCGCCTGATATTGCCAATCTGGCACGCGGCATGCATCTAAGGGGTCAGCCCTTGAACGCGAATGCACTTCGGTGGCCAAAGCCACGGGAGGCCTCAAGGCTTCGCATTGTTACCTATGAGAGGTTCGTAATGACTAAGTTCAAACTCGAGTACATCTGGCTGGACGGATACAAGCCGGTCCCCAACCTGCGCGGCAAGACCCAGATCAAGGAATTCGACGAATTCCCCACACTCGAGCAGCTGCCGCTTTGGGGCTTTGATGGCTCGTCCACGCAGCAGGCCGAAGGCCACTCGTCGGATTGCGTGCTGAAGCCCGTCGCGATCTATCCCGACCCGGCCCGCTCCAACGGTGCACTCGTCATGTGCGAAGTCATGATGCCCGATGGCGTCACCCCGCATGCTTCGAACAGCCGCGCAACCATCCTCGACGACGAGGACGCATGGTTCGGCTTCGAACAGGAATATTTCTTCTACCAGGACGGCCGCCCGCTCGGCTTCCCGGAACAGGGTTACCCGGCTCCGCAGGGTCCTTATTACACCGGCGTCGGCTTCAAGAATGTCGGTTCGGTTGCCCGCGAAATCGTTGAAGAGCACCTCGACCTCTGCCTCGAAGCCGGCATCAACCACGAAGGCATCAACGCCGAAGTCGCCAAGGGCCAGTGGGAATTCCAGGTATTCGGCAAGGGCTCCAAGCGCGCCGCCGACCAGATCTGGATCGCCCGTTACCTGCTCCTTCGTCTTTGCGAACAGTACGGCATCGACGTCGAATTCCATTGCAAGCCGCTCGGCGATACCGACTGGAACGGTTCGGGCATGCATTGCAACTTCTCCACCAAGTTCATGCGCGAAGTTGGCGGCAAGGAATATTTCGAAGCCCTCATGGCCGCTTTCGCCAAGAACTGGAAAGAGCACATCGACGTTTACGGTCCGGACAACCACCTGCGCCTGACCGGCAAGCACGAAACCGCTCCGTGGAACAAGTTCTCCTACGGCGTTGCCGACCGTGGCGCCTCGATCCGCGTTCCGCATTCCTTCGTCAACAACGGTTACAAGGGTTACCTCGAAGACCGTCGTCCGAACTCGCAGGGCTGCCCTTACCAGATCGCTTCCGTCGTTCTGAAGACGATCGCAGAAGTGCCGCTCGCAAAGTCGGCTGCTGCCTGATAAGCCAAGACATGGCGTCGCCCGCAACCGGGCGACGCCATTTTTCTGTCCACCGAACGGCCGGGCCGGTCAGGCGACCTTTCGCCGAGCGCCGCACACGGCATAGTCTTCCCATACGCAAGCTCAAACAAGCGGCGTGGCTTTGACCAACAGCCTCGGACTTTCCGGAAACCGCACCGTCGTTTTCGGTCCGACGCTCTAAAGCAAGAAGGTGAGCGATGGGCATTCTCCAGAAATTCTCTCTCGAAAACCGCACGGCCATCATCACCGGCAGCGGCCGCGGCCTCGGTTTTGAAATTGCCAGCGCCTTTGCCGAAGCGGGCGCGCATGTGTGGCTGACCGGCCGCAATGCCGAAACGCTGGAACAGGCGGTCGACACGTTGCGCAAGGCTGGCGGCAAGGCCGATTACGCTGCCTTCGATATTGCCGATACCGCAGCCGGCAGCGCCCTCGTCCGCCGTATCATGGACGAGTTCGGCCACCTCGATATCCTCGTCAACAATGTCGGCGCGCGCGACCGCCGCCCGCTTGCCGAATTCAGCGACGAGGACGTGCTGGAATTGATCCGCACCGATCTTACCTCCTCCATCTCGCTGTCGCGGGATGCGGCGGAGGCCATGAACGCCAATGGTTACGGCCGCATCATCACCATCACCTCCATTCTCGGCCACATCGTCCGGCCGGGGGACGCGATCTATCCCGTCGCCAAACAGGGGCTGACCGGGCTGATGCGCGCCATTGCCGTGGAATATGGCGCGCGCGGCATTACCAGCAACGCCATCGCACCCGGCATGTTCGCCACCGAAACCAATGCCGCCCTTGCCGAAAATCCTGAGATGGTGGCCTTCGCCAAGCTGCGGGTGCCGCTGGAGCGCTGGGGCCGGCCGGATGAAATCGCCGGTGCTGCCCTGTTTCTGGCCAGCGACGCGGCCTCCTTCGTCAACGGCCATGTGCTGACGGTGGATGGCGGCATGTCGGTGCGGCTGTGAGAGGCCCGTTGCGAAAAGGCGCTAGATAGGCATGGCCGCACGGCAACGCATCATCCCCGTCAGGCGCGAATATAACCGCTGGGTCGCCAACCAGACACTGGAAGATTATGCGCTGCGCTTCACCGCCAAGAGCGCCCGGCAATTTTCCTCCAACCGCATTTCCCACACCGCCATCGGCGCGATTTCCTTTCTGGCGCTGGAAGCCATCGGCGGCGCCATCACGCTCTCCTACGGCACCACCAACGCCTTTTACGCCATCCTCGTCGCCGCCATCGCCATGCTCGCCGTCGGCCTACCGATCAGCCGTTATGCCATCCGCCACGGCGTCGATATCGATCTTCTGACGCGCGGCGCAAGCTTCGGTTATATCGGCTCCACCATCACCTCGCTGATCTATGCCGCCTTCACCTTCATGCTCTTCGCCATCGAGGCGTCGATCATGTCCGGCGCGCTGGAACTGGCGCTCGGCATTCCCCTGTGGATCGGCTATATCATCTCCGCCGTCATGGTCATTCCGCTCGTCACCCATGGCGTGCGGCTCATCAGCCGTTTCCAGATCGTCACCCAGCCCTTCTGGATCGTGCTGAACATTTTGCCCTTCGTCTTCATCGCTTTGATGGACTGGGAGAAATACGATCTTTGGCGTGCCTTTGCCGGTATTCACCACGCCTCCGGCCCGCCGGGAACGGTCGCGGATTTCAATCTGGTGGAATTCGGTGCGGCCTCCGCCGTCATTCTGGCGCTGATGTCGCAGATCGGCGAACAGGTGGACTTCCTGCGCTTCCTGCCGGCCGAGGGGCAAAGCCGCCTGCGCCACCGCATTGCGGTTTTCCTGGCGGGCTCGGGCTGGGTCGTCGTCGGCGTGCCGAAGCTGCTCGCCGGCTCCTTCCTCGTGGTGCTCACCTTCAGTTCCGGCGTCTCGGTGGATCGCGCCGCCGATCCGGCGCAGATGTATCTCACCGCCTTCGGTTACATGATCCCCAACGAGACGGCCGCCATGCTTTTGATGGTCGCCTTCGTGGTCGTCTCGCAGCTGAAGATCAACGTCATGAATGCCTATGCGGGTTCGCTCGCCTGGTCGAACTTCTTCTCGCGCCTCACCCACAGCCACCCCGGCCGCGTCGTCTGGCTGGTCTTCAACGTGGCGATCGCGCTGCTTCTGATGGAGCTCGGCATTTACCGGCTGCTGGAAGAAACGCTCGGCATCTTCTCCATCATCGCCATGGCCTGGCTCTGCACCATTTCCGCCGATCTCTTCATCAACAAGCCGCTCGGCCTTGCCCCGCCCGGCATCGAATTCAAGCGCGCCCATCTTTACGACATCAACCCCGTCGGCGTCGGCTCCATGGCGCTTTCGGCCACCATCGCGCTGATGGCGCATTTCGGCGCCTTCGGCCCGCTCGCCGCATCGCTCGCGCCCTATCTGACGCTGATCGTCGCCTTCATCGCCTCGCCGCTGATTGCCTGGGGCACGAAGGGCAAATTTTATCTCGCCCGCAAACCGCGCCAGAAGTGGCGTGAGGAGAGCAGCATCACCTGCTCCATCTGCGAACACCCTTTCGAGCCGGAAGACATGGCCTGGTGCCCGGCCTATGCCGCGCCGATCTGTTCGCTCTGCTGCTCGCTGGACAGCCGCTGCCATGACATGTGCAAGCCGAAAGCCAAGCTGAACTATCAGGTCGCCACCGTCGCGAAATCCTTCCTGCCGGATCAGCTGGTGGCCAAACTCGCCACCCGGCTCGGACGCTACGGCATGGCGGCGGCGATTGCCGTCACCGCCATCGGCGGCATATTGGCGATGATCGCCCATCAGGTCGGCACCGCCTCGCCGGAAACGGCCGATGTGGTGAACCGCACCATCCTCATCGTGTTTTTTGTCTTCGCCGTCATTGCCGGCATCGTCTGCTGGTTCCTCGTGCTTGCCCATGACAGCCGGGTTGTGGCGGAAGAGGAATCCTCGCGCCAGAACACATTGCTGCTCAAGGAAATCGCCGCCCACAAGAAGACCGACGCCGCCCTTCAGGACGCCAAGGAAACGGCCGAGGCCGCCAACCGCGCCAAGAGCCGTTATGTCGTCGGCCTCAGCCATGAATTGCGCACGCCGCTCAACGCCGTTCTGGGTTATGCCCAGATTCTCGAGCGCGACGACACCATCCCCCCGCCACGGCAATCGGCAATCAAGGTCATCCGCCGCTCGGCCGATCACCTGTCCGGCCTGATCGATGGGCTTCTCGATATTTCCAAGATCGAGGCCGGGCGGCTTCAGGTCTATTCCAACGAGATCAATATTCAGGATTTCCTCGACCAGATCGTCGACATGTTTCGCCCGCAGGCGCAGGCCAAGGGGCTGGAGTTCCGCCATGACCGGTCGCGGGCCCTGCCGCAATATGTCCGCACCGATGAAAAGCGGCTGCGCCAGATCCTCGTCAACCTCATCTCCAACGCCATCAAATTCACCGATGAGGGCGCCGTTACCTTCGATGTCGGTTATCGCAGCCAGGTGGCAAGCTTCACCGTTTCCGATACCGGCCGCGGCATTGCCGAAAAAGACCTCGCCCGCATCTACGAACCCTTCCAGCGCGGCGAGGCAGACAGCGTGCGCCCCATGCCGGGCCTCGGCCTCGGCCTGACCATCACAAGGCTCCTCACCAATACGCTCGGCGGCGAAATTTCCGTTTCCAGCGCAAAGGATGAAGGTTCCACCTTCCGCGTGCGCCTCATGCTCTCTGCCGTGCACCGGCCAAGCACGGCGCCGGCGGCGGAAAAGACCATCCGCTCCTATTCCGGCCCGCGCCGCACCATCGTCGTGGTCGATGACAACGAGGATCATCGCGAATTGATGCGGCAGGTGCTGGTGCCGCTCGATTTCGTGGTGCTGACGGCGCAAAGCGGGCCGGAATGCCTGACGCTGATCGAAGGCGTGAAGCCCGACCTCTTCCTCATCGATATTTCCATGCCCGGCATGACCGGCTGGCAGCTTGTGACGAAACTGCGTGAAGCCGGCCAGACCGCCCCGCTCATCATGCTCTCGGCCAATATCGGCGACGGGACAGTGGCGGGCGCGGGAGAAGACAACCACAACGACGCCATCGCCAAGCCTGTCGATATCCGCCAGCTTTGCGACAGGCTTGCCGTGCATCTCGGCCTGAAATGGATCTACGAGGCGGATATGCCGCCCCCGCCATCGCCGCCGCCCGTGGCGCAGATCGTCCATCCCGGCGCAATTCACATTCAGGATTTGCAGCGGCTCGGCGAAATAGGCTACATACGCGGCATCGAGGCGAAACTCGCCGATCTTGCCCGCAACACGGAAAACCTGCCCTTCACGCAGGAGCTCGGCACCTATGTGCAGGCCTTCGATCTAGCCGGTTACGCGCATTTTCTCAAACGGTTTGCGGATAGTGACACGGGAGACGGCAAGGCATGAGCGGTCAGGCGGCAGCAGCCCCGAGAGACATCGTATTGCTGGTGGATGACAGCCCGGAAGCACTCGGGTTCCTCACCGATGCGCTGGAACAATCCGGCTTTTCCGCCCTCATCGCCACCTCCGGCCAGGCCGCGCTCAACATTGCCGAACGCATCACGCCCGATATCATCCTGCTCGACGCCGTCATGCCGGCCATGGACGGTTTCGAGACCTGCCGCCGCCTGAAGGCCAATGCGGCGGTGGCGCAGGTGCCCGTCATCTTCATGACCGGGCTGACCGAGACCGAACATGTGGTGCGGGCGCTCGAATCCGGCGGCGTCGATTATCTGACCAAGCCGATCAACATCGACGAGCTGCGCGCCCGCATCCGCGTCCATCTCTCCAATGCCCGCTCGGCACAGAGCGCCCGCGTCGCGCTCGACGCCGCCGGCCGCCACCTGCTCGCCGTGCGCGCCAATGGTGCCATCCACTGGTCGACACCGCAGGCGACGCGGCTCGTCAACGCCGCCACCGGCCGCGACGACGGCATGGAAATCGTCACCAGCCATATTGGCCGCTGGCTCGCAGAACGGGCGGCGGCGGAAACCGGCCGCGACGTGCCGCTGACGATCACCGAGGCCGGGCGGCCTGCCCTACAGCTGTCCTTCCTCGGCGCCATGGGGCCGGATGAATTCCTCTTCCGCCTCACCGCCGCCAATGAGAAATCCGGCGACCACCTGCTGCGCGAGCATTTTTCCCTCACCGCGCGGGAATCGGAAGTGCTGCTGTGGATCGCCAGGGGCAAGTCCAATCGCGATATTGGCGATATCCTCGGCCTTTCCGCGAGAACCGTGAACAAGCATCTGGAGCAGATCTATGTGAAGCTCGGGGTGGAAAACCGGGCATCGGCGGCTGTGAAGGCAGCACATATATTGCATCAGGGGTGACGACAGGGCTGAGTGTGGTAAGGTTCGGCCAGTATATATTTTCCGCTTGAGTGCAGCGTCCGCTCATTGGTCGAGCGGCGGCCCCTTGTTTCTTCTCCCCGAGGGGGAGAAGTCCGCGGCAGCGGGATGAGGGGGCAAGCTCTCCGAAATCCGGCAACGTTACCCCCTCATCCGACCCTTCGGGCCACCTTCTCCCCCTCGGGGAGAAGAAACAAGTGGCAACCCCCACCCAAAAATCACCGTCCGAACCATCTGAACCCTGTCACAGGATAGAAATCCAATGGACCGTTTCATCATCCTTTCAGGCTGCTCCGGCGGCGGAAAATCCACGCTTCTCGCCGAGCTTGCCCGGCGCGGTTTCGCCACCGTGGAAGAGCCCGGCCGCCGCATCGTCATCGAAGAAACCCGCAAGGGCGGCACGGCCCTTCCGTGGATCGACATCGAAGCCTTCGCCCGCCGCGCCATCGCCATGGCGCTGGAAGACCGGCAAAAGGCCCCGCCGGAAGGCCCGGTCTTCTTCGATCGCGGCCTGATCGACGCCGCCTCGGCGCTTCGCCATGTAAGCGGCGATGCCTTCATCGAGACGCTGGTGGCTGCACACCGCTATAATCGTCTGGTCTTCCTCACCCCGCCATGGCCGGAAATCTACAGGGGCGACAGCGAGCGCAGGCATGGCTTCGATGCGGCGATCGAGGAATATGAGCGTTTGCTCCGCGACTATGACGAGCTTGGCTACGATATTTCCGTGCTTCCGAAATCCGGCATAGGGGAACGTGCGGACTTTATTCTGACCCGGATCGACTGAGGCGCTATCGCAAGAGAATGGGCGTCAGCGGTTTTCGAGCAATTGCGAGACGGTGACAAACTCAAACCCGCGTTGACGCAGACCGTCGATGATCAAGGGCAAAGCCTGCCTGGATATCTCGCGGCTTCGATACATGACGTGCATGATGATAATGGAGCCGTTTCCGGTCTGCTCGATGACGTGCCTGGCGAAGGCGGCTGCATCCTCGGCGACATCGGGAAAGGATTCCGGCTCGACATCCCACATGATGGTTTTCCGGTCATGCCGGGAAAGATACCAGGGCAAGGTGAGCAGCTTCTTGCCATAGGGCGGGCGGAACATGATCTCGCCTTCATAACCCGCAGCCCGAATGGCCGCATCGGTGCGCTCGATCTCTTGCCCGATCCGCGCCGGCCCCATCAGCATCATGTTGGAATGCGTGTAACTATGGTTGCCGACCTGATGCCCGTCGCTGACGATCATGCGCGCCTGCGGCAGATTTTCTTCGGTCTCCTGACCGGTCAAAAAGAAAGTCGCTTTTACCCCGCGCTCCCTCAGAAGAGTCAAAACATCAGGCGTGAAACGCACCGACGGCCCGTCGTCGAAAGTCAGCGCCACCATCGGCCTCGCTGTTTCAACCCTTGCGATGATGCCGCCGAATAATTGCGTCGTCCGGGATTTGCTGAAGAAATGCAGGCCGACGAGCGCCGTCGCCAGCACGGCGAAAACAAGGAAGAGCGACACGGCTCGTTTTGTCGTCATTGCCATCCCTCATTGCAGTTCCCGAGAGGATTAGTTTCCTGCCTTGTTGTCCCTAGTATGGCCGAGACCGCAAACAAAAAGCCCGGCATCGCTGCCGGGCTTCGATAGGGTATCGCAGAAGGGCTTAGCTGCCCTGCTGGATGTAGGTGAACTTGCCGTCCGGACCCTTCTTCCATTCGTACATGACGTAGCCGGGAAGCTTCGGGTCGCCCTTCTCGTCGAAGGAGATCTCGCCGAGCGCGGTCGGGAAGGTGCCGGACTTCAGGGCCTCGGCAACCTTTTCCGGCTCCACGGAACCGGCGGCCTTCGCCGCACCGGCAATCGCCTGCATCGCGGCATAGGAGTAGAGCGTGTAGGCTTCCGGGTTGAAGCCGGCGGCCTTGAACTTCTCTACCAGTTCCTTGTTTTCCGGGCGCAGCGTCGGATCGGGGCCGAAGGTGTTGAGCGTGCCTTCGACGGCGTCGCCGGCGATGGAAGCAAGTTCGTTCGAGACGATACCGTCGCCCGAAACGAGCTTGGCCTTCAGGCCCTGATCGGCCGCCTGACGGATGATGAGGCCGGCTTCGGTGTGCAGGCCGCCCCAGTAGATGATGGAAACGCCGGCTTCCTTCATCTTGGAGATCAGCGCGGAGAAGTCCTTGTCGCCGACGTTGACGCCTTCATACATGACTTCCGTCACGCCAGCGGCATTGGCAGCCTTCTTGGTTTCATCGGCAAGGCCCTGACCGTAAGGCGTCTTGTCGTGAATGATGGCGACCTTGGCGTCCTTGAAATGATCGGCCAGGTACTTGCCGGCAATGCCGCCCTGCTGGTCGTCACGGCCGCAGGTACGGAACGTGTTCCACAGGCCGCGCTCGGTGAAGACCGGGTTGGTTGCGGCGGGTGTGATTTCGAGAATGCCGTTTTCGGCGTAAACTTCAGAAGCCGGAATGGAAACGCCGGAGTTGAAGTGACCGACAACGAATTTCACGCCGTCAGCGACGAATTTGTTGGCAACCGAAATACCCTGCTTGGGGTCGGATACGTCGTCGCCCAGCACGATCTTGATCTGCTCGCCATTGATGCCGCCGGCGGCATTGATGTCTTTCGCGGCCTGTTCGGCACCCTTCTGGATCTGAGCGCCGAAAGCAGCGTTCGGGCCGGTCAGCGGTGCGCCGACAGCGATCACGACATCGGCCCAGGCCGAACCGCCAAACGCGACCATGGCGGTCAGCGCAACAGCGGAAAGAAGAGACTTCTTCATTACTTTACTCCCAGTTCCTTTGGATGGGTTGATTGCAAGGACCTGTTCAGTACCCACCTTCACTGAACAGGAAACTGTTCCACTCTGACGAGCATTGTGCAGCCGGAAAAATCCGCCTGTCAATCTTTCTTCTTGTAGGAAAATGCCGATGTCCGGTCGTAAAGCCAATAGTAGTTATTGACCATCTGGCTCGTCCGGCGCGTGCGGAAACCGACGCTGGAAAAAACCAGAAGAAGAACGACGTCAAACACGTAATAGAAGCCGTTGATGAACGGCCCGTTGAACAGCGCGTGATGCAGAAACCGCATCACCACACCCAGAGCGAGCGTATAGATAACCACCCGCGTATAACCGCCCCAGCCATCGGCCACGGACTTGCCCGTGCGCCATGCCGTCCAGAAACCCAGAAGAACAACCAGCGCGCGCAGAACATACCGCACGCCGTTATCCGTTTCGAAAAAAAGGCCCTGCATCTCTTTCCCCATCAGTGCCGGGCTGAAACGCCCTGACCCTGCCTTGTCTGTCGTCCCGTCGTTTTCCCGCCGGGCATTTTATTGTTTGCACCCCGCCATGGATCCTTAAGGTTTTGCCGAAAGGACGACAGGCCGCCGTTTGCAGTCTTGCGCCGCAAAATTTCCGGCGCAAGTAAAATCTTTCAGTGCCGTCCGCCTTCGAGATAGGCGGCGCGCACCTGCGGATCGGCGAGCAGTTCCCTGCCCGAACCGCTCATCGTCACCTTGCCGTTGACCATCACATAGGCGCGGTCGGAAAGCTTGAGCGCGGCAAAGGCGTTCTGCTCCACGAGGAAGACGGTCAGCCCCTCTTCCTGGTTGAGTTTCTTGATCGCCTCGAAAATGCCCTTGACGATCAAGGGTGCAAGACCGAGCGACGGCTCGTCCAGCAGCAGGAGCTTCGGCCGTGCCATCAGCGCGCGACCGATGGAGAGCATCTGCTGCTCGCCGCCGGAAAGCGTGCCGCCGCGCTGGCTCTGGCGCTCCTTCAGGCGCGGGAACATCACGAAGATCTTCTCGACGTCTTCCTTGAAATATTTCAGGTTATCGAGATTGGCGCCCATCTGCAGGTTTTCCAGCACCGTCATGCGCGGGAAAATTCGGCGGCCTTCGGGCGACTGGGCAATGCGCTTGCGGGCGATCAGATGGGTCGGCAGATGGGTAATATCCTCGCCGTCGAAGATCACCTGGCCGGCACGCGCCTGCGGGCTGCCGCAGATGGTCATCATCAGCGTCGACTTGCCGGCGCCGTTGGCGCCGATCAGGCTGACGATCTCACCCTTTTTGACCTCGACATCGACACCGGCCAGAGCCCGGATATTGCCGTAATAGGTTTCGACACCCTGGACTTTCAGAAGCGGTTCACCGGACATCAGGCCGCTCCTCCGTCGAGTTCTTCCGCAATCACGTCTTCCACTTCATCATCCTCGACACCCAGATAGGCGGCGATGACCTTCGGGTCGTTCTTCACATGGTCCGGCGTGCCGTCGGAAATTTTCTGGCCATATTCCAGAACCACCACATGGTCGGAAATCTGCATCACCACGGACATGTCGTGCTCGATGAGGAGCAGCGACGTGCCCTCGTCGCGAATGCCGCGCAGAAGCGCGTTGAGCGCCAGCGATTCCTTCGGGTTGAGGCCGGCGGCCGGCTCGTCGAGGCACAAAAGCTCCGGCCCCGTGCACATGGCGCGGGCGATTTCCAGACGGCGCTGCGCACCATAGGGCAAATCGCCGGCCGGATCGTCGGCGCGGTCGATCAGATCGGCCTTTTCAAGCCAGTATTTGGCCTTTTCGATAGAGGCATCCACCGCCCGCCGGTAAGCGGGCAGGCCGAGAAGACCGAGGATCGTGTAACCCGAGGCCTTCATCAGCGCATTGTGCTGCGCCACCAGCAGGTTTTCCAGAACCGTCAACCCCGAAAACAGGCGGATGTTCTGGAAGGTGCGCGCCACCTTCGCCTTCTTGGTGATTTCGAAATCCGGCAGGCGCTCGAGAAGATGCGCCTCGCCGCTTTGCTGGCGCATGGTGATCATGCCCATGGTCGGCTTGTAAAAGCCGGTGATGCAGTTGAAGACCGTGGTCTTGCCAGCACCGTTGGGGCCGATCAACGCCGTGATCTCGCCGCGCTTCGCCTCGAAGGAGAAGTCGTTGATGGCCATCAGGCCGCCGAAGCGCATCGAAAGATGTTCGACCTTGAGGATCGTATCGCCAGTCGTATTGGGTGTCATTGTTGCCGTTCCGGAAGCCATCAACCGTGACCTTCCTTGGTAAAGCTGCCGGAGACGGCCTTGCGTTCCTTAAGGAAGGCCGTGGGTTCACGCGAGCCGACGAAGCCGCGCGGCTTGAACAGCATGACGATGACCATGCCGAGACCGAAGAGCAGCATGCGGTAGAGTTCCGGTGTGAAATCAGGCCCGAAGACATGCTTCAGGAACTCCATTTCACGTAGCGCCTCGGTGCCGCCGACCATGACCAGCGCCGCAATGGCGATACCCGTGAGCGAACCCATGCCACCGAGCACGACGATGGCGAGAATGACGGCGGATTCCACAAACGTAAAGCTTTCCGGCGATACGAAACCCTGGCGGGCGGCAAAGAACGAACCGGCAAATCCGCCGAGCATGGCCCCCGTCGCAAAGGCACTGAGCTTGGTGATGACGGTGTCGATACCGAGCGAACGGCAAGCGATTTCGTCCTCGCGTAATGCCTCCCAAGCCCGACCGATCGGCATGCGGCGCAGCCTAATTGTAACATAGGCCGTCAGCATGCAAAGCAGCAGGATCACGTAGAACAGGAAGATTTTGTAGTAGGCGGAAGACGGCGGAAGACTGAAGGCCTTGATGAAGTAATTGGATGCGCGGGCATCGAAAGACCAGATGCCGAAGACAGATGCCTTGGCGATGCTTGAGATGCCGAAAGTGCCCTTGGTCACTTCCGTCCAGTTCACAATAACAAGACGGATGATTTCACCGAAGGCAAGCGTCACGATCGCCAGATAGTCGCCGCGAAGACGAAGCACCGGGAAACCGAGGATGATGCCCCAGAAGCCCGCGAGAATGCCGGCGACCGGCAGGAGCACCCAGAAAGACAGGCCGAAATAGCTGGAGAGCAGCGCATAGGAATAGGCGCCCACCGCATAAAAGGCCACGTAACCGAGATCGAGCAGGCCGGCAAGGCCGACAACAATGTTGAGGCCCCAGGCCAGCATCACATAGATCAGGATCTGAACGCCGAAATTATCGACCATTTTCAGCGAACCCTGAAAGCCGAACAATTGCACGGCGATAACCGGATAAAGCAGAAGAAGAATGAGCGCCAGCTTCAGAAAGTGCTTATGAAAAAAGCCTTTCTCTTCGGAAATCTCCAGCACGCCGCTTTTGGCCTTGGCAAGCTTGCGACGATCGAGCGACGGCTTGATGAAACCAACCACGAGGAAGCGGCCAACGGCGGCAACGGCGACGAAAATTGCGAGAAGGCCCCAACGGGTGCCCCAGATCAGCTGGTTGTTGATATCTTGATAGGTGACGATGCCGACATAAAGAACGAACATGCCGAACGAGATGAGGCCCGCAATCAGGCCCTCCTTCACAGCCGTCGCCATCAAGCTCGGGCCGGAAGAGGTGTTTTCGGAAACGATGTTTGCCATGATGTCACACCTTCTCGACTTCCGGGCGACCGAGAATACCGGTCGGCTTGAAGATCAGCACGAATGCCAGGATGCCGAACGCCGCGACGTCCTTATAAGCAATGGAGAAATAGGCGGACCAGAGGGACTCGATGAGACCGATGAGCAAGCCACCCAGCACAGCGCCCGGCAGCGAGCCGATGCCACCCAGAACGGCGGCGGTGAAGGCCTTGACCCCCGGAATGAAGCCATCGTTGAACGTGGTAACGCCATAGTACATCAAGTACATCGTACCTGCGACGGAAGCGAGCGCCGCACCCATGATGAAGGTGATGGAGATCGTCTTGTCGACATCGACGCCGAGCAGTGCCGCCATCTTGCGGTCCTGTTCGGTGGCGCGCTGCGCCCGGCCGAGCGGGGTCTTGTTGACGATATACCAGAAGGCGAAGAGCAGCACCGAGGTGACGACCATAATGATGAGCTGCTTCAGCGAAACGGTGATGGTGCCGAAATGGTAGCTTTCCGTCACCAGCGACGGGATCGGCTTGTTGCGCGGACCCTGGGTGACCTGAATGAAGTTGGACAGCACTATCGACATGCCGATGGCCGTGATCAGCGGTGCAAGACGGAAGGAGCCTCTGAGCGGGCGATAGGCGACGCGTTCGATCACCCAGTTCCACAGGCCGGTCATCAGCATGGCGACGACCATCATCAGAAGCAGAAGAAGCGCCACCGGAATGCCGGCGACAAAGGATGTCACGATCAGGAAAACGATCAGCGCGGCGAAGCCGCCGAGCATGAAAATATCGCCATGGGCGAAGTTGATCATGCCGATGATGCCGTAAACCATCGTATAGCCGATAGCGATGAGGCCGTAGATCGATCCAAGAGTCAGCCCGTTGATGAGCTGCTGGATAAAATACTCCATGTCTTTCCCCCGGGCACGACCTCGAATGGGCCACGCCTCGTTATGTTAATTATAGGGGCGCCCTTGCAGGCAGACCCCCACCCTCAAAATGCATATCGTGTTCGTTAAAAATGTGAAGTCAAAAACGGGCTATCCTGCACAAAATTTGGAATTTCCACATGGACTGCCGCTTTCCCGGTCAAAAGAGCCATGATTTTGGCAGGAAGTGCTGAAAAAATGACGGCCGGATGCTTATTTCAGCATTGTCCGACGCCATTATTTGACGGGCAGCGGGCAAAGGAGTAGCGAAGATCGGAACGGCGATATCCCGCAGACGGGTCAATTGGCAAAGAGATGATCGACATATTGACGAAAGCGGCGCTGGACGCCGGGCAGGCCATCATGGCGGTCCACCGTGCCGGCCCGCATGTGTCGTATAAGGACGACTGTTCGCCGGTGACCGAGGCCGACCAGCGCGCCGAGGCGATCATTCTTGCGGCGCTGGCCGCCCATTTTCCCGATATCCCCGTGGTTGCCGAAGAGGCGGTATCGAGCGGCATCCTGCCGGAAACCGGCGCGGAATTCTTCCTCGTCGACCCGCTGGATGGCACCAAGGAATTCATTTCGGGCAAGGACGATTTCACCGTCAACATCGCGCTCATCCGCAACGGCGTTCCGGTGGCCGGCGTGGTTTACGCCCCCTGCCGCGGGCAGGCATGGACGGGCAAGGACAACGCCGCCGAAAAGCTCGCCATTTCCGGCGAAGGCGCCATCCTGTCGCGCCACCCCATCCGCGCGCGCCAGCGCGGCGCTTCCCCCGTGGCGCTGATCAGCCGCTCGCATTGCACGGCGAAAACGGAAGCCTTCGTGGCCGAACACGGGCTGAAGGACTGCATTTCCGTCGGCTCCTCGCTGAAATTCTGCATGCTGGCCGAGGGCGCCGCCGATATTTACCCCCGCTTCAGCCGCACCATGATGTGGGACACGGCCGCCGGCGACGCCGTGCTGCGCGCTGCGGGCGGCAGGACGCTCGATTGCGAGGGCAGGCCGCTTGCATATGCGGTGAGGGGTGATGGCGAGGACGCGCTGGCCAATCCGGATTTCATTGCCGAAGGGGCGATGGCGGTGGAACACGCGGGGTAACGGCCGCTCGGCGCTTGCTGCGGCCATTGGTGAGCTTCGGCGTATGCCGCTTCACCCCCCTCTGCCCTGCCGGGCATCTCCCCCTCAAGGGGGGAGATCGATCTGTGGCGAGGTCTCACCCATCTCAACGTTTGCGAATGAAGTGGCGGTAGCGCTTCCTGCCGATCTCCCCCCTTGAGGGGGAGATGTCCGGCAGGACAGAGGGGGGTAAACCGCATACACCAAGGCCCCAAAAAATAATCCATCCCCGCTCATCCCCACCCTACGCCCCCGCCCCACAATGCCCCGCAACGAAACACCGCAGCGCGGAAGGCACATCATGACGGAACAGACGGCGAGACTTCGGCTTCCCTATATCCTCCCCTCGCAGGCACAGAAACACGTCACCCATAACGAAGCCCTGCAAAGGCTGGATGCGATCGTGCAACTGGTCATCAAGGCCATCATCACCACACCGCCCGATAACGCTGAGGAAGGGGATTGTTTCCTCCTCTCCGCCGATGCCGCGGGTGACTGGGCCGGCAAGGGCGGCAGGCTCGCTTTCCGGCAGGATGGCGCCTGGCTCTTGATCGCGCCGCAGCCGGGCTGGACGGCGTGGTTTGCGGCCGAGAGCAGATATCGCATCCTGCGCGACGGCAACTGGCGCGACATGCCGCTGCCGGCCGCCGGTCGGCTGGAAAGGCTGGGCATCGGCACGGAGGCCGACGCCACCAATCGGCTGGCGCTCACCTCCCCCGCCAGCCTCTTCACCCACACCGAAGAAGGTGGCAGCCACCGCATGACGATCAACAAGGCGGGCAAGGGCGATACCGCCTCGCTGCTGTTCCAGTCCGGCTGGAGCGGCCGGGCGGAAATGGGCCTTGCCGGCACTGACGGGTTTTCGATCAAGACCAGCAAGGATGGCGCCTCATGGCACACCGCACTTCTGTGCAGCGGCGATGGCCGGGTCTCGATGCCGAACCGCCCGCTCGCCGTTGCCGGCCTGCCGGCGGGCACGACGAAACCCGCCAATGGCGCGGCGGCAGGTTTTTCCGTGCTCTCCATCGCCGAGGGCGGCTTTGCGCTCGGCGATGCGGTGAGCGGCGGCGGACGTGAACTCGTGGTTCCGGCAAAGGGCCCTTATCTGGCGGCCCTGACGCTCGCCGTGGTCTCCTCTTCCGGCCATCGGGTGACGCTTTTCATCAATGGCGCGGCGGCCAGCTTCGGTATCGCCGGCAATGCATCGACATCAGGCACATCGCAGTCGGCAACCTCCATCCTTTCCCTCGATGCCGGCGACCGCCTGCGGCTGCAGCATGAGGGAACGGCGGAATTTACCCAGGGCAGCGGGAAAACGTGCCTTTCGCTTGCGGCACTCTGACGGAAACAACCGATGAGAGAGAAAAATTGCGATTTTTGGAAAAATTTTTTCCCGGCAAAATAAGGCGACTCGAACAAATCAGGCGAAACCGTTCAAATTCTTAATAAATTGTCACGAGCTGCTTAGGCAATTTTTAAAGGTACCGGGATAGAGTTCCCGTCATATGGTCTTGAGTTTGTATAGAGTGTCCAATGACCGAAATGATACGCCCACGAGTTAAATATGTCATCGGCCCCGATGGCAGCCCTCTGACGATCGCGGATCTTCCGCCTGCCAATACCCGTCGCTGGGTCATTCGCAGAAAGGCGGAGGTGGTTGCAGCGGTACGCGGTGGACTGTTGAGCCTCGAGGAAGCCTGCGAGCGTTATACGCTCACCGTCGAAGAATTCCTGTCCTGGCAGTCCTCGATTGCCGATCATGGCCTTGCCGGCCTGCGCACCACGCGCATTCAGCAATATCGCCACTAAAACAGTGCGCCGGCGCGACAACGCGCCCAGACCGAGTTTCCAGAACGCCCCGCCGGATTATCGACGGGGTTTTCGGTTTGATTTCGGATCCTCCCTGAGAACTGCCCCACAAAACCGGCGATTGTCGCCGGTTTGTGTCCGCTGCGTTCGCTATCCCGCTGTTTCAATTCGGATGCAAGCCGTTACAGTGGCGACAACCAGCAGCAATGCGGAAGGCGCTCATCATGGACATCAAGACAACCGAAACCGGATCGCACGGCGAATATTCGGCGACCATCGACGGCCACAAGGCGGAGATGACCTATTCGCGCACCTCCCCTTCCCTCATCATCATCGATCATACCGGCGTGCCCGATGCGCTGCGCGGCAAAGGCGTCGGCCAGGCGCTCGCCGCCCATGCGATCGATGAAGCCCGCAAGGGCGGCTGGAAAATCATTCCGCTCTGCCCGTTCTTCAAGGCCCAGACATTACGCCATGCCGAATGGGCGGATGTAATTCAGGGGTAAGGGCGCTTTATCTTCTGTCTGAGGGCAGAATAATCGCAAGCGTCGCGGCATGTTTCTTCTCCCCGCCGGGGAGAAGAAACATGCAACCGTTCCAAATCGTAAAACAGGTCAATCCGGTTTTTCACGCCACCTTCAATGGCGGCGTCCCGGCATGCATGCTCCGGCGGACTTCTTCACGGAATTCGAGCGTATCCTTTGCGCCGTGCACAGCCACGGCGTGTTGCACGGCCGCTTCCATAAGCTCCTCCGGAGAATCGGCGGAGATGGCGACGGTGCATCTGCTGTCACTGGGGAATTCGCGGCAATCGATATATTGGCGGGCCATTTTTTCCTCCCTGCAAGTGCCGCCCGCACCCGCACGGGGCGCGTGCGCGTAAAAGCCTCCGGCTCACGGTCGGAACCCCCGTAAAATACGCCTTTCCCCACCTCCGGACAATCGAAATCAGGCCTGACCATCCCGGCGGGAAACACCGGCGACGCGGCAAAACAAAAGGCCGCCCTTAAGGAGCGGCCTTTCGAAAAATGCATGGCGTCCCGTCATTGAAAGCCGCCTCCTGATCCACCGGCAGCCGTCAATGAGGACGATCTTCGTAATTTCCTGCGCCTATAGATCAGGCGCGGGCGCGGATGGCTCCGTCGCGGTTTTCCAGTGCGGCGGCCTTTTCATATTCGGCCTGCACTTCTTCCAGCGAAGCTTCGGCCGCTTCCTGCTGGGCCTTCAGCTCACGGATCGAGACCTGAAGATTATCCGCCCGCTGGCGCGCGGCCTTGGCGAAGGTCGGATAGGCGAAATGCGTCGGATCGGTAATGCCCGACTTGCTTTCTTCCAGAGATATCTGATGCACCAGTTCCTTTGCCATCCGCTCGAACTCGGACATCATCTGCTGCAGCTGGTTAAGCTGCCGGCGTTTTTCATTGACCTGAAATTCCTTCAGGCGAACCAGGCTGTCACGCGACTTCATACGCAATACTCCATGGATAGCGAGACCCGGATCAAAAAGGCACTATGCCACCCTGATCGGCCCGTTTAACCCGCCCGTTTTTCCGTAAGGGTTACCCCCTGTCCCGGAATGATTCCCAAAAGTTACCCGACGTTAATAAAAAACCGCCGTCGTTAACCTTTCGTTTACGGGCATCGTTAATGATAACGACGATCATTTAAGGGTCGGTAAATGCCAGGTCCAAAAAAATGGACCCGACGATGTAAGAGTCGATTGAATCACTTAACGGGATTTCCTCACGTTAAGCTTCAATTTTGGCGATGGTGGATTCACGTGCAAAAACAGCGAAATGCCTACTTTGCTTAATAAATTCGATACACCTTGCCAAAGGCAATTAGAATTTGTTAACCATTTGGTGGCAGCCTGCAAATCAGGCAACGTCTGGATCCGCATCGCGCGAGGCAATGATTTACCGGTTCGCGGGCGGCAAAGGGGATAATTATGCGGGTTCTACTTATTGAAGACGACAGCGCGACAGCGCAGAGCATTGAACTGATGCTCAAGTCGGAGAGCTTTAACGTCTACACGACCGACCTCGGTGAGGAAGGCGTGGACCTCGGCAAGCTCTATGATTACGACATTATTCTTCTCGACCTCAACCTGCCCGACATGTCGGGTTACGAGGTTCTGAGAACGCTTCGCCTCTCCAAGGTCAAGACGCCGATCCTCATCCTGTCCGGCATGGCCGGCATTGAGGACAAGGTTCGCGGCCTCGGCTTCGGCGCAGACGATTACATGACGAAGCCGTTCCACAAGGACGAGCTTGTTGCCCGCATTCACGCCATCGTTCGCCGTTCCAAGGGCCATGCACAGTCGGTCATCGCCACCGGCGAGCTTATCGTCAATCTCGATGCCAAGACGGTTGAAGTGGGCGGCCAGCGCGTTCACCTGACCGGCAAGGAATATCAGATGCTCGAGCTGCTTTCGCTGCGCAAGGGCACGACGCTGACCAAGGAAATGTTCCTGAACCACCTCTATGGCGGCATGGACGAGCCGGAACTGAAGATCATCGACGTCTTCATCTGCAAGCTGCGCAAGAAGCTCGCAAACGCCGCCGGCGGCGCAAACTACATCGAAACCGTCTGGGGCCGCGGCTATGTTCTGCGCGAGCCGGATGGCGCGACGGAATTCCTCGAAACCGCCTGATCCATTCCGGAACAGGACAGTTTTTAAAAGACCCGCTGGAAACGGCGGGTTTTTTGTTGCGATTTCAAGGTCGCAGGTAACGGTGTCATTGGCATATCACGACACACGATCATATTCCGGCGCATGGATACTCCCTCATTCCTGTGCTTGTCACAGGAATCCAGCCGATGCGCGTCTGCGCAGCGAGAGACTCTTTTCAGCCCAAGGACTTGGGCTGGCTAGATTCCTGTGACAAGCACAGGAATGAGGGAAGAAGAGCTTGGCTACGCGCCGCAAAAGGATGATGGCACATGAACCACCCTATCCCTACCCTCAAGACCGAACGCCTGACGCTGCGCCCGCTGATGATCGCAGACTTTCCCGCCTATCGGGACTTCATGGCGTCGCCACGCTCCGTCGGTGTCGGCGGACCCTACGATCTCTGGAAAACATGGGGCGTGTTCTGCCACGATCAGGCCAACTGGTACTTTTTCGGCCATGGCGCGCTGATGATCGAGCTTGGCGAAACGGGGCAATGTGTCGGCCAGGTCGGCATCAATCACGGTCCGCTGTTTCCGGAAAAGGAACTGGGCTGGCTGCTTTACGAAGGCCACGAAGGGCGCGGCTATGCGGCGGAAGCCGCCTCGGCGCTGCGCGACTGGGCCTTCAAGACCCTCAACCTGCCAACGCTTGTCAGCTACGTCTCACCGCAGAACCGCAAATCCGCGGCCGTCGCCGAACGAATCGGCGGCAGGCTCGACCCGGCGGCACCCCGTTCCGATCCCGAAGATCTCGTTTATCGGCACCATCCGGCAAACGCCGTTTGAAAAAGGGACGCCTCAGGACCATCCGGCCACGAGGCGTACGGAAAACCCGACCTAGCGCATTTCCGCTTTCAGAAAGCTGAGGATCGCCTCCGCGATCTGCGCATGGATGGCCGCGCGGTCCCTGCCGCCGCCATCCCGGCAGACGAAACCTTCGCCCGGTGAAAACTCCTCCACGATCTTTTCGCCGTTCGGCCTGCAAATCTGCATGAAGCTGAAATGGCTGGCATCCGGTATGTCTCGATAAACGGTCGTCGCCTTTGGCAGATGCCGGGCGATATAGTCGGAATCGGCCTTGATGGCGGCGATCTCCGGTGTTTCCACACCCGCGGCCAGAACCAGAACCGGGACGCCGACGGCTTGCAGCGTCTCCGGCAGGAAACCGGCGGCCGGCCCGAGATCCAGCGCGATGGCGGCGCGGATGCGGGTATCCTTCAAATCCATCGAAAGACGCGGATCGGCCCTACCGTCACCGACAACCCCGACTTTGGCGAGCAGCCGCGGAGCCTTGCATTGCGGCGGGCGCTTCTCCCCGCTGCAATCCTTCAGGGCAAGATCGGCGCTGTATCGCGCGCCAACCAGCTCCATTGCGGTCCAGCCGCCGAGGGAATGGCCGATTACGGCGATGCGCGTCGCGTCGATCCTGCCGGCGAATCGGTCATCGCCGAGCAATGCGGTCAGCGTTCTGCTGATGTCGCGCGGCCGTTCCCACAATGGAACGATCTCGGTCGCATTTTCTTCGGTGAACGATTCGCCGCCGTGATCCGGGGCGGCCACGACATAACCTTCCCGAACAAGCTCGCCGGCAATCCAGTTCAGATTGCGCCAGCTTCCGCCGAAACCGTGCGACAGCAATATGAGAGGACGGGAACCGTCAAGAAGGGAAGCGCCCGGTTGAACCTCAAGGCCGTAAAAGGCGGCATTTTCGCCGACGATCTCGCTTTTGCCCGACGGCGCGGCCGGGTACCACAATGAAACGGCTAGCGTTCTCGAACCCGCCTCATCCGGCAATTCGATCTGTTTAAAACCGATGCCGCTTTCCGCCGCTGCGGACTGGACAGTGGAAAAAATGACGATGGCCGCCAGAAGAAGATAGCGCATGGGATGCTCCGGAGTTGATGTGGACCAACTCCTGGTTCAATCCGCCGCCCGCCGAGACCTCAAACAGGTTTCAGGTCGTCCTGAAACGCGATCGGAGACAGCAACACCGGGTGCTTGAGAACGCCGCGCCGCACTCTTACTGGAAATGCCTAGATGTCCGCGATCCGCTCGAAAAGCCGGACGGGGCTGTCGCGGAACGTCGTATCGCGAAATGGCCGGAAGCCGAATCGGGCGGCGATCGCCAGCGACGGGCTGTTCAGCGGATTGATCATGCAGACGGTTCGCTGCGAAATGCCGCTATCGTCGAACCAACGGATGGCCGCCTCCACCGCCTCGGTCGCGACACCCTTGCCCGCCAGCGCCCCGTCGATTTTCCACATCGCCTCGGGCACGCCGTCGAAATCCTCACCGTTGCCACGGCGCATATGGGCAAAGCCCACCTCGCCCACGATGCGCCCCGTGGCAAGCTCTTCCACCACAAAGGGGCCGAAGCCGAACGCGGACCAATGGCCCAGAAAACGCAAAAGCCGGGCGAAGGCGAGTTCCGGGTCCAGCGGCGCAATCGATACGACCCCTTCGATCTGCGGAACATCCGCGCCCCAGAAGGCGCGATAAAGCGCTTCATCCGCGATGGCATGCGGCCGCAGGACAAGGCGAGCGGTTGTCAGACGTGTCATGAACATGCTCCCCAAACGAAAAAGGCCGGCGCGTCGGCAGACGCGGTCCCGGCCCTTTCACAAATTCAGATCGGCGATTGAACGGTCACTCGGCAACCGTCTTGGCGGTAAACACGATGCGGTCGTCATGCACCTTGTATTCCACCGCCATATTGGCCTCCTCGGCCAGAAGCAGCGTGTAATAGGGCTGAACGGAATGGGCGTCGACCGCCTCTTCCAGCCTGCCCTCGTAAATTTCCACGAACTTGGCCGGCACGCGCATCATCCGGCCCTTGACGGTGATTTCGAACCTGGCGTCGCCGTCGGGGCTTTCCAGCAGCACATCCACATTGCCGCCGCGCGGAATGGCGCCATAAGCCACGAGGAAGAGATTGAGCAGAAGTTTGACACGATTCTTCGCAACGATGGCGCGCGGGCCGTTCCAGCTCACCTCCGCCTTCTTTTCGGCGGCGGCGAAATCCTGGGCGGCTTTTTCGGCCTCACCGGTGTCGATGGACGCGCCGGCGGAGCCGGAAGCACCGAAGGCAAGGCGGGCGAACTTCAGCCGCACGGATGCGTTAAGGGCTGACGTGCGGATGAGATCGAGCGCATCGTCATCCGTACCGCCCTCATCCAGAAGTTCGAGGCCGTTATTGATGGCGCCGACAGGAGAAATCACATCATGGCACACACGGCTGCACAGAAGAGCCGCCAGATCGGGACCGGACAGCGTGATATTGAGTTTGCTGGTCATAAAATTCTCTCCTGCGCAAGGGAGGCGCGGACGGTGTGGAAATTGTTAAGCCATAATGACACCATATTTGGTAAACCGATTGTTAATAGGATGGTTTCAAAATGCCAAATGCCTTAACAGGCCACACTGGAGCCCCGTGTATCCGCAAGGATGCGCGAAACATGCTGTAGAACTTTGACTCTGCGCATCGGCCCTTTCGAAAACCGATTCGGATTTTCGAACCGATGCGCTAACGAAACAGACGGACGGACATGACGATGCGCCTTACGAAAACCCGCACCATTGCACGCCTCGGACTGGGAAAAATTGTCGCGCTCCTTGCGAGCCTCCTGATATGGGTCGCACCGGCCGCGGCCCAGAACAGCGATCAATATTCTTTCCAGGAAGTCGTGGATGCAGGCCACGGATTCTTCGGTGAAACCACCGGCGGCCTTGCCAAGGTGGTGGAGCGCGCCTTCCAGCAATACGGTCTTCCAAACGGTTACATTCTAGGCCAGGAAGGCTCCGGCGCCTTCGTCGCGGGCCTCACCTATGGCGAAGGCACGCTTTACACCAAGAATGCCGGCCAGCACCCCGTCTTCTGGCAGGGCCCCTCCCTCGGCCTCGATTATGGCGGCCAGGGCACCCGCGCCATGATGCTGGTCTACAACCTGCCCTCCGTCGATGCGCTTTACCGCCGTTACGGTGGTGTGAGCGGCTCCGCCTTCATCGTCGCCGGCGTCGGCATGACCTATCTGAAGAGCAGCGACGTGACCCTTGCCCCCATCCGCACCGGTATCGGCGCGCGCCTTGGCATCAATGTCGGTTACCTGAAGCTCACCCAGCAGCCGACCTGGAACCCCTTCTGATTATGCGAGGTGCCACGTCTTTCTTCTCCCCGCCGGGGAGAAGGTGGCCCAAAGGGTCGGATGAGGGGGCACCGTTGCCGTATCTCACCACCCTTGCCCCCTCATCCCGCTGCCGCGGACTTCTCCCCCTCGGGGAGAAGAAACAAGTGGCGCCGGCACCGCCTGTGCAATTGCCGGGAGCCCCCTCCCCACGGTTGCAATAATAGCGTAACGTGCTTTCGCGCCCCTCTTTCCGAATGCGCGCGTATCTGAGTTTCGGAGACTGTCCCGCGTGATCGAATATGCCATTCTCTTCGGATTGGGTTTTCTCACCGCAACCCTGCTGGCCCTGTTGATCGCACCCGCGATCCACCGCCGCATCGTCGCCTATACGGAAAACCGCATACGCGCGACAATGCCCATCAGCCCGCAGGAAGTGCGCGCCCAGAAGGACATGGCGCGTGCGCTCTACGCCGCCGAAAACGCCAAAGTCCGCCAGGAACTGGATACGGAACGGGAAAAGAACACCTCGCTGCGTCTCGCCAACGAGGCCGCCTCCAGCGATGCCTATCGGCTGGGCGAGCAGAACCGCAGCTTCTCCCTGAAAATCGAGGAGCTGACGCTGGAAATCGGCGAATTGCGCGCGGCCCTCGATGCCGCCGAAGAACACGCCGGCGCCGTACAGGCGAACCTCGCACAACAGGAGCAGGCCGCCAACGAGCGCGCCGGCCAGATGTCCGATCTCACCGCGCGCCTCACCAATCTGACGCGCGAGCTGGATGATTCGAAAATCCTCGCCGCCACCCGCGATCTGGAAGCCGAGCAGGCCAAGCAGAGCGCCACGCGTTTCCGCAAGGAAGGCGAGACCGCGACCCGCGAATTGCAGGATGTGGCGGCCCGCAACAAGGAAGCGATGACGGCGGTTGCGCGCGAAAGCCGCAAGGTCACCCGGCTCGAGGAACAGGTCGCGACCGTCATGGCGAAAAACGCCGATCTCGACACGATGCTGACGCTGCGCAACCAGGAAGTCGCCCGCCTTAAGGAACAGCTTGCCGCAACCGGCGGCCGCGCCAACGACATGATCATCCGCCTGCCGAACCCGGCCGTGCCGGTCGAGAAAACGGTTGGCCCATCGCAACCGGTGCCCCCTGCTCCAGCCGCCGCGCTTGAAACCGCACCCGCCGCCGAAGAAGAGGCGGCACCGGCGGTGGCACCGGAGGAAACAGCCCCCCCGGTATTGACGGAGCCAGCGGCGTCGCAAGGTCTGGAGCAGGAAATCGAGGATATCCGCAATCAGGGCACCGCGCTCACCGAACGCCTGCTGAACGTGCGCGGCACCGGCAATGACGAACCCATCCGCCGCGAAATCGCAAGGATCGCCGCCGAGATGATCGCGCTCACCGCCGCGCAGGAGGGCGAAAAATCGCCCATTCCGGCGCTGCTCGCCAAGGCCTCCGGCTCATCGGGGCGGGAGAGCCTTGCGAAGCGGGCGAAAGTGGTGATGGAGAAGCGGGAACATTAGGTCCTCGGTGGGTGTGGTTGTACCCCGCGTTGAGTGTGCGGCTTACCCCCCTCTGCCCTGCCAGGCATCTCCCCCTCAAGGGGGGAGATCAGCTGGAAGCTAACGCTCGTTCATTCGCAACGTTAGAGATGGGCTGAAGAGTGCCGCATATCGATCTCCCCCCTTGAGGGGGAGATGTCCGGCAGGACAGAGGGGGGTAAGCCACATATGCCGAAGCGATAAAGTGGCACTGATCTAAACCCGCCCCATAACCCCCGCCATCTGATAAAGCGCCAGCCCCGAAGCCGTCCCCGCGTTCAAACTGTCGAGCTGCGGCGATTGCGCAATCCGTGCGGTATGAAACCGCGAGAGCACCGATTGCGGCAGCCCCTCGCCTTCCGTGCCGATCACCAGCGCCATGCGCTCGGACCGGGGAATATCGCGAATCTCGGTTTCGCCACCCGGCGAAAGGCTCCAGATAGCAAAACCGGCCTCGGAAAGCCACTCCAGCATCTCCACCGCCCCGCCGCCGCGATGCCAGGGAACCGAAAGCACCGAGCCGACGGAAACGCGCAGCGCCTTGCGATAAAGCGGATCGCATGAGGTCTCGTCCAGCAACACCGCATCGGCATAAAACGCCGCCGCATTGCGGAACATCGCCCCCAGATTATCGTGATTGGAAATGCCGCAGCCCACAAGCACCAGCGACGAGGCGGGAAGTGCCGCCGTCATCTCTTCCAGTCCCCGATCCTGAACCCGCCGCCCAAGCGCCAGAATGCCGCGATGCAGGTGGAACCCGACGATGCCATCCAGCACCGGCGCTTCCGCCACATAAACCGGCACATCCGGCGGGAAATCGGCAAGGATATCCGCGACGCCGGAAAGCCGGTTTCTGAGGATGAGGATGCTCTCGGCCGCAAAGGCGCCGCCCGCTTTATGCGCGGCGGCCAGCATGCGCAGCACCACCGTTCCTTCGGCAATGAAACGGCCCTGACGCCCAGTCAGGTCACGCTCGCGAATATCGCGAAAGGCGGCGATGCGCGGATCGGCCGGGTCCTCGACCGGTATCAGCGCCCGCCCATCCAGCAGCTTATTGGCCTCACTGGCCATCGACCGTCACATCGGCGAGGAACCGGCCGGCCGCGACGTTGAAGACCAGCGCCTTGCGGGTGCCGTTGGCGAGCCGCCCGTAAAACAGCATGTCGCCGCCGGAATAGCTGACATTGTCGATCGTGAAGCCCTGCGGCAGGCTGGCGGTGACGGCAAGCGGCCCGTTGCCGGTTGGAACGGCGAGGTTCGGCGCTTCGCTCTGCGTCTGAACGGCCTTCGACGGCCCCATCGCCTTGTAGACAACCGCACCGAAGACGGCCATAAGGCTGATAAACATCACGGAGCCCGACACGATCTGCAAACGGATCATCTTGCGGCGAACTTTTTCCATGGCCGGATCAAGCGGCTTGTCTTCCTGTTCGTCTTGCTCGATCTGCGTCATCGGGTTCCCTGAAATGCTGATGGATCGGAAAAATAAGAATGAACGACCCCTTTAAACAAGGCGGAGACGCAAGGAAAGTCCTGATTGCCGGGGAAAACGCCGAAGGTCGCCTCGATTCCTGGCTGGCAGGCGAAGTGGGCGGCGACTTCTCCCGCAGCCGGCTGAAAGCGCTGATCGAGCAGGGCGCGGTCTCCATCAACGGCCAGCCGGTGACGGAGCCGAAAAAGAAGGTGCATCCGAAGGATCGCATCGAAATCGTCATGCCCGAGCCGGAAGACCCGGAACCCAAGGGCGAGGACATTCCGCTCGACGTGGAATATGAGGATGAAGACCTGATCGTGCTCATCAAGCCCGCCGGTCTCGTCGTGCATCCGGGCGCCGGCAACTGGACCGGCACGCTGGTCAACGCCCTCATCCACCATTGCGGCGACAGCCTCTCCGGCATTGGCGGCGTCAGGCGACCGGGCATCGTGCACCGGTTGGACAAGGAAACCTCCGGCGTCATGGTCGTGGCGAAGAACGACAATGCCCACCGCCATCTCGCCGCGCAATTTGCCGACCATGGCCGCACCGGGCCGCTGGAGCGCGCCTACAAGGCCGTTGTCTGGGGCCGCCCGCGCACCCTGCGCGGCACCATCGACGCAGCACTCGGCCGCAGCGCCGACCGCACCAAACGCGCCGTCAAGCACGAGGATTCGGACGATGCCCGCGAGGCAATCACCCATTACGAGGTGATGGAACGTTACCATGAGCGGCCGGACGCCACCTGCCTCGCCTCCATGGTGGAATGCCGCCTGGAAACCGGCCGCACCCACCAGATCCGCGTTCACATGGCCCATATCGGCCATCCGCTGATCGGCGATCCCGAATATGGCGCGGCCTTCCGCACCAAGGCGAACCTTCTCGAAGAACCGGCAAAGAGCACCGTCCGCGGCTTTCCGCGCCAGGCCCTGCATGCCTATCTGCTCGCTTTCGAACATCCGCGCACGGGCGAGGTGATGGAATTCGAAACCGACCTGCCGGATGACATGGAAGCGCTGACCGCCGCATTGCGTGGCTGAAAACCTGCATGGCGCGGTCAAAAAAACTGCGCCATGCATTTCGCCGGAAGCCCCGGATAATAAAAAAAGATTAGCGGATAGCGATATTCCGCAGTCGGTCCTTTTTATAGACCGCCCCAATTTCGCTTCAATCGTCACACCTCCTCGGCCCCGCAAAGCCTGAAATCGCCGCTATCGAACCGTGGCGATTGCAAGCCTGCCAAATAAAGCCGCAGGGACGCCATTCGTTCGATCCGCCCCCCGAACGGAACCGGCATGATGACGGGATCTATCGCATGAATATCGAAGACCGCCGGTTTATCTTTCAGGAGTTGCGCAGCGTCGAAGGCTATATCGACCCGCCCGATGCGCTCGTCTTCAAGGCGCTGTTGCAGGCCCAGACGAAAAGCGGCCTCCATGGCGGCATGGCGGAAATCGGCGTTTATTACGGCCGCTCCTATTTCCTGCTGCGTAAATTCGCCGGGAGGCAGGAAAAGGTGCTGGGCGTCGATCTCTTCGATCTCGATCCGCCCGAAGATGGCAGCCTCGACCAATATGAACGCCTGATGGAAAACGGCCGCCGGCTGGGTTTCGCCATGGATGAAGACCTGATCATCAGGGGCGACAGCACGCAGCTGGCGCCCGCCGAGATTACCTCCCGCATCGGCCCCGCCCGCTTCTTCAGCATCGATGGCGGCCACAACCTGCACCACGTGCTGGCCGATGCGAAACTGGCGATGGAGGTGATCGCGCCGCATGGCGTCATCGTCTTCGACGACACTTTCAATCCTGCCTGGCCGGAAGTGACGGTGGGCGTCGCCGATTTCCTGCGCACCCATGGCCACAGCCTCGTCTGCTTCGGCATGACGAAATACAAAACCTATGTCTGCCGCCGGGAATTTCACGCGACCTATGCGGGCGCGATTGCCGCCGATCCGGATCTGCAGGCGCTTGCCCATGTGGAGACGCAGTTCCTCGGCTCGAAGGTGGTGCGCCTGCACAATCCCATGCGCCGGCGGGTGATGTATGAGCTGATGGTCCGCTCCGGCCTTGGCGGTTTTTCGGAACGAATCTACCGTTCGAAAGTTAAACAGGTCAAAGAAGGTGTCACTGGAACATAACGCATGTGTGAACGCAGCGTTCGCTTGAAACGCGGCGGGCGCGTACATATCTGTCACATGGGTTCGTGCGGGGTCGGTAACGACCCGCAGCTTACGGTGTGCCTCCGGCGGGTCAGTCGCCGATCAAAGAGGGTGCCGTTCCAGACCATAGATAAGGGGGTGCTTTATGGCCCGCAATAGTTTGCCTACGATTACAGCCGGCGAAGCCGGTCTCAATAGATATCTCGACGAAATCCGTAAATTTCCGATGCTGGAGCCGCAGGAAGAATACATGCTTGGCAAGCGTTATGCCGAGCATGGCGACCGCGACGCCGCGCATAAACTCGTCACCAGCCACCTGCGTCTCGTCGCCAAGATCGCCATGGGTTACCGCGGTTACGGCCTGCCCATCGGCGAAGTCGTCTCCGAAGGCAATGTCGGCCTGATGCAGGCGGTGAAGAAGTTCGATCCGGAGCGCGGTTTCCGCCTGGCCACCTATGCCATGTGGTGGATCAAGGCCTCGATCCAGGAATATATCCTGCGCTCGTGGTCTTTGGTGAAGATGGGCACGACCGCCAACCAGAAGCGCCTGTTCTTCAACCTGCGCCGGCTGAAAGGCCGCATCCAGGCAATCGACGATGGCGATCTGAAGCCGGAGCATGTCAAGGAAATCGCGACGAAGCTTCAGGTGTCGGAAGAAGAAGTCATCTCGATGAACCGCCGCCTGCATGGCGACGCCTCGCTGAATGCGCCGATCAAGGCGTCCGAAGGCGAGTCCGGCCAATGGCAGGACTGGCTGGTGGATGACCATGACAGCCAGGAAGACGTGCTGATCGAACAGGACGAGCTGGAAACCCGCCGCCGCATGCTCGCGAAAGCCATGGGCGTGCTGAACGACCGCGAGCGCCGCATCTTCGAAGCCCGCCGGCTTGCCGAAGACCCGGTGACGCTGGAGGAACTTTCCTCCGAGTTCGACATCAGCCGCGAACGCGTGCGCCAGATCGAGGTTCGCGCCTTCGAGAAGGTGCAGGAAGCGGTGCAGAAGGAGGCCCTTGAAGCCGCCCGTGCGCTGCGTGTGGTGGATGCGTAAGGCGACACGCGCCTGACGCCAATGCGTTGACCATGAATCATCCTCGGCCTTCGGCCGGGGATTTTTTGTTTGTAAAAGGCGGGCGATGGCAAATGGTCTGTCTCTGAGACCCATGATTGTGCTGGAGGAGAAGCGGTAGGGAAAATATCCGCATTTCGGAGTATGCCGCTTACCCCCCTCTGCCCTGCCGGGCATCTCCCCCACAAAGAGGGAGATCGGCAAGACGAGCTGCGTTGCGTTATCTCCGACCGTCAAGAAAAGCGAAACCTCGCCGCGAGTCGATCTCCCCACCTGTGGGGGAGATGCCCGGCAGGGCAGAGGGGGGTGAGCCGCACCCACCCACATCACCAAAACCCATCACCCGACAAAGCAAAGACAACGCCGCAGCCATTCCACAAGCACGTCGCCCTTTGCCATATAACAAAAAGGGCGGCCTGAGCCGCCCTTAAACCATCACTGCCCGGTCGCCGGCGTTGCCGCCGCCCATTCGCTGAGCGCCTTGTCGAAGGCGGCGATGCCGTCATTGCCCTTTTGCAGGGTCAGCAGCGCACGCCGGCCGTTGCGGTAGGAAACCGGGATATCGATCCAGTTGCGGCTCTTCAGAAGCTCCAGATTGGTCTTCATCGCATCCGGGAAGTCGTTGAGCGCGATCATGTGGAAATCGTCGGTGATCTTGGCCGGAACCGCGATCAGCGCGTTGCCGCGATCCTGCTCGGTGCTCTTCATCGCGATGCGCTGGACGCTGTCGATAGCGCCGCCTTCGAAGCCGGGCGAAACCGAGAAGACGATCTCGATCAGATGGCTGGCCGGCAGCGACGGATCGGTATTGCGCTTGAAGGTGATAAGCGCGCTGAGGCCACGGCCGGGAACGGTGATCTGGCCCTGCACGGTCGGAGAGGGTTTGCCCTCACCGTCGTTTTCCTGCTGCAGCGACCAGGAAACGCTGCCCTGAATGGCGGTCGGCACCGTCTGGCCCAGCACTTCCTCATAAAGGAACATGCGGTCGCCGGCAGCGGCCGCAGGCTGCTGCGCCGGCGGCGTGCCGGCAGGTGTTCCGGCGGGCGCACCGGCATTGTTGGCCGGAGCCTCGCCCGCAGGCGGCGGCGCGACATTCTGCTCATAGACCGACTGGCCTTCGGCGGTGACCGGCTGGCCGTTCGCACCGGCGGCAGGTCCCTCGTCACGCTCGGTGCCGTCGGCCAGAAGCCGCTGGGTGAACTTGGTGCCGGTGACGGAGCCGTCATCGCCATGGGTCGGGGTCTGATGGTTGGTCGGGGTTGTCGGCTGCTGCCCCGTCGCAGGCGGCTGCTGGGTCGCCGGCGGTGTCGAAGTCTGCGCCTCACCCGTGCCGTTCGAAGCCGTCTGGCTGGTGCCGCCGTTCTGTGCGGAACTGACCAGCCCGCCGACCATATCGTTCAGCGCATCGCGGTTCATCCACACGGCATAACCGCCGCCGGCAAGCAGCGCCACGCCGACAAGGGCCAGCACCAGCGACGCATAATTGCGGCGCGGCTTCTTCTTGACCATATAGGCGGGCGTTGCGGCGGCAGCGCCCACGCCATTCGTTTCGCCCGAAGCCTGACGGGTGGAGGACGATGCGCCGTCATAACCGATCAGCTCGTCCAGATCGTCCCAGGGCGTGCGTTCCTTGTTGTCCTTTGCCACTGCTGCCTGATCGCCGAAGAGATCGTTATCCGCGCGCGGCAGCGCCGGCGCGTCCTTGGCGGGAATGGCAATATCCGCATCCTGGAAATAGGACGAGAAATCCTCGACCACGGCCGCCTTTTTCGGAGCCTGCTCTTGCGGCTGGCGATGGTCGTCAAAATCGTGCCGGCCACCAAACGCCGGAGCATGCTCCACGGCGGCGGGGCCGAAATGGTCGTCCGCCTCGCGCCGCTCATCCTTTTCGTAAGGGGCGGGCTCGAAACTTACTTCCGGCTCCTGGTAATGCTGCGCGGCATAACCGGCAACGAGCGGACGTTCGTCGGTCTCGTTGCGAACCTCTTCATATTCCTCGGCGGCGGGACGCACATCGTCGTCCTGCGCTTCGTCGAGCTTGCGCCAGTCATCCTCATCCACCGGCTGCGCCCAATGGGAGGGAACGGAATCATCGGCAGCGCCAAGCGCCGTTTCAGGCTCCGGCTGGTGAGCCGGCTCTTCATCCGCCCGTGTGAAATAGGTGCCGACGGCTTCGTCGGAAGCGTGCGCCGGGGCGGGAGCGGCATGAACCGTTTCCGGCGCATCATAAAGCTCTTCCGGCTCGCGGTCGCCGTGATGCTGCTCCTCATCGGCAGCGGTGTCAGCGTGTCGGGGCTCTTCCTCTTCGGCCGCGTCTTCGTAAGCCGGCTCCGATTGCGCGGGTTCAGCGGATGCGGGCTCTTCGTAGGCCGGCTCGTGCCGCGCCTCTTCCCGGTCGGCATCCTCTGCCGGCTCGGCGGCGCGGGCCTCGTCTTCGTCGGCAGCATCCTGCTGGTAATAGGATGCCGCCGTCTCTTCCGCAGCGGGAGAGACAGCGTCATCTTCCTCCAGCGCCGGAAGCGCCTCGGCATATTCGCTGTCCACCTCGGCTATGGCGGCGTCCAGCTTGGCGATCTGCCGGCGCAACAATTCTTCCGGCGGACGTGGCTTCATATTCTCGAGTTGGCGCACAACCGCACTGCGCGCCTTGTCGTAAACCTTCGCCCGGTTTTCGGGAGTATTGTTCGCCAAGCCATCCACGGCCTTGCGAATGACTGCTACAAAATCCGCCATAAGCACTTTCTCGTCGTGACCGGCGACGTACCGGCCCGATATGGTTTATGAATCTAGATCGCCGAGGACATTAATCCTCAAACGGATCAGTCACAAGTATGGTGTCGTCACGCTCCGGACTTGTCGACAGAAGTGCGACAGGCGCCCCGATCAATTCCTCGACCTGACGGACATATTTGATTGCCTGAGCAGGCAAATCCGCCCATTTTCGGGCACCGACGGTAGATTCCTTCCAGCCTTCCAGCGTGACGTAGATCGGCTCGACGCGCGCCTGCGCGCCCTGGCTGGCCGGAAGATGGTCGATTTCCTGCCCGTCCAGCTTGTAACCGACGCAGATTTTCAGCTCGTCGAGACCGTCAAGCACGTCAAGCTTGGTGAGCGCGATGCCGGTAATACCATTGGTGGCGACCGACTGGCGCACCAGTGCGGCGTCGAACCAGCCGCAGCGGCGCTTGCGGCCGGTGACGGTGCCGAATTCATGGCCCTTTTCGCCGAGGAACTGACCGATCTCATCGTTCAGCTCGGTCGGGAACGGACCTTCGCCGACGCGGGTGGTGTAAGCCTTGGTGATGCCGAGAATATAACCCAGCGAACCCGGACCCATGCCCGAACCGGCGGCGGCCTGGCCGGCAACCGTGTTGGAAGAGGTCACATAGGGGTATGTGCCGTGGTCGATATCGAGCAGCGAGCCCTGCGCGCCTTCGAACAGGATGCGCGCACCGGCGCGGCGCTTCTTGTCGAGCAGCAGCCAGACGGTTTCGCTGAACGGCAGGATGCGCTCGGCAATCGAGCCCAGCTCTTCCATGATCGTCTCGTGCGAGACTTCGGTTGCACCGAAACCGCGGCGAAGCGCATTGTGATGCGTCAGGATGCGATCGACCTTGGCGGAAAGCGCCTCCATGTCGGCGAGATCCATGACGCGGATGGCGCGGCGGCCAACCTTGTCCTCATAGGCCGGGCCGATGCCGCGGCGGGTGGTGCCGATCTTCGTGCCGCTGTTCGAGGCCGCGTCTTCGCGCATGCCGTCCAGCTCGCGGTGCAGCGAAAGAATGAGGGTGGCATTGTCGGCGATACGCAGGTTTTCCGGGGTAACCTTCACGCCCTGCGCTTCCAGACGGCCGATTTCGGCGATCAGCGCATGCGGATCGACCACGACGCCATTGCCGATGACGGCGAGCTTGCCGGGACGCACGACGCCGGACGGCAGAAGCGAAAGCTTGTAGCTGATGCCATCGATGACAAGCGTATGGCCGGCATTGTGGCCGCCCTGATACCGCACGACGACATCTGCCCGCTCGGACAGCCAGTCGACAATCTTGCCTTTGCCTTCGTCGCCCCACTGCGAGCCGACCACCACAACATTCGTCATTTCTTGCTTTCCTGCTCATGGCGCTTGCGCGCCCGATAACCCGATGGGAAACCCAAACCCGCGAATGTATACTGTGTTGTTTTACGGAAAGCGACCCTGTTTCTTATGGAGAATTTTGCTTTTTCCGTGACAAGGCGCGGATTTCCCGCATTATCTCGCCCCGTGGGGGCCAGGCGCGGGCGCAAGACCGCCATTCACCCCTTAGCCGTTTTCCCGCCCCGTGAAGAAGCGAAACATCAGCGTGCCCTCCAAAGCCTATATCGCCCTCATCATCGCCACGCTCTGCTGGGGCGGCAACACCGTTGCCGGCAAGCTGGCCGTTGGCCACATCAGCCCCATGGCCTTCACCTTCCTGCGCTGGGTCTTCGCCGTCGCCATCATCTTCGCCATTTCCGTGCCGCAGCTCATCAAGGACTGGCCGGTGGTGAAAAAACGCCTGCCCTATTTCCTCGTGCTTGGCAGCGTCGGTTATACCGCCTTCAACGTGTTTCTCTACACGGCTCTGCAACACACCTCGGCCATCAACGCCGCCGTCATCCAGGCCGGCATTCCCATGGTCATCTTCGTGCTGAATTTCATGCTGTTCCGCACCCGCGTGCTGTTCGGCCAGATCGCCGGCTTCTGCCTCACCATCGCCGGCGTGGCGCTTCTCGCCTCGCATGGCGATCCGGTCTCGCTGCTGCAACTGGAAATGAATGTCGGCGACGCGATCATGCTGCTCGCCGTGCTGGTCTATGCCATCTACACCGTCATCCTGCGCTGGAAACCCGCCGTCGACTGGCGCACGCTGATGGCCATCCCCGCCTTCTTTGCCCTCGTTACCTCGGTGCCGCTGATCTTCTGGGAAATCTCACGCGAGAGCGTCGTCTGGCCGGATCAGAAGGGCTGGGTGCTGGTGGTCTATGCCGCCATTTTTGCCTCTCTCGTCGCGCAGATCCTGTACATCAAGGGCGTTGAACAGATCGGCGCCAACCGCGCCGGCCTCTTCATCAACCTCGTACCCGTCTTCGGCACCCTGCTATCGGTTATCGTGCTCAGCGAGACGCTGCACACCTATCAGATCGTCGCTCTTATCATGGCGCTGGCGGGCATTGCCGTCGCGGAACGAAAAAAATCGCCGGCTTCCTGAACCAACAGGGTCAGGAAAACCGGCGCAGTCTGGCAGGCATGAAAGAATGGAGCATCGGACCGAAAATCTTTCCGATGCTCGAACGAAAGGTCAGAGCGCGGTTTCGCGCTCGGCCGGAGAAAAGACGGCGTTGCCAAGGACGATCTCGCCCTTGTCGGTGGTGACGATCAGCACTTTTTCGAGCGATCCGTCATTGTTCAGCGAAAAGGCAAGGCGCAGCGCGCTGGAGGACCAGCCGGCGCCGGCAAGGGCCGTGCGCTTGATGGCGGCGCAGTCACCGCAATCGCCAAGGCTCAACGGCGGCGTTGCCGGAACATCGGTTGCAAAACCGGAGAAATAATCGTCGAGCGCGCCCATGGTGGCGTTCACATCGCGGTTGACGCGCAGCAGTTCCTCGCGGCGCTCACCGGTCAGCGGCGCGGCGATGGTGGAGACGCATTGGCCGGCGGAAAGAACGCAGCCGTCGAAACCGCCCGGTGCCGAAACACCGATCTGCGTCACCGCAGACTTCTCGACGGCGGCAAAACCGCGGGCAAAACCGGCAGCGCCAGCCGCGTCGGCATGATTGGACATGGAAGCAACGGCAATTCCGCAGATGGCGGCAGCAATAATCTTCTTCAGCATTTCATACCCCGTTTTGCGATCCGCCGGCTTGTGCCGGTCTCGATTTCTGTTTTGTGGAGCGCCTCTTGAAGGGCCGCTCCCCGTCTGTGATCCCACAATGGCACAGCACTGTTTTCAGCCGCTTTAAGCCGATTGCTACAATTTTATCGGTTTTCATTTTTGTACAGCGGACGCTTTTTTTCGAATATGCGCCGATACCGTCACCGCGAATTCCGCGGCAACGTTGGGAAGCGATATAGGGGCCGCATCGCTGCGGGGGGTATCAAAGGGTATTGCAGGGTTTGCAGACGATGCGGCCCCGGCTTGAAACATATGACCCGTCCGCCAAACCGGTTCCTGTTTGGAGGATGGGCATATGCCGGCCGCCTCAACCGTGACATCGGGAAACTCCCCGGTTTCGGCCGCCTGCCCCGCCCACCTTGCGCCGCGCGCACGCCTGATGACCGGGATGGGCAAAGTATAGCCGGGCCGGCGGGACCGTGGACGTGCGGGGATGAACGCTTCTTGAAAGAAGGCGCCGGGGAGGCGGCCTCGCCCCATCCCGGCCACAGGAATTTTCAGCGGGTTAACGGCCGGCCGATCGGCGGCATTTGAATTAACCTTGTCTTAAAACCCGACGTTAATGGTTAGCAATTTAAGAATAGCGGAACGAAAGGGTTCCGTTATGCGTGGCGTATTTGCCGTTGTTTTTCTGATGCTCGTTCTGGCCGGCTGCGCCACCGCACCGTCGCAGGTGACCAATGCCTGTGCGATTTTCGAGCAGCGGAACGGCATCTTCAACAACTGGCGGCGCGATGCGAAAGCGGCTGAGCGCGAATTCGGCGTGCCCGTGCCTGTCATGATGGCGACGATCTATACCGAATCCGCCTTCCGCCCCTATGCGCGGCCGCCGCGCACCAAGCTTCTCGGTTTCATTCCCTGGACACGCCAGTCGAGCGCGTATGGTTATGCACAGGCGCTGGACGGCACATGGAGCGTTTACCAGCGTGAAACCGGCCGCTGGTCGGCAAGCCGCACCGATTTCACCGATGCCATCCACTTCGTCGGCTGGTATCATGCCAAGAGCCGGCGCGAAAACGGCATTTCGCTGAACGACCCCTATAATCTCTACCTCGCCTATTACTCCGGCCATGCCGGTTATGCGAAGGGCAGCTGGCGCAACAATTCCGCGGTCCAGAAGGCCGCCCGCCGCTCCGCCAACATGGCGCTGCGTTACGAGGCGCAGTTGCAGCAATGCGGATATCGCTGAGGCGGCGGCACAGGCGAATGCCGGCTTAAAAGCCGGCATGGCGCAGACATCCAGTTAAGCATTATAAGCCGCCAGAAAACCCCTGACCGCATCGATCTCGCCGGAGCGGATTTCATGTCCGCCCGGATGCCACACGGTTTCCACCGTACCGCCCTGTGCCTTGAGGCTCTGTTCCAGCGCCTTCGTCAGCGGCACCGGGCAGATCGGATCGCGCTCGCCGGCCGTGATCAGCACCCGGCGCGAGGCCTTGGCAGGAGAAGTCTTCGGCTCGAACGGGATGAGCGGATGCATCAGCACCGCCGCATCGAAAAGCCCGGGTTCTTCGATCAGCACATTGGCGAGAATATTCGCGCCGTTGGAAAAGCCGAGGCCGACGATCGGACCGGCCTGATAATGCTCCCGGTTCGCCCTGATGAAGTCCGCCATCTTGACGGTCGCCCGTTGAAGGTCGGCCATGTCGTAGACGCCCTCTCCCGTGCGCCGGAAAAACCGCGCCGCGCCATGTTCGGAGACATCGCCAACGGGTGAGAGAATGGTCGCCTCAGGCAGCAGGCGCGAGCCGAAATCGAAGAACTGGTTTTCATCGCCGCCGGTGCCGTGCAGCAAAACGAAAAGCGGTGCACCGGCAACGCCGGCGCGGGATTTGTGGAAATAGCTGTCCCTGGTCATGGGAGGATCCTTTCTGAAAGGAAGAGGTTCAACGGCTTCCGCGCGGCTTCTCAGCCAGGCGCGGAAATCTCACGTGGAGCAAGGGGCTTCCGCTGGTTTCTTCTCCCCGAGGGGGAGAAGGTCGCGGCAGCGGGATGAGGGGGCAAGGGTAGAGATATGCGGCAACGTTGCCCCCTCATCCGACCCTTCGGGCCACCTTCTCCCCGATGGGGAGAAGAAACGGGACGCCACGTCCTGCCAAACTCAATGGCCAAGCCCCGGACGGTCAAACCGCCTTCTCGTCCCCCAGCGGCTCCAGATGCTCTTCCAGCACGGAGCGCAGATGCGCGTGCTGGGTCGGCAGCTTCAGCGCCTCACCGAGATGGGCGGTGTCCTCGTCGCGGTCGAAACCGGGCTCGTTGGTCGCCACTTCGAACAGCACGCCGCCCGGCGTGCGGAAATAGATCGCCCAGAAATAATCGCGATCGATCACCGGTGTCACCTGATAGCCGGTATCCATCAGCGCCTTGCGCACCTCCAGCTGCTTTTCGCGGTTTTCGACCGCAAAGGCGATGTGGTGCACGGACCCCGCACCCAGCCGCGCGCCAGAAATATTCGGCATGGTTTCGATGTCGATGAAATCGGCACCGTTGCCGCCGGGAATACCGAGGCGCAGAACGCCATCCTGACGATCCACTTCCTGATAGCCCATGAATTTCAAAAGCTCGGCGGTCGCACCTTCATCGCGAAGTCGCAGCGACGCACCCTGAAAACCATGGATCGCCTGATCCGCGCCGACGCCGTTGCCGATCCACTGCGCACGGTTGTCATCCCTGACCTCGACCAGCGCAAAGCCGTCGCCATCGGGACCTGCGAAATGCAGGCGCTTGTTACCGAAGGCTTCATCGGCCTTCAGGCCATCCACGCCGGCCTTGGAAAGGCGGTCCTGCCAGTAGCCGAGCGATCCTTCCGGAACGGAAAACAGCGTCGTGCCTACCTCACCGGTGCCGGGACGACCGCGGGCGATATGCGGGAACGGAAAATAGGTCATGACGGAGCCAGGCGTGCCGACTTCATCGCCATAATAGAGATGATAGACGTCAGGCGCGTCGAAATTGACCGTCTTTTTAACCCGGCGCAGGCCGAGCGTATCGGTGAAAAAACTGTTGTTCTGGCGCGCGCTCGCCGCCATGGACGTGACGTGGTGCAGGCCCTTGATCTGGTTGAGCATGATAAACCCCTTTTGCCTGGCGGGCCTCACGGTTGGGGCCTGCCCTGTTCATGGCGTAAAGATGGGGTAACAGCGCTCTCAGGCATAGAGAGGACAACGGGAACGGATTGTTCCCGAATGATGAACGATAAAACCGACTGTTCAACGAGCCCGATAGGGCAGCTCAATGATCGTCGGCGACGCCCAGGGTCCAGTAGCCGACAGCGCGCAGCGATGCTTTCGGGAAAGAAATCTCGTCGGTAAGGAAGGATTTTGCCGCCCTCGCCTCGGATTTTTCGCAGGCGACAAAGACATGCAGGCCGTCATGATCCGCGCTCCAGCCATGGTCGCGCAGCGCCTTTTCGATGAGGCCGGATGTGCCGGCGGGCTTGCCGCGGCGATAAAGCCATGTCCACTCGACATTTGCCGCGCAGACGATCTCCTGCCGCTCGGCTTCATCGTCGATTTCCGCATAGACGCTGAGCTTTTTGCCGGCCGGCATTTCGGCCGCCATGCGCAGCATCACCGGCAGCGCCGTCTCGTCACCGGCAAAGACATAACGCTCGGCTTCCGGGCAAACACCGCTCGGGCCGATGATGCCGAGAACATCGCCGGGCTTCGCCGTCGCGCCGAAGGTTGCGCCCGGCATGTGGTCGCCCTCATGCATGACGAAATCGATATCGACTTCACCGCGCGCGATATCGCCGGAACGGATGGTGTAGACACGCCGTGTGAGAAGATCGTCGCCCGCCGGCCAGACGATGGCCCCGGTGGGCGCAAGATAAGGCCAGACCGGCGCGCGGGCCTGATCCGGCACCAGAAGCAGGCGCACATGCATGCCGCCGGTCAGCAGCCTTTCGATGCCGCTTTCGACGGAAACCACCAGCCGGCGCATATGCGGCGTCAGATTATAGGCGCGGGCGACCTTGCCGACGAAGAGATTGGGCAGCTCACGCTGTTGCGCGCCATGGCCGCTCCAGCGGAAATCCAGCCCCGTCTCGCCGGAGAATTCGACGATATGCTCGGCCACCATGGCCTTTACCGACATCAATATATGTTCGGAAATGCAGCTCACCCTTGCGGCGAAACGGCCGCCCTCGGCGCTGAAGCTGCCATGGCCGTATTCCGTCCTGAACCGCACTGTCGCGCCTTCGCGTTCCATCTCCATATGCTCGGAAAAATGATCCTCGAAAGCATCGACGATCGACAGCGGATCGGGCAGCGAGACGGAGGTTTCGGCAGACAGGAGAGACACGGGCATAATCCTTCACTTTGCAGTCCGGTTATCTTTAATCCCGACAACCGCGAAGCGTAAAGGTATTTTATGAGTGTCTAGAGAAGGTTTTTGTCGCTTCCCACCGTTTCCGGCAATTGCCAGTCGATCGGCTGGCGGCCATGGGAGGCGAGAAAGGCGTTTGCCTTGGAAAAATGGCCATTGCCGAAAAAGCCGTTATGGGCCGAAAGCGGGGACGGATGCGGCGAGCGCAGCACGAGATGCTTGCGCTGGTCCACGAAGGCCGCCTTTTTCTGGGCATAGGAACCCCAAAGCAGGAAGACGACATGGTCGCATTCGTCGTTGACGGCGCGAATGACGGCGTCGGTGAATTTTTCCCAGCCCTGCCCCTGATGCGAGGCGGCGCGGGATTCTTCCACCGTCAGCACGCTGTTGAGCAGAAGCACGCCCTGTTTCGCCCAGCTTTCCAGAAAGCCGTGACCCACCGGGCGAATGCCGAGATCGCTCTGCAATTCCTTGTAGATATTGACGAGCGAAGGCGGAATGCGCACGCCGGGCTGGACGGAAAAGCACAGCCCATGCGCCTGACCGAGCCCGTGATAAGGGTCCTGGCCTAGAATGACGACCTTGACCTCATCGAGAGGCGTGAGATCCAGCGCCCGGAAATAATCCGCACCCCTGGGGAAAATGCGCTTGCCGGCGGTCTTTTCGGCAAGCAGGAACTCCTTCAGCTTGAGCATATAGGGGCTGGCGAATTCGCCGGAAAGAACGCGTTTCCAGCTATCCTCGAGTTTGACGCCTGCCTCTGCCATGCCCGCCTCTCCCATAATCGCGCTTATTTGAACCGGTTGCCGCGTTGCAGCACTTCGATCTTGTAACCATCCGGATCGCAGATGAAAAAGTATTTCGCGAAAGGCTGGCCCTTATAATCGGCTTCGATGATTTTTCCGGGGGAAAGGCCGATCTCGGTGAAGCGCTGGTGCTCGCCATCCACATCGGCCACACTGACCGCAAGGTGACCATAGCCGTCGCCCAGCGCATAGGGCACTTCGCGACCCCGGTTAACGGTCAGTTCCAGCTCGAAATCGCCCTCGGCATTGCTGAGATAGATCAGCGTGAAGTTTTCGAACTCGGCGCGTTCCGCAACCTCAAGCCCGAAAGCCTGTTTGTAAAATTCCACCGAACGCTTTTCGTCCAGCACCCGGACCATCGAGTGGATCAGCTTGGCCATGGTGTTTTCCTTCTTCTTCTCAACCTTTGACGGCCCGGTTATGCTCCGGGCATCGCGGCCCAAGGGGATAAAGACTGCGTGCTTCGCTTTCAACCCTAAAGGCGCTTTTAGACCGACGGGCCAAACGCCGATCACGATAAATGTGATGGAGAAAACCTCTGCTTCGCCCCGTGCGGTAAGGCTCTGCGACAACGACCTGCGGCAACAGGGATGACAGATTCAATGCCGCCGCTCTATCATGAGTAGAGAACTCATGATACCGGCTTATGCATGCGCCTTCTTTATCTCTGTCTTGGCTGGCTTATGGTCGCGACCGGCATTGTCGGCGCGTTTCTTCCCGTTTTGCCCACCACGCCGTTCCTGCTTCTGGCGCTCTGGTGTTTTTCCCGCTCCTCGCCAAGACTCGAGGCATGGCTGCTGGCCCACCCCAGATTCGGCCCTTCGCTGCGGCGATGGCGCGAACGCGGCGCAATCGCCCGCAACGCCAAGGTCGCAGCACTTTCTGCCATGTCTGTCAGTTACGCCGCTTTCTGGTTTCTGAGCGAGCCGCCGCCGCTGCGGGCCGCCATCGTCGCCGCCGTCATGCTCGGCTCCGCGCTCTTCATCGCCACCCGGCCGGAAAGCTGAGGCGAAGGACGGTCCTTAACGGTGGCGCGACTGCGGCAGCACGTAAGGAATATGCCGCGCCGGCAGCCGGCCGACGACACCGCCAATGCCATAGACCCTTGCAATCGTCTCGTCGCTGATCGTTTCCAGCGAGGGGCCGCTCGCCGTCACCCGGCCGCCATGCATGACGATAAGTTGATCGGCAAATTCCGCCGCAAGGTTGAGGTCGTGCAGGATGGCAAGCACCAGCCCGCCGCCGCCTGCAAAGTCGCGCGCCGTTTCCAGCACCGCGATCTGGTGGCCGATATCGAGACTCGCGGTGGGCTCGTCGAGGAAGAGCGCCCGCGCCTCGCCATTTTCCATCGGGTTCGGCACCTGCGCCAGCGCCCGGGCAAACTGCACCCGCTGCTGCTCACCGCCGGAGAGCATGTTGTAGGACCGCTGCTCGAAACCGCGCAGCCCGGCCTTGGCGAGCGCGCGGCGTGCCTGCTCTTCCGGCGCGCGAGACCCCTGTGCGACAGCCCCCATCCGCACGATTTCGAGCGCGGTGAAGGGGAAAGCAAGCTGGGTGCTCTGCGGCAGCACGGCCCTGAGACGGGCGAGCTGGACCGGCGTGAAGGCCGGCAGGTCGATGTCGTTATAGGTCACCGAACCGCCCTCGGCGCGCATTTCGCCCGAGAGAACCTTCATCAGCGTGGATTTGCCCGCACCGTTGGGGCCGATGATGACATTGACCTTGCCGGGCTTCAGATCGACGCTGACCGCATCGAGAAGCCGGCGGCCGGAGCGGATGAGAGTGAGGTTTTCGGCCCGGATCATGACATGTTCCGCATGGAAAAACCGCCGCGTCCCAATAGCAGGAACAGGAAGACCGGCGCGCCGATGAGCGCCGTGACGACGCCGATGGGCAGTTCCGCCGGTGACGCGACGGTGCGGGCGAAACTATCGGCCAGAAGCAGAAGTGCTGCCCCGCCAAGTGCGGAGGCCGGCAGCAGGAAGCGGTGCGACGGGCCGATGGCGAGCCGCAGAAGATGCGGCACGACGATGCCGACGAAACCGATCGAGCCGGCCGCCGCCACGCTTGCCCCGCAGGCGGCGGCAACGGCCAGAATGACGATCCGCTTCAGCCGCTGCACCGGAATGCCCATGTGAAAGGCGGCGGCATCGCCCAGAATGAGCGCATCCAGCCCGCGCGCGACGAAGGGAATGATGGCCAGCACGATGACGATGAAGGGCAAGGTGGCGAGCACCTTGGCGGGCGTGGCCCCGCCGAGCGAACCGAGCGACCAGAAGGTAATGTCGCGCAGCGCCCGGTCATCGGCCATGAAAATCATCAGCCCCGTCAAAGCACCGCTGATCGCCGCCACCGCGATGCCGGCCAGAATGAGCGTGGTGGTGGAGGTGGCGCCATCCTTCGTCGCGATCAGGTAAAGTACCCAGGTGTTCAGCAACCCGCCGAAAAACGCCATCAGCGGCAGAAAATGCGGGCCGAAAAACACGGCGACGGTGGCAAGCGCGCCTTCCCCGAGAGAAATGGCCGCGACCGCGAAGAGCGCTGCACCCGAGGTGACGCCGACAATGCCGGGATCGGCCAGCGGATTGCGAAACAGGCCCTGCATCATCGCCCCCGAAACGGCAAGCCCCGCGCCGATCAATATGCCAAGCGCCGTGCGAGGCAGACGAACCGCCTCGAGAATGACCCTGTCGCGCGCATCGAGCTGATCCGCGCCGCCGGTGAAATAAGCCCAGAGTTCGGACATGCCGACGCCCGTGGGTCCGCTGACCAGCGACACGCCACAGGCAAACAGCAGGATGCCGACGAGCACGGCGAGGGTGACGACCCCCTGACGGGATCTGTCGCCCGCAACCCTGCCTTCAGCGGAACTCAAGGCTGCAAGGCTCACGGCTTCACCACCTCAGGATAGAGCTTGGCTGCCAGCTCGCGGCCCGCAGCGGGCGTGCGCGGGCCAAAACCGATGAGATAAAGCCCATCCATGCTGATGAGCGCCTTGCTGGCAGCGGCAGGCGTGGACTGGAAGGCCGGCAGCGCGAAAGTCTCATCCGCCTTGGCGGCGTGGTCGCCGCGCGCCATGGTCAGCACCACGTCGGGTGCCGCGGCAATGACCGCCTCATCCGTCAGCGGCTTGTAACCCGTGATCTCCTGAGCCGCATTGATGCCACCTGCCATTTCGATGATCGCGGCGGCTTCTGTATCCTTGCCCGCCGCCATGATGCGGCCACCGGCGGTGGAAAGCACGAAGAGAACCCGCTTCCTGCCCTTTTCCGGCACGGCGGCGACATCTTTGGCGAGCGCATCGAGCCCGGCCTTGGTCTCGGCAGCCAGCGCCTTCGCCTTGTCAGAAAGACCGACTGCCGCGCCGACATCCTCGATCTTTTTGGGGATGGCGTCGCCGCTCGGCGGCGTATCGACGGTGACGAACGGCACCGCACTTGCCTTCAGGATGGCGATGACATCCGCCGGGCCGGACCCGTCTTCGGAGAGGATGAGATCGGGCTTTTGCGACAGGATGCCTTCCGACGAGAGCGCCCGCATGTAACCGATATCCGGCTTGGCAAATGCATCGGCCGGATAGCTGCTGGTGCTGTCACGCGCAACGACGCGGTCTCCTGCGCCCAGCGCATAAAGGATTTCGGTGACCGTGCCGCCCACCGCGACGATGCGTTTCGCTTCCGGATTGCCCTTGTCCGAAGCCATGGCGGCAGGTGCGGCAAAGGCGATTGCGGCGGGCACGAGAGCGGCGAAAACGAAGGAACGAAGGCGGGAATTCAACATGGCGCTATCCTGAAACACGACCCGGCGCGGCTTTCCCTGCGCCAATTAATCTTGAGTTCTTTACACATGTTTATGGGCGGCGCAATCGATAAGTGGAGTAAATTTGTTCGCTTTGTCGTGAACCCCTTTCCAACCTCCCCGCGGCTGGATATCCTGACTCAAACTGGAAACTTAAAGGGAGAATTTCATGTTTATCGCAATGAACCGTTTTCGTGTCGTGCCGGGTTATGAAGAAACCTTCGAATCCATCTGGCGCGAGCGCAAATCGCATCTGAGCGAATTGCCGGGCTACATCGAATTTCACATGCTGAAAGGCCCGAAGGCAGATGACCACACGCTTTATGCCTCGCACACCGTCTGGGCCACCAAGGACGATTTCCTCGCCTGGACGAAATCCGAACAGTTCCGCGCCGCCCACGCCAAGGCCGGCGAAAATCGCGGTAAGGTGGAATATCTCTCCGGCCCGCATTTCGAAGGCTTCGACGTCATCATCCATGAAGACAAGAATGGCGAACGCCGTTCGATTGCCGCCTGAGGCCGCCCGATGAGCATTGCAGCCCAAAAGACCGACGACGACAGGCAGGCCCGCGCCGCCGCTGCGCTCGCCGAAAAGCCTGATGGTATCGTGGAGGCCATCGCCGCCAAGGCCGAGGTGACGCCGGCCGAAATCCTGGCGATCCTGCCGGAAGGTGCCGCCGTTTCCGCTGCCGCCGACCGCTTCGACGCCATCTGGAACGAGATGCGCGGGTGGGGCGAAGTCCTGATGATCGTGCAGACCGGCGATATCGTGTTCGAAGTGCCGGGCCACCTGCCGGAAGGCAGCGAAAGCCACGGCTGGTTCAACATCCACGGCGACAGCCCCATCGGCGGTCACATCAAGAAGGACAATTGCGCCGGCATCACCTTCGTCGACCGCGGCTTCCACGGCCGCCGCTCCTGTTCCGTCTGGTTCATGAACGCCGCCGGCAGCGCCATGTTCAAGATTTTCGTCCGCCGCGACGAGAACAAGGAACTGCTGGCCGGGCAACTGGCGAAGTTCGAAGCGCTGCGGGACGGTTTCCGCGGCTGAGACCCGTGGGGAGGCTGCCAGCAGCCTCCCCACTGCTTTCATAATCGCACGCACGCGTCATCATTCGCCTGGGACCTCACCGGCTCACGCGTGAGAAAACAACCACCGGTTCATCGCCCGTTCAGTGCCGTTTTTTATCATCCGCTGAAATTTGATCGGCACCAGCACGGAGCAAGCACCATGACCGACCGCCAACCTCTTCTTTCGCGCCGCAGTTTCGCCGGGCTTGTTGCGCTTGCGCCGCTTTTTGCAGCGGGCGGCGCGGCTGCCGCACCGGCAAGCCTGCGCGGCAGCGTTTCCTATCGCGAGCGCATCGCCCTGCCGCCGGGCGCGACCGTTACCGTGCGGCTGATCGACGTTTCGCTGGCGGATGCGCGGTCGCAGACGATTGCCGAGACCACCATCCGCCCGCGTGGGCAGGTGCCGGTGCCCTTCGTGCTGCGTTATGATGACCGCGACATCCGTGGCCGCCGCTCCTATGCGCTGAGCGCCGAAATCCGCGACCGCGACCGGCTGCTCTTCACCACCACCCGCCGTTATTCGGTGCTGACCGGCGGTCGCGACGATACCGACCTCGTGCTTGAGCGCGTCGGTGCCGGCCCGGGCCGGCCGGAGCCGGAAGCCGGTATCGATGGGCGCTGGCTGGTACAGGACATCCTTGGCGAGCGGGTTCGCGGCCGCCGTCAGGCGACGCTGGAAATTACCCGCGAGGGCCGCGTTTCCGGCAATGCCGGTTGCAACGGCATCGGCGGCGAGGTGAAGATCAGCCGCAACCGCGTCGATTTCGGCCGGATGATTTCCACCCAGATGGCCTGCGTGCCTGACATCATGCGCCAGGAACGGCAGTTCATCGAAGCGCTGGAGGGCGCCCGCTCCTTCAGGCTGGAGCCGCGCCGCGGCACGCTCGAACTGCTCGACGGTCGCGGCCGCACGGCGATGCGCCTGCGCCGCGCCTGAGGCCGGCAACCTGCCGAAACACCCTGCGTCGCCGTGCTGGCCCAAATGGTGCTGGCCATGGAACATTCCATGTCGCTTCCGGCACGGCGCGCTGCCCTTTCCCGCCCTATGACTTTGGCTGCGTTCGTCTTGACGCTTTGCTCCGCCGCAGAGCTGCGCTATGGAACGCGCCGAACTGCGCTGGCTGATGCCGGCGCGACGTCTTTGAGGGAAAACGAATGACATCCTATGTTCTGACCG